>JAFDXI010000131.1 GCA_018268035.1 Bacteroidota bacterium | reverse complement strand
ATGATTTGGGCGAATAAAGCTATTTTTGACATAGAGAAAGTTGGTTTTGTTGTGCAACTCAAAGCTATTTGAGATACAGACAACTTTCTCTATTTTTTTTAAAACGTTTAGGACGCTATTGATTTCCAGGTGAAAAACAAATGATACATTATCCATTTTTTTTAAAATAAAAATCAATACTTGTTATAACTTTAATGCAAGAATCTTGTGTGGTATGAAGTGGATGCTCGTATATATTTTCCTTCTTCTTTCCGGAACGCTGCCTGCGCAAATCAGGAACTATAACTTCTCTTCAATAGATGCAATGGCAGAAGATATTGATGCCAATTCGCCAGATACATTAGCACAACTACTGACCGCTTCTTACACAACAGACCTTGAAAAAGTGCGTTCAATTTTTTACTGGATAACAAGTCATATTGAATACAACACTATCCGTTGCCAACCCAGGTTTATAGCAAATAAAAATTATGATGGTGAATCTGCCAAAGATGATGATTCAGTATTGAAACCTTTGGATGAAAGAGTTGCAATTCTTGTATTGAAAAGAAGATATGCTTTGTGCGATGGATATGCACGTTTGTTTAAAACATTATGTGACTATTCAGGCATTAAAAGTGTTGTTATTACAGGCTATGCACGCACTGGTTCAGGCAGTAAACAATTCAGGTGTAACCATAAATGGAATGCTGTAATGATTGACAGCAACTGGTATTTATTAGATGCAACCTGGGCAAGCGGCTATCTGAATTTTGATGGCAGCAGGTTCATCCATGATTTTAATGAAAATTATTTTTTAACTCCCCCGAAATATTTTTTTCGCGACCACTATCCTGATGATATTAAGTGGACTTTGCTGGAAGATCCCGTGTTGATACCTGAATTCAAACATTCGCCATTTAAACTTCCATTTTTCAATTATCAAATCACCTCTTACTCACCAGCTAAAGGAATTATTAATGCAACGATCGGTGATACCATAAAAGTCAGTTTATATACAAATGAGCCAGGGAAATTGTTGAGTTTAACAGATGTTATTTCTGACGATTCTGTTATAATTGCTAAGGCAGATTCAACAGCCAAAGCAAACAAAAGTTTTGTGATTAACAGGAACAACATAACTGCAAATTATATTGTTACCAATATTGCTGCACAATGGCTGCAGGTGATTTATAATAACAGGATTGTTTTAAGGTATAAACTCAACATCAACAAACAACCTTTTCCTTATCCTGCCATTCAAATAAAAGATTTAGCTGACAGCAGATAATTTTTTTGATTTTTCATTCTGTTACACATCTTTAATTATTTTTAAGGCTCATCAATAATTCTTCATCAATATGAGCAAGACAGCAATATTTCTTTGTACAATTTTTATTTGGAGTGTTTCATTATCGCAGACAACATCAACGGTTGCAATTATTCCTCAACCTGCGCAGTTGGAACAAAAACAGGGATTCTTTACACTGCCATCCAACATTACTATTCAAACAACAGGCACAGCAGACCTGAAACAAACTATTAATGACCTGCAGAAACAAATATCTCTTTCTACAGGGTATAAAACATTTGTTTCAACCAATTCATCCAATGCTATTATCAAATTTGAAATCAATAAAACCGAGAATAATATTATAGGTAATGAAGGGTACACTTTATCTGTAACACCAAAGAATATTACAATAAAGGCCAATAAGCCAGCCGGAATATTTTATGGTGTACAAACATTGATGCAACTTTTTCCCCCTGAAATTGAAAGTAAAAGTTTGGTAAAAGGTGTTGATTGGAAAGCGCCATGTGTAGAGATCACAGATTATCCACGTTTTGGATGGAGGGGACTAATGTTTGATGTATCCCGTCATTTTTTTACAAAACAGGAAGTGGAAGCATACATTGACCAGATGGCTAAATACAAATTCAATTTATTACATCTCCATCTAACAGATGATGAAGGATGGCGCATTGAAATAAAATCATTACCTAAACTTACACAGGTTGGCGCATGGAATGTTTATGGTGTTGGCCAGTTTGGCACCTTCCCTGTGCCCTCTCCTTCCGCATCCCGCAACTATGGTGGATTTTATACACAGGAAGATATTAAAGAACTTGTTCAATATGCCAAAGAAAGATTTGTAAATATTATGCCTGAGATTGATGTGCCTGGCCACAGCCTCGCTGCAATTACAGCTTTTCCCGAATTATCATGTTCAGATGGTGCTGGAAATATTGGTGTGGCATCAGGTGAACCCATAAAAGACTGGAGCACTCATACTGCATTGTATGACGATAATCTTTGCCCGGCAAACGAAAATGTTTATGAATTTCTTGATAAAGTAGTTACTGAAGTAGCACAATTATTCCCATTCGAATATATACACATGGGTGGTGATGAAACTTTCAAAACTTTCTGGAAGAGCAGTGCAGCAGTATCTGAATTAATGAAAAAAGAAAACCTGAAAACGTATGAAGAAGTACAGAGTTATTTTGAAAAACGGGTTGAAAAAATTGTTGAATCAAAAGGTAAAAAATTCATGGGATGGGATGAAATACTCGAAGGTGGCATTGGACCAAACGCTGCTGTGATGAGCTGGCGTGGGCCACAGGATGGTGTAACTGCAGCAGGTACTACTGAGAATGTAGATGGTGGCACTATAGCAGCAAGATTAGGCCATGATGTAGTGATGACGCCTACTCAATATTGCTATCTTGATTATATGCAAAGTGACAGGATAATGGAGCCGCATGTGTATGCTTCATTGAGATTGAATAAGGTTTATAGTTACAATCCAATGCCGGCATCTTTAACCCCAGATCAACAGAAATATATTCTTGGTACACAGGGAAATTTATGGACTGAACAGGTGTTTAATTTCAGACAGGCTGAATATATGACCTGGCCTCGTGCATTTGCCATTGCAGAAAATGCATGGTCGCCTGCTTCAGTGAAGAACTGGGATAATTTTGTGACCAGGGTTGAAGCACAGTTTAAAAGATTCAATGTTGAACAAGTCAAATATGCCCCCAGTATGTATGACCCTGATTTTATTCCTTCCTACAATGCAGACAGTGCTGTTGTAATTACATTGAAAAACGAAGTGAATGGGTTACAAATCCATTATAGCTTCGACAATAGTTATCCTGATAAATTCTATCCGGTTTATACAGGGCCATTAACCGTACCTCATTATGCCACACAAATAAAACTAATTACTTATCGAGATGGTAAACCTATCGGCAGGATGATTTCAATGCCAATAGAAGAACTCGAAGGGAGATTGAAAGGTGACAATGATGATTAAGAATTTATAATATTATTTAGAAAAGCCGTTCCAGAAGGAACGGCTTTTCTATTCGGCATATATAGTATTACAATAGTCAAGCGGCAACACATTTCTCAAAAATATTTTTTGCAATCATTTGGATTGAATGCTTTTTAATAAAATAATATAAGTAGGAAAATGGTCACTATATCCACCCCTGTACACATTGCCATCCCATGTACGCATAGGATAACCTTTATATTTCCCTACATTTTCAATCATGAATTCTTTATTGAAAATATGCGGTTGAAAATAAAAATAACCCTGTTGATTTTTATCAAGCCAGGCGGCGCTAATGATTATCTGGTCAAAGAGACCCCAAGCGTCCTGATATGCTAAAGTACCGTTACCTTTTCTATATAAATCCATCCAGGGATTGAATAACCCTCCCGGTTGTACATCTTTTATTTTTCCTTTAGCACCTAAAACTTTCACAACACTTGGGCTGATAGGATCATCGTTCAAATCTCCCATCACAATAATTTTTACATTGATATTATTTTTTTCAATAGAATCAATCATTTTTTTATCAACCATTGCCGCTGCTGTACGACCGGGTGCGCTTCTCTCCTCTCCTCCAACGCGGCTGGGCCAGTGATTGACAAATACATGAATAGTATCACCATCAAGGACACCTTTCACCCACAACACATCTCTTGTAAAATAACTATTTTTTGTACCTCGTGGCAGATTCACAAATATTTTTTTGCTTTCAAGTACACTAAAATATTTCGGGTTGTATAATAATGCCACATCAATGCCACGCGCATCTCTCGAATCATAATGCACGATACCATAATTTCTTTTATTGAGTAAAGGATGGTGTATCAGGTCATTAAGCACTGTATCATTTTCTATTTCAGCAACCCCGATTAATGCAATGCCTTGCGGGTTAATATCTGTTCCAATTTGAGAAATAACAGTTGCCAAATGATTTATTTTATCGGAATAAATTTCACCTGTATAGTTTTTTGCACCGGTTGGAAGAAAATCTTCATCATTTATATTTGGGTTATTGATAGTATCATAAAAATTCTCCAGATTATAAAATGCAACAATCAAAGGTTTGTATTGTTGTTTCTGAGCAGAAATGCAGAAGGGCAAAAAAAAGATTAATATCAGCAGGTGCATTTTCATGGTTGAAAAAAGGTTCACCAAACTTACAATAGTCATTTATGTTTTTGAAAAAATTATATGATTTTTCAAAAAAAATTTTAGATTTGGTAAAACAACCTAAACCAGCCATGAAAGTCACTTTAATCCTTCTCACTTTATTCAATATTCATTTATTATTAATTGCTCAAAAGAGAACTGACATTTCAGATTCAATACCCATACCGGATTCATTATTATTACTGGATATGAATGATAATGCTATGGATAATACTCCAGTAATCTCATTAGATGCTGATGAGCTTTCAGGTGCAAGCACCCAAAATATTTCATCCTTATTAACTGCAGGCAGGGACCCATTTTATACTGCAGCCGCTTTTAATTTCAGTGCAGCGCGTTTCCGAATAAGGGGATACAATGCTGATTTTTCAGGAACATATATCAATGGAATACCAATGAATAATCCTGACAATGGTTATACACCATTTAGTGTATGGGGAGGGTTAAATGATGTATTCCGCAATCGTGACATTAATTCCGGGATCAGGTATAACACATTTGCCTTTGGCAAAATTGGCAATACTACAAATATTGACATCCGTGCCAGTAAACAGAGAGTGCAAACAAATATCGGTTATGCATTTGCGAACAGGAGTTATGATCATAAATTATTTTTTACACACAGCACAGGTGTCAATAAAAATGGATGGGCTTTCACAATATCTTTATGTTGGCGGTACTCTAATGAAGGCTATGTAAAAGGCACATATTTCAATGGCTACAGTTGGTTTGTTGCAATAGACAAAAAGATCAGGCAAAAGCAAATTTTATCATTGATTGCTTTTGCAGCACCAACAGAAAGTGGCAGGCAAAGCGCTTCTACACAGGAAATGATTGCACTCGCAGGAACACATTATTACAATCCATCCTGGGGATTTCAGTATGGAAAAATAAGAAATGCCAACATCAGCAAAAGCTGTCAGCCCTTTATCATTTTATCTCACGAGTTGCACATCAGCAATAAAACAGTTCTGAACACTTCAGCCAGTTGTTTATTTGGAGAAAAATCTTATGCATCGCTTGACTGGTTTAATGCCCCTGACCCACGGCCTGATTATTATCGTTATTTACCCAGCTATTATTCTAATGATACTTATTTGCAACAACAGATCTTTAATAATTTAAAAGAAAATGAAGCAGCAAGGCAAATCAACTGGGATAATTTATATGATATCAACAGAAGCAACATTTCTTCTATTGCAAATGCTAATGGAATTATTGGCAATACAGTGACAGGTAACAGGTCTTATTATATCCAGGGTGAAAGAGTAACCAACTGTAAAATTTTTAATTTTAATACTTTACTCAATGCAAGGTTGAACAATCATATTGATTTAACATCAGGAGAAAGTTTCCAGGCTGCAACCAATAATTATTTTCAAAGGGTAGCTGATTTACTGGGTGGTAGTTTTTGGGTTGATATCAATCAGTTTGCACTACGGGATTTCCCCTATGACAATAATGCTTATCAAAATGACCTGAACCACCCTAACCGCATCGTAACTAAGAGTGAAAAATATGGTTATAACTATAATATTATTTCTACCAAAGCAACAGTATGGTCACAGTTTGTTTTCAGATTTTCACACCTGGATCTTTTTATAGCTGCAGAAGGTTCACAAACTATTTTCAGAAGGCAAGGCAATTTAAAAAATGGTTTATTTCCTGACAATTCTTATGGCAAATCACCAGCCAATCTCTTTTATAATTATGCAGTAAAAGGCGGTATTACATATAAAATAAACGGCAGGAATTATTTGTATATCAGTGGCGCAGTTTTAACCAACCCTCCTTATTATGATGATGCATATATTTCGCCAAGGACGAGGGATATTTTGCAGGATAGTCTGATCAGCGAAAATACGCAGGCGTTAGAAGGTGGATATATTTTAAATGCACCTAAAATAAAAATTCACCTTGTTGGTTATTACACCCAGATGAAACATGGCTTTAATGTGCTTACATTTTATCATGACGAATATCAGGCCTTTGTCAATTATGCGATCAGCAATATCAATAAACTTTATTTTGGCTGTGAATTGGGTTTTGATGTAAATGTGGCGCGAAACATTAATTTATCCGGCGCTGCAGCAATAGGAAGATATTACTATAACAGCCGGCAAAAAGCTGTTACTTCTGTTGATAATACTGCATTCATTTTAAATAAAGAAACTGTTTATTCAAATAACTATCGCATTCCATCCACGCCACAGGAGGCATATAGTTTTTCTTTCAGTTACCGTTCCCCAAAATATTGGTTCATCAGTTTAACCGGTAATTACTTCACAGAAATGTGGCTTGACTTTAATCCTATGCGGCGCACTGCAATAGCAACAGAAAACCTGGATGCCGACAGCAAAATATTTAACGATGTTGTTGCTCAACAAAAATTACCATCACAATATACTATAGATATTTTTACAGGATATTCCTGGAAAATACCTCATACTTATATTGGCTCTGGTCATCATAAAAAAGCAGTTTATCTGTACATATATGCAGGACTGAATAACCTTCTCAACAACAAAGAAATTATTTCCGGAGGTTATGAACAATTGCGGTTTGACTATTCAACTTCTGACATCAATAAATTTCCTCCCAAATATTATTATGCTATTGGAATGAATTATTTCGCAAGTATTGCTTTAAGATTTTAACCCATGATATATGAAACACTTCATCTGCCAACAATCACTGAAAATCATCTTTCTGTTTTTTGCAGTCTTTATTGTTTGCTGCAATAAAAAATTTGATGAACCACCTGCATATATCCCACCGGATATTTCGCCAACATTAACTATTGCTCAACTCAAATCTTTGCATGTAAATGGCAGCACTGAAACCATAATAACAGATGACATTATTGAAGGAGTTGTAATAGCCAATGATTCTTCCGGGAATTTTTATAAGCAGATAATTATTGAAGATGAAACAGCAGGCATCTCAATTAATATTGATGACAATAATTTATACACTTCATATTCAATCGGCAGGAAGGTGTTTATAAAGATGAAAGGCCTGATATTGTATGATGATAACAACTTAATCTCAATCGGTGGCAGCAAAGATGTAACCAATAATGTAAATGCAATTGCAGGGCCATTAAAAAATCAGTTTATCATTAAAGGCACCGCAAACAATCCGGTAATTCCCAAACTCATTGATATTTCTGATTTAAACCCGTCGTATCAAAACACATTAATACAGTTAAACAATGTGGAATTTGATGAAGCTGACACTTCCAAACAATATGCAGATACTTCACCATCAAAAAACACAGTAAACCTCATAATAAAAAATTGTTCTGATAAAAGTGTTATACTTCGCACCAGTGGCTATGCAGGTTTTGCCGGCGTACATGTTCCCAATGGCAATGGCACAATAACAGCTATTTATTCTGTTTACAGAACAACATCACAATTATATATCAGGGATACTGCAGATATACATTTTAACGGAACAAGATGCGATGGTGGCCCGGCCGTGCAAACATCTATTGCCAATATCCGAAGCCTGTATAAAGGCCATGATATAAAAATAGGAGCTTACAAAATTGGAGGCACTGTCATTTCAGATGCAGCCAATAAAAATATTTCAAGCGGCTCAATTGTTTTACAGGATGGCAATGCAGGTATTTCAGTTTATTTTGGAGGTGCAATCAATTATGCTATCGGTGATTCGGTTGTTTTAGATATCACAGGTGATTCTCTGTTAAGTTACCAGGGCTCGCTTGAAATAAAAACTGCAAACGGTACAATAAAACCAAATCCTGTTGCAACAGGCAAAATAGTCATACCGCAACAACTTTCGATTGCTCAGCTAAATGACAACCTTACAAACCTTGAATTTACTTTAGTAAAAATCGCAAATGCCAGTGTAATTGAAACGGGTACCTTTTCGGGCAGTAAAACATTAAGTGATGCATCAGGTAGCATTACATTATATACTTCCCCGTCTGCAACATTCGCAGGTGATAATGTACCATCACATTCTGCTGACTGGGTTGGGTTTGGAAAATATTTCGGAACAACAAAAGAGTTCACAATCCGTAATACTACTGATGTACAAATCAATGATGGCAGCAACAATGATGGAATTGAACTAAACTCATCACCTTTTGTATTCAACTTTGATAATATTGCAGCCGGGTTACCTGCTGGTATTTTAGTTAAAATATCAGCATCATCCACTTCATTAGGTAATGATGGAACATTCAACACCAACCAATCAACCTGGAGCAATACATCATCCGGTTTTAAAAATTTAGCGAGTGCAACCGGCCTTCTTGCATCAAGCAGCAGCGATATTCAAGGCAAATCTACCAACAGAGTTCTGGGTGTTAAACAAACCGGCAGTACAGGTTACGACCCTGGCGCAGCATTTGTTTTTCAGATAAATAATACATCAGGAAAATCAAATTTCATTTTCAATTTCCTGTTACAATCGCTTGCTGAAAATATTGGCAGAACAACAAACTGGCAGGTGGATTATGCATTTGGTAATAGCCCTACAATTTTCACTCCTGTTGCTACATCGCCATCAACATTGATCACTGACAGCAATTATATAAGTACTCCCGTCACTGTAGATTTTGGAAATTTACTTGATAATAAAAATGAAAAAGTCTGGATTAGAATTGTTACACTGAAAGCAACAACAGGTAATGGAACCCGGGCAACAACGGCTATTGATGATGTAAAATTCAGTTGGCAGGAATAATGTTATCAAACAATATTCACTTCACGCTCAAGGGTGATATTGAATTTTTCCTGAACGCTTTTCAAAATATTTTCAGAGAGATTAAAAATTTCATCACCTGAAGCATTTCCATAATTCACCAATACCAATGGCTGGTTTACATGCACACCAGCGTCCCCTTTTCTGTACCCTTTCCAACCACATTGCTGAATTAACCATGCTGCAGGTATTTTTACATGAGATACATCAGTAGTATAATATGGCATATCAGGAAATTGATTTTGCAGGGATTGAAAAAATTGTATATCAACAGTAGGATTTTTAAAAAAACTACCTGCATTACCAATTTGTTTTGGGTCGGGCAACTTACTGCTTCGGATGTTGATAACCGCCTGCGATATTGCCTGGATAGACAAATCTTTTATTCCCATTTTATCCAACTCCTGCTGAATTGCTCCATAAGATGTATTAAAAACAGGAACTTTATTCAACCTGAATGTTACATTTAGAATAACAAACTGATCTTTAAATTCCGATTTAAAAACACTTTCACGATATCCAAACCTGCATTCATCTTTTGTAAATATTTTAATTTCAAGTTCTTTTTTGTGTAATGCTTCAAGACTTACAAATACATCTTTTATTTCAACACCATAAGCACCGATATTTTGCATGGGTGATGTACCAACATTACCAGGGATGAGGCTTAAATTCTCCAAACCGGCATAGTTATGTTGAATACAAAATAAAACGAACTTATGCCAGTTTTCACCTGCTGCTGCTTTTACATAAAAATGGTTTTCATCTTCATCAACCAGATTAATACCACTCAATTCATTTTTCAGCACAAAACCATCCACATTTTTTGTAAATAAAATATTACTTCCACCTCCAAGCACCAGATTGTTTTTCGTGGAATGAGAGGCTTCGCTTAATAATTCTTTTAATTCTTCAACAGTAGAAAAAGTGGCAAAATGCCTGGCAATTGCTTCAATGCCAAAAGTATTGAATGGCCGAAGGGAAAAATTATTAAGTATTTGCAATTGAAAAATATTTATGCGTCAAAAGTATTACGAAACATAATGGCACAAAAAAAGCTTAGCGTTTTATATCACTAAACTTTTCTATCAATTAGGTGCTCAAAAAATTTTATTTATTCACCTGGAACTTTCCCGTTTCAATAATCTTACCGTTTTTATCTTTCATCTGATAAATATAAATACCACGGTAAAAGTCGCCATTGAAATTTAAAGTTGATTTTGTTGAATTTATTGTTTCTTCAAACATCTTTTTCCCTGTAAAACTATAAACCTGCAGCGAAAAACCATTGGAAGTATATTTAGCAGGCACTTCAAAATTCACAAATGAAATAGCAGGGTTTGGATAACATTTGATAATCCTTGTTTGAAGGATACCATCAATATTATTAAAGTTGCCTGTATTAGGTAAAGTAAATGCTGAAGCTGCAAAAATCAATACTATCAGTATTGACTTTTGTATATAAGAAAAAGAATTTAGTGTAAAGTTTTTCATCATAATTACAGATAAAATTAGAATTAATAATCATATTGACCAAATATGGCTGTTATTTTGACAATTAAACAGTCTTTTTATAAAAATTTTAAGACCGGTTGCATACTATTTTTATATCCTCCAGCAAACAGTTTGCTTTAAAATTTTGGGCACAGTACAGCATTTTTGGTGCTGTTATTCCTGTCTAAAAATCCTGCATAAGTTAGTGACACTTCAAAACCTCCTCTGTATTGGCTTGCAGTTTTTAAAGCAGAAATATTTACATCATAACTAAAGGCAACAGAGAAAGGATTATAGTCAAGTTTTACAACGGGTATAAATGCATCTTTCCAACGGAGGTATCCACCAAAATAAATTACATATTGCGGGCTGGTATAATCCCCACCAATCTTCCTCGCATAAGTAGCTCCCCCAATAGCTTCTGAATAATCTCCCTGCTTTGAATAATCACCCTGTATTACCAATGAAGATTCATCATCAAGTGAAAAATTAACACCTGCCGAAAAAACAAGTTTTGGGTTTAACTCTACTGGCGGGTTGACATAAAAGGAATTCTTTGGCCTGTTGAAATGATGATATGCAACACCCACAAAATAATAGTCTGTCTCACTGCCAGCAATTGAAGAATTAAAAGATAAGCCCACACTTCCATCCCAATAATGATAGCTGAATTTTGTCAGCGTTTCACCATCACTCAATGAAGGATTATAACCATTACCATCAAATTGATTATTGGTTGTGATTTTACTACGGTCTATCCTTCGTTGCACATAACCACCCATGATGCCGAGAGAAAGATACTTGCTCTTCGAATCGTTTAATGATTTATGAAAATTAAGTGCAGGATAAATATTGGTTGTTGTAAAGTTTGTGATACCCGCCCGGTCAAATAATATTTGTGCACCGGTTGTTATAAAATCATTGCCGCGGCCAACAGGTTGTTTATATTCGAAATTAACAGAGCCAGTTTGATATGGATTGGTTACGCTCTGCCATTGATTACGATAAACTGTCTGCACCCTTACATCGCCAGCAAATATGCCTGCTAAAGATGGATTTCTTAAAAGAGGCGCTTCAAAAAACTGGGAGAAATGTGGATCTTGTGCATTTGACTTCAATGCACAGCAGCATAATAGTAGTACGATTAAGCGTAAATAGTTTTTCATTCCCGGATTTTTTGAATATCGTGCCATAAAATTATACATCGTTACTAACTATATTGTAAGAATTCGGTTTTTTTAATGCTCAACGAAGCAAAGTTACATTACCTTTTGAACTAAGCACAACTCCATTACTACACATTACTTCTATCACATATACATAAACATCAGGTGGTAAAACATTCCCTTTATATTTACCATTCCATCCATAAGAACGTTGGTTTGGAGGAAAATTATTTTCCTGAAATATCAATGAGCCCCACCTGTTGAAAATCCTGAATGATTTTATTACAAACAAACCTTTACCCCTAGGATAAAAATAATCATTCATCCCATCTCCATTAGGTGAAAATGTATTTGGAATAAAAAGATTTTGATCTTTACATAAAACCGTTATTGTAATATGTTGCTCTGCACTGCAGCCCGCTATATTTTTTGCTGTTACAGTATAGGTTATATCACGCATAGGTTTTATTACAGGCTGTGGACAAAGTGTACAGGATAAATCATTGAGTGGATACCACTGCCACGCAATAACATCGGGTGAACTTTGCAGATTTACCTTGTATTCATCACCCGCACTCACTGTGACTACACTATCTGATATTTTTAATAAAGGGTAAGGAAAAACATGTACAGTAGCAGAAGCCGTATCGCTAAAACAACCTTTAGAATCTTTGCCTATCACCGTAAACAAAGTAGTAGCCAACGGTGTTGAAGATGTTACTGAATCAGTACTACTTGAAACTGATGATGCAGGCTGCCAGTCATATAATTCCGCCCCCGTTGCAGATAACCGGATAGTTGTGCCAACACAAATTGTATCAGGCGCTGTTAGAAAAACATTTGCTGGTTGCTTAACTGAAATAAAAACCGAATCATCAGCCGAACAACCAAAATTATTTTTTCCGTTCAAATAGTAGGTTGTATTTGCTTTAGGTGTTGCTACAGGATCACTACAATTTGTGCAGGACAAAGTAGCATCATCCATCCAACTGTAAGCGGATGCCCCAGTAGCATTTAATGTAATAGACTGGCCAAGACAAATGAAAGAATCAATACCTGCATCTAGAACAGGTAACGGATCAATCCGCAACTGTTTTGAAACGGTATCAACACATCCTGCTGTAGTGGTAGCTGTTACAAAAACATTATAAGTATTTGCTGCAGCAAAAGAATGCAATGTATCCTTACTGTTTGAAGTCATTCCATCACCGAGATCCCATTGCCAGATTAAACTGTCTGACAGGTTTGAAACCGGCCGGGCAGAAAAAGGCACTAAAGCATTTACACAGGCGTTGTCTGGTATATCTGCAAGAATTTGCACAGTAGAATCAATGCTGACATCTAATGGTAAAGCAAAAGAATTTTCACATCCATTTTTTGTGAGCACCTGTAATGTAGTTTTGTATGTGGAAGGAACAGAATAGTAATGTGAGGGGGTTTTCAAAATAGATGAATCGCCATCACCAAATTTCCAATTATAAGACAACACTTCATCATATAACGCCTGGCTTGAATCAATAAAATCATAGAGTGTAGAATCACAAACTCCCTGCACACGGTTTGCAGCATATTTTGCATCCACACCATAAACAACTATCGTATCGGGATTGACGACGGGCACGCGGCAACCACCTGAATCTACTACCACCAGTTGTGGCAAAAACTTGCCCGGCTTAACATATTCATAAGCAGCATTGGAATCAGATGATATATGTGCCACTCCATCACCATAATCCCAGATAAATCCTGTTGTGTTTTTTGCTTTTGCAGTAAACGTTACGTTTAATGGATTACATCCGGTTATTGGCAGGTAAGAAAGTGTTGCAAATGGCCCTTTTAAAACAAAGGGCTTGGTGAGTGTGTCATAACAATTGCCGTAACCTTTTGCAATAAGTTGCAAATTAAAATTGCCTGGAGTAGTATAATAATGTTCAGGCGCTATTTCAGTAGATGTATTGCCATCACCAAAATCCCATGTAAGAGCGGTATAGTTGAGGGATGTGTTTACTGGATCTATTTTGGCAGGAGGACACAGGAATAAACTATCAGCAAGATCAAATCCTGCAACAGGGTTTGCCACATGAACATACTGCGTTTTAATAATTGTATCAGTACAACCATATTTATCTTTCAGTGATAATTGAATATTGTAATCGCCTTCACCGGAATATGAATGTAAAGGTGACGCATCAGCAGATGATTTACCATCTCCAAAGTCCCAGTTATATACCAAAGACACTCCTGCACTGGCATCTACAAACTGAACATCATTTCCGGAACACATAATTGTATCTGCTGTTGTAAAATCAGCTACAGGTTTTGTAATCTGTACTGCTTCATACTTGGTTATTTTATCGTAACACCCGTTATCATCAAAAATTTTCAGTTGCACGTCATACAAACCTTTCTGATTATAGGTATGCATAAAAGGCGCAGTCGTAAGCGTATCAGGCGCTGAACCATCACCATAATTCCAAATCCATTTTGTGATAGCATGTGTGCCATCAGTAGTGGATGCATCATTAAAAGTGATAGTAGAAAAAATACAATCACCTTCTACGTTTCCGAATGCAGCATCAGGGCCAAAAACCTGCACTTCAATATTCTTATTTACTGTATCAGGGCAATTATTTACATCCCTTGTTATTAATAAAGGTTTATACGTTTGTGCATTGTTATATATGTGATACACAACATCATTTTGCGAACTTGCATTTGTGTAAATGCCATCGCCAAAATCCCATTGAAAAGTTTTTATATTATCCGAGTTATAATTTGTAGCAGTGAATTTGATTGAATCATATTTGCAAAAATTGGTTGAGACTGCTGCAAATTTGAAAGAAGGGTTCTCTTGCACAACATTTATTGAATCATAATTTGTATAACTACAAGCACCATTGGTAACAGTTAATGCTATCTTGAAAATACCTTTTGAATTATATTTATGTGTTTCATCTTTTTTGTCGGAAGTTTTCCCATCTCCAAAATCCCAATGCCATGTTTCCGCAGCAATTGATTTATCAGTGAATGTATAAGTAAATGGGTCACTACATTGGACAGATGTTGAGAATAACGCAACAGGTGGTTTAACATAAATATAATCACTCACATTCAAAGTATCATAACAACCATATTGGCCAACTATCAATGTTATATTCATGTATCCCGTATCAGAATATTTGTGTGATGGATTTTGCTCTGATGAAGAACTACCATCACCAAACTCCCAATACCAGCTTGTAATAGCACCGGTTGATTTATCAGTAAATTGTATTGTTGTATCAGCACAGCCATTCAAAGGGTCAGCAACAAAATCAGGTTTTGGTTTCTCTCCCAATGTTACTGCAGAGGGTAAAAAAATTGAATCTTTACAACCTTCACTTGTTGATACTACCAATGATATATCATAAACACCAGGATTAGAAAAAGTATGTATAGGAATAGAATCTGTTGATGTGGAACCATCACCAAAATCCCATTTATAGGTAGCTATACTTGCACCTGTATTAATTACGGGGGTAAGTGTTAAAGTCTTTGGTGCACAACCTTCATAAGGCAGACCTTTAATGCCTGTAATTTTGGGTGGACCTATCCTGATGAAATTATTTTTTATAACAGTATCAGGGCAACCGGTAGAGCTATATGCAATTAAAGTAACAACATATTGCCCGGGTGAATTATAAGCGTGTAAAGGATTAGCATCTGTCGATCTGGTGCCATCACCAAAAAGCCACAGGTATGTAATCGCACCTGGAGCATCGCTTGCAAATTGAATATTTGTAGGATATAAACAGGTATTGGTATTACCTGATGCAGTAAAGTCAGCATTAATTTTTTGGCCAGTAGTTACAGGTTTGGTTATAGTGTCTTTACAACCGCCAAAATCTGCATACAGAGTAACCTGGTAAGTTCCGCTTGCAGTATAGACATGACTAACCTGTGATCCGGAACCACTTGTCCCATCTCCAAAAAACCATTTCTGTGTCAGAGATTTTGGATTGGAGTTATCAATGAAAATGGTGGGGCTGTTGATGCAGGCATTGGCAAATGTGAAATCAGCATTTGCCGAACCAATTAAAATTTTCTCTTCATAAGTCTGGTTACAGCCATTTGCATTTGTCGCAACTAATTTTACATTAAAATCACCTGATGAAGAATATGTATGAACAGGATTTTTTGCAGTACTTGTATTTCCATCACCAAAATCCCAGAAAAAAGTCAGGTCTGAATTTGATTGTGACAGGTTATTAAAAGTAACTGCGACAGGTGGTTTGCAGGCAGATACATAACTATATGTAAAACTATCCAAAATCACATCACCTACTTTTATCAAATCTTCTTGTTGCAAGGTGTTTTTACAACCGAAACTATTGATTGTAGTTAGCGTTACACTAAATGTATCCGAAATAAAATATGTATGAGAAGGATTTTTATCTGTTGAAGTAATGCCATCACCAAAATCCCAAATCCATTGATTGATGGAGCCGGAACCAGCTGTACTGTTATCAGTAAATTGGACTGTCAACGGTACACATCCTGACTCTGGTTGTGCTGAAAAATTAATAACAGGATTTTCATAAACTGTTACATAATTAGTTTTTATAATAGAGTCCTCCCCAGAGCCACCCTTGATATAAAGTTTTACTGAATATGTCCCTGGTTTGGAATAAATAGCTGCAGGATTTTTTTCTGTAGAAGTATTCCCATTACCAAGATCCCATAAATAATCAGTGATAGATCCAGTTGAAGTATTTGTAAATTGTACAAATAATGGTGAACAACCGGTTGGTGTTGATGAAGTAAAATCAGCATTCAACTGCCCTCTCGCTTTTACACAGATAAAAGCAAGTAAAATACTGATGCAAACATTCAATGTAAAAGCTGATAAAGTTTTCATTAACAGATTGCACTAATATAGCAAAAATTACACCAACAAGCAGGGGGTGTTTTCTATCGCAGAAGTGTAATATTTCCCTTGAATGGTATCACCATATTATTAGCACAAAGCACTTCAATGATATATACATACACATCTGAATTCAATGGCTTACCATTAATTTTCCCATCCCATCCATCAATCGCATTATTGGGTGTAGTATTAGTTTTTTCAAATACAACCTGGCCCCATCTGTTAAATACCCTGAAAGATTTTATTTTGAATAGGCCATTGCCTCTCGGATAAAACACATCATTCATGCCATCATTATTGGGAGAAAAAGTATTTGGAATAAATACATTACTACCGCTACATATAACATTAATTGTTATTTCATCCCTCGCAACACATGATCCACCATTGGATGCAATAACAGAATAAGTAGTGGATTGAACCGGTGATGCAACAGGATCTGCAATCAATGTATTACTCAACCCCTGTGGAGGCGACCAACGCCAAGAAGTGATATCAGCCGAACTATTAGTGTGAAGTTGTACTGATGAGCCAACATTCAAAACAATTTCATCTCTTAAAATATCCAGCTTAGGAATTGGGTAAGTTTTTACAGTAACATATCCTGTATCTGCAAAACAATTTTGTGCAGAATGTCCGACAACTTTATAGGTTATTGAAGTATCTGTTGATGCAGTAAAAACAGGAGTTGCCGATTGAGCATTATCAAGGTAAGCGGAAGGATACCATTGATAAGAAGTTGCACCTGAAACTGAAAACTTTGTGTTTTCACCAATACAAAGTGTATCGCTACCTGTTACCGTTATTTTACCCGGTGAAACAATTGAGATATTTACAGAATCTTCATTACTGCAACCTGCAGCATCTTTTCCGGTAACCACATACGTAGATGCAATATCGGGCTTGATTGTTGGTGAAGCGCAATCAGTACAACTCAATCCAATGCCTGACCAGTTATAAGTAACTCCACCACTTGCATTCAATTGATATACGCTACCCTCACACACAGCAGAATCTAATCCAGCACTTATCTGTGGTTTCGGATTTACAGTAATTGTTTTAGATGTTGTATCTGAACATCCTCCAGAATTTGTAGCGATAAGATTTATTGTATAACTGCCCTTATTATTGTATGATGAAGACACAGTTTGATTTGATGACGATGATCCATTTCCTAAATCCCAAATCCATTTTATTGTACTGTCTTTAGTAGATGAAACCCCAGTAAATCCTGCAGTGGCATTGGCACAAACCACATCATCTCCAACAATACTAATATCTGGCTTTGGCAATATCAACACTGGTGCTGTAAAATGAAATGTATCAGTGCAACCTAATTTTGTTACGGCAACAAGATGTGCATCATAATTGCCCTCATTGCTGTAAGTATGAGTTACAGTTTTTTGGTCGGCAGAAGTATTGTCGCCAAAATACCAGTAGTGATGAATGATGTTATCTGCAGAAACTGATGAATCTGTAAACTCAACAGGATTTAATTCACACGAAACAGCTCCAACAATAGCGGCGTTAGCTTTTACACCATACACTATTAAAGTATCTGAACCCTTGATTGAAATTTTACACCCTCCTTTATCCTGTAGAATTAATTTGGGTAAATAAGTACCGGGTTTATAAGCATAACTAACTACGCTATCTGAAGTTGATATTGTATTACCATCACTAAAATCCCAGGTATAGACAGCAACATTTTTTGCTTTTGCAGTGAGTTGTATTGTAGCTGGCGCGCAAGTGGGTGCAGCATCATACGCAAGTGTTCCTGTAGGCCCTTTGATTATAATATTTTTTACTACTGATGTATCAGAACAACCTCCATATCCTTTTGCAATCAGCTTGACAGGGAATGTGCCAACAAAAGTATAAAGATGTGTTGGAGATTCAGCAATAGAAGGACTGCCATCTCCAAAATCCCATGTTAACGATGTATAGTTGGTTGATTTATTGGTAAAATCAACTTCAAGTGGCGGACAGGTGGAAAATGAATCACTAAGACTAAACTTAGCCATTGGTTTGGTAACAGTTATTGAAGGCAAATTAAAACTGTCCCTGCAACCATTTACATCTGTGACAAACAATTCTGGCTTATAGATACCACTATTTTTATAAGTGTGTGAAGGTACTGCCCCACTGCTCTGTGCACCATCACCAAAATCCCATAAGTAATTCAATCCACTTCCTATGGAAGTATTTTGAAAAGATACCTGTTTGCCAGGACAGGCAATAGAATCTGAAATGATGAAAGATGCTGTAGGATGAGTAACATATACATACTTTGCTTTTTTTATGCTATCCGTGCAGCCATAACTATCAGTGACGGATAATCTTATTGTATTGTATCCGGTATCCTTGTATGCATGAAAGAAACCTGAGGTCAAAGTATCATACGTTAAAGTTGAGCTGTCTCCAAAATCCCATGACCATTTTACTATGTCATGCACACCATCAGTAGAAGACTTGTCTTTGAAAGAGATATCCTGACCTGTACAACTTCCCCTTACATCAGTTATATAATTGGCTAAAGGACCATAAACAGAAACTGAATCAGGATTCTCATAATAATACTGGCAACCGTTTTTATCTATAACTGTTGCTGTTATTTTAAATTTCCCCGGATTTAGAAATGAATGCGTTGCCTGTGTGCCCCCATTAACAGTAATTACAGTGCCATCGCCAAAATCCCATTTAGTGCTTTTGATGTTATCCAGGTTAACATTTGTGATTTCTGCTTTGAAATCGTTCCCCCGGCAATAAACTTTTCCCGGTAATGACATTTTACCCTGTTCATTGATTAGATGCACATTCACAAATGCCGTATCGTTACAAACATCTTTGGTAGATACAAGTGTAACTTTATAATTACCTGGTGAAGCATAAACATGCGAAGGATTTTTGGCAACATCTGTAAGCCCATCACCAAAATCCCACTTTCGCGAGACATCATCAAAAGAGGAGTCTTTAAAATCTACTCTTTGCTTATCATTACAATATGTAGAGAATGCTATTCTTGCAATTGGGGGTTTTACATACACCGCAGAATCTTTCCTTATTGTATCTGCACAACCATAATTATAAACTACCAGCATAATGGCTGTATAACCTGTTTGTAAAGCTTTCTTAGCATACGTTTTGCCTTCTATGGAATCCAATAAGGCATGATGTTCCCAACTAACAAATGTTATAGGCCCGTTAGTTGAAGTATTGACAAATTCATCTGAATCACTTGCACACACTGAATCTTTTTTAATGCTAAAACTTGCCTTGGGTTTATGGCCGGCCAATACTGCATTGGGTAGTGTATAACTGCTGGTGCAACCTCCTGTTGTAACAATAGAAACCTTGATGTTATAAAACCCTTCTTTAGTGTAAACATGTGTTGGAAACTCAACATTTGAAGTGCCGCCATCACCAAAGTCCCATGAAATACTTTTTAATGGATAGTTCTGGCTCAGTACAACAGATGGTTTTTCTATCAGTGGGATACAACCACTATCTGGCAGGTTTGTCAAACCGGTAATTTTTACAGGCTGTAACGCTATATATTTGTTTTTCTCCAATACACTACTACAACCGTTTTCAGTGAATGCAGTAAGGGTTACTTTATAATTGCCCATATTCTTATAAGTATGGATTGGATTGATACTGGTAGAAGTATCACCATCACCAAAATCCCATAAATACCTGGTTACAGCTCCTGTTGTTTTGTTAGTGAACTGAACATCCATTGGCGCAGAGCAACCGGCTGTATCATCTGCAATAAATGATGTAGTGGGTGCAAGTCCAATTGTTACAGTACCGGTTGTTGAATCGGAACAACCTGCTGAGAAAATATTGACAAGCTTAACTGTATAAGTACCTGCTTTACTAAAAGCTTTTGCCGGATTGAGATCATCAGAAGTTGTACCATCGCTAAAATACCATTTGTTTGAAACGGGTTGTGGATTGGATGTATTGGTAAATTGTATAGGCTGGTTTAAACATTGAGCCCCGGTTTTTGTGAAAGATGTCACAGGCAAATGAATATTTAAATTCATTGTAGCAGTATCAGAACAACCTGCTGCTGTTGTTGCAGTAAGTAATACATTATAACTTCCGGAAGTTGCATAGTTATGTGAAGGTGATTTATCTGTACTGGTAGTGCCATCATCAAAATTCCATTTATATGTCACCCCGTCTGATCCCTCGCTTGCATTTTCAAATACTGCCGTTGCAGGTGTTGAACATACATCAAGTGATGTGAGATTAAAATTCGCATTTACACCATCATCAATATTGATTAGCCCAATGTTGGTATAGTTATTTACACAACCATAACTATTGGTTACTTTCAGGGTAACATTAAATTTCCCTCCAGACAAATATGTATGAGCACCTTTAGCAGAAGTATCTACATATCCATCACCATAATCCCAAAGATATTCAGTAATAGTACCTGATCCTGCTTTGCTTTTATTGCTGAAAGAAACATTTAATGGATAACATCCTTCAGTAAGTGAAGCTGTAAATGAAACCTGAGGATTAGCATAAACTGTGATATAAGCAGTCTTTATAATTGAATCTTTTCCCGAAGCATTTTTGACAGAGAGCTTAACAGTATAAGTGCCGGGATCAAAATAAGTAGTAACCGGATTTTGATTGTTGGCAACAGTTCCATTTCCTAATGACCATGTCCAGTTTGTCGGTTTGCCTTGTGATAAATCTTCGAAGGCAACAACCAGCGGGGTACAACCAGATTGGACATTTGATGTGAAATCCGCCTTTATTTGCGCCGATACAACATTACAGACAAGACAAAAAAACAGAAAAAGTAACCCTAAACACAATCTTGTGCCTTTGGTTTTCATAGAAATTGATTTTCTTATTAGGAATTGGATATTACTTTTGCCCTTTACGGGAATAGTAAAATTAAGGAGGCTATTCCTTAAAATCCCATTGAAAGACTGATGCGGATAGGGAATTAATCAAATGTTGAATCAGGGTGTTATGACAAATGGCCTAAAAACATTTCATTTTTATACCGAACTGTTTTAAGGAAAAGACCTTCTGATGGTGGTGAAAAATCTGCAGCAGCCGGATCTTTTTTCTCAAATATATTTCTCAATTCCTGTGCATTGGAATTGGCTTTGGCCAATCTCAACATTGTTCCAACGAGGCCTTTTACCATTCCCCTTAAAAAACGGTTAGCAGTGACCTGGTATGTGTACAAACCATCACTTAAATCCCAACATGAATTTTCTATTGAGCATTTAAAAGTATTGACCTGAGTATGTTTTTTAGAAAATGTTTCAAAGTTGGCAAATTCCATTATTACTTCGGCAGCCTCATTTAAAATATCCATGTTAATGGAATAAGGATAATAATAAGCCCTGCCAAAATAAAAAGGATTTTTTTGCCTGATGATGTGATATTGGTATGTCCTCGATATGGCATCAAACCTGCAATGCGCATCATCACTAACCTGGAAAATATTTTTTACAACAATATCGGAAGGCAACAATGCATTCAAACTATAAATTGCATTTTTTGTTATGGTAAATTCAGTATCAAAATGAAAAAAATTCTGGTATGCATGCACACCGGCATCTGTTCTTGAAGAACCTGTTAATTGAAATTCATTCTTAAAATAAATGTGTAAAGACTTTGTAACTTCTGCCTGGATAGAGTTGGCATTTAACTGTTCCTGGAAACCACTGTACCTTGTCCCTAAATATGCAACTTCAATAAAATAGCGGGGCATGTTTCAGAATGTTTAACGCAATAAAGCCATAAAACGTTTTTTGTAATAAGGATCAACAATCTGTCCTGCTAAAGAAGGATATTTCCCATAATCATACGTATAAGGATATAATGCTTCAAACAGGCTATATCTACCATCATCACTTGAAAATAGTTGTCCAATCCCCTTCACCTGGTCAGTAGTCAAACATTTATCTTCAAGGCGTTTTACTGCGTAATCAATCATTTCCTTATCACTTCCCTTAGCAAACATTTTTCTTTTCAGTTTATTCAGGTCATCATCTGATATCATGTTGTTACAATCTTCTCTTATAGCAGCACTTTTAATCGCAGGAGTAGAATTATTCACCACTTCATTGGCAGCATCAATAGTCTTTGTCGCATTCTCCTGTGCAGGTTGATAAAACGGGTTGGATACTTCATGAGTAGTCGTATCATTTGCTTGATCATTATTATTTGCAACTGCACTTTCTTCTACGGGTTGTTCCAGTTTTACTGCTGCATTGGTGTCATTGTTATCATCCACTTCACTTTGTTCGACCTGTGGCGTTGTTGCAATAGCAACTGTTTCGGATGGTATAAATATTTTGACGGTATCATTTCCATTTATGCCCTTATCAACAAAAAGCATACTCGTGCCGGTATCAAGATTTGTTTCTTCAATTTTTTGAGGTTGTTCCATATCAACCATTTTAATTTCGGACGCTTTTGCAATAGTATCTGCAACAGGTAATTTTTTCTGTGTAAGTGTAGAATCATCCACAACATCTGACAACATATTACCAAAAGCATTTTCATTTTTTACAGTTTCATTATTACTGCTATTATTGGCAATTAATTTTTGTGACTGCAGGTTTTCAAGCGCCCATCCTCCATTTCCACTTTTTAAAGTAAATCCAAGGTCTTTATCATTCATTGTACAGGTAAAAAACTGGTCTGGAAATTTATTCATTGGAAAGCTTACAGTAAAGTCGTATTTCCCCTCATCCAGTTTAGGAATAATTACATAACCATAATCTGAAGAGCTGAAAACTTTTCCATTTAGCACAACAGCAAAAGGCTGCTTATCCTCGCTCTGGATATAAATGAAATGTTTTTGAGCTTTTAGGAGGGTACCATTCAAAACCAATAAAACTAAAAAAGCAAGAAATTTTACTGAAAGCTTCATACTAAAAAGTTTACAAACAATTTTCACCTTCCGGTAGCGACAAAGCTAATATAAAATAATGCTGTTGCCTATTGCCGGCCGTTGCCATTTATATTTTAACCATTTATATATATTATTTACAATCCTGATAATATCCTTTTACTTTTGCCGGCCTTAAATTTTTGCAAATGATAAAACAGGTATTACTGCAATGCCTTTATTTGCATTACACAGATAAAAATACATCAATGAAAAAACTATTATTTATTCTTTCGCTATTAATTACAATAGCTGGTTTTGCACAGGAAAACAATCATCCGGCAGATACTTCATGGAAACATCTTTACCGTGCTGAAGCCACAAAAATCAACGATCTGACAGATACTAAGCTTGATGTCAGATTTGATTATGACAAATCCTATTTATATGGCAAAGCATGGCTCACCCTGCATCCGCATTTTTATCCAACCGATTCATTAAACCTTGATGCAAAAGGGATGGATATAAAGGAAGTAGCCCTATATACAAATGGCAAAAAGACACCGCTACAATATATTTATGACAACAAAAACTTACGAATCACTTTAAATAAAACATATAAGAAGGATGAAAATTATACAGTCTTTATTGATTATGTAGCCAAACCTGATGAATGGAAAGAGGAAGGCAGTGCAGCCATCACAGGTGCCAAAGGTTTATATTTTATCAATCCACGAGGTGAAGAAAAAAATAAACCCACACAAATATGGACACAAGGCGAAACTGAACATAACTCAGTTTGGATGCCTACTATTGACAAACCCAATCAAAAAACTACTGAGCAAATCACTATGACTGTGCCAGCAAAATATGTAACACTTAGCAATGGACTCCTCATCAGTCAGAAAAAAAATGCTGACGGCACCAGAACTGATGTTTGGAAAATGGATTTACCCCATTCACCCTATTTATTCTTTATGGGTGTAGGTGATTACAGCATCATTAAAGACAGCTACAAAGAAAAGGAAGTTTCTTATTATGTAGAAAAGCAATATGCACCTGTTGCAAGGGCAATATTTGGCCATACACCTGAAATGATAAAATTTTATTCTACTATTTTAGGTATAGACTACCCATGGCAGAAATATAGCCAGATAGTAGGCAGGGATTATGTTAGTGGCGCTATGGAAAATACAACTGCAACATTGCATGGTGAAGGTGCATACCAGGATGCCCGTGAATTGAAAGATGAAAATAAATGGGAAGATGTAATTGCACATGAATTGTTTCATCAATGGTTTGGTGATTATGTAACCACTGAAAGCTGGAGCAATATCACCGTTAATGAAAGCTTTGCAGACTTTAGTGAAACGCTTTGGAATGAATACAAATATGGTCAGGATAAGGGTGATGAAAAATTTTATAATGACCTGCAACAATACCTGAACAGTGGTGAAGACACAGTTGACCTGGTTCGCTTTTATTATCGCGATAAAGAAGATGTGTTTGATGGTGTAAGCTATCCAAAAGGCGGCTGTATTTTGAATATGTTGCGGCACTATGTGGGCAAGGATGCTTTCTTTGCATCTTTGCACAAATACCTGACCGATAATAAATTTGGTAATGGTGAAGCACAACAGTTGAGACTTGCATTTGAAGCTGTTACAGGACAGGATTTAAATTGGTTTTGGAATGAATGGTATTATGGTGCAGGTCACCCGATACTTGATATCAGTTACCTTTATGATGATGTGGCACATACTGCAAAAGTGATCGTACAACAACAGCAAACCGGGCAGATATTTAAAATGCCCGTAAACATTGATATCTATAACGGAGCTAATAAAACACGCCACCAGGTATGGATTCAAAACCCGGTTGACACTTTTACATTTACTTACACTACCAGGCCAGACCTGATCAATTTTGATGGAGATAAAATTTTGTTGTGTGAAAAAGCAGATCATAAAACAGCAGACAATTTCAAAGCACAATGGAAATATGCACCACTCTATTTGGACAGGCGCGAAGCCATTGAATACTTTGCCGCTAATAACATGATTGATGATTTAAAACTGGGTATGAATGATAAATATTTTGGCATCCGCAACATTACCCTTGATTTTATCAAACAAAATACTGCCGCTATTGGAAAACCCGATGTTATACAAACAGTGGAAGCTATTGCGATGAAAGATGATAACAACACTACAAAAGCCAGAGCGATGTCTATTCTTGCTGTAAAAAAAGATGCACAATACAAAAGCATTTTTGAAAAATCTATAAATGATTCTTCATACAGTGTTGCTGGCGCAGCGCTAAAAGGTATTAGCGGCATTGATTCTGCAGAAGCATATAGTCTTGCAAAAAAATTAAGCACCGGTTCTAAAGGTGAGTTAGATGCTGCTATCACCGGAATCATTATTAAAGCTGGTAAACCTGAAGACTACAATATGATAGCTCAAAAATATGATGACATGCCTTTGAGCCAGCAAAAAATAAGATTAACACCTGTATTTTGTTCTTTTCTTTCAAAGATTGATGATGTTCAAAAAATAAAGGATGGTATTGATAAAGTGATGGCATTTAGAAATTCCATTCCACAACAATACCAGGGGTATATTGACCCAACCGTTAAAGCAGGTCTTGATGAAATTATAGCTACAAAAGGTGATGTGATTAAAGAATATGTAGCTTCTGTGTTCAAATAAAAAGCAGAAAATATTTTATTAAAAGTCCCCTGATGCAGGGGACTTTTTTTTTTGCAATCATCATGTAATCTACTACCTACCCACATTCACAACTTCTCTAACACCTTTTTCAGGACTTGTAATTTCAAATCCAGGAAAACGGCCTTTGAATTTTTCACAATTAAAAAAATAATTATTATCAAACTGGTACATCATTTCACCCAACTCCATGAAAAATGGAACCAGTACACCTATCAACCGAGTTAATTTCCCAGAGATAGAAATAAATTTTTCCGGTTTGTTCATTTCTTTAGAAAATTGTTGAACCCATTGTCTTCCGGTTAGTCTTTCCATTTCCGTTGGCAGGTGCCATACCTGCTGATATGTATCAGTAGTATTCGCTAATAATGCTGTAGCTTTTGCTGCATCAATTGTATAAGTCATGCTATGATACGCATCAGGGTTGCCTAACCACATTGGTTTTTTTCCTGCATTCATTCTCTTATAAACTGTTTCAATCATAACGCTGGTATTTACCAACGGTCCGTAAAAATCAGCAGCCCTTAGTTTTCCCTTTTTACTTACCGGTCTTATTGATGTTTCTTCAGTTAAATTTTCAAGATGCATTGGGTCATACATATAAGCATTATCAAAAAAGACCAGCTTTGATCCGGATTTTTTGCAGGCATCCAAAACATTTTGAATTATCAAAGGCCACTGCACCAGCCACACTTTATAATTATATTTGAGCCCTGCTGCTAAGTACACTATTTCCGAACCTTCCACTGCTTTCTCAACAAAAGTTTTATTAGTTATATTACCTGCCATTAGTTCATCTGATTCATTAATCTTTGATGGATGACGGCTCACAAGCCTGGTATTTGCATCATATTTTAGAATTTCTTTTGCCAGTGTTTTTCCGATAGCACCTCCAGCGTCTAAGATGGTTTGCATGGTTGCTTTATTGTTTTATTACTCGAAACTAAAATTTTTTAATACAATCCTTCACTCTTTTAATCATCACAATTCCTTTTATGTATATTCGGCAGGAAGTAATAAAGATAATATCTTATCATCTTAGAACTATCCCCAATTGATAAAGGATATTTATATCATAATGATGAAAATTAATATACAAACAACTACAAAAATGAAATACTTTATTATCATCTCTTTGTTTTCATTTTTTATATCATCAGTCTCTAATGCACAGTCAACTGAAGAAAAGTTTGTAAAAAATTGTTTTGATTTTGCTTTAATTCAAAACAATATGATGATGAAAGAAATAGTACCATCTGACAACGCATTTCCACGTACTATGAAAAAAGATGGTTCTCTTTATTGCACTGATATTTATGAGTGGACTTCAGGTTTTTATCCTGGCATACTCTGGTATTTGTCAGAATATTCAGGAGATGCATCTTTGCAGGATTCAGCATTGAAATGGACTGAAAAACTTGAACCATTAAAAACAAATACCAGCACACATGATATAGGCTTTATGATGTATTGCAGCTATGGAAATGCATACCGCATTACAAAGAATGAAAAATTCAAACAATTATTAGTGCAATCAGCAGATGCATTGGCAACAAGGTTTAATCCAAAAACAGGAGTTATAAAATCATGGGATGGATTTACTTCATGGCATGATGGTAAAAAATATTATTTCCCTGTGATTATTGATAATATGATGAATCTTGAACTACTCTTCTTTGCATCAAAAGTTACCGGCAACCCTGTGTATAAAAACATTGCAATTGCACATGCAACAACCACAATGAAAAATCATATCAGGAAAGATTACAGTTCATTTCATGTAATACTGTATGACACTGTATCTGGTAAGCCTATCAAAGGTGAAACAGCACAAGGTTATGCTGATAACTCCACCTGGTCAAGAGGCGAGTCGTGGGGCATCTATGGTTTCACTATGGTTTATCGTGAAACCGGTGATGCACAATTTTTAAAAACAGCATGCGGCATGGCTGATTATTTTTTGAATAATAAAATGTTGCCTTCAGATAAAATTCCTTATTGGGATTTTAATGCAAATATGGTTGGCTACGTTCCAGGTAATAAATCAAATGCATGGAATGTGCCTGTTGATTACAGGGATGCATCTGCAGCAGCCATCACAGCCTCTGCATTATTTGAGTTAAGCACTTATTGCGATAAAGAGAAATCAAAAAAATATTTAGATGCTGCCAAAGAAATTTTACATGCATTGAGCAGTCCTGTTTATAGAGCAAAAGAAGGTACAAATGCTGATTTCATTTTGATGCACTCTACCGGTAGTATCCCGCACAACAGCGAAATAGATGTGCCGTTGGTATATGCAGATTATTATTATATCGAAGCATTGCACAGGTATCAACTTTTATTGTCAGGCAAAAAATTATTTGATGATAGTCAGCATCCCATTAACAAAAAATAAAATTGTATCTGTTTTGCAGCCACACCGATTTGATGAAAAAAATTATTAGCATGTTGAAACACTTATTTATTTGTTGCACCTGTTGTTTTCTGTCTGTACTTTGCTCAACAAAAACTTTTGCACAAAAAAATCAAGAGGAAAAAAATTCAGCTACAACAGGTTTGCCGGACAGGGAGTTTTGGGTGAACACTTTATATAAAATTTCTTATCCTGTAATTCATAACCTTGCAGAAGGCACACTAAGAAAAAATATGCCGGTAGAAGTTCCACCAGGAATGAAGCCTGATTTTTATAAAAAAGTAACACACCTTGAAGCAGTTGGCAGAACGCTTGATGGATTAGCACCCTGGTTGGCCTTGCCTGATGATAATACACCTGAGGGAAAATTGCGTAGCCAGCTCAAATTAGAAATCATCAAAGGATTAAAAAACGCCGTTGACCCAAATAGCCCCGATTATCTCAACTTCAGAACAGAATCACAACCGATAGTTGATGCTGCATTTTTAGCTGATGCCTTTTTACGTGCACCCGATGCTTTGTGGCATCCACTTGACAGCACTACTCAATCGAGATTGATTGTTGAATTCAAGTCATTGCGCAATCGCAGTGCAGCTTATAATAACTGGTTATTATTTGCAGGTATCACTGAAACTTTCCTATTGAGTATTGGCGAAGTGTATGACCCGGCAAGGATAAATTTTGCCCGCAATAAAATCAGTGAGTGGTATGTGGGTGATGGCTGGTATAGTGACGGCCCAAAATTCAGTATGGATTATTACAACGATTATGTTATTAATCCTATGTTGGTGGATATGCTGAAAGTTTTGCTGGATAAAAAAATGGTAGCACAGAATGAATATGATGAAGCAGTCAAAAGGATGGTCAGGCATGCAGAATATTCTGAAAGGATAATTTCACCAGAAGGTACTTATCCTGTTATTGGCCGCTCCATCACCTATCGTACGGCTGTTTTTCAAACTTTATCCCAGGTAGCTTTAATGGAGAAATTGCCCACTTATATTCAGCCAGCGCAAGTACGATGTGCGTTAACCAAAGTGTTTAAGAATATGTTTGAAGGGAACGAGAATTTCGATAGCAACGGATGGCTGGTGTTGGGCTTCAACGGCCATCAACCTGAGGTTGCAGATACTTATACTTCCACAGGAAGTTTATACATGGCAACACTGGGTTTCCTGGCGCTTGGCCTGCCTGCAACTAACAGGTTCTGGGCGGACCCGCCTGCAGACTGGACAAGCAAAAAAGCATGGAATGGGCAGGAAATCAGAAAAGATTATAAAGTGGAGTATTAGCAATCAACATGAAATTTTGTAAATTAAACAGATAAAGATGAAACTACATTTTGAAAGCCGCTATGCCTTTAGCCCGGAAGAAGTAATGAAAATGGATACTTCGCAATTACGCAAAGCGTTCCTTATTGAAAAATTATTTGAATCAGATTCCATTTACTTAACCCTCTCCTACTTTGACAGGTTTATTGCAGGTGGTGCTATGCCGTTAACAGAAGCATTGACATTGGCAACGCCCGATGCTTTAAAAGCAAATTATTTCCTCGAACGAAGGGAACTTGGCATCATAAATGTTGGAGGTAAAGGAAAAGTAACTGCTGATAGCATTGACTATGACCTGGATTTTAAGGAGGCATTATATATAAGCAAAGGAACAAAAGAAATAAGATTTCATTCTATTAATGCTGGTCATCCTGCAAAATTTTATCTCAACTCTGCTCCTGCACACCATACCTATCCATCAAAAAAAATTTCTAAGAATGATATTATTGTTGTTGAAACAGGTTCTGTTGCAACAGCCAACCACAGGGTAATCAATAAACTTATCGTTTCGCAGGTGTTACCCATTTGCCAGTTACAAATTGGTTTGACTGAATTAAAATCAGGTAGTGTATGGAACACTATGCCACCACATACGCATGATCGCAGGATGGAAGTATATTTTTATTTTGAAATACAGGAATCACAGAGTGTTTGCCACTTCATGGGAACCACTGATGAAACACGTCATATCTGGTTGCAAAATGAGCAGGCAGTGATATCTCCTAACTGGAGCATTCATGCCGGCGCTGGCACATCCAACTATAGCTTTATCTGGGGTATGGCTGGTGAAAATCTTGATTATGATGATATGGATAAATGCGCAATAAATGAGTTGAGATAAAATCCCATTGCTGGTTTTAAAAAATTGATGTTGAAAAAAAATTGTCATGCAGAAAATATTGCTTTGTTTTATATTAACCTGTTGCATTAATGCAGTGATAGCACAACAAAAAACAATTAATGTTACTAATCCATTGACCATTCAACGGAAAGAATTGGTTTCTATTCCCTGGAATAAAGTCATTCATGATTTTCCTTTTGCAGAAAATGAAAATTTTAAAATAATTAATGCAACAACAAAAAAAGTACTACCCTACCAGTTAGAATCTAAAGGCAGTTCACAAATTCAAAATCTGTTGGTACAGGTAAATATTGATGCCAATGCAACGGTAAAATTAGCATTGGTTAAAGGGAAACCACAACCAGTTGCAGCAAAAACATATAGCAGGTATGTACCGGAACGCAAAGATGACTTTGCCTGGGAAAATGACCGTATTGCATTTCGCATGTATGGAAAAGCGTTGGAAAACTCACCAGAAGAAATGGCTTACGGCGTAGATGTGTGGGTGAAGAGAACCGATAGTTTGATACTCAACAAAAGATACAAACTTGGTGAATACCACATAGACCATGGTGATGGATTGGATTATTATCATGTAGGCTTAACGCTTGGCGCAGGTGATGTTGCACCTTTCATCAATGATACAATCTGGTATCCTAAAAATTACAGGCACTGGAAAATATTGGATAATGGTCCATTGCGTTCAACATTTCAACTGAGTTATGATGAATGGAATGTAGCAGGAAGAATAGTAAAATGCACCAAGACAATTTCGATTGATGCAGGTTCGCAATTGAACAAATGGGAAGTGAGTTACGAAGTAAATGACAATCTTCCAATGCCAGTTGCGATAGGCATTGCAAAAAGAAATGAGGCAGGAGAAATGTTGCTTGATGAAAAGGAAGGAATATTGGCTTACTGGGAACCTCAACATGGAGATGATGGCACGACTGGTGTGGGATGTGCAATAGAAAACAGCTCAGGCAAAGGAGATATTCCTGGCATTCAAATGCAGGTTGATAAAGTGCATTTACTTGCAGCAACAACAATTTCTTTTAATAGTGAGTTTACTTATTACCAGGGCGCTTGTTGGGATAAAGCTGGAAAGATAACATCTGCTGCAGTGTGGTTTCAATATTTAAATAATTTTCAAAATTGTTTACAACATCCGCTCATTATTTCAATACAATAAGATCAAATATTTCAAATGCATATTTTACAACAATTTCAGTTGGCCGGGAAACTCGCTGTTGTTACAGGATGTGATACTGGTATTGGTAAAACAATGGCGATTGCATTAGCTGATGCCGGCGCTGATATAATCGGAACTGCGCATACAGGAAATATGGATGCAACAAGAGAAGCAATAGAAAAAACCGGTCACAAATTTTTTCAACACAAACTGGATTTTTCAAACAGGGAAGAGCTGTATGCATTTATCACAACAATAATTAATGAGCACAAAAAAATTGATATACTCATCAATAATGCCGGCGCTATTTTACGCAAACCTGCAGCAGAACATCCTGATGAATATTGGGACAAAATAATTTCTATTAATCTCAATGCACAATTCATCCTTGCACGCGAAATAGGGAAACAGATGATTGAAAATGGCGGCGGAAAAATAATTTTCACCTGTTCATTATTGAGTTTCCAGGGTGGCATCAACGTGCCCGGCTATACTGCAAGTAAATCAGCAGTTGCAGGCCTGGTGCGTGCATTGGCGAATGAATGGGGCAGCAAAGGTGTTTGTGTCAATGGCATTGCACCAGGTTATATTGCTACTAACAATACTGAGGCTTTGAGAAATGACCCCGTAAGAAATCAGTCAATTATAGAGCGCATACCTATTGGCAGGTGGGGCAACCCAGATGATATGAAAGGGCCTGTTGTATTTCTTGCTTCACCGGCATCTGATTATGTAAATGGCACGATACTGTGTGTGGATGGCGGATGGATGGCGAGGTAACGTTTTTGGTATTGACGCATTTACAATATGAGATTTACTATTTCCAAATCAACCCAACTAAGTTAGGGCGAATTTTTACTGTAATTGAAAGTCTTTAATGGAAGAAATCACCAACATATTCTCGCCTTTTCTTATTATTGACTATTTACAAAATCTTTCAGCTTATTCAAACCTTTTTCCAACAATACACGGGGTGTTGCAATATTTAACCTGATAAATCCTTCACCATTGGCACCATACAACGTACCTGAGTTTACCCACAACTGGTGCTTTTGCAATAAAGCATTAGCTATATCATCTGATGTTTTATGCAAGGCTTTGCACTCAATCCAAACGAGATAGGTTGCCTGCAATGGAAGAATTTTTATTTGCGGCAATTCACGGGAAATAAAATCCAGGAGAAAAATATAATTGGCATATAAGTATTGTTTCAATTCATTCATCCATTCTACCCCGTGACGATAAGCTGCTATCAATGCCTCTGCTGAAAAAGCATTAAGGAAAATAGTGTCTTGTTCATTTAAAATTAATTCCAGTTTTTTGCGGATATCTTCATTTGCACAAATCATATATGCAGACTGTATGCCGGCAAGATTAAATGTTTTGCTGGGTGATGCACAGGTTATAGAATGCTTGGTTGCACTTTCATCAAGCGACGCAAAAGGAATATGTTTAAAACCATCATATACGATATCACTATGTATCTCATCAGAAATTACTAAAACATTGTGCCGAGTGCAGATTTCTTTCACTTTTAATAATTCATCTTTAGTCCAAACTCTTCCAACAGGATTATGTGGATTGCACAACAACATCAATTTTACTGATGAGTCTGCAGCTTTTTGTTCGAGATCATCAAAATCCATTGAATAATTTCCATTGGCATAAACAAGGTTATTACATAATGCCTCACATCCGCAGTTTTGTATGGAAATAAAAAAGTGGTTATACACAGGCGACTGAACAATAATTTTATCACCTTGTTTTGCAAATGCCCTGATGATAACAGATAATGCAGGCAATACGCCCGGCACAGGCATTAACCAATCTTTTTGCAATGGGAAAGCATGTCTTGATTGCCACCAACTGATTATAGCATCATAAAATGTAGGAGGAGTAATTGTATATCCAAATATCCCGTGAGACACCCGCATTGCAAGGGCTTCTGTGATAGCAGGTGCAGTGGCAAAATCCATATCAGCAACCCACATCGGTAAAACATTTTTATCTGCTGACAAATCCCATTTCACAGAGTTGGTGTTTTGCCTTGGGATTACTTTATCAAAATCAAAATCCATGTTTATCTTTTTATTTTACTATACTCTATTCGTTTCAAAATTTATAGGTGCATGTTTCAAAAAAATATTTAACCTCTTATGAAAAACACATCCAAAATTTTATCATTAATAATATTTTGTCTTTACTTTTTTACGTGAAGGTAATTATTACAAGGCTTTAGTGAATCAATACATGCAGTTTCAAAAATTTTACACTAACAACATTCATTGTTCAAAAAGTTTTTAACGCCAGCTTAATGCAAACAAATATCTATTTTGCACAACTTAATCAAAGAATATGCTGGAGGTAAATTTTCATCCTTTTCCTGTTTTGAAAACCGGGAGGTTATCACTTCGTAAAATAACTGATGATGATATAATGGAAATATGGCAGCTCCGCTCCAATGAAGTTGTTATGAAATATATTGACAGGCCCCCTGCAAAAACAAAACCGGAAGCTTTGCAACATATTCAAACTATAACTGCTGCATTGGAAAAAAATGAAGGTATCTCCTGGGGTATCACTTTAAAAAATGACAACAAACTCATCGGTGCTATCGGTTTCTGGAGAATGCAAAAAGAAAATTACAGGGCTGAAATTGGTTATATGCTGCATCCGGATTTTCAAAGGCAGGGGTTGATGCAGGAAGCTATTGAAGTTGTGCTTGATTATGGATTTAATACTATGCATTTACACTCAGTGGAAGCGAATATCAATCCGCTGAATATTGCTTCAGCAAAAATTTTAGAAAAAAATAAATTTCTACTCGAAGCAAAATTTAGAGAAAACTATTTTTTTAATAGCGTTTTTCTTGACTCACATATTTATTCTTTATTAGCGTCTGACTGGAAAAAATAAATCTTATCTGGTTAAAGATAATTTTACCAGAAAAAAATTAAGCATGAAAAACAAAATGACAACAGAAGTATTTACTTTTTATTTTGCAATATTTCTCATCAAATATTGGCGCTAATTACAGAAAGTCTAAGATTCATTTTCAGGTGATGCATTTTTTTTTGGTTTCACTGCCCTGAAAGAAAAATTTCTTTGAGTTATATAACTAAACAAGACAACAAAAACAGTTGTTACCAGTTTGGAGACAAGTGGCCACCAATGCAACTCAAGTATAAAGAAATTTAAGAGGATATAGTTTAAACCAATACAGGCTGCAACAATAATAAAATACCTGAAAGCCTGGATTCTCTTTTTAGTTTCGGTTTCCTGCCACACCACATACCGGCTTAAATAAAAACCCACAGGGAATGTGAGGCAAAACGAAACAACAAAAGCTACCACATAAGATTTGAATGCAAGCGGCCCAATATAAACCACTTGTTGCTGCAACAAATATGTATTTACATAAGTGAAAACAACAATATCCAGGATCATATTGGCGCCACCACAAGCTGCATACCTGTATGTTTGTAAAGGCATAAACCGCCTGAACAAAGGGTAAAACAAATCAACTATTTTTAAAATAGCCTTTCGTAAAAAAAGGTGCAGTTTGTGCATAGCGGCTGCGAAGTTAACCGTAATTACACCATCTGTATTCCTGCCGGGATATTTAAGGAAGATTTTGCAAGCCTGTAGTTGTATTTTTGCAGCCCTATTCATTTTTATGAGCATATTAAAAGACATTAAACTAAAAACAAAACAGGCAATTGAGACATTATATGTCACATCAATTGATGAGCCGGCAATAACTGTAAACCTTACCAAACCAGAGTTTGAAGGCGATTATACTGTAGTATTATTTGCATTATTGAAACCTTTAAAAAAATCACCCGATGCATTGGGAAATGAATTGGGAAAATACCTGGTGGAAAACCATAAAGGGATTTTTCAATCATACAATCTGATAAAAGGATTTTTAAACATTGTTATCAGCGATAATTACTGGATTGATTTCCTTCAGAAAAATTATAACAATGAAAATTTTGGCAGGCAGGAAATCAGTCATAAAAAAATAATGGTGGAATACGCATCACCCAATACCAATAAACCGCTGCACCTGGGGCACCTGAGAAATATTTTCTTAGGATGGAGCGCTGCAGAAATGGCAAAGCAAACCGGCAATGATGTAATAAAAACCTGTATTGTAAATGACCGCGGTATCCATATCTGCAAAAGCATGCTTGCCTGGAAAATGTTTGCCAATGGCGCCACACCAAAATCAACAAATACCAAAGGCGATCACTTTGTTGGTGATTATTATGTGAAGTTTAATGATGCATATAAAGAAGAAGTTGAGCAATTAATATCGCAAGGTAGCAGTAAGGAAATAGCAGAAAAAGAAGCGCCGATAATGAAAGCAGCACAGCAGATGTTGGTGGATTGGGAAGCAGGCAAACCGGATGTAATTCAGTTGTGGGAAACAATGAACAGTTGGGTTTATGAAGGCTTTGATGCAACGTATCGTCGCATTGACGCAGACTTCGATAAAATATATTATGAAAGCAAGACCTACATCCTCGGAAAAAATTTAGTGGAAAGAGGTTTGCAAAAAGGTGTGTTCTACAAAGATGATGATGGCAGTGTCTGGATTGACCTTACAGGTGATGGGTTGGATAAAAAAATTGTACGCCGTAAAGACGGGACAGCAGTATATATTACACAGGACATTGGCCTTGCTGTTGATAAATATGAAGAATACAAAATTGATGAAAGCATCTATGTGGTGGGCGATGAGCAAAACTATCATTTTAAAGTTTTAAAACTTATATGTGAAAAATTAGGCCTGCCTTATGCAAATGCAATTTATCATTTAAGTTATGGCATGGTGGAATTGCCGAGTGGTAAAATGAAAAGCAGGGAAGGAACTGTGGTGGACGCTGATGATATTGTAGAAGAAATGGTCAGTATTGCAAAACAAAAAACTGAAGAGCTGGGCAAAGTCAAAGATTTCACTGCAGATGAGTTAAAAGAATTGTATGAAACAATCGGGCTCGGCGCTTTGAAGTTTTTCCTATTGCGGGTGGACCCGAAAAGAAAAATGATTTTCAACCCGGAAGAAAGTATAGACTTTCATGGTTTCACAGGACCATTCATTCAATACACTTATGCAAGAATTAAGAGTGTGCTGAGAAAAACAAATGTTGAATCTTTTTCAGATACTGATAGTACAATACAAAATATTCAACACAGCCAATTGCTCCCACTTGAAAAAAACCTTATTGTCCTTGCAGAACAGTTTCCATCTGTCATTGAAGAAGCTGCTGCACTAAATGACCCATCAAAAATTGCTTTATACATTTATGAGCTTGCAAAATCATTCAGTTCATTTTACACTGAACTTTCAATTGCATCAGCAGAAACAGAAGAGAAAAAACAATTACGTTTAAAGATTGCAGGGCAAACAGCAAATATTATTAAGACCGGGATGCATCTAATGGGAATAAAGGTTCCGGAGAGGATGTAGGGAAAAATTTTTACTTAGCATTTTCACAATTGACATTAAAGATAATATTGGTACAAAAGCATACATAATGCGGTTATTTATTTAAAGCCTGAAAAGGAGATTATTGGATTTTGCAGTCTTGCTTCCTGTTATGTAAGTCATTTCAAACCATCTGGCTTCAAAATAAATGTGTAATTGATACTCCATCTAAATTTTTCTCCATCACTTCTTCTTTAATCAATGATATAAAAAAAATACTGTACCATCCATGCGACATATATAAAGCCAAAAGAGAACTTTTCTGACCATCTAACAACCATTTCAATTTTTATTTGCTAATTTTAGTCTTGATGAATTAACTGTTGTTTTTGCAAGTTGAATCTGCAAACCTTGGTTTTTATTAATCATTTAAGTGTACCTGGAAACTTTTCAATAAATTGATCATGCAGAAGAATCATTATTTTTCACCTGTGAAATTTACTGATAGAGAAATGTCTGCTTATCCCTTTATAAAGTCTTTTGGAAGACTTTTAATCACTCTTTTTTTTATCCAAACATCTTTTCTATGTATTGCCCAAACTAATATCAATACGCCTGATAACTGGGTTAAATATTTAAAAGTAAAGGATACTCTTATTCAAAAAAATATTGAAGAAATTATTAATGCACTCAGAAAATCTGAGCCTTTCTCAGCATATGCAACTTTAAATGAATTAGAAAAAAAAGGAGATCCTGATAACAAGTATTTTGAGCTTCATTTCAAAATAGTGAAGGCATTATGGTTATGGAATACACAGCATTGGAAAGCAAAGAAGGCAGTAGTTCAACTATTTCAACAGGCACTTACACTCTCTTATGAAATAAATAAGCCGTTGGTGATTGCAGAAGTAAGCTGGAATTATGGTCAGACTATGTATGCAGCTGGTGATATAGCACCTGCAGCAATGTATTGTTTAAATGCCATGGAGATATGGGAAGGAAAAGGGGTAAAGAAAGGGCCTTTTGAAAACTTTTTATTAGGTGAAATCTTTTACCATACTCGTGATTATAAAAAGAGCATTTATTATAATAAAAAGTCCATTGAAGCCACCCAAGATACATCCATCACCAGTAAGAAAGAGGTAATGAGCAGATGGAATACTGTTGCACTTTGCTGGCAAAAATTGAAGGAATATGATTCAGCATTTTATTATTATGGAAAAGCAACACAAATTTCTGATGAAACGAATAGCCTGGTATGGAAAGGAATTATTTCCGGCAACAGGGGACAGATATATTTCATTGAAAGAAAGTATGACATTGCAAAAACTTTATTGACATTCGACTATCTCACCAGTAAAAAATACAGGGAATGGGACAATGCCGCTAATTCTTTGCAATGGGTGGCAAGGATTAATTTATTACAAGGTAAAAAAGACAGTGCTTTAATACAGGTAAAGGAAGCAATGCAATTACTTTCAAAAAAGATTTTCCCAGGTTACTATCAAAACCTGTACTATACAACTTCAGAAGTATATCGGGCCCTTGGAAAAAATGACAGCGCTTATAAATATGCACAACTTTATATTCAGAATTATGACTCGACAGAAAATGCTGTTGCCAGCAGCAGGTTGGAAATTTCTCAAATCAAGCTGAATAATCTGCAAAATATTTTAGTAATAAAAAACCTGCAAAAAGAAGAAGACAAAGCAGCTTTGCAACGCAATTTTATTATTGCAGCAATAATAATACTTGCTTTTATTGCAGTTCTAATCGTAATGAACCAAAGACAAAAAATAAAATACCAGCAACAAATGGTTTTGCAGCAAAAAGCAGCTGCGGAAACTGAAATCAATGCGGCAAAAGAACAAATGCAATTATTTACTCAAAACATCATTGAAAAAACAACCATTATTGAAAAGCTGGAACAACAACTCAATAATAAAACGATTACTGCAGAACAGCAGGAGATCATGAATGAACTTTCTCATCAATCAATTTTGACTGAAGCCGATTGGGAGAAATTTAAATTGCTTTTCGAAAAAATTCGCCCTGACTTTTTTTCAAAGATTATCAAAACTGCAAGCAATATTACTGTCGCAGAACAACGGATGGCCGCACTCATTTGTTTGCATCTCAGCACAAGGCAAATGGCATCTATGCTTGGCATCTCACCCAACAGTGTGAATAAAACAAAACAACGGCTCAGGCAACGTTTCAATCTTGAACCTGAAACAAATATTGAGGATATTTTAGAAAATATGTAGGCACTACCATTAAAGCTTCTCTTGTAATAACACAATGCTCATCACTGCGTTAAGCAGCTTGTCCCTTATTTGTCCACACCCCTGTCCCGATATTGTCATTGCTAAAACTTGGAAACACTTACCCCCACTTTCTATCTTGCCTTTACCATCATCTGAATGCAATATTTCTTTCGTACCAATAATTTTTTTAAACCATTTTTTTAAACAAAACAATTGAATATGAAAAAATTTATCATCACAATTACTCTTGCATTTGCTGTATATATAATTGCAAATGCCCAGGTATCTTATAATGCCACTTCAACAAAAATTGAGATAGCCGGAACATCTACTTTGCATGACTGGAGCATGATTTCGAATAAAGCTAACTGCAATGCATCATTTAATTTTGATGGTGCAAACCTCACCAAACTATCTTCACTCTCATTTATTTTATCCGCCGAAAGCATAAAAAGCGAGCATTCGGGAATGGATAAAAATGCTTACAAAGCATTACATACTTCAAAGTTTCCACAAATAAGTTTTAAGTGTATTTCTGCGAATGTCCGTTCCAATGGGCCTAACACTTACCTGATAAATGCCACAGGCAACCTTGCCATTTCCGGTGTTACAAAAGATGTACAATTAGTAAGTGTTGCAAAAGTAAATCCTGGAGATCTGAGCATCAACACTACAGGTTCATTTAAAATCAAAATGAGTGAATATAATGTAGAGCGGCCAACACTGATGTTTGGTACAGTTAAAGTAGGTGACGAAGTAACAGTAAACTATAACGTAATCCTCAATAAATAAATAAACCATAAAATTTAATTGCCATGAAATCTTATCACTTAAGTTTTTACAAAATAACCTTTGCAATTCTGTTAGCTTTCCCAATTGTCGCATTCTCACAGAGTGGAAAATTTTCTTATCTGCGCCCATCTTACTGGAGACCTTACGACAAATCCGGAATCAATGTTTTTGAAACCACCAAAGAGGAAGATACAATTCCATATAAAGGGATGAGGATTCGCTTTGGTGCAGGTTTTACCCAGCAATATCAAAACCTGAAACATGAAAATCCTGATGCATTAAATAACGAAGTTGGTTCGTACGAAAATTATGTTTCAACACCTGGCAATAAATTAAAAGTAATTACCCCAGGTTTTCAGACAGCGCAGGCAAATCTTTATATGGATGTTCAATTAGCAGATGGCATCAGGTTAAATCTTACTTCTTATCTCTCTTCAAAACATCACAATTCCACATGGATAGAAGGTGGCTATATTCAATTTGACAAATTACCATTCAAGGGAAAGTTCTGGACAGACTTAATGAAAGTAACAACAATTAAAGTCGGTCATTTTGAAGTGGACTACGGTGATGAACATTTTCGCCGGTCTGATGGTGGCCAGGCCTTGTATAACCCATTCATGGAAGGTAATATTATGGATGAATATGCCAATGAAATTGGTGGCGAAGTGTTTGTTCAGAAAAATGGGCTCTTCGGTATGGTAAGCCTTACAAGTGGCATGTCTGAAGGCAATGTGGATTCTTTAGATAAATTAACAAACGTTGACGGTGATTTTCATAAGGATCCATCATTGATATTAAAAGCCGGTTTTGATAAACAACTGAATGATGCTATCCGGTTACGTGTTTCAGCTTCTTATTATGGCAATCAAAGTTGTGGCAGCAATGCATTCAGCGATCAATATCTTGGTGGCGGCAATACTTTATTTGGTGGTGACCGCTCAGGATCCAATTACCAGTTTGTAATGGAAGAAAATTCTATTAACCCAAATAATTTTTCAGATATAGGAACACCTCTCGCATTTTCAGGCCGTTTCAACCCAGGTTTTGGTAAAAAAGTAAATGCATTTATGTTCAATGGTTTTTTGAAAACCGGTGGCCTTGAATTTTTTAGCACTTATGAGACTGCTTCCGGCAGGACCGGGAAAGAGACATCTTCTCGAACAGCCAAACAATTTGCAATTGATGGAGTTTACAGGTTTGGAAAAAATGAAAATCTATTTATAGGCGCCAGATATAATACAGTAAAGGCTGCATTAGCAGACAACGCCTGGGGCACTGGCGCAGGGCCAATAATTTATGATGGTGATATAACTATCAACAGGGTTGCATTTGCTGCAGGATGGTTCATAACAAATAATATTCTTTTAAAAACAGAATATGTGGATCAGAGATATAAAAATTTTCCGTCAGCAGATTACAGGGCTGGTGGCAGGTTTCATGGATATGTAATTGAAGCTATTGTAGGCTTTTGATGCTTATGAGGGCCTGGCTAATCAGCCAGGCTTTGTTTCAAACATTTTTAATTAATCATAACTGTTGAAACTATGCGTTATATATTTTTAATATTAAGCAGCCTGATTATTTCACATAAAGATTTTTTAAAGGATAATAAAGAGGGAAATTCTATTAAAAAATGGGTGATTGAAAAAAACAGTTCAATAAATATACAGGGTGAAACAAACATCAACGATTTTCAATGTGATGTCACTGAGTACCTGAAACCTGATACACTTATTTGTACTAAAAATGAAATCACCAATAAATTAAATTTCACCAACAGTTATCTCACCATTGATCTCAATAAGTTTGATTGTCACAACAGGCTTATAACAAACAATTTCAGAAATACTTTAAAAGCGGATGTATATCCGGATCTGAAAATTATTTTCCAGACAATAGACCAGATTCCTGCCAGTTGTAAAGACCAGTTGATAAATGGAATGGTTGATATTGAATTAGCACATGTTACAAAAAGAATTGAGATTAATTACCAGGTAACTGATTTACCGGGGAACCAAATACAGGTGAATGGAAGTTATATTTTTTCTTTTTCAGATTTTAATTTAAAGGCGCCAAAATGCATGGGGGGATTGATTTGTACAAAAGATCATGTGAAAGTTAATTTCCGGCTTTTCTTCCAGGAAATCTGAGATGGTGTGAACTAAAAAATGATATACTATGATTGATCTGACTTTTAATGATTCGTCAGGTATCATTGTCTTGCACAGATCAAAAATATATATATCAAAATTTATTTTTATGAATTTTATATCAAATAGAATATGGAAAAATCATCCTGCCTGTTTCAAAAAATTCTTTGTTATCATCCTGGTTATTGCATTGGCAATAGTGTTGATAGGTCTTGTAATTTGGATATTTAATAAAAGAATTGAAAGTATAGAAAATAATTTAAGGTTAGTTTTACTCTATATTAAAACCAGGACTTTCATAGTATAAGTATAACATTTTCCCAGCTATCGTACAACCAGGAATACAAATAAAAAAGCCAATACTATCAAACCAGATTCAGTATGGTTCATATCATCAATTTATTCCTCAACATTTCTCCTCCTACCAATTCAAGTTTAAAAGACAAATTTTCACCTTGCATTTATGATAATGATGGCTGTCAATTGTGAAATTATTTCTAAATCCATTTTTCCATAAAAAAGAAAGTTTCAACTTCGCTAAACCATTTTATTGAAATAAAGTCTTTCAGCCAATTATAGCTGCATCATGAAACCGCAAATATCCTGGATCTTAAGTTTAGTAGTTCTGGTAACTGGAACTTCCTGCTCTGGCAAACAGCCTGCACCTGAGACTACAAAATCAGAAGTAATATCTGAAGCAAAGAATGATTCTACAGTGGTTGAAAAACCATTGAATGATTCTTTAAAATACATATATCTCACTTTTGATGATGGCCCTCTGAATGGAAGTGAATATATTGACAGCTTAGCTTGGGCTGAAAAAATAAAAATAAATGTATTTGCTGTAAGTTATAATATGAAGCTGAGCAACAGGATGAGAAGTTATTTCCAGATGTATAACCAAAACCCTTATGTTGAAATATATAACCATAGCTACACCCATGCCAATAATAAATACAAAAGATTTTATAGCGACCCCCAGAATGTGCTGAATGATATCATCAGAAACCAGGACACTTTGGGATTGAAATATAAAATAGTCCGTTTACCTGGCAGGAATATATGGCGGGTAGGCGACCGCAAAAGAGATTATTTTGATTCCAGTGGTGAAGCATCAGCAAACCTGATTGCTGCAAATGGTTACCAGATATTTGGATGGGATATGGAATGGAGGCATAATAGCAAGACCGGTAAACCAATTCAAAGTGTAAGCTCTATGTTGAATGAAGTTAACAGCCGGTTACAAAAAGGCACCACATTTACTCCTGGAAATATTGTTGTTCTGCTACACGATGAAATGTTCAGGGAAAAAACAGAGAGGGATGAGTTAAAATCATTTCTGGATAGTCTTAAAATGAATAAAAATTATGTATTCGAACATGTCCGTTCGTACCCGTTGAAATAATAATACTATTTTATTGCAGCAATATATTTTCTATTTCAAAAAATCAATTTTGAGTATTAATCAAACAGGTTGTTTAGAATTAATAAACATGTTTGAACAGCGAACCAGAGTTGATTGAAAAACCAACTGTTGCAGTGTGCGACGCAAGAAAAGCTGAACAGACATCCTTAGCCGGCTACATCATCAACTTCTTCATTTGGCTTGCAGAAATTATGTATCGTAATTTTGCGGTATGATTAACAGGTTTACTATACGGGTGTATGGAATTTTAATTGACGATAGCAGGCGCATCCTGGTGAGTGACGAATATATCAGGGGAGATTATTTTACCAAATTCCCGGGTGGTGGTATGGAGTTTGGCGAAGGCACCAGGGATTGTGTGAAACGTGAATTTAAAGAAGAGACCGGACTTGATGTGGTAGTGGGCGATCACATTTATACAACAGATTATTTCCAGCAATCTGCTTTTAATTACAATGACCAGATAGTTTCGATTTATTATTTTGTACACGCCGGGCATCTGGAAAGATTAAGGATAAAAACAAAAGTTTTTGATTTCGAACCCTGCCAGGTTGCAGACCCCAATGGCCAAAGCGAATCATTGCGGTGGGTGAAGTGGGATGAGTTAAGTGAAGAAACGGTATCACTACCTATAGATAAAATTGTAGTGCGGATGTTAAAAGAAAAAAATAAATAATTGTAAAGAGAACAATTATCATCAAATAAAACAATAATGCTGCGACTTCCGGTCTATTTAGATAACAATGCTACTACCTGTTGCGACCCGCGGGTGGTAGAAGCAATGCTCCCCTATTTTTCACAACACTATGGCAATGCTGCAAGCCATACACATAGTTTTGGATGGATGGCGGAAGAAGCAGTTGATATTGCGAGAAAACAAGTAGCATCATTGATACATGCAGATGCAACAGAAATTGTTTTTACTTCCGGCGCTACAGAAAGTGACAACCTTGCCATCAAAGGCGTCTTTGAAAACTATGCTGCTAAAGGCAATCATATCGTTACTGTTGCAACAGAGCATAAAGCTGTATTAGACAGTTGCAGGCATATAGAAAAAAAAGGAGGCAGTGTAACTTACCTCCAGGTAAATAGTGATGGATTGATAGACCTGGATGAGCTCAAAAAAAATATTCTGCCTTCAACTGTTTTAATTGCTGTGATGTATGCGAATAACGAAACCGGAGTGATACAACCCATACAAGCAATCAGCGCAATTGCAAGAGAAGCTGGTGTTTTATTTTTTTGCGATGCTGCCCAGGCAGTGGGGAAAATAAATGTGGATGTTATTAATGATGGTATTGACCTGTTATCAATTTCAGCACATAAAATGTATGGGCCTAAAGGTGTTGGTGTTTTGTATGTAAGCAGAAAAAAACCGCGGGTTACTTTGACAGCACAAATGGATGGTGGTGGCCATGAAAGAAACAAGCGCAGTGGCACATTAAACGTCCCTGCGATTGTTGGCTTTGGAAAAGCGTGTGAGTTGTGTGAGAAAGAAATGCCGGATGAATCAAAAAGATTAGAGGCAATGAGAAACAGACTTGAAAAAGTGCTTATTGATCAAACAGATGCTACTGTAAACGGCAACCTTCAACACCGGCTACCACACGTTACCAATCTTTCTTTTAAAGGCACAACAGCCAATAATATCATGATGCGCATCAATAGTAAGCTGGCTGTTTCTTCTGGCTCTGCATGCACTTCTGCACTGCCTGAACCTTCTTATGTTTTAAAAGCAATGTGCCTCGATGATGCATTGGCTAATGCATCGTTGCGTTTTGCTTTAGGCCGTTTTACAACAGATGAAGAAATTGATTTTGCGATACAGGAAATTTCAAATACAGTGAAGATGTTGAGAGAAGATTTTTAAATCAATTACGAATTTATAATTACGAATTACGGGTTAGCAATTATGAATTAACAATTAAATACTTCTTAAACGCATAACATTCGTTCCAACAATAAATATGCATTGATTCAAATATTTTATAGCAGAAAACATTTTATCACGAAATAGTTTTCAATTGCTTTTTCCCCAATCCTACAAATAATAAAGAAACCAATAAAAAAGTGCAGAGTACAAGCAAGCCGTTTATCAAACCTTATTCATAACCTAACCGGTTGATATCAATAAAAGGATAAGGATAAAAATGTGTTAATGCCCCATGGATTAAAGTATATATCATGTACAAAACAGGATATATCAACCAACCAAAAACTGATTTCATTTGTAAGCCATTTTTAGGAACAAACATCAGCCAGAAAATTAAAAACAGAGCTGGAGTTATAACATGTAAAATATCTGACACCAGTGTTGCAGCAAATTGCATATTCAAAATAGGTCTTAATAAAATATTGAAAATAATTCCAACAATAACTATATAAACAGTAATTGCAGTTAGTATTGATGGAGCAGAAAAAAAATTAAATGCTGCAGATTTTTTATTCATCAATAAAATAGTAGATGTAATTGCTACCAGGAGGTTGGTAAGAATTGTGAAATAACTAAAAAAACGGATGATTGATTCTGCAAGTGATAACTCACGGTGTGATAGCATTAAGCCAAATTGTGCTATCAACCCTATCCATGTAATTATTGAAATCAATAAGAGAAAATATTTTTTTTGTTTTATCATTTTAGCCAGACATTTTTTTTAACTATCTTAATGAAATTAACACACTTCACATGTCGGTTGATGACGAACCGGAAAATTGACCGAGTTGGCAATAAAACAAAATTCATTTGCCTTCTTGTGTAAAGCATTGGCAGTATCAATCATTGATGTGTGCGAAACAAATACATGTGGATACAATACAACTTCTTCAAAATATCCACTACCTTTTTCAGTTTCACGCATGGTGCCAATTGCACGATCAGTATAAGCTGTAACAATAACACCTGCTTCAGAACACAGGTGGAGGTACCAAAGCAAATGACAGGAAGATATCGAAGCTACTAATAATTCTTCCGGGTTGTACCTTTCAATATCTCCGAGAAATGAAGGATCAGATGTTGCTACAATTTCAGGTTTCCCATTTACGATGATTGTATGATTGCGGCTGTAAACATTATAGGCACTGGTGCCTTTGCCATTATTACCTGTCCATTGAAGACTGACATTATACCGGTGCACTTTTTTCATTGCCTAAAATAAAATAACGCTGCCATAATATTGACAGCGTTATATACAATGTTAATAAGAAGGGTATAAAAATAGGGTTTACTATGCGTTGACAAAAAAAAATAAATTGTTTGCTGAAAATGTTTCATTTTGTTTTAAATTACCGACTATCTTGGCTAATAAATAGAAAAACACTAATAAGAGCAGGCATAATCTTTGTTTTAAAAAATATGAAAAACATTAAATAAAAATTATGCAGCAAATAAGAAAAAACATTTGTCCTTAAAAAATAGACGTATGATACACAATTTACCCAACAACAACCTTGACAAAATTGCAACATTTGATAATGCTGTTTTTTACAGTTTAGATTCGTCCGGCAAACGCGTTCCTGTAAGCCTGACACAAAAAGTAGAGCTTATCAATGACAACATCCTGCAATTCACTTCAGCACATCTGCCATTGCTGGAACAAAACTGGAATGTATTTGCAGCAGAACTTTTTTTCCATAAAAAAGGCTTGCCATTTAATATCACAGTACATGGCACTGCCTGGCTTGTGGATAAAGACGAACTAACTGTTCAGTTCAAAGTTTTGTTTGTCGAATATGGCGGGCAAATTGATGAAAAGCCCTTTTCACTACACGAATCTTTTTCAGAATTGTTGAGCAACACTGGTATGTTTTTCAAAAGGATGCTGGCTTCAGGATTTTGATAGCACAAACTAATTTTTTTCCGGGTTTTACCAGCATCGCCTGCTGAGGGTTAGATGGAATAGCTGAAGAATAAATGTAATACGTCTGTTGTGGAACAAGTAATTTCTTCAACTCATCAAAATATATTTTGTAAGCTTTATTATCAAGTTGAATAAAATCCAAAACAGATACACCATTGCTGTCATAGATAAAAAAACTTCTGTTCCATCCATAGATAAGTGAATCTGTTTTTATCCGGATTATCAATGAGTCATTATCAGAATAATTTGAAGGATTGATAGCAAATACATTTTTCATGTTATCCCGGTCGGGATTTATAAATACAGCCTGATCCCTTATCATCAACAATAATTTTTCCTGTTGTGCAAATGTTGACATACCAAGAAACAAAAGCAAAAAAGAAAATACACATTTCATACAATAAAGTTCAGTGCTTTCATTGAAAACAAAAGCAAAAAAATAACCGGGGCAAATTAAAAATAAACCATTCCTGCATTCATACAATTGAAGAAGCCCCATTCAACCGGGGCTTCTTTTCATAACATATTTTAATGGAATTTTTTGTCGAAGATTTTCTTTCCAAAAAAATATTTACTATTTTCTGAATTCTAAATATCTGTTGCTTCACCATAAGCTATAGCCGTTGCTTCTTTCACTGCCTCACTCATTGTAGGATGCGGGTGAACAGCGGTTAATATTTCATGACCTGTTGTCTCCAGCTTACGGGCTACAACAGCTTCAGCTATTAATTCAGTAACATTATATCCAATCATGTGGGCGCCGAGGAGTTCTCCATATTTTGCATCATAAATCACTTTCACAAAACCTTCAGTAGCGCCTGCTGCAGTGGCCTTACCACTTGCCATGAAAGGAAACTTACCCACTTTAATATTGTATCCTGCTTCTTTAGCAGCTTTTTCAGTCATACCCACACTTGAAACTTCCGGTATGCAATAAGTACATCCCGGTATATTGCCATAATCCAATGGCTCTGGAAGGTGAGTTGATTTCTTTTCTGTATATGCAATATGTTCAGCAGCAACTATGCCCTCACGGCTTGCTTTATGTGCCAAAGCCTGGTTAGGTGTGCAATCACCAATAGCATAAAAGCCGGGCACATTAGTTTGTAGATATTTATCAGTAACGATTTTGCCTCTTTCTGTTTTAATACCCACAGTTTCAAGACCGATATTTTCAACATTAGCCACTACACCCACAGCGCTCAACAAAATATCTGCTTCAAGTGTTACAGTACTTCCATCCTGTTTTTTTACAGTAGCCCTAACACCTGCACCGGCAATATCAGCTTTCTCAACAGAAGCATTGGTCATGATTTCAATTCCCTGTTTTTTATATTGTTTTTCCAGTTCTTTTGAAACCTCTTCATCTTCTACCGGCACAATCCTCGGCATAAATTCAACGATAGTAACTTTTGTGCCAAGGCTGTTGTAGAAATATGCAAATTCAGAACCAATAGCGCCACTACCTACGATTATCATACTCTTAGGTTGTTGAGGTAAAACAAGCGCTTCCCGATAACCGATAATTTTTTTACCATCCTGTTTCAGGTTAGGCAATTCACGGCTACGGCCACCCGTTGCTACAACGATATATTTTGCTTCAACAGTTTGTTTTTTATTGGCAGCATCGGTTACTTCAATTTTCCCTTTACCTGAAATTTTTGCATAACCCATGATAACATCAATTTTGTTTTTCCGCATCAGGAATGCAACGCCCTTACTCATTTTATCTGCTACTCCCCTGCTACGTTTTACCACAGCATCAAAATCAGGCTTTACATCTGTTGCTGATAAACCATAATTAGCGCTGTGCTTCATGTAATCAAAAACCTGGGCGCTTTTTAATAAAGCTTTTGTGGGTATGCAACCCCAGTTCAGGCAAATGCCGCCAAGGCTTTCTTTTTCTATGATAGCTACTTTAAAACCTAACTGTGAGGCGCGGATGGCAGCCGGGTATCCACCAGGCCCGCTTCCGATAACTACTACATCGTATGCCATAATTATTTTTTTTAGTTGGATTGATTGCCAATCTTAATTCTGCGAAAATAAACGCTAAAAATCAATTCATCAATTTTCAGTGAAATCAGGCGTTTTAAAAATAAAATAAAAACCGAAAATGACAGGAAGATGATTCCTGGTAAAGGTTTATTTCTGCCATATATCCAGTTATAAATATCCATCTTCTATTAATAATAGAGCAACTTAAGTTGTCCACTAAATTTTTTCATCAATGAAAGTAATAGCAGGAATTGAAATCTTTTTTTTCAAGGTTACACAGAAAGCAATAAAAAAATTAAAAGAAATCAACCAATAAATTTTGTTGCGAGGATGTTCAGACAATTTTTGGCAAGCATACAATAACTCACAGATTGGTACAACTATTTTTTGTTATAATGCAGCAATATTTTCGGAATAATAATTTTCTAAAGAGGGTATTGAAAAATTTTATTCAGTTCTAAGGCTTTTCGCAGGGTTAGCAATCGCTGCTTTTATTGCCTGGCAACTTATTGCGAGCATTGCAATAATAATAGAAATGCCACCTGCTATAGCAAATACCCACCATTGAATGGTAATACGGTATAGATAACTTTCCAACCAAATATTCATTGCCCACCATGCTATCGGCGTTGCAATAATCAATGAAATAATTACGAGCTTCAGGAAATCCCTGGACAACAAACTTGTTATATTGAATACTGAAGCCCCTAAAACTTTTCTTACACCGATTTCTTTAATGCGGTTTTCTGCCATATATGTTGCAAGCCCAAATAAACCTAAACATGAAATGAAAATAGTTAACCCTGCAAATAATGCAGCTAACATTCCGGTACGTTTTTCATCCTGGAATTTTTTTGCATACGCTTCATCTACGAAATTGAAACTGGCAGGATATTGAGGATTATATTTCTGGAAAACTTCAGTTGCAAGCTGCAAATCTTTTTGAGTAGAGTAAGCTGGATTTAGCTTAAAATGTATAACACTAAACCATGACTTCGGACCAAAGACTGCAAGTTGTTGTATTTTCTGAAAGGGTGATTCATAAATAAAATCTTTCAGCACACCCACAACATGCCATTGTGAACCATCAGCATAAACGATTGAACCAACAGGATTTTTTAAATGCATCACTTTCACTGCAGTTTCATTAAGCAACATTGCTGTAGAATCAGTCGGGTATTTGTAAATATCAATATCCCTGCCCTGTAAAATTTTTGTGCCCAATGTTTTTGAAAAATCAGCATCAGATGACATGCGGATAAAATCAGTTTTATTATCAGCTTCTGTTGAACCATCCCATTTCCATCCCCAACCATCGCTGTATCTTTCTGTAATTGGGCTCATTGATTTTGTAACTGATACTGCTGCACCACTGCTGATTAAATCTTTTCTTATCATATCATAGTGTTTATCTATATCACCCTGTATAAAAGTATAAACGAGTTTATCCCGCACATAACCCGCATCACGTGATTGAGCATGGTTAATCTGTTTTTCTACAATGATTGTACAAATAATAAATGCAATTGCAAAAGTGAACTGCACCACAACAAGGATTTTTCTTGGTGTAACCAAAGCATTGGTTGTTTTAAATGTCCCTTTTAAAACTTTCACAGGTTTAAAAGCAGACAAATAAAACGCAGGGTAACTGCCGGCTAATACACCTGAAAACAAAACAAACCCTAAAGCAAACAACCAATAATATGCATTATCAAAATCAATAAATAATTTTTTATCAACCAGGTTATTGAAAGCAGGAAGGCTGAGTTCTACTATTCCAATTGCTAAAACAAATGCGATAAATGACAAAAAAATACTCTCGCCAATAAACTGTGTGATTAATAAAGATTTCCTTGCACCAACTACTTTACGAATGCCTACTTCCTTTCCTCTTTTTTCACTGCGGGCTGTGCTTAAATTCATGAAATTGATACAGGCAATCAACAGTATCAGTGCTGCAATGATTGAAAAAAGTTTTACTGTTTCTATCCGGCCACCTACATATTTACCATTCTCTGATTTGGAATATAACCACCGGTCTTTCAACAACTGCGTAAACACCTGTGTTGTTGAAGGGTCTGCGTTTCCTTTTGTATGGTTGATGGTTATATCTCTTATCTTTTTATCAAAATCATCTTGTCTCACTCCTGGTTTTAATAACACATAACTCTGTACAGAATTATTATCCCAATATTCATCATCCTGGCCAAGTTTTTTCATGTATGACCATGGTAAAAGGTATTCAAAATTGAAGCTTGTATTGTTTGGCAGATTTTTTATAACACCTGTTACTGTAAAATAATCAGAGCTGTCTATTTTAATCACTTTACCCATTGCATCATCACTCCCAAATAACTTTTCAGAAAGTTCCTGTGTTATTACAATTCCATTTATTTTATCCAGGCATGTGTTTGGGTTGCCTTTTATAAAAGGGAAATCAAAAACCTGGAAAAAACCAGGGTCAGTAAAGCACCCAACAACATTCAAACGTTTATCACCAACTGAAAACAAAAATGTCGCATTGGTTTTACGCACAGCTTCTTCAACATCAGGGAAGTCATGCTTTATTGTTGGTGCGAGGATTTTAGGAGTAAAATTCCATGCCCATAAACTACCATTGAATTTATCCCTGTTATTCAGAGTATAAATCCTGTCTGATTTTGAATAAAACTTATCATGGCTCATTTCATTCTGAATCCATAACACAATCAATATTGCGCTCGCCATACCAACAGCAAGGCCTGCAATATTGATGAATGAAAAAGCTTTGTTTTTCCAAAAGTTCCTGAAAGCGATTTTGAAAAAATTCGTTAGCATAGTTAATCATTACCTCAGTTAAAAGTTAAATATTATTTACAAGCAATAACCAAACCTGTATATGGAGTTAATACTTAGATAAACATTAACCTTTAAATTAGAATATTTTCTGTAACAGTCTGCCCATCCAGCATTCGGATGATGCGGTGGCTATAACGGGCATCATGTTCACTGTGTGTAACCATTACTATTGTTGTTCCCTGTTCATTCAACTCTGTGAGCAATTGCATTACTTCATTACCATTATTGGAGTCAAGGTTTCCGGTAGGTTCATCCGCCAAAATTAATTTCGGGTGATTTACTACAGCCCTGGCAACAGCAACACGTTGTTGTTGGCCACCTGATAATTGTTGCGGATAGTGGTTCCTTCGGTGCATGATTTGAACTTTGTCTAAAACATCTTCCACGCGTTTCTTGCGTTCTGCGGCTTTCACTCCGGTATAAATTAATGGCAGTTCAACATTTTCAAAGACAGTTAATTCATCAATCAGATTAAAACTCTGGAATACGAAACCGATGTTGTGTTTGCGCAGGTCTGCACGTTTGCGCTCATTAAAATGAGCCACTTCAATATTATTAAAAAGAAAGCTGCCGGCATCAGGATCATCAAGGAGGCCAAGTATATTCAGCAATGTTGATTTGCCGCAGCCGGATGGACCCATCACTGCAACAAATTCACCATCCTTTACTTCGAAAGTCAATTTATTCAACGCAACGGTTTCTACTTCTTCGGTGCGGTAAACTTTCTCGAGTTCTGTAATCTTAATCATGTTTGGTTGTTTTAAAATTTTCCATCTTTCAGCTTCCTGTAACAGCTTAAGGAGACTTGTTAATAATATTTGTTTATAAAAAGATTTTTTTCACAGTTGAGTTTTATTGTTCTCTAATATCAGTTATTTTCCTTTCAAAACCAGTTCCTGCATATCAGTACCATAATTTTCATAGCTGGATGTTACCACTTTATCGCCAGGTTGCAAACCACTCAACACTTCATAATAATCTGTATTTTGATTGCCTAATTGTATATTCACCTTATAAGCTTTGCTGCCATCAGCATTTACTTTATAAATCCAGTTGCCACCAGTGCTTTCATAAAAGCCGCCTCTTGGTAATAAAACCGCTGTGCGTTCATCACTCAATGCGAGCAATATTTGCAATGTCTGACCACGTCTGATGCCTTGTGGCACTTTACCAACAAACTCCATGTCCACCTGGAAGCGGCCATTGGTAACCTGCGTATAAACTTTTTTAATTTCAAGTATATAATTGCTGTCTGCAAAAGTGAAGCTACCACGCAATCCTGTATATATCCTCGAGATATAATGTTCATCAATATCTACCCGCACTTTATATCCTCCCATTACATCTATCTGCCCAAGCCTTTCACCTTTATTTTTGTTTTGACCTACTTCTGCATCAAGTGATGTTAACTGTCCGTCAACAGGTGCCCGCACAATAAGGTCTCCAACTTTTTGCTGCATGATGGCCAATGCTTCCTGCGAACCCTGGTAAGATTGTTTATCCTGCTTTTCCTGTTGTGAACGGGATACAGAATCCTGTTGTAATATCTGTTGGGTAAGCTGTTTCTTTTTCAGGTAATAATTATAATCGTTTTCTGCTTTTTTATATTCCTGCAACCCGATAGCTTTCTGTTTATACAAATCTTTATCAAGGTTGTAAATGCGTTCAGCTTCTTTAAATTCGCTTTCAACATCAGCCATTGCATTTTGTTTGCTCACTGTATTCTGTAATGCAGCATTTTGATTAATCTGCATTTGTGTCAATGTATTATACACTGTGTTTTGTTGTGCCATCATGTTCATCAGCAAATCTGTATTTGAAAGACGAAGGATTGGCTGGCCTTTTTTCATCATTGTACCATCATCCACATATCTTTCTTCTACACGTCCACCTTCTACTGCATCAAGATAAATGGTTGTCTGTGGTAAGACAATACCATTCACCGGTATGTTTTCCTGGAACTTACCTTTTGTAATTGTACTGATAGTGATGCGGTCAGTGTCCACATTTAACTTACTACCGCCGCTGGTGAAATAATAACTTGCCCCAATCAATAAAACAATACCTGCTATAATAGCAATCGTCATTATTTTTTTCGTTGTCCATTTTTTCTTTGGTATGACTCTGTCCACTTTATAATTTTTATTACATTAATTTAACGGTAACTGCATTTAAGAACCCAGACTTTATTTTTTTGCAAAAACAATCACAGGTATTTTCTTTTTTAACCTGCCTGTTGTTTGATGGATACAATGCAACAAGCACACAAGTCAATATAATACCCATTATCAAAAATGGCATTGTTGCTTTCCAGAGTTTTTGCTTTTGCACTTGCATATAAAACCTTTGTGTCATAATTAAAGAAAGAGAAATGCCACAATTGTAATTAGATTGAGAAACAATCATTTACAACTAACCATCTTAAGCGTATTGTTCGTTTGTGTAACAAAAACTGTCCGGTTTTGATACACAATACAGCAATAAAAAATAAGCGATGGTTAAAAACCAATATTTTAGCATTGTGGTACAAAGTTGTAATAAAAAATATGAGTTTGCACAATTGATATAATAAATGCATACAAAGGCACAATCAAAAATAAAAAAGCACAGATAATGAGTTTAAAAACTATATCAGTATTAGTGATAGATGATGATCCGGATGTTTTAATAGCAGTAAGATTATTATTAAAAACAGAAGTAAAAAAAGTAGTTACAGAAAAAAATCCTGAGAACCTTCCATCATTGTTAAGGGAAAATAATTTTGACCTTGTGTTGCTTGATATGAATTTTAAATCTTCCATTAATACTGGCAATGAAGGAATATACTGGTTGAAACGAATTAGGGAATTAAACAAAGAAGTCGCTGTTATAATGATTACTGCTTATGGTGATATTGATTTGGCTGTACGATCATTGAAAGAAGGCGCCTCAGATTTTATTGTAAAGCCATGGCACAACGAAAGATTAATTTCAAATATTGAGGAGATCATCAAAAAGAATAAAAAAGCATCCATCGCTTCAAAAGAAAATGGTGAAAACCTTACGGGCACTGAATTACTCGCAGAAAGCGAAGCCATGCAAAATATTTTTTTTAAAATAGAAAAGATAGCACCTACAGATGCCAATATTTTAATTCTTGGTGAAAACGGTACCGGTAAAGATTTAGTGGCAAAAGCAATACACCAAAAATCATTACGTTCAAAACAACCATTAGTCAAAGTAGATGTGGGTGCATTGACAGAAACACTTTTTGAGAGTGAATTATTTGGCCATAAAAAAGGTGCATTCACCGATGCAAGAGAAGACCGTATCGGAAGAATAGAAGCCGCCAATGGAGGCACATTGTTTTTAGATGAAATTGGAAATATCAGCTTACAGCAACAGGCAAAACTATTAACAGTATTACAAAACAGGCAGGTTACCAGATTGGGTACCAATCAGCCCATACCTGTTGATATCAGGCTGATATGTGCCACCAACATGCCACTGCAGGAGCTTGCTAATGAAAGCCGTTTCAGGAAAGATCTAATTTATCGCATCAACACAGTTGAGATTACATTGCCACCATTAAGACAAAGAAAAGAAGATGTGTTGCTGCTGGCTAAACATTTTGCAAAACAGTATGCATCAAAATACAGGAAGCCAGCCATTGAGCTGGATAAATCTGCTCTGGATAAATTAATGAAATATCCTTTCCCCGGTAATGTGCGGGAATTGCAATATACCATGGAACGTGCCATTATCATGAGCGATGATGAAGTGTTGGGAGAAAAAGATTTACTCTTCTCCCCCATCGAAAATACCATTACGTTACCTGAAGAAGACGATGACCTGAAATTAAGTACCATTGAAAAAAATACCATATTGAAAGTTATAGAAAAACATAATGGCAATATCACCAAGGCTGCTAAAGAATTAGGATTAACAAGAACTGCATTATACAGGAGGCTAAGCAAATATGACATCTAATGTACCTGGAATAAGGTTAGTCATCCGCATAGTGTTGCTGGCAGTGGAGCTATTTGCAGCAGGTTATTTATTTTTTAGCCAGGCACACATTTTTGGCATCATTGCATTGGCCATTGCTTTTTATCAATCTTACAACCTGTATGATTTTCTGAAAAAAGCGGAGGCAGAAGTTACACAGTTTGTAGAAGGAGTACAATACCGTGATTTCTCCAGGCATTACGATGTAAACCATGCACCAGTAGAAGTGCAATCACTTCGCAAAGGCTTTAACGATATTAATTCAGCATTTAAAATAATAAGCCTTGAAAGAGAAACACAATATCAATACCTGCAAAAAATTTTAGAGCTCGTTGATACCGGTATCCTTTCCTATGAAATAGAGACAGGCAATGTGGTATGGATGAATGAATCACTGAAAAGGCTTTTAAAAATCCCATATTTAAAAACCATACAATCATTAGATAAACGGGATGCCGCCCTATGTGCCCTCGTAGTCAACCTCAAACCCGGTGAAAGCACATTGTCAGATATTCATATTGACAGGAATACTATCAAAATACTTGTATCTGCTACTGCATTTCAAACCAATAACAAAAGGTATAAACTCATCGCTTTTCAAAATGTAAATGAAGCACTCGATGAAACCGAAAGCAAGGCCTGGCAAAAATTGCTGCGTGTGATGACACATGAAATTATGAATTCTGTGGCGCCTATATCTTCACTCGCAGATACATTAAAAAACAGGCTGCAACACTCTTCTGCACTGCTTGATGACGAAAGCGGCACATTGGAAGATTTATCATTAGGCATGGAAACTATTAAACGAAGAAGTGAAGGTCTGCTGAAATTTGCACAAACTTATCGCAACCTGAATATGATAACTGCCCCCAACCTGCAGCAGTTTTATGTGCGTGACCTCTTCAAAACGCAGGAGAGGTTGATGATGCCAACATTACAACAAAAAAATATCGAACTGGAAATAATATTAAAAGATCCAGAGCTGCAAATAGAAGCCGATATCAATCTGATTGAACAGGTGCTCATCAATCTTATGCTCAATGCAATGGAAGCCGTGAAAGATAAACCGTATCCAAAAATAATTCTTACTGCCACACAAAATCAACAAGGCAAAGTGACTGTGAAAGTGGTTGATAATGGCAGCGGTATTGAAGATGAAGTGCTGGATAAAATTTTCATTCCGTTTTTCAGCACTAAAAAAAGTGGTAGTGGCATCGGATTGAGTTTATGTAAACAAATTATGATGCTGCATAAAGGCAATATCCATGTGCAAAGTGTAATGAATGAAGGCACCGCATTTATTTTACAATTTTAATTATATACCCAACACTTCTTTTAACCTGCTATAACCGTTTTTACTAACTTGTAGTTTGGCTCCAGTGCTCAACAATACGATATGATTTTCTTTGTCATAAGCATCTATACGTGTGATCAGTTGTGTATTCACAATATATGAACGATGAATGCGAACAAACTGTAATGATTGTAAAGTCTGCTCGAAATAACCCATTGTTTTCTTTTTCAAAAACGTGCCTTCAGCAGTAAAAATTTTTACATAATCATCTGCAGCTTCAAGATATTGTACCTGAGACACAGGTATGATTTTTATTTTGCTTCCGTCCTTCACTACTATCCTGTTTTGCTGTACCGGAGATTGCGCAGCTCTTGTTAGCACTGATTCTGTATTGGGAGAAAATGTTTTTTTCTGGCCAAGATATTTCTGAACGGCTTTATCAAACCTGTCTTTACTAAACGGCTTTAATAAATAATCCACTGCATTGCTTTCAAAAGCCCTGATAGCATATTCATCAAATGCAGTTGTAAAAATTACTGATGGTGGGTTATCAATTAATTCAAGCATTTCAAACCCATTGATTTTCGGCATTTGAATATCAAGGAAAACAACATCTGGCTGGTATTGTTGAATCGCTTTTAATCCTTCAAAACCATCACTACATTCTGCTACAATATTTATTGTTGAATATGGCTGAAGATATTCTTTCACAATACTTCGTGCCAAAGGCTCATCATCAATTATAATTACATTCATATTCATTCATTAAAATTATTTAGGCATAGCAACATCTTTGTTTACATTTTGCGGAATAGAGATGATTGTTTCAAAATAACCATCCATTTTATCAGTTGCCAACAGATCATTCCTTGCAAACAATAAAAATAATCTTCTTTGTATAGATGCAAGTCCAAATCCTGTTCCTTTTAATGGTGGTGCAGTCGTTGCATCAAAGGGGTTTTGAACACAAATTTCGAGCATGTTATTTTTCTTTTTTGCTTTGATGCTGATAGTGACATCGCCGGTAGTATCATATAACCCAAACTTAATGGCATTTTCTACAACAGGTTGCAATAACATGGCTGGCAATAATAATTCCAGTGTGTCATCATCAAAAACAATACTGGTTTGCAGCCGGTGACCAAAACGAACTTTTTCGATTTCAAGATAGAGTTGCAGATATTGCATTTCTTCGTTGAAACTATTCATTTGTTTCTCATCTTTTTTCAAAGTGCCTCTTAAAAATTCACTCAACTGGTTAATCATGTGCCTTGCTTTTTCAGGTTGCATACCTGTCAGAGCACTGATAGAATTAAGGCTGTTAAATAAAAAATGAGGTTGCAATTGTTGCCTTAACTTAAACAACTCGGCATCTTTCAAAAACCTTTCTGTAGCCAGTTTCCGCTCTTCTGTTTCCTGTTGTTCTTTTTGAGTGTACCACAACATACTTATCAATGTAATACAGGTTGTAACCAGAAAGGCATTGACAAAGCGTATCACTTCAGATTTTTCAATCATTTCAGAATATGCTGCATCATGACTGATGACAAGGTTTAAAACCAGTTTGCTCAACAACAGCCATATTGTACTTAAAGAAGAAGCCACAATTAAAACATACCAGAGTTTATCTTTTTTGGGCAGGTAATATTTCATGTTCATTGTTATCAATAAACAACAGGCACCTAATAAAATATTACTGGTAATACCATCTTTTAATGCGGTAGTGAAAGGCAATCCATATTTGTTTAAAATAATTGTTTGCAATTCTACCCATGTAAACAACCATGCACCAAAAGCCACCCTGAATCTTATGTCTGATGTTAATAATTGCATCTTAGTTTAAATAAGCTGCCCTTTCAAGACTGTATTGCTGCAGCAGGTTTGCTTTTTGTTTTACATTATTGATATACAATTTTGCATCATCTTCTTCTTTTATCTGGGAGTAAATTTCAAGTCCGTCATTGAAATTATTGACTTCAAGCAGTTCGGTTACATCAAGGAATTTCCAATGAACAGGTTTCTCCTGTGCATTCAAATAATCATCCTGTTCGCGATGACCTAACAACCTTGCTTTTTGAAAAGCCTGAAATGAATCATCTGCCTGAATGAGTCGTAATTGTTCGTCAAACTGTGGTGTGTGACTACCATCTCCGCAAATAATGCGATAAACAATTTTAGCTAAATACCATTTCATATAAGGAATTTTTATAAGTTAGAAATAACGACTAATAATTAGAAACATCTATACCACCAAAAACAGCTGTACCCTGTATCACGAGTAATTTGGTAGGATCGGTAGTAAAATTCTGAATCCTTCTTTTATCTTCAATACTGCCGAATGCAGAGGTGTTTTCAAATTTTATATCCCAATGTGAAGGCACAATAATTTTGACGCCCCCAAACACTGCTGTAGCATCAATTATTGCCCTGCCCTGTATGTCTGCCTGCGTGAGATCTATTTCAGACCCACCCATAAAGCTTGTGATATCCCCTCCTTTAAAATTTTTAGATAAAACAACCTTTTTTGATCCACTGAAAACAGAAGTAATATCTATAAACTCACCATCAACATTCTGCTGCTGCTCTGGTGCAGGTACACCTTGCTGATCAGGGTAATTATAATTTCGCCTCCTTTCAAAATCATCCCAGCGTTTATTTTTCTTACGATGTAATAGAAAAAACATGCCAATAAAAACCAGGATAAATGGAGCAGTATATCTGTCAAGGTTCAATAATGGCGCCTGTTGGTTGATTAAGGAATACAGGCCCCAGGCAGTAAGGAACAACCAGGAAAAATTTCTGAAATTATGCTGCACACCAATTGCCAACCCAATTCCTATAATCAATACCGGCCAGGTAAAAAACCAGGAAGGTAAAAAACTTAAACCCGCTTTATCAGCAAATAACAAAAGACCTCCGATAATTAAAACTAACCCGAGTATGACTTTATTTTTAGAAGGATTTCTCCTGCAATCTTCTTTTTCCATGATTGAAAACTTATTACAACAAAACTATGTTTGTTATAATTACCACTAAAGTCTATATAGGTTTAAACAATACAGCAGTAGGTAAATACAGGAAAAATATAGGTGAATGAAATGAAGAATATTATTTGCCTGATTGTGATTACACAAAACGATATACTTTTATGCAAAATCATAATAAATATGAAGAAAGTTATTGTTTCAATAGTAGTATGTTCTATTGTAATGTATTCATGCGGTTCCAATACCCAACAAACAGCTTCAAATACAAACAGCTATACTGCTCCTGATGATGCCGCCATTAAAAAAGCTGTTGACGATGCTTATGCATCTCTCACTTATAAAAAAGGTGATGATGCAAAACTGGATAGCATCAGTCATTATTTTATTCCACAGGCAACGTTGATTAATTATATTGGAGACACTGCACAAATTTTATCTATCAGTGATTTTGTAAAAGCTTATAAGAATTATATAAAAACAACCAATATTCAATCTTTCAGGGAACAGGAAATTTATGGAAGAACAGATCAGTATGGAAATATTGCACAAAGAATCAGCTCATATAAATCTTATGTCAACAGTCCGGATTTTGTAAAAGAAAGAGGTGTCAACAGTTTTCAGTTAATTAAAACTCCTCAGGGATGGAAAGTTTCAAGTATTATCTGGCAGGTTGAAAAAACAGGACATGATATACCACCTTATTATTTAGGAAAATAAAACGATTATTTATCTAAAGCATCAAACTTTGCTTTTATTCCATCAAGGTGGTTGATAAATTTTTGTATATCCTTATCATAGCCATACTTAATATCACTCAAAGGATTTTGATTGGCATCGGTAAACATATATAAAGGTTGTGCATTAAAGCCAAATTTGCTTATTTCATAATCAAGGTTTTTATCGCCGTAAGTATTGATGCTTTCACCTTTTGAATTAGTATATTTTTTATCAGCCGGCAGTTCTGTGGGCTCATCAACATATAAACTCACCAATACAAAATTATCACGGATACGTTGCAATACCTGCGGGTCGCTCCATACTTCAGCTTCCATCTTTCTGCAATTGGCGCAGGAGTAACCTGTAAAGTCGAGCATCATAGGTTTATGTAATGCCTTTGCTGCAGCAATACCTTCATCCAAATCAAAATAAGCAGTCAATCCATGTGGAGCTGAAATTTTATCGGCAAATAATTTTGGTGGTTGTGCTGCAGAATTATTTGATTGATTATTGGAAACTGAAACACCGGTTGAATGGGTATTTAGTAAATTAAAATCCTGTGTGTATTCCGGAGGCAACCATCCACTCAAAGCTTTTAAAGGTGCACCCCATAAACCGGGCACAAGGTATAAGGCAAAAGTGAATGAGGCAATTACAAAAAATAATCTTGTGATGGTTATATGTTTTATTTCACTGTCGTGATAAAATTTTATTTTACCCAAAAGGTATAATCCTAACAAAACAGCCAATACAATCCAAATGGCAATGAATATTTCACGATCCAGTAAACGCCATTTATAAATAAGATCAACGTTGCTTAAAAATTTCAAAGCAAGTCCTAATTCAATAAAAGCAAAACTCACTTTCACTGTATTCAGCCAGCCACCGCTTTTAGGCATTGAATGAATTAAAGAAGGGAATAAAGCCAGTAAAGTAAATGGTAAAGCTAACCCTGTTCCAAATCCAAACATTCCGCCTATTGGCCCAGAAGAAATACCTTCTGAAGACAAATAACTCAACAACTGACCTGCAAATATGCCGGTGCAGCTAAATGAAACAATCACAAGGGTCAATGCCATGAAAAAAATACCTGTATATCCTTTTTTGCCTGCAAGCTTATCTGTCTTGGTAGCCCACGATGAAGGCAAAGTGATTTCGAATAAACCGAAAAATGAAATAGCAAAAACCACAAATATGGTAAAGAAAAGCAGGTTGGTTACCGGGTGTACAGAAATCCTGTACAAAATGGTATCACCAAAAAACATTGTAAGTAAAGTAGTGGGTATGCCATATATCAGTATGATGCAAAGCGAATAAACCAATGCATTTTTAATGCCTTGTTTCCTGCTTCCGAAATGGTGCATGAAATAAGTAATTGTTACAGGAAACAAAGGATACAGACATGGTGTAAATGCTGCAATGACACCTGTTACTAATCCAATCAGAAAAAAACCCCACAACCCTTTCGACTTATGATCTTCTCCTGTCTTTCCTTCTACTGAGATTTTATCAGGATGAACAGAAACATCAAATTTTTCTTCACCACTGGGAAATTCATCTCCCTTTTTTCCAAGCCATGAAAAAGTACCTTTTATATCAGCACTGTCACTGCTGTTTATATAAAATGGATAAGAAAATGTTGCAGAATCGGTATAGCCATGCAATGTAGATCCTGCTGCCTCATCATTCACTGATTTGACATTGGCAGATGCTACAATATTGCTATCATGTAAAAGTCTTGTTGAGTTGCTGTCTAAATTTAATAATGAAACAAACGCATCATCAGCGCCTGAAGGCTTAGCAGAAAAAAGAAAAAAGCCCGTATCTACTTTTGCTTTTACAACAAGATAAACAAGCGAATCATTTTTTCTTTCCGATGTAAATGAAAATTGCACCGGCCCTTTTTGAGCAAAAGAAAAATTACCTGCTATCAAAAAAAGAAGAAAGGGTAAAAATTTTTTCATTCCGGCAAATTTGGGTGCTAAAATCAATAGTAGCACCTACCATTGTTGTGTGATGTAAATGGGATAACTTAATCAAGCTGTACGGTAAACGGAATGGTCTTCGGAGGCAAGCACATTTTGTCGTTACAAACCATATATTTTATCGTACCGGATAAATTGGTTTTTACTGGAGATTTCAATTTTACAGTTTGAGTAAATGTTACAGTGTTAGAATAATATTTTACATCTACTCCAAAAATATCATCTTTCTCAGTATAGAGCTTTCCTTTCTCAACTGTATTACCTTCCAGGATCAGTAACGGGTTCTTTTTAAAATCAAACGAAGTGGGCACTGGCCCACCACCTGGTGTAGTCATCGAATAGATATGCCATTCTGGAGATAAAGAAGCTGAAATATTAACGGTATATTCTTTATCATTTTTCTTAACAGCACTATAGTTCCATTTTACAGGATCCTGCACTTGTGCAAAAAGAATATTTGCAAAAAAAATTGCGGCAACTGATACAAAAAATTTCTTCATTCTATTTTTTAATTTAAACCTAAATCATTAAATATTTTAACTCCGTCAGTATTGCCCAAAGCCAGAGAAGAAGCCCTCTCCGGATGAGGCATCATGCCAAAAACATTTCCTTGTTTATTACGGATACCCGCAATATTTCTTACAGCATGATTTGGGTTTGCATTTTTATTGATCTCCCCATTTTCATCACAATAATAATACAAGACTTCATCATTTTTTTCCAAATCATCCAAAGTTTTCTCATCTGCAAAATACCTGCCGTCGCCATGTGCAACAGGTATTTTATAAATTTTACCTGATTTATTTTTTAAATGGATGTTTTTGCAAACAAATTGCTGGCTACCATTGGGCAATAAGGCGCCCGGCAATAAACCACTCTCACATAAAATCTGGAAACCATTACAAACACCAAGCACTTTGCCGCCATAATTAGCGAACGTTACAACGCATTGCATCATAGGACTTAACTGTGCGATTGCACCACAACGCAGGTAATCACCAAAAGAAAAACCACCGGGTAAAACTATGCAATCGTCTGTTGAAAACATGCTAAGGTCTTTATCCTTATGCCATAACATGACTACTTCCTTATTCAAATCTTGTTCAAGTGCATCCTTCATATCCCTGTCACAATTAGAGCCTGGAAAAACAACAATTCCAAATTTCATTTAATGAAAAATATTTTTAGTGAAAAGTAATTTTTAAATAGCAACAACATCACAAAAATAACAATAACTTCTATTAAGATATACTTAATACTTTGCCAGCCAGCTATTATATATATCCAATGCCAGCAATAGCCAGAAAAATATTAATGGTAAAATATTATTGTTATTGGCAAAAGCAAAACCAATATAACAGGCTGCAGGTACCATCAATAAATACAATGCCAATGGGAAGGCACCATCAATAAAAAACAATGCAGACACCAGGAGTAGCAAAGCAATTAAAAAAACCGACCAGCTTTTTCTCACCTGTATCAAAACGCTTTTACCAAATCCTTGTACAGAAAAAATACCCCAACATACTGCTAACCCAGTTACTATAAATGAAACGATGATGAGCTTAGGCTGTACTGGTAAAGAAACTATTTTGAATATTGATTGTACAGGAGGAAGCAAATCAAACTGGCCAGTTAAAAATAAATAACCGGATAAGAAATAAGCTGGTGTCAATATGCCAAATAATAATACAAACCACTCTGCAATATTAAATGGCCGGATAATAGCCAGTGCAAAAAATGCAATAATCACAAGTGGTAAAGATGGAAAATATAATACAGCACACAAACCAACCAATAAACCAAAATTATATATTGAAGTTTTAGGATTAGGAGCTGCATATAATCTTGAAGCGCTAAACAATATCCAGATAAATAAATTACAGGCAAACAATGCAGGTGTTATTACATTCAACTGTGGCATCAATGCACTCAAAAATAAAAATGCCAAGGCAGGAGTATAAGATTGTTTTGGCATCATTCGCAGGATATTCATCATGAAATTCAACTGCAATGCCAATAAAAAAATTATTAAGATATACAATAATGAAATACTATAAGCCTGAATATTGAGCAAAGGCTCGAGGATATAATAAAAAAAACCATCTCCTGGTTTAATAAGAACAGCAGGCGCTTCAATCAATGAATAAAAATGCAGGCCAAAACATACTACTATCAGCCAGAATACTGCTACCGGAGATTTTTCTTTGAATAATGATATCACTGAATAAGCTTAAAATTCAATTCTTGCGAAGCAAAGATAATTCCTGTATTGACAAGGCACCAATACTTCACGGCTATTAACCTGTTTGGCATAATGTGGCATAAACTGATAACCTTTATCAAGATTGGGAAGGGTTGGCGCTTCTGTTTTTTTACCATCCGGTGTAATACTTTCATTTTGCAAAATCAAAGTCCTTTTTTCAATTTGATTGTAAAGGAAATTGATTTTGCCAGGTGTAACATAAGTGCCATAACCTATAAAATTATCAGTATTATCATCATATTGAGATTTAGGAATGATTGAAGTCCATTCCATTGATGAAGTGGAATCAAAAGACATGATAGCAACATTATCTGCGTAATAGCGTGTCATCTGGTTTTGAAAACCATAACCATAAGGCCCCATCCAGGGATAATAAGTATATCCATAAGGGCTGCCATAAAGAAAATAATTGGAATTATACCAAAAAGGGCTACCATACATATAATCCCAACGGTTACTATAAACTCCCTTGTTGGAAGTATAAGCTGATTCAGATAAAATAACAAAACCTCCATCTTTTCGCATCACAATTTTTTGCAGAAAATAATCATTAAATGCTGTCCGGGTTGAACCCTGGCTCTTTGCATTGCTTTTCAATTGATCATTAAACACAAATTGTTTTGCGTAGGTTATGGCATTAGAATTTTTATCCCAAAGCACACAGTATATGCCATCAATATTTCCCCTTTTCTGGTTAGCAAAGAAACTGGTAATGAGAATATGTTTATTGATATTATCTATTTTAAGCCTGATATCATCAAGAAATATTTTAGGCATCCCAATTGGGTAATAATTGATTGTATCACCATCAGGAGTCCTTACCAATAGGTTTAACTGTTCAATAGTGCCTGAATTATTTGCATTGCCAGATGCTTTTACAAAACTTATACATCCATCATTATCCAATGAAAACTCAGAGAGAAAATCAAAATGAGGCTGAATTGGGATCAAATTTGAATATTTAGCAATCAATTTTAATGAACCATCAAATAAACAATTGGTAAAAACATAACGGGTTTCATTTTTACTGTTTACCTTATAAACCCCAATGCGCTGTTTGTTCTCACTGTATATAACATTATAGATTTTATTACTTGCAAAAAAGTTTATTTCTGTTGTATCCAGCACTATAGGCTCACCCATAATTTTTCCATTATCATCAATTTTTGCAGCAGTACAATACACAACATTTTTTCTTTGATATTGGTAAATGAAATAAAAAAAATCATGATAAGCAATGATGTCTGTATTAATTAATTTTTCATTCCTCGGAAGAAAATCAAAGTCAGTTTTATCCAGCAATTCCATATCACTATTAAAAATACTGACGGTATAAGCAGTGCGGATATGTTTGTAAACCAGATAATGGTTATTCAATTTGCCAATTATTTCAAAATCTGTATTACGCACATCATCCCTGTCAGGCTCAGAATAGTTAATCTTCTGTGCATGCACCAAAAGAGGAAATAAAATTATAGTTGCAACAAGCTGAAAATATTTCTTTATCATCTCTAATAATTCTATACAAAACAAATGTAAGGGTTAAAACACCTTTTCATCAAATAAAAGAAGTGATTAAAAACCTTTTAACTATACAACGTTCAAGAAATTATTTCATTATACATTTGTGCCCACACCAGAGACAAATCTTAGTGAACAAAACTATCAACAAAGTTTCAGCCGGTGGGCTACTTATCGCCTTAGGGATTATATACGGAGATATTGGAACTTCACCCCTGTATGTATTCAACTCTATTATAAATGGACGGGTGGTGGATGAATCTTTGATCATTGGCTGTTTATCCTGTATTATCTGGACTATTACATTCCAGACAACTATCAAATATGTATTATTAATTCTACGTGCTGATAATAAAGGGGAAGGTGGCACATTTGCTTTGTATGCTTTGGTAAGACGACGAAGAAAATGGCTGGTCATACCTGCAATGATAGGTGGCGCTTCGTTGCTGGCAGATGGTATCATTACTCCTCCCATTTCGATTACATCAGCCATTGAAGGGCTCAAAAATATTTCAACTTTTAACGATATATCGGTGGATACCATAATGTATATCGTACTTATTATTTTATGTGTATTTTTCTTCTTGCAACAATTTGGGACGGGTTCTATCGGTAAACTTTTTGGTCCGATAATGTTTATATGGTTTACCATGATTGCAGTTTTAGGCTGCATCCATTTATTAGATGACCTGTCTATCTTCAGGGCATTCAATCCCTATTATGCCATTCACTTTCTTACCAATTACAAAGGTTCATTTATTTTATTAGGTGCAGTTTTTTTATGTACTACCGGTGCAGAGGCTTTGTATAGTGACTTGGGGCATTGCGGCAGAGGCAATATCAGGGTTTCTTGGACATATGTAAAAATTTGTCTTCTGTTGAATTATATCGGGCAAGGCGCTTATTTATTAGGACACCACTCAGGCTTGTTGGTAAATCCTCAATCAAGGGCGCTTTTACATTTAAACACTTTTTATGATTTGATGCCAGACTGGTTTGTGCCCATTGGAGTAATTGTAGCTACCAGTGCTGCTATTATTGCCAGCCAGGCAATGATAGCAGGTTCATTTACTTTAATCGGTGAAGCACTGCGGTTGAACCTTTGGCCCAAACTCAAAGTAAAATACCCTTCTGAAGCTAAAGGACAATTGTTTATTCCCGCCTTGAATATGCTGATGTTTATAGGTTGTACCGGCATTGTCATTTATTTTAAAGAATCAAACAGAATGGAAGCAGCTTATGGCCTGGCTATTATTATCACTATGATTGCTACCACCATCCTGTTTGCTAATTTTATGGTCTTGCACCGGGTGAAAGCCATCTGGATTTATCTTTTCCTCGCTGTTTATCTTGCAATTGAAATAACATTCCTTGCAGCGTTAGCACACAAGTTCCTCGAAGGTGGTTATATTTCTATTTTAATTGCCACTATCAACTTCTGTATTATGTATATCTGGTACAGGAGCAGAAAAATCAAAAACAGGTATATTGAATTTGTACGGCTCGAAAACTATATCCCGATGATTGAAGAGCTGAGCAATGATAAAACTGTTACCAAATATGCAACCCACCTGATTTATTTAACCAGCTCTGCCAATCCAAAAGAACTGGAACATAAAATCATTTATTCCATCCTCAATAAAAAACCGAAGCGTGCAGATATTTATTGGTTTGTACATGTGGAAACAATTGATGAACCTTATACCAGCCAATACAGTGTGCAACATATCATACCCAATGATATAATAAGAATTGACTTTAGGCTCGGATTCAGGGTACAGCAAAGAATTGGATTGATGTTTAGAAAAGTGGTGGAAGACCTTGTGAATAATAATGAGGTTAATATTACCAGCCGTTATGAAAGCCTTGAAAAAAATAATGTAGTAGGTGATTTTCAGTTTGTGGTAATGGAAAAATTTTTATCACAGGATAATGAATTGCCCTTCCTCGAAAGAATAATTATGCAACTTCATTTCTGGATAAAAGAAGCCAGCCTGAGTGAAGAACGCGGCTTTGGATTAGACCCCAGTTTTGTGACCATTGAAAAATTTCCCTTGATGGTTTCACAAATTCCGAAAATATCTTTGCGCAGGATTTCGGATGAACATGATTTCTAAAATATCAGTTTGTCAAACCGATTAAATCAATTTTGTGAGCAAGCAAACAGACAGGGCAACAACAGCAGGATTACTTGTTGCTTTAGGGATAATTTATGGCGATATCGGCACATCCCCTCTTTATGTTTTGAATTCAATAATAAATAACAGAGCCATTTCTGAATACCTTATCCTCGGTTCGCTTTCCTGTATTATATGGACACTGACTCTGCAAACCACTGTGAAATATGTGATACTAACTTTAAGAGCAGACAACAATGGTGAAGGCGGTATTTTTAGTTTATATGCTTTAGTGCGAAGACAAAAAAAATGGTTGGTTCTACCTGCAATGCTGGGTGGTGCAGCTTTACTTGCTGATGGGATTATTACGCCACCTATCTCCATCACTTCAGCTATCGAAGGGTTAAAACAGATTCCATTTTTTTCAGACATCACTACCAAGACAATTGTGTTTATTGTTTTGATAATCTTAAGCCTGCTTTTTTTCATGCAACAATTTGGCACTGCATCTATCGGAAAACTTTTCGGGCCTATAATGACAATTTGGTTTTTGATGCTGGCAATTTTGGGTTTATACCACCTGGCAGATGATATCTATATTTTCAAAGCTTTAAACCCATATTATGCAATAGAATTATTAACTGAATATCCAAAAGGCTTTTGGTTATTAGGCTCTGTTTTTCTTTGTACAACAGGCGCCGAAGCTTTGTATTCTGACCTGGGTCACTGTGGGCGTGCTAATATCAGAATCTCCTGGATTTTTGTAAAGACCTGCCTTATTTTAAATTATCTGGGACAAGGCGCCTGGCTACTAGCCAATTCTAAAAACACAGTCATTTCGGGTGAAATTGCTGAATCTTTTAATTCATTTTTTGGCATGATGCCACATTGGTTTAAGCTGGCTGGTATCATCATCGCCACTGTGGCTGCTATCATAGCCAGCCAGGCACTCATTTCAGGCTCGTTCACTCTGATTTCTGAAGCGCAAAGATTAAACCTGTGGCCTAAAATGAAAATCAAGTACCCTACAGAAGAAAAAGGGCAGTTATTTATTCCCGGTGTGAATACCATGTTATTTATTGGTTGTACCGGCATTGTATTATATTTTCAGAGAAGCGGAAATATGGAAGCTGCCTATGGTTTGGCAATTACCTTGTGCATGATCAGCACTTCCATTTTGTTTGCCAATTATATGATATCACAAAGAGTGCAATCAATATGGATATATTTATACCTGCTGGTTTATTTTACCATCGAAGTATCTTTTTTAATTGCAAACCTTCAAAAATTTCCACACGGAGGTTTTGTAACATTGATGGCGGGAGGCGCTTTATTTCTTGTGATGTATATATGGTTCAGGAGTCGAAAAATTAAAAACCGTTATGTTGAATTTGTCAAGCTCGAACATTATTTGCCCATGTTGCAGGAACTAAGCATTGATAAATCAGTACCGAAATATTCTACACATCTTGTTTATTTAACCAGTGCCGATAACCCTAAAGAGATAGAGCATAAAATCATTTATTCCATCCTCAATAAAAAACCAAAACGTGCAGACCTTTATTGGTTTGTGCATATAGATACTTTGGATGATCCTTACACCTGTGAATATCATGTTGAGCATATTATTCCAAACGATATAATCCGCGTTGAATTCCGGTTGGGATTCAGGGTACAACAAAGAATTAACCTGATGTTCAGAAAAGTTGTAGAAGAATTGGTAAGGAATAATGAAGTAAATATCACAAGCCGATATGAAAGTCTTGAGCGCAATAATATAGCAGGGGATTTTCAATTTGTAGTTATGGAAAAATATTTAAGTAATGATAATGAATTACCATTCATTGAGCAGATCATTATTAAAATGCATTTATGGCTGAAAGATATCAGCCTGAGTGAAGAAAGAGGGTTTGGCCTTGACCCAAGTTCTGTAACAATTGAAAAAATACCACTTATCGTATCAACTACACCTTTAATAAAACTGGAAAGGATTTATAATGAATAATCAAATTCTTTTTCGTTGAAAATTTAATCTCTCCACAAAAAAGGAAAAAGAATTAAGGATAACACTATTATCAAAACATCGAGACAAACCAGCAATAAAACCATTTGCCACCATCCTGATTGTAAAGCATCACTGAAAGCTTTAGTTGAAATTTTTCCAAGCAATAACAATTGAGGAATGATAACAGGGAAACCCATGATGGCCATTAATGCAGCCTGCTGTTGTGCTTTAGCGGCAATAGCAGCAAGGAAAGTAAAAACAAGTGCCAGGCCTGTACCGCCAAGGAAACTAATCAAAATAAATTTTCCAAAATAAATCACCGGATTGCCAAGAAGCAAAGCAAAAATTAGTAAGGTGAGCAGGCTCATTAAAAGCATTAATGCCACATTGAAAATTATTTTAGCTACTACATAATTAGTGGCTCCGGAAGTGGTGTAGTAATACAACATCCTCCCTTTGCTATCCTGTAAGAAACTCTTGGCAACAGCATTTACTGAAACAAATAACTGCACAATCCAAAACAAGGCATTCCAGGTCACATCCTCAGGCCTGCCAGCAGTGAAATAAACAACAAATACTGTGGAAGCTACATAGAGCAGCACCCCGTAAAATGTGTATTGCTGGCGTATCTCCAGTAACACATCTTTTTTTATCAAAGCGATAACCTGTTTTATTGATGTATTGTTCACAGATGCAAATATATTCTGCAAATGTTTGTTTAAGGTTCTCCTTTCTAACTTGGCATATTTATACATTGGGCTTATATTTGCGGCTCAAATTTTTAGCTGTGCCGGTAAAATTTACAAAAGAAACATATTTATACTGGTATGAGTTGATGCAACTCATCCGCCAGTTTGAATTAAAGGCAGAAGAAATGTATAAGATGGCAGGAAAAATCCGCGGATTTTTCCATGCTTATGTGGGACAGGAAGCCATTGCTGCCGGTTGTATGACAGCTACAAAACAGGAAGATATTTTTATAACAGCGTATCGCGACCATGGACTTGCTCTTGCAAAAGGTGCAAGCGCCAATGTTTGCATGGCTGAATTATATGGGAAAGCTACCGGCTTATCAAAAGGTAAAGGGGGCAGTATGCACTTCTTTAGCAAAGAACATTTCTTTTATGGTGGCCATGGTATTGTAGGCGGGCAAATTGGCGTTGGTGCAGGCATCGCATTTGCTGAAGACTATAAAGGCACTGACAATGTGGTATTATGTTTCTTCGGTGATGGCGCAGCGAGGCAGGGTGTTTTGCATGAGACATTCAACTTGGCCATGCTTTGGAAAATACCGGTAATTTTTATTTGTGAAAACAACAATTATGCAATGGGTACATCAGTGGAACGTACCTCAAATGTTGTAGATATTTATAAACTGGCAGACTCCTATGATATGCCAGGTGATATGGTGGATGGTATGAAACCTGATGCAGTGCACGAAGCTATTACAAGAGCAGTTAAAAGAGCAAGAGAAAAAGGTGGGCCCACTTTGCTGGAAATGAAAACCTATAGATACAAAGGCCATTCCATTTCAGACCCCGGAAAATACAGAACCAAAGAAGAATTGGAAGATTATAAAGGCAAAGACCCCATCATAGGTGTTATGCATACTATCAGGGAAAACAAATTTGCTTCTGATGAAGAATTAAAAGCTATTGACGACCGCATTACTTCTGTAGTGGAAGAATCAGTAAAATTTGCTGAAGATAGCCCCTGGCCGGAAGATGCCGAAGTGATCCGCGATATTTATGTTGACAAAAATTATCCATTTATTGTTGACTAACATTTTACATTTTAAATATTAATACAAAAATTTTTATGTCGGAAGTGCATGAACATAAATCGAAACATGATGATGATGTTATTGTAAAAGCAAAGAAGTTTTTTTTGCAATATCAAAAGCCTTTACTCACTGCTATCATTGCTATTGCAGTAGTGGTGGGCGGATGGTTTGCTTACCAGAATTTTATTGTTGCGCCCAAAGAAACAGAAGCTGAAAATGCAATATGGAAGGCTGAACAATATTTCAGGGAAGATTCTTTAAAACTTGGATTAGATGGTGATAAGTTGAGTCATGGGTTTAATTATATTATCAGCAATTACGGTTCTACCAAAGCAGGTAATCTGGCAAAATATTATGCAGGTGTAAGTTATTTAAGATTGGGCGATTTTAATAAAGCAGTAGAAAACCTGAAAGATTTCAACACATCAGCCAAACAAATCCAGATGATGGCGTATGGCGCTTTAGGCGATGCATATAGCGAATTGAATAAAAATGATGATGCAGTAAATTATTACAAGAAAGCAGCCAATGAATTTACTGATGATGCCAACATGAGCAGTGAATATCTTTTTCGTGCAGCATTGAAGCTGGAAGTGCTTGGCAAAAACAGTGAGGCGCTTGCCTTATACCAGGAATTAAAAGAAAAATACCCCAACACAGAAAGGGGTTTTTCTGCTGATAAATATATATATCGTTTAAGCATCGTTCCAAACGATTTCAGTACAAAATAAATGGCTTCAAAAGGAAATAAAATAGTCAGCAAAGGCATCCCCCAATTAAAGGATGCCTTTGTAGTTATTGTGAAAACTGAATGGAACAGCCATATTGTAGATAAGTTGGAAAAGGGCGTTACAGATGTTCTGAAAAAAAATAAAATTGATTTCAAAACAATAATAGTTCCTGGCGCTGTTGAAATTCCATTTGCAGTAAAAGCATATTCAGAAAGTGCATTGCCGGAAGCAGATGCATTTATAACTTTAGGCACTGTAATAAGGGGTGGAACTCCACATTTTGATTATGTGTGCAAGTCTGTCACTGATGGTATTCTTTCTTTAAACCTAACATTAGATATGCCTGTTATTTTTGGCGTACTCACTGTTGACAATGAAGATCAGGCATTGGAACGAGCAGGAGGCCATCATGGAAATAAAGGTGAAGAAGCTGCCAACACTGCTATCAAAATGATTGCATTAAACAGGAAATTAAAAAAATAAAAATCCTCTGTAAGCATTGTGGCATGAACATACAGATTTTTATACCATGTTTTATTGATCAGCTTTATCCTTCCGTTGCACTTAATATGGTGAAGATATTGGAGGAAGCTGGTTGTACTGTTTCATACAACACCAATCAAACCTGTTGTGGCCAGCCTGCATTTAATGCCGGTTTTTGGGGTGAATCAAAAGATGTGGCTAATAAATTTTTGAAAGATTTCAGCGGTGATGAATTCATTGTAGCACCCAGTGCAAGCTGCGTTGGCTTTGTCAGGAATTATTATCAAAAACTTTTTGACAATAGTGTACAGATGAATGACGTAACCCAGTTACATGACCGCATTTTTGAGCTGAGCGATTTCCTGGTTAATGTCTTACACTTCACTGATTTTAATGCAACATTCAATGCAGTTGCTACTTATCATGATAGCTGTGCTGCATTGCGGGAATGTAACCTGAAACAGGAACCGCGTATCCTTTTAAACAATGTAAAAGGCCTGCAACTTGTAGAAATGAATGATGTGGAAACCTGCTGTGGTTTTGGCGGCACATTTGCTGTAAAGTTTGAAGCCATCAGCATTGCAATGGGCGACCAGAAAGTAAACAATGCAATGGATACAAAAGCAGAATATATCATCAGCACAGACATGAGTTGCCTCATGCATATTGATGGTGTGGCAAAAAATAAAAAAAGTAATATTAAAGTATTACACCTCGCAGACGTGTTGGCTAATTTTTGACAAAAGACACAAATAGTGAAATACCAGGTTGGAGACGAAGTCATTATTTTACAAACAAAAGAAGAAGGAAAAGTAATCGAGATCATCAACAATAAAATGTTGATGGTAGAGGTTAGAGGTGTGCGTTTCCCGGCATATACTGACCAGGTTGATTTTCCTTATTACCACCGTTTTACCAATAAACAAACGACACAAAAAAAAGGGACTGCCAGGAAAACATATATTGATATTATTCCACAGGAAAAAAAGACATCAAGCCAACAACAAAATGAAGAAGGCGTATGGTTATCTATGATTCCAAAATTTTCAATGGATGAATTTGGCGATGATATAGTGGAACTGTTTAAGCTGTATCTCATTAATAAAAATCATAGTGGATATAAATTTATATACTACCAGGATTTTTTTGGTAAACAGGAATTTGAATTAAAAGGTGAAGTGTTGGCACATCGTGATTTTTATTTACATGATATACCTTTCAGTGATTTTAATGATAACCCATCTTTTAGTTTTGAATTTAGTTTGGTAACCCCTGATAAAAAAATGGCTGAATATTTTGAAACTTCAGTAAAACTCAAACCCAAACAACTTTTTCAACGCATTGAAGAAATAAAAGAAAAAAATGAACCTTCAGTAATGTTTCGGTTATTTGAAAAATATCCGGAGAAAAAGGAGGAAGAAAAACCTGAGCTCTCCCCTAACCTGCTGCAACGAAATAAAATTTACAAGGCAGAAAAAATAAGGGAGCATCTGATGCCGGCGCGTAGCGTTGTTGACCTGCATATTGAAAAGCTTTCCAATGAATGGCAACACCTCAGCAATTTTGAGATCATGACACTTCAATTAAAAGAGTTTGAAAAATGGTATGACCTTGCTATTGCCCACAGGCTGCCAGGTTTTATTGTTGTGCATGGTGTTGGCTCAGGGAAATTGAAAGATGAAATCCATGAAATATTGAAAACAAAAAATGAAGTAAAAACTTTCGTCAACCAATACCATCCAAGCTTCGGATATGGTGCTACTGAAATATTTTTTCAGTATAAATAATATTTCAAATCACCACTTCATCAAAGCACTGGCCCAAGTAAAACCGCTGCCAAATGCAGCCATACAAACAAGGTCGCCTTTTTTTATTCTTCCATCCTGCCATGCTTCACACAACGCTATTGGTATTGACGCAGCAGTAGTATTTCCATATTTCTGGATATTATTATAAACCTGGTCGTCCCTTAAGCGTAGTTTTTGTTGTACATATCTGCTGATCCTGATATTAGCCTGGTGTGGTATTAATAAGCCAAGGTCTGAAGGTTGGTAACCATTTTTGTTTAAAGCTTCCATGATTACTTCAGGAAATTTTAAAACTGCTTTTTTAAATACAGCCTGGCCATCCATCACAGGCAGGTTCTGGTACTTATCAATCATGGCGTGGCTTTCAAACATTTCACCTAATTCAGCATCATCAAAATCTGCCAGATCTTTATGCCAGTAATTTGCATGTGAACCCGGATTATACATAGCGAGCATTTCCGCATCATTGCCATCACTATGTAAATGAGTGCTTAACATTCCACTTCCGTCATCTTTGGATGGTTGCAATACCACTGCTCCGGCGCCATCACCGAAGATGACAGAAATATGACGGCTCCGTGTATTAAAATCGAGAACAAATGAATGTTTCTCACTTCCGATTACCAAAATATTTTTATACATGCCACTACGTATAAACTGATCACCAACACTCAGTGCATAAACAAAACCACTACATTGGTTTCTTACATCTAATGCGCCCACTTCTTTCATCTTCATTGCTCTTTGAACCAGCACTGCACAACCCGGAAAATAATAGTCAGGCGACAGAGTTGCAAAGATGATAAAGTCAATATCCTGAGCTGTGATACCCGCCCTTTCAATCGCCATTTTTGCAGCTTCAATACCCATTGTTGCGGTTGTTTCATTAGTGCGGTGAGCAAATCTTCTTTCTTTAATACCAGTGCGCTCCTGAATCCATTCATCACTGGTATCCATAAGTTTTGTCAAGTCATTATTTGTGTAAATATTTTCAGGCACATACATGCCCACTCCTGCAATAATACTTCCTGGCATAACAATTCATTTAGTGATTTAAAGGTTATTTGATTGCAATTTATTATTGCTGCCTTTTCAAAATACTCCTATTAACTTGCAATATAATAATCTACTTTTTTATTTTGCAACTCAAAATTATTTTAAATCAGGTTAAAAATAAACAGTGTAAAATTATGACAAAAGAAAGAGTAACTGATGTTGACAGTTATATTAAAAACTTTCCTTCTGCTACACAAAAAAAATTGCAACAAATACGTTCAATTATAAAAAAATCCGCACCTGTTGCAAAAGAAATCATCAGCTATCAAATGCCGGCATACAAACTCAATCAAGTGCTGGTTTATTATGCAGGTTATGAAAAACATATTGGTTTTTATCCAACAAGTGCAGGCATTGAAAAATTTGAAAAAGAATTTATCGGTTATAAATATTCAAAAGGTGCAGTTCAATTGCCATTGGACAAACCATTACCAGTTGAGTTGATAAAAAAGATTGTTCAATACAGGTTGATGGATGATAAAAAAAGTGCAGGAATAAAAAATAATACATTCATGGATCAATTATCAGCGCCTTTGCGAAGGGCATTGAATAATCATGGCATTAAAACGCTGAAACAACTTTCAGGATACACAGAAAACGATATTTTGAAGTGGCATGGGATTGGAAAAACATCTATATCAAAACTACAGGTTTTACTTAAAGCTGCAGGTTTATATTTTAAAAATTTTTAACCTGCCTTCAATGCATGTTCGTAATTCGTAATTTTTAATTTTTAATTCGCAATTTAATTATCTGTAATACGGATGTATCATCCAATAAATAACCGGGCCTGTTACAGCAATATACAACCATAAAGGCCACGTAATACGGGCCAGTTTTTTATGGCGGGAATATTCACCGACTAATGCACGATAAGCCGTAAATAAAATAAATGGCAACATAATACCTGCAAGAAAAATATGAGTGAGTAAAATAACCAGGTAGATATTTCTTGAATCCCCAGCTGCAAGTTTTTCTGCAACTGATAAAATTCCATCATGATTAGTATCGCCATAAATCGCTTCCCCAGCAAGCAGGTGATGTGCAATATATGATAGCAAAAAAATAACTGATAAGACAAGCGCTGAAAGCATGATGCGTTTATGTAAAAAATAATTTTTACTTTTTACAGCAATCAATGCTATCAATAATAAAATGGCAACAATAGAATTGATAAATGCGTTGATTGTCGCAAAGATGTGAACATCAAATCCAACATCTGGTTTGAATTTTACCTGCGACAATAAACTGATTGCAGCAAAAGCAATAGCAGAGAAAACAAGAATTAAAACAATTGCTTTTATATCATTTTTGCGAAGCGCCTGTTGTGGCAGTTGGCCCATGCTTATTCTTTTTGCGGAAGATAATTGAAACAACAATAAATGTAGCGAGAATACCTATGCCAAGATAAATCACTAATTGTACAGGATCAAAAGGCAGCTCTTCAGGATTATCATCTGAAGCCAGCATCAGGATGCCAATATCTTTTGATAATTTATCAAGTGAAGCTGAATCAAGGCCATTATAATAACCTCTTACATTAAAGTTTTTATCTACTAACACAAACCTGGTAGTATGTACAAAATCCGGATTGACTGGTACTGTATCAAATTTGTCCACTTTCAATTCCTGGAAAGCATAATTATAAATTGAATCCCTGTTGCCTGTCAGCATCCACCAGTTATCCGGATCAACACCAAAATGATCTGCATATTGTTTCAACCTTGCCACAGAATCAGTTTCCGGATCTACTGAAAAAGAAATGAACTGAACAATGGATGAGTCAGGCGGATCCATTGGATCACTACCCTTGACAAAAGACTTCTGCATGGCACGCATATTCTTAGTCAATGTAGGACAGGTGGACCGGCATGAAGTAAAAAAATAATCCATCACAATCAATTTGCCTTTCAGATCATAAAGGCTTACTGTATCGCCCAGTTGATTGATCAAATGAAAATTGGCCACTTTATGCCAGATAGTATCATTAATCATTTTACCATTTTCAACGCGATTGACTACAGTATCCGGCAGATAATGATTAGGTATAACTAATGCATTTTCGCTCGCCTGTTTCACCCACCAGTAACCAATTATAGGAATCAACAAAGCCAAACCTACTGCTAACAAAGCCTTTTTATTCATTTATCAGATTTTAATCCAGCGTAAATAAAAAACCACCGCAAAGGTGCGATGGTTAATAGTTTTATATACTTTCTTTCACAAAACTTTTATTCAAGATGATGCGTATCTTCTGTTTTAACAGGCATTTTTTCCATGCTGCGTTCAACATGGCCTCTATCCCATTTGTTTTTATAATTTCTGAAAGAATCCCCATCACCAAGAAATGCAAGTATAAACCATACAAATAAAGTGAGTGGTACAATAATTGTCAAAATCATACTTCTTAATTCATGTTTCAGGTGCATGAAATAAGCCACAATATAAAATGCTTTTGCCAGCATCAATATGATGATAGCGCCTTTTACAAAATGACGGCCTACACCTTCATTCATTTCAAACATTGTAAAACCCAATACCAACTCAATAAGTGTTAATACAGTTAGTATAATTGTTACGCGCCAAATCTCTTTTCTGCCGCCCCCTACATGTTGTTCTTCTGCTATTGATGCTATACTGTGATCCATTAGTCTGTCAATTTTGATTTATTAAATAAGATAAAAGCAAGTGAATACGAAAACCCAAACCAGGTCCACAAAGTGCCAATATAAACCGGCTTTTTCAATCATCAAATAATGACCTCTCCTGTCAAATACACCACGTAAAACCATTATCAACATGATGATATTTATGCAGACACCCGAGAATACGTGAAAGCCGTGAAAGCCTGTTATTGTAAAAAAGAAATTTGAAAAGTTAGTAGTACTGATTGTGCCATCTGCATTTGGAAAAGGGTTTCTACCCCACCATGCGCCTTCATGAAAAAGGTGTGTCCATTCCCAAGCCTGGCAGCTTAAAAATGCAAGACCGCCAATAATAGTAAGCACTAAATATTTTGCTACACCTTTCCTATTCATCTTATGACCTTCATGTACTGCCAAAACCATTGTAACTGAACTAATGATCAGGATAAAAGTCATGATACTCACAAACACTAAAGGCATTGGTTTTCCCAAAACATCCGATAAAGGATATTTATCAAATACGATGTATGGGTCAGGCCAACCGTTTGTTGCAAATCGGGTTGTGCCATAAGCAATCAAAAGAGCGCCGAAGGTAAAAGTATCACTCATTAAAAAATACCACATCATTAACTTACCATACTCAACGTTGAAAGGGCTTCGTCCACCTTTCCACATGCCGGTAGTTGTTGTAACAGTTGTATCCATGTTGATTTAATAACTTGTTGTATTGCAGCAAAGTTATTCGCTACACTTTAAAAAAAAGAAAATCGTTAATTTTTTTTTTACATCCATTCAAAGAAAATAAAAAGATATATCCAGATGATATCCACAAAATGCCAATAAGTACTGACTAATTCGACAGGCGTTACATCATAATTTTTAACCTTGCGGCTATATGCTTTAAAGAAAACTATCAGCAATGCAATCACACCACCCAGGATATGCAAAGCATGTAAGCCTACAATAACGCCAAGAAAAGAAGCAGAAGGGTTACTGCCCTCTCCTATTATCTGCACACCATGATCAATCAAATATTTAAAGCCGCTAAATTGCAAAACTGCAAAAGCTAATCCTAAGATTGCAGTTATTGTAATCAGATCACGGTACCTCTTCATTTGTCTTGCCCTGAATGATTTTAATGCAAGATGCATGGTGAGGCTGCTGAACAATATCACAAATGTAGAAGCCCAAAACACTGGCGGCAATTCAAATTCAAGCCAATTGGCACCGGCCCTGCGCACAATGTAAGCACTTGTTAACCCTGCAAACATCATTACAATACTTCCCATTGCCACCCATAAAATAAACTTATGCGGATGGATATGCTTCCTTTCATTACTGATTACAGTTGACATTATTTTACCCGATATGAAATGAGGTTGAGAAAATAGAATCGCGGCAAATTTACAATCTCTTT
>JAFDXI010000130.1 GCA_018268035.1 Bacteroidota bacterium | reverse complement strand
GACTTCCCTTTAGGAGAAGAAAACACTGGATATGCCCAATACTTTACGGGTAAATCGTGGTTGGCGCCCTTAACCACCAACAAAGATTTGAATGTACCCATCAGCAATGTAACCTTTGAACCGGGTTGCCGCAACAACTGGCACAGCCACACGGGCGGACAAATCCTGATTGTGGTAGGCGGTGTAGGTTATTATCAGGAAAGAAACAAGCCTGCAAGAAAAATTGTTACGGGTGACATCGTAGAAATCGCACCAAATGTAGAACACTGGCACGGAGCTTCTCCCGACAGTTGGTTTTCACACCTCTCCATCATCTGCAATCCTCAAATCAATAAAAACACCTGGCTGGAGCCGGTGAATGATGAAGCGTATAAGGAGGCGGTGGCGGGAGCTAATTAAATTTTACTAAAGTTTTATACTTTGAGGTGTTTTTTTAAATTTTTCCTCTGCCTGCCTCACCTTCACCACCACTTTCCCTTTGGCTGTATAGGTAATGGCTTCGTTTGGTTGTTCAAATGAATAACCGCGTAACAGTAAACGAAGAAATATTGCGTAAAGATATTTTGTAAAAAAATAGTAACGCTCGTAAAAAAGTAAAGCAATTGGTAAACATTGCGTATATGCAGTTAAACCAGCGAGTATTTTTTTGCCAACCCTATAATGGTATATTGGATTTTGTCTTCCTGATAACCATCAGGACACCGATAAAATTACCGATATTCACAGCCTAAAATTTTAGAAATTATAAATGGCGAATAAAATCTCACTTTCCCGGTTAGAAACTTTTCTTTTTGATGCCTGTGACATTCTAAGAGGAAACATGGATGCCTCAGAATATAAGGAATACATCATTTCCATGCTGTTTCTGAAACGGGTAAATGACCAGTTTGAAGTACACCGCGACAGAAGAAAGATTTCCCTGGTTGAAAAACGAGGACTGGAAGACCCCGAAATGATTTATGGAGAATTGGAAAAAATCAATGCACCCGAATATGACTTCTTTGTTCCGTTAGCTGCACGTTGGAAACGATTAGACGGGGACCCTGCGTTTTATATTGACGATGAAGGCAAACAACAACATTGCAATTACATCAAAGACCTGACTGAAGAAATTGGAGACCATATCAACAAGGCATTGGCTGCATTACAAGATGCTAACCTTGATAAGTTGGACGGTGTATTCAACCAGGACAATATCAATTTCAACAAGACATTTGGTAAAAACAATAAGCAAATCAGTGATGAGGATTTGCGAAAGCTCATTCAGCATTTTAACCGGATGAACCTGCGGGATGATAACTTAGAATTCCCCGACCTGATGGGCGCCGCTTATGAATACCTGATAAAACATTTTGCCGACAGTGCCGGAAAGAAAGCCGGAGAATTTTATACACCTAACGAAATTGTAAAACTGTTAGTGAACATTCTGGAGCCGGGCGAAAACGCTGAAATATATGACCCCACTGTGGGCAGTGGCGGTATGCTGATTGAATGTAAAAACTATGTAGAAAGCCGCTATGGTTCGGTGCGAAACATTACGCTGTACGGACAGGAGAAAAGCGGAACCGTTTGGGGCCTGTGTAAAATGAATATGTTGTTCCATGATATTTACGACAGCAAGATATTAAATGGCGACACCTTGCTCAATCCATTGCACCAGGAACATGGTGAACTAAAAACATTTGATATAGTAATTGCCAATCCGCCTTTTTCGCAGGATTACAGCGCCACCAACATGAAATTCAAAGAACGCTTTAGCTTTTGGATGCCCAATAAAGACAAAGCCGATTTCATGTTTGTGCAGCACATGGTAGCATCGCTCAATAATGCCGGGCGCATGGCCGTAGTAATGCCGCATGGTGTATTGTATCGGGGTGGCGAAGAAAAGAAATTCAGGGAGTGGCTGATAAACCGGGGATATCTGGAAGCGGTGATTGGCTTGCCCGCTGCCTTGTTTTATGGAACGGGCATTGGCGCCTGTGTATTGGTGATTAACAAAGCCCGTGCATACGAACGGAATCATGTGTTATTTATCAATGCCGACCGGGAATACAAAGAGGGCAAAAACCAAAACAAACTTCGCCCCGAAGATTTAGAAAAAATTGCCTACACCTACCGGCATCAAACCGAAACTTCCAAATACAGCAGGCGGGTGGGAAAAGAGGATTTGCTGGCGGAAGATTTCAATTTCAATATCCGAAGGTTTGTGGACAATGCCCCGCCACCCGAACCGCAGGATGTGCATGCACACTTGCACGGCGGTATTCCTGAAAATGAAGTAAAGGCATTGAATGATTACTTCAACTGTTATGCAGGATTAGAAGCCAAATTGTTTGAAGCATTAAAACCAAGCTATCTGAAATTCTCTGAAAGTATTGCACACAAAGAGGACATCAAAAAACTGTTTGACGAAAGCGATGAAATCAAAACTGCCTTTGCACGGTACGAAAATGCCATCAACGATTGGTGGAAAGAAAATCAAACGACATTTGAACAATTACCCGAAGGTGAAATAAATGTGTTTGACCTTTACCATCAATTTTCCCAATCGCTTACAAACAAACTCAGTTTTAAATCCGGAAATCCCTCCAATCCTGAAAATCCTGGTTCAGACAATTATTCAGACATTTTAGACGAGTTTAAAACCCGCGGTTCCTTTGCCGCTTACTGGAACAGCATTACCAACGACATAAAAAGTGTAATTGCCAGTGGATGGAATGCCGAACTGATACCCGATGATGAAATTTTGCAAAGCCAGTTTCCGGAAGTGCTGAAAGAACTGAAAGACAACGAAGCCAGGCGGGATGAATTGCAAGCCAGGTTTGACGAAGTAAACGAGCTGGAAGATGAGGTGTGGAACGAAGAGGAGTATGAAGTGTGGCGAAGCAAGGAATTGAAAGAACATAAGGAAAGCATCAGGGAACTAAAGGGCGAACGTAAGGAAGCTGATAAGGAATACAAATTACTATTGAAACGCATAAAAGCAGGAGCCTTGGATAGTGAGGAGTTAAAAGTGGAAAGTGAAAAGTTGAAGACGGAGATAGCCCGGTTGGATGAGCAGATTGAAAAAGAAGAAAGCCGTATTGCCAAACACAATGAACTGGAAGAAGAGTTGAAAACCTGCAAGAAAAAAATAAAAGAGATTAAAGACCGCAAGCAGACATTGGTTGACCAGGCCCGTTTACTGATAACATCCGAAGAAGCCAAAGACCTGATTTTAAAACGCTGGCTGCGAACCCTGCAACAAACGGTAAACGATTATTTGCAAGCACACCAACGCCAACTTTTGCAGGCGGTGGAAAATCTTTGGGAGAAATATACAACGCCATTGCATAGCATTTTGAATGAAAGGGAAAAAGAAACCGAATTGTTGAATAAATTTTTAATTGAGTTAGGGTATGAGTAATGGACAATTGATAATTGATAATTGATAATGGATAATTGATATTGGATAATTGATATTGGATAATTAGTTATGAAAGAGAATATTATAAAAACAAAATCATTTGACTTTGCATTGCGAATAGTTAAACTCTACAAATTTCTTATTGATAACCAAAAAGAATTTGTTTTAAGCAAACAATTGTTACGTTCCGGAACAGCAATAGGCGCTTTGATTAGAGAAAGTGAGCATGCTGAAAGTAAAGCTGATTTCATTCATAAATTATCAATTGCACTCAAAGAGGCAAATGAATCTGAATATTGGATTGATTTGCTCTATAAAGCGGAATATTTAGATGAAAAAAGTTTCAAATCTCTAATGGAGGACTTGACACAATTGCTTAAAATGCTTACAGCCATCGTTAAAACGTCTAAAGGAAGGAGGAATAATGGATAATGGACAATGGATAAATGTGAGTTTAAATAACTACGTTGATGCTTATGCTGGCGGAACTCCAAGCCGTTTTGTAAGTGAGTTTTATGGTGGAACTATTCCGTGGATTTCATCGGGCGAAGTGAATCAACCATACATAACTGATACTGTTGAAAAAATTACTGAAGAAGGTTTGAAAAATTCAAGTGCGAAATGGATTCCAAAAGGCTCTGTATTAATTGCAATGTATGGTGCAACAGCAGGGCAAATTTCAAAAACAAAAATCGATGCGACATCAAATCAGGCTGTATTGGCTATAGTCCCCAAAGACGGAGCCATTAATCCGGATTACCTTTATTATCTTCTTAAACACAATAAAAATAATTTACTACAACTCACCAGAGGTTCGGCACAGCCGAACTTAAACAAGAATCTAATTGTCAATTATCCATTATCCATTGTCAATTCCTTACCTGCGCAACGCCACATCGCCAGCATCCTTTCCACAGCAGATGCGGTGATAGAAAAAACCCAGGCCGCCATTGTCAAATACAAAGCCATCAAGCAGGGCATGTTGCAGGATTTGTTTACCCGTGGCATTGACCCGCAAACCGGCAAACTCCGCCCCCGCTACGAAGATGCACCCGAGTTGTATAAACCAAGTAAGTTGGGCTGGATACCGAGGGAGTGGGATTGTGATTCAATAGATAATTTAACAGATAAAGTTGGAAGTGGTGTCACGCCAACTGGCGGAAGCGAAGTTTATAAGTCAGAAGGGGTTCTTTTTTTAAGAAGTCAAAATATCCTTTATGGAAAACTCACGTTGAATGATGTAGCATTTATTCCGGAAGAGATTGACGAAATTATGGATAATTCCAGAGTCCGACCTTTTGATGTTTTATTGAACATTACAGGTGCATCAATTGGACGATGTGCTTTTTTCCCAAAGGAGCTTGGAGCCGCAAATGTCAACCAGCATGTTTGTATTATCCGTTTTAAGAATGCGACTAAAGCTTCTGCACTGTTTACTTCTGAATATTTGAATACAGATTTCGGACAAAGACAAATGTATAAAGCCATGGCGATTGGGAATAGAGAGGGGTTAAATTATCAACAGATTAAATCTTTCAATTTACCTAAAATAGAAACTACTGAAGAATTAGTCAAAATATCCTCAATTATTGAAAGTATCAACAACAAACTCCAAACCGGGCAAACCTATTTACAGAAAATGCAAAGCATTAAAAAAGGGTTGATGGAAGACCTTTTAAGTGGGAAGGTAAAAGTGAAAAGTGGAAAATTGGTTGATGAAGTAACAGAAAAAGTTACAGAGCATAATTAAAACAATGATATCAGGCTTATGAATGAGATAGTTATTTATAAAACGCCAGACAAACAAACCGAAGTTGAAGTTCGGTTTGAAGGTGAAACCGTTTGGCTTACCCAAATGCAAATGGCAGCTTTGTTCAATCAAACCAAACAAAACATCAGCTTGCATATCAATAACTGCTTTAAGGAAAGGGAATTGAAAGCCGCTTCAGTTGTCAAGGAATCCTTGACAACTGCCAAAGACGGCAAAAAATACAAAACCAGGTTTTACAACCTTGATGTTATCATCTCAGTTGGTTACAGAGTAAAGTCAATCAGGGGCACGCAATTCCGCCAGTGGGCCACCCAGCGATTAAAGGACTATTTGGTAAAAGGCTATGCCATTAACCAAAAGAGATTAGATGAACTGGGCCGAATGGTGCAGCTTATTGAGCAATCGGGCAAAGCCAAATCATTGCAATTGCAGGAAGCCAAAGGGCTGCTGGAAATACTGGGCAATTACACCAAAAGTTTTGTATTGCTCTATCAATACGACAGCCATAACCTGCAAACAGGAGAGCTATCAGAAAACATAACTTATGAGATACAATATGATGAAGCAATTGCTGCCATTGCAGAATTGAAAAAACAACTGCAGAAAAAGAAAGAAGCCACTGGTTTATTTGGCAACGAAAAAGATGATGGTTTCAAAAGCTCTTTGCAAAGCATAGTGCAAACTTTCAGTGGCAAATACCTGTATCCCAGTATTGAAGAGCAGGCTGCCCACCTGTTGTATTTTGTCATCAAAAATCATTCATTCAATGACGGTAACAAACGCATCGGCGCCTTTCTGTTTGTGTGGTTTTTGGAAAAAAACAAACACCGGTTTAAAAAATCAGGAGAAGTTAAAATTAACGATAATGGCTTAACGGCATTGGCATTGCTGGTGGCACAAAGTAAACCGGACGAAAAGGAACTAATGATAAAGCTCATCATTAACCTCATAAACAGCAGATAACTATGGCAGAATACCTCCATGTTGAAAAACCGTTTTTAGATAAACTTCGCCAGTTGGGTTGGCAGGTGATAGACCAGGGTATTGGTGTGCCACAAGACCCTGCAAAAAGTTTAAGAGAAAACTTTAAACAGGTATTGCTACCACAGGTTTTCAAAGACACGGTAAAATCCATCAACAAAACTGCAGACGGCAGGGAATGGCTTACTGACAGACAACTGAATGAATTGCTTACGGAAATACAAAGCTTTTCAGGCAAAACACTGCATGAAGCCAACAAAGAAATTCATCGTTTGCTGATAAAAGGCACAACGGTTAATAAAAACGAACTGACAGGAGAAGTAAATCCAACAGTTCGTTTGGTTGATTTTAAGCATTATGAACAGAACAGCTTTATTGCCATCAATCAGTTTCGTTTGCTCACCCCGGGTGCAAGCCGACAGGGTATTATTCCTGATATTGTTTTATTCCTGAATGGCTTGCCTTTGGTGGTAGTGGAGGCAAAAGATTTTGATGTAGCAGAGCCATTGAGCGAAGCGTTTTTGCAGGTAACCCGATATGCCAATACCCGAGAAGATGATTACGGTGTAAAGGAAGGTGAAGAACGTCTTTTTCATTACAACCTGTTCAGCATTATCACCCACGGCAGAGAAGCAAGAGTAGGAACCATCAGCGCCGATTTTGATTTTTATAATAACTGGGTGGACATTTTTCCCGAAGAGTATAAAACCGTTGCTTTTCCACCGGAAGAAGAGCGGCAGGAAGTGATGATATGCGGAATGCTCAACAAAGAAATATTGGTGGACATGCTAAAACACTACACGCTTTTCATTGAAATTAAAAAAGGGGTGGAAGTGAAAATTGTAGCCCGTTACAATCAATACCGGGCAGTAGGAAAAATCATCCGCAATTTGCGGGAAGGAACTACGCCCAAAGAAAAAGGCGGAGTGGTTTGGCATACACAAGGCAGCGGCAAGAGTTTGACGATGGTTTTCTTAATCCGCAAGCTGCGCAGCAGCGATGATTTGAAAGACCTGAAAATTATTTCCATTGTTGACCGGGTGGATTTGGAAGAACAATTGGCTGACACGCTGAAATATGCCAATGAATCTTTGTCCATCATTGACAGCAAATCTGATTTAAATGAATTGAATGATGATACCGGTAATCTGAACCTGGTGATGATTCATAAATTTTTGGCCAACAATAATGTTTCGGCTCAATCACTGATTGATGCAGGTATTGTTCCCAGGTTTGAAAAGTTTGAAACCATCAACAACAGCGACCGCATCTTGCTGATGGTGGACGAGGCCCACCGAACCCAGGGCGGGGATATGGGCGATAATTTGTTCAATGCTTTTCCGCATGCCACACGAATTGGTTTTACGGGCACCCCTTTAATAACAGAGCGGCATGAAATCAAAACACATGAACGCTTTGGCGGTAAATTAGATGCAAACGGCGAGCCGTGGATTGACAGTTACAAGTTTGATAAAGCCGTTGCAGACAGGGCCACCGTTGAAATAAAATACATCGGTAAAGTCTCTAACGATAAAATTGACGACAAAGAACTTTTTGATGCCGGGTTTGAAGATATGTTTCAGAAGCAGACACAGGAAGAAAAAGAAGAAATTCAAAGACGATATGGTTCGTACATTGCCTACTTAGAAAGCAAAGACCGTATAGCCGGAATAGCCAAAGACATTATTGACCATTATTACACTGATATTTTAGTCAATGGCTTTAAGGCGCAGGTGGTAGCATCAAGCATTGTGGCAGCTGTTCGCTACAAATATGAATTGGAGAACGCCATCAAAAACAAAATTGAAGAATTGGAATTGCTGCCCGATGGCGAGAGAGATGATGAACGAATTAAACAACTGGAGTTTTTGAAAGTAGCTGCAGTTGTTTCGGGCATGGGAAATAACGAACCGGGCTATATCAGCAAAGCAAGAAATGAAGCCAGAGATGGGGATGCGGTTAACAATTTCAAGAAAGACTTTGATTATTCGCAGGAAGAAGGCGGACAATATAAGAAACCAGAAACAGGCATTGGAATATTATGCGTATGCGACAGGCTGCTGACAGGGTTTGATGCGCCTGTGGAACAGGTAATGTATCTGGATAAAATCATGAAAGAACATGACTTGTTCCAGGCGATTACCAGGGTAAACAGAACCAAAAAAGGAAAAACCTTTGGGCTGATTGTGGACTATATCGGCATCACCAAACATCTGCAACAGGCATTAGGTATTTACACTGATAAGGACAAAGAAAAAGCACAACATTTTTTGAATGTGTTCCGTGACATTAACAAAGAAATTCCTGTATTGGAAGCCCGGTATAAAAGAGTGCTGAATCTGTTTGCAGAAAACAAACTGAATGAAATTGAAAACTTCCTGAATCAAAAGTTTGCTGACCCAAAAGCCGAATTTGAATTTGCTGAAAGCTGCATTGAACAGGCGAAAAACATAAAGTTCAGGGCAGAATTGCTCACTTATTCAAAAAGTTTTTTTGATAGTCTGGACTTGCTTTTCAATACACAGGCAGGCGGCGAATACTGGGTAATAGCAAAACGACTGGGGTACTTGTTATGGCGAATCAAAGACCGCTACAAAGATGAAACAATGGATTTGAAATGGGCTTCGCAGAAAGTGCGTCAGTTAATTGATAAACATTTAATCTCTCTGGGAATTAATCCAAAGATTTCGGAAGTATCTATACTTTCACCCGACTTTGGAAAATCGTCTTCGCCCTATTCCACGCCTAAGTCAAAAGCATCGGAAATGGAGCATGCCATTCGTTGGCATATCAAAGTAAATCTTGAAAAAGACCCTACACTTTACAACCGCTTTAAAGACCGGTTGGAAACCATACTCAATTCATACAAAGAAAACTGGGAGGAAATTGTAAAGCAGTTGGAAGGATTGAGAGAGGAAATGGCACAAGGAAGAAAAGTAGAAACGGAAGGTATTTCAGTGGTTGAAGCGCCTTTCTACGAGATACTAAAAACAGGGCTGACTTCGGACGATGAAAAAGAGATGGAAAAAGTAAAAGAGTTGTCGCATGCGTTGATTTTAATTTTGAAGGAAACAGCACAGATAAATAATTTCTGGGATAAACCGGCAGAACAGCGTTTGATTTCAGGAAGAGTGGAAGAAGAGATTTATTATTCCCAAATTAAAGGATTCTCTGCCAAAGCAGGTGAGCTCACAACCGAGTTGTTGAAATTGGCAAAAAATAGAATAGACCAACTGAAATAATCAGAGTAATCAGTTGATTCAAAAAAATCAGAGGCCAAAGATGAAGTTAGACAGCATCCATATTAAAATTGAAAAAACCGAAAGAAGAAAAACGGTGAGTATTTTCATTGAACGTGATGGTTCAGTGAGAGTACTTGCGCCAGCTACATCAAGTGATGAAAAGATTGAATCGGCTGTTAAATCAAAGGAGTATCAGATTTTTCAAAAGCTGGCTAAATGGAAAGAGTTGAACCAGGGAAAATTGAAACGGGAGTATGTAAACGGACAGTCTTTTCTATATCTGGGACGGAACTATCGTTTACGAATCAACGACAATCAGGATGTGCCTCTCAAAATTTCAGGTGGCTTTTTTCATTTGGATAGAAAATATTTACTCAAAGCAGAAAAAACATTCAAGAATTTTTATCGCGAAAAAGGGCTTCTAAAAATTCAGGAGCGGCTGGAATTAATAGAAGAGAAATTTCAGACAAAACCAACTACGATTAAAGTTTTAGAATTACAAAATCGCTGGGCTTCCTGGACACCCGGGAATGGTTTAAATTTTCATTGGAAATGTATTATGGCCCCGGTATCGGTGCTTGATTATATCATTACTCATGAAATGGTGCATTTAAAATACCCGAATCATTCGCCCGAATTTTGGAATGAACTAGATAAGAAAATGCCTGATTACAGAGAGCATGAAAATTGGTTAAAAAGGAATGGAGTGAAAATGGCGTTATGAGAACGGAAAATACAGTAGAACATTGCACAGTTAGTGAAACACGGCAATAACAAAAGTTACAGGACGCAATAACCGAAACACTAAACTGCCCTCAGCGCGTTGTTCCAATCAACTCAAGAATGGCCCCTCATACAATTGAAAATGAAGTCTTCACAATCCCAATCCGTAAACATGGTAAAAACATCTTCAACCTGCATACAGCCTGCTTTTTTTTCGGATTCATCTCTGTGTTATCAATTTTTTACCGGCATTCAACAGCGGGCTACAATGAAAAAATTCCATACATCCTGCTTGCTTTAGATTGCTCTAATTCGGTCATTAAGTAGGAAAGCAATTAAAGCAGATATGAAAGTTTTGGAAAATATTCAGCCGATAGAAAGTTATGGAAAGCACTACAGGTTTCCGGTATTTGGAAAAGTGTAGATTCAAAATAGAAAATCAGCAAACAGATACAAAGTGCAGTACACAGCATAAATAAAGCACTTGGGCCTGGAGTAATTATGAATTCAATAAAAATGATACAAAAATGAACAGACCTAAAATACTTTTAACCATGTTCACCTACATTGACGGAAAAATTGAAAGTGATTTTATTCACAACCACAACGATGTGTTGGGTGATTACTTTGAGTTGATGAAACTGGAAGGCAATCAGGCCTGGGGAAATGGAAGCATGGTTTATCCGCACCTTTTTCAGCCACCAAGGTACGGAGGCACTAATGCGGACAAATCCTGATTGTGGTAGACGGAGTAGGTTATTATCAGGAAAGAGGCAAACCTGCCAGAAAAATTGTTACGGGTGACATCGTAGAAATCGCACCGAATGTAGAATACTGGCACGGAGCTTCACCCGACAGTTGGTTTTCACACCTCTCCATCATCCGTAACCTGCAAATCAATAAAAACACCTGGCTTGAACCGATGAGTGAAGAGGAGTATAAAGGGACATGTGTGTGGAAATAAAATGACGTTCGTTTTATCTATCCATATTTTCTTTTGTTTAAAGACACTGTAAATTATAGCTATAAATAGCACTTGTTTGATGTGTGTATTCAGTTCATCCATATTGGAATACGTCATGAAAAAGATATGGAAGGTAAAATAAAAAACTATGTCAAAACAACAAACAGATTGAAAGATTTGCGAGTCAGTTTGAAAATATTAAGATCCATCAGATTTAGATGCGAATCATAAACCCTATTAAAACGGTATTTACCTTTATTGAGGTTGAAGATATATTTTGTATCGTTTCTTTTTTGATGTACAATGAACGCTTTCATTGTTGAAATAAAATCATTTCCAACCACCACCAAGGGCCCGGTATAAATCAACTGTCGCCTGCAATTGCTGTAGCTTATCACTAATGTTACCCAATTGAGCTGAAAGCAAAATAGTCTCTGCAGTTAATACATCTGTGTAGTTAACATTAGAAGTAAATTTCAATAGCTCCTTTGTATAATCAACTGCCTTATTCAATGAAGTAATTTGTTTAACCCTTGAGGCATTTATGTTGATGGCATTATGATAGCTGTATAGAGCATCTGCTACCTCCTGGCTTGCTGTCAGTAAGGTGGATTGAAAAGTATAAAGCGATTCTTCCTGGGTGGCTTGTGCTTGTTTTAGTCTTTGTTTGTTCAATCCCTGGTTGAAGAGTGGTTGTGTTAATCCACCCAAGAGGTTCCCATAAAAAGTTCCATCAAAAAATCCTTTTAAAGTATTGACTGTAGCAAAGCCGCCAGTACCGGAAATGGTTAATGAAGGATAGAAATAAGTACGTGCCACATTTGTAAGTTCAAAAGCATTGCGAAAGTTTAATTCAGCTTGCTGCACATCAGGCCGGTTGGTGAGCAGTTGAATAGGAATTCCTGTTTCCAGATTCGTTGTAATGATTTGTGATTCTAATGTCCCTCGTGGTATGCTGTCCGGCATTTGGCCTAGCAAAACACTAAGAGTGTTTTCTGTTTCGCGGATACTCCTTTTAATATTCTCTGCTGCAATTTCTGCTGCAAACATATTGGCAATACTCTGTTCCACATCCGCACCGGTCACTACGGCATAGGTCTTTAATGCACTCATAGTTGCCGTATCGCTTTTTCTTATTTGTAATGTTTGTTCTGCAATGCGCAATTGCTGATCAAAAGCTAACAATGTATAATAATTATTGGCAACAGCAGCCACTATTTCAGTTTGTATAGAACGCTTATAAGCATCACTGGCCAGCAATGTTGCAAGGGATGCTTTTTTAATACTTTTTAATTTGCCCCAGATATCTGCCTCCCAGCTTGTGGTAGCTGTCAATGAATATTGGTGTATCACTGAAGTGGAAGTGGATTGAATACCTGAAGGCTTTGTCAGAGTATAGCTTGCATCAAGACTTGCAGTAGGAAGAAAGGCAGCTTTGCTTTGTTGAAAATTAGCATCTGCATATTTAATTCTTGCAACAGCAATTTTCAGATCAAGGTTACTGTCAAGCGCCCGTTCTATCAGTTGCTGCAAAACAGTATCAGTAAAAAATTGCTTCCATGGAATATTTGCAATAGTTGTAGTATCTGTATTGTCACTGCCGCGAAAGCTGCTGGCAGTGGGTGTTACAGGGCTTGTATAATTATGTGTAACATTACATGCAGCAATATTGAGCAACAGAAATATTATTACAATAGTTTTAATCGTCTTCATCTTCTGTAGTTTTTTTTCTTGAAACTTTCTCCTGCAGTGTTTGAAATATTACAAACAAAGCTGGTATAACCAACAAGCCAAACAATGTTCCCACAAGCATACCACCCACAGCGCCTGTGCCAATACTTTTATTACCTACAGCGCCTGCGCCAGTAGCTAACATTAAAGGCATCAGCCCGAATATGAATGCAAATGATGTCATCAATATTGGTCTCAATCTCGCTTCTGCTCCTTCTATAGCTGCCTGTACAATTGTTAATCCATGCCTTCTTCTTTGTATGGCAAATTCAACGATTAAAATTGCATTTTTTGCCAACAGGCCTATCAACATGATTAGACATACCTGGGTGTAAATGTTATTATCAATACCAAACATTTTATCAAATAAAAATGTTCCTGTGAGGCCAATAGGCAAGGGTAATAACACAGAGAAAGGCAAGAGGTAACTTTCGTATTGTGCACTCAATAAGAAATAAACAAATATTAAACAAAGCAGGAACACATAAATAGATTGGGTGCCTGTGCTCAGTTCTTCTCTTGTAATACCAGAAAATTCATAACCATATCCTGCAGGAAGGGATTGACTTGCTACTTCCTGAATTGCTTTGATAGCATCACCTGAACTGTAACCGTCGTTCGGTGCGCCGGTCACTGACATTGAAGTGAATAGATTAAACCTTGAAATATTTTCCGGGCCATACACTTTAGTCAGGTTGACAAATGTGGTAATAGGCGCCATATCTCCTGATGCTGTTTTGACTTTTACATTATTAAGGCTTGCCTCATCTGTTCGGTATTGATAATCTGCCTGTATGATGACACGATATTGTTTACCAAACTCGTTAAAGTTTGAAATATATTGTCCGCCAAAATATCCCTGCATCACAGACATTAATGATTCAGGTGAAAGCCCGGCGCGTTCTGCTTTTGCAACATCAACTGAGATTTGATATTGTGGAAAATTTGGATTGAATGATGTAGTAGCATATTGAATCTCCGGCCGTTTATTGAGTGCAGTTAGAAAATCCTGGCTTACTTTATAAAAGTCAGCAATAGAGTGACCGCCTTTATCCTGCAATTGAAATTCAAAACCTCCACTGGCACTGAAACCCTGAATAGTTGGCGGTGAGAAGAAAAAGATCTTTGCATCTTTTATTCCTGTTGCTTTCTTAAAGAGTTGTTGTGTAATTGCATTCACACTTTGGTCTTTCCCTTTACGTTTATCCCATGTCTTCAATTCCATGATGACCATTCCATAGGCACTACCACTTCCTGCCATGAAATTCTGACCAACGATTTGCATTGTATTGTTTACTTCAGGAAAAGTATGTGCAATGCTGTCAACCATCTTTGTGATCACATTGGTTCTATCCAAAGTAGAAGCCGGTGGCAGGCTGATGCTGGCAAAAATTGTTCCCTGGTCTTCACTGGGTACAAAAGAAGAAGGTGTTGTTTTCATCAACAGGAATAATCCTGTAGAGAATAATGCAATTATCAGTAAAGCCATCCATTTTTTTATTGAAAGAAAATGAACGGCAGTTTTATACCTGCCTCTTAGCCTGTTAAATGAGACATTAAATGCAGAATAAAATCTTTGAATGAAGTTATTTGATTTTTTTCTTTCTTCATGTGGCTTTAAAAATAAAGCACATAAAGCAGGGCTTAATGTTAATGCATTGATGGCAGAAATAATAATTGCTACTGCAAGTGTTAACCCAAATTGTTTATAAAACACACCTGCAGAACCTGAAAGAAATGTTACCGGTATAAACACTGCAGACATTACCAGGGTAATAGATATTATGGCAGAAGCTATCTCACTCATCGCATCAATAGATGCTTTCCTTGATGATTTGTATCCTGCATCTAATTTGGCATGTACAGCTTCAACCACCACAATTGCATCATCCACTACTATACCAATTGCCAGCAACAAGGCAAATAAGGTGAGCAGGTTGATACTAAAGCCAAATAATTGGAGGAAAAAGAAAGTCCCGACAATAGCAACAGGAACAGAAATGGCAGGAATAAGAGTTGACCTGAAATCCTGTAAGAAAATAAATACAACAATGAATACAAGGATGAATGCTTCAAAAAGCGTACTCAATACTTTTTGTATGGATGCATTTAATACATTATCTACATCAACTAATAACGTGTAATGCAATCCTTGAGGAAATGATTTGGCAGCATCCTCTAAAACAGCTTTTGTTCCTTCTATAACATCTCTTGCATTGGAACCTGCTACCTGGGAAACAGCAATACCTGCAGCGGGTTTACCATTTATATAGTTGAATGAAGAATAAGTTTGTGCGCCTAACTCAATCCTTGCCACATCTTTCAACAACAACTGGTTGCCATCAGCAAGTGATTTGATGATGATATTTCCGAATTCATCCACAGATTTCAAGCGCCCGGTATATTTCATCACATATTGGAAAGTCTGATTGCTGTTTTCACCTATACTTCCTGGTGCAGCTTCTATGTTTTGGCTTTCCAGTGCAGCAGTTACATCAGAAGGTTCCAATCCGTAAGTAGCCATTACATCAGGCTTTAACCAAATGCGCATACTATAATCTTTCGCTCCAAATACATTGGCATCACCCACACCATTAACTCTTTTTATCTGAGGGACAAGATTTATGTTAGCATAGTTTTGAATAAAAGTTTGATCGTACGCACTATCATCGCTATACAGCGCAAATATCAATAGGTTACTGCTTTGTCTTTTAGTAACTCTTACACCTGACTTTGTAACATCTGCCGGCAATAAACTTGTTGCTCGTGAAATTCTGTTTTGTACATTTACAGCTGCCAAATCAGGATCTGTACCCACTTTAAAATATACATTGATAGAAGCAGAGCCCTGGTTAGATGCAGTAGATGTCATATAAGTCATATTCTCCACTCCGTTTATTTGTTCCTCAAGTGGAACGATGACAGAGTTGAGTACCACATCAGCATTTGCACCTGTATAACTTGCTGAAACGTTGATAGTGGGTGGTGCAATATTCGGATATTGCTCAACCGGTAAGGATATTAAACCTAATATACCAAGGATGACAATTATAACTGAAATTACCGTTGATAATACAGGCCTTTTGATAAATATTTTTAGCATGACGAATAATTAGTTTGTAATTCCTATCTCACTTCTGTAACGGAATAATTTTATCACCTTCTTTTAATTCACTGGATCCTTCAATTGCAACTACATCGCCAGGTTTCAGGCCGCTCTTTACTATATAACTTTGACCGTCTGGCATTGCTGTTACATCTATAGCTGTATTTTTTACTATGCTGTCTTTTGTTACAATAAAAACAAAATGTTTTCCCTGTAGGTCATAAGTAGCGCTTTGAGGAATTACCAAAGCAGAATCAATTGTCCTTGGTAAACGGATTGTACCACTATTGCCGCTTTTAAGAATGGATAATGGATTGGGAAAAGTAGCCCTGAAACTTACCGACCCTGTTTCTGTGTTTACAAGACCACTGGCTGTTTCTATCCTGCCTTTATCAGGATATAAACTTCCATCGGGTAATAATAAGCTGACTTCTGGAAAGTGTTTTAGCTTATCCTGCAACGTAGCGCCTTCAATCATTCTTGAAATATCAAGCAAATGCTTTTCATTAACACTAAAGTAAGCGTACATATTGCCTAAAGAAGAAATGGTGGTTAAAGGGTCTGTGCTGGAGCTATTGATATAACTTCCTTCTTTATGTGGCAAAATCCCTATGATGCCATTCATCGGGCTTGTTATAGATGTATAACCCACATTGATTTGTGCATTGGTAACTGCAGCCTGAGCCTCCGTCACTGCAGCCTGTTTTGTCTTCAGGGTATATTCTGCTGATTCCAGTTCATAACTGCTGATGATGTCTTTTTCTACGAGGGGCCTCACTTTATTAACCGTCATTTTTGCTGACTCCATTTCTGCATCAGCAGTTCTTAAAGCAGCTTCTGCAGAGCGGAGATCCTGTTCGTATTGTGGATTGCTGATACGAAAGAGTAGTTGTCCTTTTTTAACGGTTGCACCTTCATCAACAAAAATCTTTTCTACATAACCATCAATTTTTGGCCTTATTTCAACAACATTTTCTCCCTGGATTACAGCAGGGAAATCATAATAAATTTCCGCAGTTTCTGGTTCAACAGTTAAAATTTTATAGGATTTTACCTGGCTGGCTGCTGTTTTGTTTTGTTGTTTGCTACTACAGGATGCAAACAAAATTGCGAGGACTAAAAATGTTGGATAATATCTTTTCATACGCTTTTAATTACTCAAACTTTGCAAAAAAAACCATTCATAGTATAAATAAGAAATGTTATAGACAAAACAGGAAATTCTATCGTCGAAATATGTAATTCAATCTAAAGTTAAGTAATTGGGTAAATATAAAATTTCAGTATTAACGAAATTGAAATGAAAGAAGATAAGCCAAATGAAGTTGTTTTTCCATTCTGTGCTTTATCACTGAAATGATATGATAAAAATTGCAAAATGTCATTATGTTATATTTTCTTGTTTTAAAATGTAATCAATGTTATGAATTTGCGATTTATTGGGTTGCGAGCTAAATACCTTTTCAAATTTGTTTTGCTAAATCTATGTTATGATGAATTAAACATTGATTTTTTGCATGCTCATAATTTTTACCTTTTGATTTATCTTATCTATTATTACCCGGTTATTTTAAAAGTTTTAATAGTTCCTTTTTTTCAAGGTCTGATGCCAGGACAATACAAATTGTTTTTATTAAAAATATATAAAATGCAAAGTTCCATCACTGCAGTGCCCTGCTTCAATGAACTGAATCAGGAAATAGTATTGATGTAGTTTCAGATATTTTTGAGCAGATGGTGTTTTATACAGTTTAGCAATTCCGGCGTAATGCATAAATACGCTACAAATTGTGTTTGCGGAATCCGGTTAGACATTTGAGGATATTTTTGAAATAAAAATAAGAGGCATCCTTCAGCAGTAGACCTGATATTTTGCAATAACTTTTTTTGTAACACATCATTGCAGTTTTCCTTCAGTATCCTGAATATGCGATTGAATATTACTTTACAGCGGGTATCTTCACCCGTCTGCGACAATCCGGTAAGCGTTTTGGTGTTTTATTACTTATCTGCTTTTTTATTTTTTTTTATTTTTAAAAGTTGAACAACAAGCAAGCTTAGCCCTATCCCGCATAATATACCATTGCCAAAATAATGCCCTTTGTTGTCAACATCCAAAGTGAAATTGCGAATAGTAAAAGCGATAAAAAAAATGCTTAATGCTGATAATAAATATTTCTTTTTCATCTGTTTATTTTTTATTGTTTTAATGGTCAGATGGAATTCGCATAAAAATTATCATCGCTTTGGGTATAATTTAGCTCGCTAATTTTTATGCTCATTTCATATATACTTATTGCTTTATCGTGGTTCGTTTAAAATTGAAATGTTACACCAATGGAAGGAAGTATATGCCCTGTTTTATTCGTAAGGATAACAGGTATGCCATTGCTTCCGTCCATCTTAATCGGCTGTCCATCGGTAGTTTCAAATCCGGTATTATCGGCAGTTCTTTTGAACGTAAAATCAGGGTTGGTTTCATTTTTTTGCATCAGTAAATTTTGAATATCGAGATATAAACCTAACGAAGTCTTTTTAAAATTGAACTTTTTATCTATCCTGAAATCAAGCTGGTTGTAGTTGGACAGCCTGTTTTGATTTAACTGAGCCGCATCAGGTATTCCCTGACCTAACAACATGTAATTCTGTTGCGAAGCTGTCATATCAAAAGGTGTGTAAGGATTCCCTCCTGCAAAACGATATTTCAATCCAAACTCCCAATTTTTTTTCATCTTATAACCTATCGTTGCAGAAAATAAATTACGATTATCCCAGGATGAAGGTTTTAATATTCCGTCCGTTCCTGAAAACTTACTTACTACATAAGAATAACTCAATACATAGAAAATATTTTTTGTCATTTTATGCTGTAGAAATGCCTCAATGCCGTAGGCTTCTCCTTTGCCGTTGGTAAGGATGCGTTCGCTGCCCACCGAACCAAATTGTGTTCCCTGGTTTGCAAGAGAAATTCCTGTTGCTTCAGATACAGGATAGTTGTTGTATCTTTTATAAAATCCTTCAAGGGTAAAACGTGTTGAATTCTTTGGTAGAAATTCTACTCCCATCACATAATGAGTGGATTGAGTGTAAGCCATGTCTTTATTGATGAAATTTCCTGCTGAATCTTTATATCCCAATGCTGTATAAATGGGGGCTTTAAAATAAGTGCCCACCGATGCATTAAGGTTCCATTTATCTGCCAAACGATAAGATGCTGACAAGCGTGGAGAAAGCGTTTTCAACGGATTATTTCCTGTTGTCGTCATGCTGTTCATGTCTGTGCGTATTCCACCTGAAAGCAG
>JAFDXI010000012.1 GCA_018268035.1 Bacteroidota bacterium | reverse complement strand
GTCCTACGGCAATGGTCAGTATGAGGAAATAATTGAATGGTTTTTTAGTAACCAAAATTTCTTTGTCAAATATGTCAATGGTGTCGGATGTCATTTGTTGTTGCAGCTAACGTTTACGCATTGGCGATGGCTGGGCATTCAATGAACTTTCAGCCGAAACAAAAGTACCGTAAACGAACAAATAGTTGAGATTTTGATTCATAGCTCAATAGATAATTTTCAGCCCGGACTAAAGCCAAACAGCGAACAAAAAGTTGATGAAATGCACGTCCCGCCCAGCTATTCGCCAATGCGCTTGTTATAAGCCGTTTTTATCAGAACACTTTCCACCATTTGTCTTTTTTCGTCAGTTGCTTAATGGTTAAAATCTTTGTCGGCTTTGGTTTTGTTGATTCAGATTCAAATTGTCTTTCTGCTGCATTGTTCATACTCCAACCTGCTGTCCACGAAGGTTTGAATAAATAACCTTTGCCGTCATGATTCTTTGTATCATACTCTAAGTCCACCACAATTTTTCCAATATTTTCGTAGATGTCAGGATAGTCTTTATAAAACAAGTCAGGCATATACCAAGTTACATCTGCTTTGTCTTGCCACTGTCCAAAATTGCAAACCAGAACGTCTGCATTTTCAAAGTCTTTAAGTGTTGGCTTGTTGCTTTGATTAAGCCGAGTTGTTGCTACTAAGTTGTAAGCAGTCTCGGGATTATTGTCTGTCGCTAAAACTACCGCTCCGCCATAATTCCCATTTGTCAGCTTAAAAACCAAGCAGTCACCAGTTGCGAAAATTGGAGTTTTTGATTTAGCTTTCTGTCTTGGTTTAGCTTTGGGTCTGTCTGACTTTATTTTTTCAAGGAACTTGTCTAATACAATTTTTCGTTTTTTTATGTCTTGTTCACTCGCTCCAAGGTCAAGCCAAATTTTCAAGTCAGCACCTGATGAAACTATGTCTTCAACTTTGGATAAAACTTTTGGGTCAAGAGATTTTGTTTCCCATTGAGCTAAAGCAATAGCAAACCACAAACTGTTTTTTTCTTCTTCAATTTCAAGAATTTCCCAGTTGTCGTCAATAACTTTCTTTGATATAATGTCGGGGTGTCCGCCTTTATTGTATAGGTCGAAAAACTCGCTGTATATGTCAGCAAATGCGTCATTGTCTTTTATGGCTGTCCCCCATATTCCCATGTCTGTATGTGGTCTGTCTTAAAATGGCTTATAACGAACAAGGCTTGGCGATGGTGGGGTATTGAGTTGGGTCACGCTTGGCTGTCTGCCGTTGAATGGTGATAAAAAAGTTGAATTTAAATTCCTGCTGTTTGGTTGAGTTCTGTCGAGCTGGAACCGAAGAGGAACAAAGTTCCCAAAGTTGAAATACGAGTTCCGTCACGCCCCACTATTGCCAAACCTCATGTTAGCCGATCGCCCTTTTTTGTTGTCAAGTTTAGTTCTGTTTTGTATTCTTCGAATGGTTCTTTTACTAAAAATAATTCAAGTTCTTTTTTGTCATTGAAACCACCAATTTTTTGTCTGTAAGTAGCGGCTGTTTTTGGATTCTGAATTTCAAGTTTTCTGTTTTTGCTGATTGTCAAAAATTCTTCTTCTTGGTCAATTCCTAGGAATCGTCTATTTGCCAAATTAGAAGCAATTCCTGTTGTCGAACTACCTGCAAATGGGTCTAAAATCCAAGCATTTGGCTTTGTTGAAGCCAAAATAAGTCTAGTTAAAATTGAAAGCGGTTTTTGTGTCGGGTGTTTGCCACACGATTTTTCCCAAGATGCAATTGCTGGAAGTTTCCAAACATCTTTCATCTGTTTGTCACCGTTTAATTGTTTCATTAGTTCGTAGTTGAAATAATGAGGAACTTTCTCAGATTTTCTTGCCCAAATTATCAGTTCTGTTGAGTAAGTAAAATAGCGGCAAGAAAAATTCGGTGGGGGATTGGTCTTTTCCCAAGTAATTATGTTCAAAATCTTAAAGCCTAATTCTGTCAAGATTTGTCCGACTGAAAAAATGTTATGCATTGTTCCGCTGATCCAAATAGTCGCATCATCTTTCATTTTGTCACGAACCAATGATAGCCATTTGCGATTAAATTCGTTTATGTATTCAAAGCCTTGAGATTTGTCCCATGTTCCTTTGTTTACGCTAACAATTTGTCCGTTTTGAATTGATAGTCCATTGTTTGATAAAAAATAGGGTGGGTCGGCAAAAATCATATCAAACTTGTGGTCAAATTGAGGCAAAAGTTCCATTGTATCTCCTTTGAGAAGATAGAAGTTTTTATCATCAGATTTGAAAAATGGATTTATCATTAAGGAACTGGTAAACCAAGTTTGACTAATGGAATATACTCAAAGAAATAATAGCAATGAACGCTATGAATGTAATCTAAAACGTCCTTGTATTCAGGTTTTCTAAACCAATCACTAAGCAGATAAATATACTCAACCTCAATGTTGGCAGGTGCTAAAAGTTTTTGATACTGTTTTCTTTTAAAATCACAAGTTTGTAATTTTTCATCAACTGAACCTGCTACTTGTTGGAATTTACATTCAATTATAAATAGAGTGTTTGCTATGATAACAAAAATGCTATCGTCTGGAAGCAATCGTTTAGAGATCAAACTTTTCCATTCAATGTTTAACTCATCAAGAAATTTGTAAAATCCATATTTCTTAAAGATTCTACCTACAAGTTCGTCATTGAAGTAAACATTACCATCTTCAACTTTATACCCTTTTTGCGAGTTTAAAAATTCAGAAAGATCCGTTGTCCCTTCAAATACTAATCCTGTTTTTGTGTTTCCACCGCCTTTTCCACCAAAAATCATATAGTTACTTCTACTTTATTATTGTTTGTAATTAACAGCTCTTTCAATAAACCCCTTTTTTCAGGATTTGCGTTTATGCTGCGTTTAGCGTTTACCCTTTCAATTTTAAAATCTGCGTATAGTTCATCAAAAAAATTATCGTTTTCGTCCTTGCCCTTGACGTCTGAATTGCTCAATATCCAAGTGTAATTTAAAGCATCAAGTTTGTGACAAAAATCTCTTAATCTAATTTGTTCAGCATCATTAAACTCATCTTTAGCATATGAGTTGAAACTCGAAGTTTCACTCAATGGCTTGTATGGTGGATCGAAATAGAATAATGTATTGTCGTTTGCATAGTTTAGTGTTTCTTCATAGTCACCACATAGAATTTCTACTTTTTTCAAAGCTTGACTTACTGCCAAAATATTTTCATTGTCGCAAATTGTTGGTCGTTTATAACTGCCCATAGGCACATTGTATTCATTCTTTCGATTTACTCGATAAAGACCGTTGAAACAGGTACGATTAAGAAAAATAAACAAAGCGGCTTGTCCGCTTTGTTCTTCTTTTCTTGTATTGTAAAGCTCTCTTTTTGAGTAGTAGTATTCCTTTTTTACTTCGTCATTTCCTTCAAGTACATGATACTCGTTTTGTAATATTTCAAGAATTGAAATTAATTCATTGGGCTTAGAGGCTATTGTCTTGTAAGTATTAATAAGGTCTTCGTTAATATCGTTTATAACGACTCTTTTGAGGTCTGGAAAATTGTTTAACATCCAAAACAAAACGGCACCACTTCCCACAAAAGGTTCAATGTAAGAGAATTTGTCCTTATGAAGGTTTCTGGGCAAACTATTTCTTATGTCGTTAATGAGCTGTGATTTACCACCTGCCCACTTTAAAAAAGGTTTTGCTACTTTGTTTGTCATTCAATTTTATTATTAATCTATATGTGCAAACTTACGTTTTTTAATGCCTTTTAGTGTTGTTTAGAAGTTGAAAATTCTCGTCTGCCGAATATTTGAGAGTTTGCTATTAGGGTGTCGGCTAACGAACAGGGCTTTATGCAGGTTGGAAATTAGAGTTCCGTCTGCCGATAACCGCTGCTGATTGAAAATATGTTGTTGAAGTTATATACAAAAGCGATAGTTATTCGTCTGCCGGAACTGAAGTTGCGATTTGCAATTTGCTGATGTTACATTGTCCAGCCCAACTTGCATAAAACCCAATGTTAGCTGCATACAACTTGTCAAAGTATTTTCCTTTTTAACTCTGTCAATAAAATTTTGTCTGCCGAATTATTAATGTTGTACTTAAATTGACACACTTCATTTTTCTCATTTTTAAGATATAGCCATTTCCCTCCAACATACCATCTGTCACGCCCATTTTGAAAAGGAATGTCCTTGTAATCTAATTCTACTAACTTGTCAAACCTAAAGCTGATTGGTTTATTCCAGGGAAAGATATAGTTTATCTCAAGTCTGTGTTCATAGAGATTTATTGTCGCTAAATATTGTCCAAAATTTGCGTAAAAAATAAGTAGGACACAAAGAAAAACTATGAAAGTCGTAAAAGATGCCTCTAAGTTAAATTGTCGAAATGTAATGAGTGCTAAATATCCCAAACTAAGTCCTACGGCAATTGTCAGTATGAGGAAATAATTGAATGGTTTTTTAGTAACCAAAATTTCTTTGTCAAATATGTCAATGGTGTCGGATGTCATTTGTTGTTGCAGCTAACGGTACGGGTATTGCCGAAGGCGGGGATTTTTAGTACAAATGTTCAATCGAAGAACGAATGTTGAACCTTGCAAAAATGTCCAATCGAAGCCGTTCAGCCCCGCTTTTGGCAATACCTTGTTGGCGGTAGTTTTAGTCCACAAATGTTTCTTGAATTACGGTTTTCACTTTCACAATTTCCTTATCAGTTAATTGTTCAAATCGTTTAACTATTCGTATTCTGTCAATTGTCCGAACTTGGTCAATAGCTATCCAACCTTTTGTTGCTTTGTGCTTCACTTCAACTCTCGTTGGATATGACTTTGAACTACTTGTCATTGGTGCAACTACAATTGTCTGCAAATACTTGTTCATTTCATTTGGCGACAACACAATGCAAGGTCTTGTTTTTTTCATTTCGCTTCCAATCGTAGGGTCAAGGTTAACCAATACAATGTCATATTGATTTATTTGCTCCATTCTTCAAAATTTTCATCTTCAAAAACATCGTCCATTAAAAGTTGGTCGTCACCATTTTCGTGCATTTTTTTAAATGCTTTTTCCCAATTTTTTCGTGGCTCGGCTTTGGGTTTCAAAATGATATAACCTTTTTCAAGGATTAACTCAATTTTGTCGCTTATGCTGTATTTTTCAAGGATGGTCTTGGAAAGTCTAATTCCTTTTGAGTTACCAATGTTAATGATTGAAAGTTCCATAAAATCTGTTTTGTGATTACAAAGTAATTACAAAATTATCAAACTTCCAAATTGTCGAGAAAGGAATTTGTTAATTGGAGGGTGTCCGAAAAAATTACCGCCAACGAACAGGGCTTGGCGATGGCGGGGAAATATATATTCTTTCGCCCGAACGTCAGCCCAATAAAGAACTAAAGTACAGAATAAGTACAAAAGTTCAGCAAAGAATTTTCAGCCCGGAACTGCT
>JAFDXI010000129.1 GCA_018268035.1 Bacteroidota bacterium | reverse complement strand
GCGTACCGGAGCAGGCAGGAGGAGCATCTTCAGCAAGATAGAAGGCGATGGCATTGTGTGGCGCAGCAACCTGCCTTACATGAGCATCCAAAATGAAGGCGGAGAAATAGCGGTAACTGCCCAAATGAAAAAGTTCTTCTGGGCCATGTATTACAAAAGCAGCAATGCTATGACCTACAAAGTAAAGACCAGGTCGGCAGTTAATACCACCCGCAACCAGAAGCTGGCTGGAGAAGCAGCCATCTGGAAGAGCCTGGCGCTGATGCGCATTGGCAAAAAGATAAAGATACCGGAGCGGAGGTTTATTGGCGACCACCCGCAGGTGAAGGCCAGCATCACCCGGGTAATTAATGGCGTGATGCAGGAAGTGGAGACCGATTTGAAAGAATTATTAAATCCCAAAAAATAAAAGATCATGGATATTTTATTACAAGACGTTCAGGAGCGGCTTACGGGCCAGATAGCGGCACTTAAATATGTGGATGAAGATTGGGGGCAGCTCGATGATTACAGCCCGAATTTTCCGGTTAAATGGCCTTGTGCGCTCATTGACTGCTTCTCTGCTACTTATGACAATAACGGCAACCTCACGCAAAACGGGCTGGCCACCATCCGGATAGTGTATGCCGATGTTAAGCTGAGCAACAGCAGCGCCAAAGCGCCTGCGGGCCAGAAAGCCAGCAGCCTGGCCTTTCATACCAATTTTAAAGCCATTTATAAAGCCTTGCAGGGATGGGCAGGGCACGACCATTACAGCCGCCTGGTGCGCATTAGCCAGCGCCGGTTAACCCGAGATGATGGCGTGCGGGCGCATGAGATGCTTTTTACTGTGAATATCAAAGATGTGAATGCCGCGCCGGAAAAAATAACTGTGGAAAGAGCTTCGTTTGAAGTGGAAGTGGATACTGAAATGCTTTAGGCGAATAAAGACAACTGTCTTTCGTTTTTCCGGGTTTCGCTGAAATTGTGCTTTATATTCATCCAGGTGCGGTAAGAGATATAGATGTTGTGTTTTGGAAACACCCGCGTTACAATGAAAGTATCGGGAATGTCATGATGCTTTTCGGAATCGTAAATAGCCTTGATAGCCTGTTTCCGCTTGATGTGATTGTCAGGGGTGTAAGCCATTTGCACAAAAATAAAAAAGGCACAGCCGTGAATGGCCGTGCCTTGAAAAACTTTTACTGAAATATTTGAAAAATTTTGAACAGTTACCGGTTTGCGTTTTGTTGTTCCCACACCTGCATTAACCTGTCGCGCAACTCCCGCAGCCAGTATAGCTCCTGTGCTTCTTCGCTGTTTTCATGGCCGCAATAGCTGTTGTCCCGGAGGATATAATACCCATCCCGGAAGATTACACTGTCTATTTTTTTGGCCAGCTCTTCCGGAGTTAAAATAGTGAACAACTCCTCGAGCGGCTCCATATTTATTGTTTTAGCCATGAGATACCTCCTCTTGTTTTTTGATGGCAGATAAATAATTCAGGGCATTGTGATACTCTTTCAAAGCCTCAAACAGAATGCGGCTCCCGCTCTTAAGACTTAATTGCAAAGCTTTAAGAAGCTCCAAATAAATATACCCCGCCCTTTCACCAAATAAATCATAATCCATCTGTAACCGTGGAAGGATAAAGCCAATCCAGTCGCGGTATCTTTTTTCTACCTCTATAAAATACCGGCGGATTTTTCTTCCGATATCATTTTCTTCCAACATAGCAAGCTCTTTGCCCATGTCAAAAGTCAACAAGAAATCAGTAACTCTTTTACCCGCTTTCCCGTCTGACCTAATGGTCAAATCTGACCGATAGTCCAATCCGCTTTCAAAGCCATATTGGGTGATACGACGCCTGATCCAATGGTTGTACTGAGTGGAAATCTTTAGCTTTCTGTAAAGTAAAATTGCGGAAACGTAAAGGCCGCCATCCTTTTCAATGATTGGCAGTTCGTAAACTGCTGCCTTAATGCTTTCGCTCATAAGGTCTTTTCTTTTTGTGACAGTCATAAAATAAAAAATACCGGAGGTGACTGTCACTACTCATGGAACACATGAGAAAGCCGATAGGCGTTACCGCTCTATCCCTCCGGCGTAATTTTAATTGATTAATTAATAATTGGATTCGTTCCATAAGTAAAATGACAGTCAGGACAAATATAGAGTTTTATTTAAATTCAGTTTTAATTTTTTCAAGCGCTGAACCTTTCGGATAAAATATAAACATTGGTTTTAAGTCTCCATTTGCATTCTCATTCGTGAAATTTAAAAAACTGCTATCAAGCCTTGTAATAGTTACAGTATTTGTTTCGTTTATATAAGCGTCCTGCCAGTGCAGTATCAGTTTGTCATTGTCTAATTCCCACTTGTTCAAAATTTGAACCCCTTTTGACATATCATTTTCAATATAAATAAATGAGCCATCATTGTTGAATTTTATACGAATTGGGCTTTGAATAAAATTGTAATATTTTGTTTTGTACAACCCGGTAACGCTGTCGGCTTTTGTTTCGCTAAACAATATCCATTCATTTTTTGTAAGCAACTCCTTTTTATTATTACAAGATGCAGTACTTATACATACAAGCATTATTAATAATGTTTTTTTCATGTGCATTTTGTTTAAAGTGAAATAAAAAAAGTTTTAATTGTTCCAAATTTCGCTATTTAAATAAGTTTCGGCATATTTTTTTGAAACGCCTGAAGGGATATTTCTAAAATACACAGGTATATGGGAATAAGCCAGCAACTGCTGCTCTTTGCTCATTCGCTGCCATTTGCTGCGGGCTTTCTTTTTACTGCTGCGGTCTTTTTCATCATACCTGTCCCAGAACATATCAAAGGTAAGCTCCTGCCTGGCGCCCACTACGGTGAAGCAGCCCATCTGCTGCAAGGCATTTAGAAAATCTTTTTCCGGGAGAATAACGCGGGATAGGAACCAGTTGCGCTGTTTGCCGTTCAGCTCTGCCTGCAAGGCATTATAAACGCTGCAATTGCCATCTGTAAATGTAACAGTAACTTCTCCGGAAAATCGGGGAGATGTGATGGTATAATCAATCTTGTTCATGGTTCATTTTTTCAGTGATCTGTTTGCGGATGTCTTTTTGCCACCCGGCTTTTATTTTCTCGGCAATGGCTATCAGTACATACAGCTCTCCGGTAGTGTAGCTGTTGAATTGTTTTTTAATGCCTTTCACGCCCTGCTTTTCGGCCCAGGCAATTGCTTCATCAACTGTTTTGTTCATGCTGCGGAAAATGGCTATGATGGCTTTGCGCATTTTATCTGCGACCTCACCCCCCGCCCTCTCCGAAGGAGAGGGAGCCGGTACAAGCATTTGCAGCCTGCGCACAAGTTCCTGCAGTTCCCTCACATCCAAATCTTTCAATGACCTGGTGCGGCCATTGGTAAAGGCTTCTATTACTTCCTCTTTGCTGTTGGGGTTGCCAGCTTTTACACTGGCATTGTATGCGGCAAAGAAGGGTGAATATTTGTTTTTCATAATTAAAACGGCTGTTTAAATTTTTGAAGTTTTATTTTACATTTTCGCGCCCCCCGGCGGAGTTTTTTTACACCTATTTTTGAGTTATGTAATAAAACGGAAAGGCTGCCATTATTGTTTACTTTTTTCAATTTTTCTTCATTAAACCAAAATTCACCGCTGTGCCAATAAAGCCCTTCGTGATTGATAAAATAGTAACCATCAATTTCTATTTCTTCAACGCTAAACATCCGGCTCATTATTAATATATTATTTAGAAATTAGCTGCGGCAATACATATGTTATAGGCAAGCACTGACCGAACCACTAAAAAGGCAATTCGTCATCTACTTTTATTTTTGCCAAAATCTCTTCCGCTTCCTCAATTTGTGCTAACGTATGGTTGCGTTTGTCATCCAAAACCTTTTGTGCTCTTTCAATTGTATAACTTGACAACTTTTCAACCGCTACACGTTTTTCAACAAACGCTTTTGCGGCTTCAAACACTTCTAATGCTTTTTCGCCATCTTCAACTTCTAACTCTATTTCAATTTTGGCATTTTCGTAATTGCCTTTTGAAATCAATCTGCTGTAATTAACTTTTAATGCTTTCATTTTAATTATTGATTTGTGCCTGCCTATAACATTGTATTGCTGCAAGTGGGGCAGACGTTCCAAATTCAGCAATAGAACTACTATTTTACATTTGTGCTGTGGTTGGGCTGTAGTTCAATTATTCCCCACCTGACAGCAATACTTTTACCGTTGTATGTCACCCGACCAGCGGCAGTGCTGAACCGGGCTGACAGCTAAATTTTGGACGACATTATTTCAAATTTGTTTTAATTCTGCCGGGCTTCATTTACCTTGACACATTTTAGCACATTTGCTGGCTCGCAAAGCTGGCCACAAACCTAACCCGCAAAAGAGCTAAAATCTTGCCTGACACCATAAAACGCTGGCTTTCAATTGATATTGCCATTTTATTCTTGTACTTTTGCCGTTCAAAAAAGTTGGCACTTTTTTTTATAACTTATGCTCTATATTTACGTTGTAATTGTACATAGACACTCCATTTAAATGTTTGCAGCAGACACATATAATCCATTTGAAAATAGTTTAAGTAACGCAAAAACCGTAGTTGGTCTCGAGTGGTTATACGAGAGTGTAAGAAATCAAATAGGGAAAATGTTGGTTGTTTTATTAGTTGTTCTGGTTGGATTGCCTTTTGTTTTTTTCTTTGGTTATTGGTTACAAACTAAACGTAAAAAATTACAAAGGCATATGAGAAAAGATATGCCACTATTTAAAAGCCACAATGATTATCTTAAATTTAAGGAGTACTTGAGTAAATTGGATGGATTAATGCCGTCTCTAAAAAAAGTTTCTGGATATAATTTGAGAAAAGCTCCGTGGCCAGTTAAACACACTTTAAGTCAAATGCAAAAAATGACTTCAACTGTGATAACATATAACAGTTGGCTAAAAAGCAGACTTACTTCACTAAATGAAGAACAATTTACGAGTGATTCAAAAGTATTTAAACTTGTTTCTGAAAAAGAATTATGGAAAAATAGAAACCAAGTTTATCAATACTGGATGTAATAATGTTCATAACTGCTTATCCATTTTCAAAATTAAATTTTACATCCAAAAAAGTAGGTGACGATATTCTCATTGAGCATATTTACACTTTTAGAGGCAAAACAAAGAAAAGATATATTGTAATTGTTGAAGAGTACAGTTATTTTGTGCATATCGTAAAATTTTGCCTTCAAGAAAGAAAGATATACTCAAATAGGTTCAACCATTTAACTTACTTAAACGAATGCAGTAGGGTTCTTACAACTATTGGACACATAATGCTGGATATTTATAAAAAGAATCCTTACGCATCTTTTGGGTTTATTGGGTCAAACTTACCAAATGAGGCAAAAGAAAACACAAAGCGATTTAGGCTATACTCAAAAGTAGTAAGCCAAGTAATCTCACCAATTGCATTTGAGCACAGACTATCAGTAAAGCACAGTGCATACTTGCTTATTAATAGAGACAATCATGAAGATGATTTGCTAAATAAAATCACTACAATGTTTGACAGGATTTATCTATTAACAGAGTGACAACGTAAATATTTCAAAGAACTATTGGCTCGACAAAAGCACCACACATTTACAGCCTGACACAATTCAAACGCTTCGTAAAACTGTGTTGCTTCCAGACGCTTCCAAAACCCTTGACACAATTAAAACAACACCAGGACGAACCGGGCGAACATACAACAAGGGGTTTGGCGTTATTTTGGCTGGACAATGTAACATCATCTTTAATGCTACTATCAGCAGCATATCCAGCAGACGTAATTCTTATGGGCTTTTATTTGTTATCTTCATCTTTTGTAATTTTATTCAGCAACAGTACCGGGCTGGAAGTTTTTCAAATGCCAAAAACAACGCCAAGCCCTGTCCGTTACTTAGTCATGCTTTCTAATAAAGCAGGGAAAGACAAACCGAGTTTAACTGCTTTATCGTGATTTCTGTGAACCCATTTATGGTGATTATTACAAAGCATTCTGAAAAATCTTTTATCG
>JAFDXI010000128.1 GCA_018268035.1 Bacteroidota bacterium | reverse complement strand
TGTTTGATATTTCTGCTGAATCTGCAAATACAATTTTTGAATGTAGAATTACTGATTGTAAACTATCAGTTATCATATTGTCTTTAAACAAAACTAATGTGTCATAAATTGACTTGTCGCTCTTTGATGTAAAGGATATAAAACGTTTGATTGCATCATTGTAAATGTTGCTATCACTGCTTTTGGTTGTTGAGTTTATCTTTTGGCTAAAACAAAATGTTGGCAAAAAAAGAATTAAGAAAAATATTTTTTTCATGCATTAGAGATTCGTTTTAAAGTTAATCCATAGAAAGGTTGCGATGAATATTTTATTACTGATTAACGGGTTCCAAACTATGTGGCCAGAAATTATTATTCACTGTGCCGGTGACTTGTGTAGCTTTCTACCAGTGATATTGCTTCTTTAGGGGTTAAGATTGGTAATGTGCTTAATTTAAAATCTTTTGTATCTCGGGTAACAATAAAATCAATATTACTGATAGATTTAGCACAGTTATATTGAATGGCATCTTCAAAATCTTTGAAGCCGGATTTTAGTGACTTATATATGATGTCTTTGGTTACGTCAATAATATCTGTCCATTCATTTAATTCTGATAAAATTTTTATTGTTTCATTATGTGAACAAGATTGTCTTAAGATATTGTAAATGCTATTATACGAAACGGCGGATATATAAATATTAATTTCCTTATGAAAGGAATAATTAAAAAGCTTTGCCACATCTATTGAAAAAGGTTTACGATTTGCAAGAAAGTCTATTAATACATTTGTATCTAAAAAAATATGCTTCATGATTTATATTTCTTTAACAAACCTTTGGTTAGCTCTTTTTTATATTCATAATTGTCAGGCAATTTAATTGAACCCATTAATTTTAAGATTTTAGGTGAAATGCTTTCAGTCTTATTTTCTTTTGTTGTCAATGACATAAGATAATTTTCCACTATTCCAGACAGGCTTTTGCTTTTTTGTTTAGCATATTTTTTTGCTGTTGAAATTACTGAGTCATCAATTGTCAAAGTGAGCTTAGTTGTCATAATACGTGTATAATTAATCACAAAAGTACGTGCAATATTTTAATTTTCAAATGATAGGTGAAAAGGTGTTTAGATGAGTTACTATTTTTTTCATAAGGCTTTTAATACCTTGTCTAATGTTGAGTCTTTTTATCAGTTGAAAGAAGAAAACCGGAAATTATTTTTTAATTATTTATTTTATGGATGACGAAAAACAAGCAGTTTATTTTCATTCCAAACAATGATATTCCTTCATGCAAAAGAACGCCCGGCACTATCTCTTTATTAAGGACGATACCGGGCGTCGAATGAAACCTGTTTTCATTAAAAATTCCAGCCTAAACGCAAGCCAAGTTTACCCACTGAACCGTCAGTTACTTTAGTATTTTCATAGCTAAGTCCAAGTTCAAATACACCAAAGTTGGCGCCGATTGTAGGAGCAAAACAAAGCCCACCTGATGTGCTTTTTGTTACATCCTCGCTGTTATTATTTGCATTATAAATTGTGTATGAACCGTACCCCACTTCACCCATCACAAACATCTTTTTCAGGAAAATATATTTATACCCTGCTTTAACAAAGTAATGTGTGCCAACGCTGATATCTTCATCATCTTCATTAAACGATTTCGGTATCACTACACCCCCACCTGGAGTTAGTGTTATCCAGCCAGGCCCTGCTTTAAATTCAAACCTTCCTGAAAGACCGAATTCCGAATTGAATACTGATTTGAATGCTTCGTCACCACTTATTAATCCAGCTTCAATACCAAAACCCCCGCTAAAATTTTTGCCTGGTTTTTCTTTTTGTGCTTTTGCCTGTTGTGCAAATAAAATTGCAATAGCGAATGCCAACGATGTGATTGTTTTTCTCATTTGTATTTGTTTTTGGTTATAAAAAAATTTTAAAATTTTATTTTTTAAAAACACTTGTTTAGTTGTATGAAATAAAGGCTAACCTTTTTTCTTAGTTGCACATTTCTATAAAAGGAAATTTTATCAATCAAGTTTTCATTAATTCAGATAGATATGTTTGTGTTAGCTTTTACAAACAACTCTTATCCATAAATTACCTCGTTCCGGTTTTTAGAAATCTGGCATCTTTCAACATTAAGGTTCAAAGCGATTAAACAGTGTTTTGATATTAATTTCAGAATTATTAAATTCTTATCATGGAATCAATACAAATATAAATTTTTTGCTTTTATTGAAAAATATTCTTTAAAGGTGTGGAAGTGTTTAATGTTGGGTATTCCCATAATAAATGATGAAGTGAAGTAGTTATCCTAAAATTTGTTTTCATTCCTTATGAAAGATGATACATTGTATTTCAAAAAAGAGATTAGACCTATCCATTCTTTAATATTTCATCAAAGTTTCATTACTGATAAAAAATTTGCCCATACTTTTATCTTTACACAAACGACATATTGTTGTTTTCAGGAAAAAGAGCAGCATCTTTTTATTATATTATGAAGTTTATAACCTGCTTACAATTACATCAAAACTATTTTTAAAATGAATATTTTTAAACGAAATGATGACAGGGAGAAAATTAATTTCAGGAGCAGGTTCGCATTCTGGGTTGGATTTTTATCTGTTTCAATTGGAGTAGCGCTTCAACTTCCAATGTATATTAATGCTGCAGGCATGGGTTACAGGTTGGTGGGTATGCCCATGAGCACAAGCATGAATATCGGGATGGCGCTTGTTGTGGTTGGCCTTGCCATTACATTATACAGCCTTATACCACCAAAAACATTAAAGGATAATCCTGGTTATAATCTTAAAGTCCGTGCACTGGATGATGCACCTATTAATAAAACACATATTGGTCTTTTATTTGTGATGGCGCTGGCAGTTACATTAGATGTGATGAAGCCAACCATCCTGTCATTTGTAGTGCCTGGTGTAGCAAGAGAATATGGTCTTAAATCACCTGTAAATCCGGCCGGCACTATTCCTGTTGCATTATTGCCTTTATCAGGAATTACAGGAACAGTTTTAGGTTCTTTCTTATGGGGCTGGTTAGGTGACAGGATTGGGAGAAGGTCATCAATACTGATGGCAGGTATAACATTTATTGCAACAAGCTCTTGCGGTTCTATGCCTGAATTCTGGATGAACTGTGTGATGTGCCTCGTGATGGGTTATGGTGTTGGCGGTATGTTGCCAATCCTTTTTACAATTATGGCTGAAAGTATTCCTGCAAGGCACAGGGGTTGGCTGATGGTATTAATCGGTGGTGATATTGCAGGCGCTTATATTATTTCAAGTGCATTAGCTTCATGGCTGGTGCCACATTACTCGTGGAGGATACTTTGGCTGATTGGTTTTCCGACTGGCTTTATGCTTATTTTTTTAAACCGTTGGATTCCTGAATCGCCACGGTATTTGCTTAACAACGGAAGAATCAAAGAAGCACAAAAAGTAATGAAGCGGTATGGCGCTGTTGCCATCAAAGAAAAAATTTTACCAAACAATATCGAAGTAAAAATTAAAGACCAGTTTAAGCAATTGTTCCGTCCTCCATTTTTAGGTATTACAGCAACAGTTGCATTACTGGCGCTCGGCGGTGGTTTTGTTGAATTTGGATTTGAATTGTGGATACCTTCCAACCTGCAACATCTTGGTTTTACAAGCGCTGATTCATTTGCCATACTCCGCAATGCAGCTATCATCGGCTTTCCGCTTAATTTACTTGTTGCCTGGTCTTATGGTGTATGGAGCAGTAAGAAAACAATTATCCTGCTTACACTATTAACTGCTGTTGCAATGCTTGGTTTTTTATTTACTGGTAATGAAATTGTGCAACATAAAATTTTGCTGTATGTATTGCTGGTTGTTCCTATCTGGGGCATCAGTTCTGTTATATCTATTCTTTCTGCTTATGCCGCAGAAATTTATCCGACAAGCGTACGTTCCCGCGGAAGCGGACTGGTTGCGGGTTTCAGCAAATTTGGCGGTGTGCTGGTTATTGCCCTTGTTGTGTTTGCAGTAGCGCCACCATCTATTGCAGCAACAGCAATTGCCGGTGCCATTCCATTAATCCTGGCAGCGCTTGCAATAATATTTTTCGGTGTAGAAACAAGAAAGCGGCAGTTAGAAGAAATTACTGCAGAACAACTTTCACATGTTGCAGTGTATGATGAGCAAGCCATCAGCACAAACGAAAATTAATTGCATTAAAATGATTTGTTGGTTGTGCAATCAGTATAAAAAATTAGAAATTCTTTCTTGAAAGACTTTACATCAAAAAGTGTAAACTAATTTCCGGATGAGACTTACTGTTGATGCTGTTCAGTATCTGCCTTGTTTGTTGTAATAATTTTATCTATCGAAGACTTTCCTTCGCCTTTAAGTAATTTGTCCAAATATGCACGTTCTTCTTCAAACGTCATGTCTTTTATTTCGTCATTTATTTGGTCACGAATTTTACGTAAGTCTTTAACTACGTTTTGCTGTGTGTTATATGATATCGTTGTCATCGTTGATAATTTCTTTTGGTGTTCGAATTTCAATCATATTGTGTCCGAGTTTATAATTGATGCCATTATATCCTCTTATTTTATCAAGGTTTACAATGTGCTTAAAGTTCCAACTTGCAAGTACATCAACCTTTGCTAATGTCGCCATTACAATATGTTGGCAATCCGCACGACTTGTTTGTCCGACCACTTTAGCCGAAATGTATTCATTAGCGAGTTGAGCTGCGTCTTGTGTCAGTAGAATTTTTTCCATTTGTTTTGCGGGAAGTGTTGCTAAAAAATCTTTAACATGTTGAGGTGCTCTCTATAATTCTGCTTCCAATAAATCTGAAACAACGATTATTAATTGTCCATTCGCAACAGCATTAAAAAAATGAATAGTGTCATTTGAAAATTCTTTATCAAATTGTCCACCAACTACTGATGTGTCTATATAAACCCTTTTAATCATTATTTCAAAGTTAACAATAAAAGGGGCGCCTTTAAACCAGGACTGTGCAAATAAGTTTTCACTCAATTCGACTATAATTTTTTCAGCCCAATATCAAAAATCCCTGCATTTAATAATCAACTACATTTTAAAGCAATTGTTCAACCTAATATCCTTAATACTGAGAATTGTTGCAACCTGTATAGAATTTTTAAAGCCGCTTCATGTTGTACATCGTCTTCTTTTAAATGAAGAAACTTTGAATGTTCATTAACTTTTTTCCCATCCGGACCTTTATTGTTTTTCTAAGATTGAATTTAAAAACTTCATCCATCCATCTCCAACATTCACTAATCATTGATTATAATTATTTATAGAAATCAGATACATTTGTTGCCATAGTAAAACAAGAAATATGAACCAATATGTAACAGATTTTGTGAGCCTGATTGATAACAGCAGTAATATCATTTTTAATATGACGCAGGAAGAAGCATCTGCCGCAATCGTTTCCGGCGATGCATCTGCTGTTCGTAAAATTGACGGACAGTTTGCCATTGTTGAAAAAGTTGGCCAACAGGTTTTCATGGCACGCTCACTTGGCAGGCCGATGCGATATTTTCTTGCCAAACAGGTTTCAGGCCCTTTGTTGATTGTAGCTGAACGCATGGATGAAATTTATGCGTTTTTAAAAGAAAGAAATTTACATCACCAGTTTCATCCTTCATATACAAGAATGGTTCCTGCACATCATGTAGTTAAACTTGAAGTGATAGGTTGCCCCGACCCCAATCCTGTTTACACAAGGTTTTTTGAACCGGAAAGAAATGTACTTCCCACTGACCTGGATGCTATCGGGAAAAAATATATTGAGACATTGGCAAATGAATGCAGAAAATGGTTGCTATCCATTCCTGAAAAAGAACCTATCGGTGTTTTGTTTTCAGGTGGTATTGACAGCGGTTCTGTATTTCTGGTATTGTATCATTCAATGCTGAAGATGGGCATGTCGCCACAACGGTTGAAAGCTTTTACTCTTTCAGTAAATGGTGGTGCAGATGCAGAACAATCGCACCGGTTTATGGATAAACTTGGATTATCACTTTTTCTTGAAGTAGTTGATGTGCCATTATCAGAGATTAATTATAAAGATGCAATAAAACTGATTGAAGATTATAAATCGCTCGACCTTGAATCTGCGACTATGGCTATGGTATTGTGTAAAAAAATCAGGGAACTATATCCTGACTGGAAATACCTGGCTGATGGTGATGGCGGAGATGAAAATTTAAAAGACTATCCAATCAAAGCAAATCCTGAACTTACCATCCGCAGTGTTTTAAACAACATGATGCTTTACCAGGAAGGTTGGGGCGTTGATAAAATAAAACATTCATTAACATATTCAGGCGGACAAAGCCGCGGTCATGTACGTTCTTATGCACCTGCAAAAAAATACGGCTTTAAAAGTTTTAGCCCTTATGCATTACCCAATGTGATTGAAGTAGCAGAAGGCATACCGTTTATTGCGCTTACCGATTGGAAAGAAGAAGCATTGTATGCATTGAAAGGAGAAATTGTAAGCCGTGGTATCAAAGCAGTAACAGGTTTTGATATGCCTGTATTTGAAAAGCGCAGGTTTCAGTCAGGTGCAGTATCTGAAGATGGTTTCTCAAAACTATTTGGCGGTAACGAAACTGAATACAGGATATACTTTCACTCATTATATGCACGATAAGTACGATAGCCGTACAATCGTTGGGCTGCGCCCGCAAAAAAACAAAGTAAGCCCGTTTGTTCCCTATCATTTTTTGCATGAGGAAGAGCCTGGCATATCCGGTAATATTGAAACTGTAAATACAATTTTTCTTACTGGCAAAGAATGTGCATTTAAATGCCTGATGTGTGATTTATGGAAAAACACATTGGATGATGCTGCACCGTTCGGGGCAACTGTTCAGCAGTTAGATTATGCATTGCAAAGATTGCCGCATGCAGATGTGATTAAATTATACAACAGCAGTAATTTTTTTGATACGAAAAATATTTCATCAAAAGAATATCCCGCAATAGCTGAGCGGCTTGTGCAGTATAAAAGAGTTGTTGTTGAAAACCATCCGAAGCTTTGCAATAAATATTGTCTTGAGTTTAATGATATGATTGATGGCAGGCTTGAAGTGGCAATGGGTTTGGAAACAATTCATCCCGGTGTATTACCAAAACTAAACAAGCAACTTACAACTGAAGATTTTAAACATGCAACAAAATTTTTGAATGAGCATGATATTGATGTGCGTGCATTTATACTGTTGAACCCGCCTTACATAACTGATGCAAATGAAAACATTGTATGGACTTTGCAATCTGTGCAATTTGCTTTTGAATGTGGTGTTGCAAGGTGTACAATTATTCCTGTCAGGCCGGGCAATGGCGTAATGGAAATTCTGCAACAGGAAAATTTTTATCAGCCACCTACACTTGCTATGCTGGAAGAAGTTTTTGAAAAATCTTTATCATTAAAACAGGGACAGGTTTTTGCTGATACATGGGAAATAGGTTTCATTTCTGAATGTCCCGTTTGTTTTGAAGCAAGAAAAAAGCGGTTGGAGAAGATGAACCTTGAACAAAAAATATTGGAGAAAATTTTATGCAACTGTACATGTTGCTGATATTATCTCTGTAGATTTCACTTATACAATCAGATTGTATTATTATTGCCTGAAGGAAAAATAATTCATTCTCTTATATCTTGCTTCAATCATCAAACCAATACGACATTGTAATTGCAGGCGCCGGTTTCGTCGGTACACTTACTGCATTATGTTTAAATAATTGTGGCTTCAAAGTATGCCTGATTGAAAAAGGCAAACATCCCCGCTTTGCGATTGGCGAATCTTCTACACCAATTGCAGATATGATTCTTCGTTCTCTTTCATCAAAATACAATTTGCCCTGGCTATATGATTTCTCAAGATACGGGAGCTGGCAAAAATCACATCCTGGAATTGTGTGCGGCATCAAACGCGGCTTCAGTTATTACAAGCATTATCCTGGCAAAACATTTTCAACAGATGAAAATCATATCAACGAATTATTGGTTGCTGCAAGCGTGAGTGATGAACTTTCAGATACCAACTGGCTGCGTTCAGATTTCGATGCATTTCTTGTAACAAAAACGAAAGAAGCATGTATTGATTATTTTGAGGAAACAGAAATAATAACAGCAACCAGGGAAAATAAAAAGTGGTTGCTGAATATTATTCATGATTATAATACTGCTGTCATACAGGCATCATTTTTTATTGATGCAACAGGAAGCGGAATTTTAGCAGACAAATTATTTTCAGTGAAATCTTCTGCAGATAATTTTCTTACCAATTCTTTTGCATTGTTCTCCCACTTTGAAAACCTGCCGCGATGGATGGACATTTTGCATAAAAAAAATATTGCAACAAACGATTATCCTTATGATGCTGACAACTCTGCTTTGCACCATGTATTGGATGAAGGATGGATTTGGCAACTGCGTTTTAATAATGACCGCACGAGTTTCGGTTTTGCTTTGAATGGAAATAATAAAGAGCTTCAACAAATGCAGGCAACTGCATTATGGGATGAGTTGCGGAAAAAATATCCTGATATAAATTTTATATTAAAAGATGCAAAACTTTCTGTGCAACCTGGCAGTATTATCCGCACAGCAAGGTTGCAGAGAAAAATGCACAACAGCTTTGGTGAAGGTTGGGTTGCAATGCCGCATACTATTGGTTTTGTTGACCCGCTTTTCAGCACAGGCATTGCTTATTCATTGTCAGGCATTGAAAGAATAGCGGAAATATTTTCTGCAAATAAAAATTTTCAAGAACCACTGTACGGGCCATTAAAAGAATATGAGAATATAATTTCTGAAGAACTGAAATTAATTGACCTGCTTGTTGCAGGATGTTATTTAACCATGCAGCATTTCCGGTTATTTAATGCATGGTCAATGTTGTATTTTATTTTTACAATTTCGTACGAACAGAAGCGGCTGAAAAACCTCCCGGTTAAATATTTTCTTGAAGCAGGCAATGATGACTTGAAAAAAATTACAACCCTTACATACAATGAATTACTGATGATAACACAACAAGAAACTATTTCACAAGCTGATGTTGACAGGTTTACCAATACAATCCGCGAAAGAATAAAACCTTACAATACTGCAGGGTTATTAGAACCATCATCTAACAATATGTATCACCATACTGTGGCGAAGTTGTGATGAGGATGTTGTATGATGATAAGGATTGAGGGTACCATTATCTGAATGTTTCAGCTATTTATGATAAAAAGCAACGCAAATACAAAACAGGAACTCAAAAAATATTCCTTACCATTCCGGTAAAATCTTTCTATTGATTATTGTTATTGCATTTAGATTTCACTGTGAAATCTATCTCAATAAAACCGATTGATGGAGCAGTTCTAATTTTTGGGTGAATCTTTTTAATGGAGGAAAATGAGCAGGTTGACATAAACAAAAGAATGGTGATAAATATTGCGTGTGGAATTTTTGAAGTGAAGAAAGCTAACATGAGTTGTATTTGCGCTATAAAATGTTTTCCGCGCTTTTTTTAAAAAAGGTTTGATAAGCAAGCAATTAAAAATATTGTTCTGATGAAAATGATAGCGTATTTTAGCGGAAATAATAACGTTGTGTGTAATTCCCCATTTTTCCCGAGCGAAAATAATTTCTCGTGCTAACGAGTGACGCAAGCACTTCAACCAGATTTCATATATTAGTAGTGGCTCATTGCAAGACCCTTTTAAGCATTGGTGCATCATAGCCCGTGCGTCATTCT
>JAFDXI010000127.1 GCA_018268035.1 Bacteroidota bacterium | reverse complement strand
TAGGAATTGTTAATTGTAAATTGTGAATTGTTAATGGAAGAATGGATGTTAGTGTTTCCTTTTGTTTTATAAACTGTTGACCAGTGTGCGCCATCACCGCTACGTTGTATGGTATAATTTTTTACACCCGGCACATTATCCCACATAATGCCGTTGTGGTGTTGCCACCAGCGGCGTATTTTGGCAAAGATGATCTGCTTTTTGGTGAGGTCGTTGTTGTAGCGGGCGAGTAAATAAGTTTGGTAATCTTTTTTCACATTGTAATTATATCCGCCCAGCAGTATTTTACCATCAGATTGTAAAGCCACACTATACGCTTCTTCGTTCCCTTTAAACTCTGATATTTCAGTACCATTGTTACCAAAGCTGGAATCCAGGCTGCCGTTATGATTTATCCGGCAAAAACCAAATGTAAGGATACCCTGATCGTTGACACTGCCTGCCAGGATAAATTTTCCATCGGGTTGCATCGCCATGTCATAAGCTTTTGATATTTTTTTGTTGAAGGAAATAAATGTTTTACCATTTGTTCCGAATGAATTATCCAGGCTTCCATCAGCATTAAACCGCAATGCCGACATATAATAAGTATCGCCGCCGGAAAAACCGCCTATTACAATTTTGCCATCCTGCTGAATAATTATTTTTCCGGGTACATCCTCACCACCTGTGCCGTCCATAACAATGTTGCCGTTGTTGCCAAAGCTTTCATCCAAAGTACCATCGGCATTATACCTGCTGAAAACAAAATCCTGTTGCTGAAAACCACCGGCAAAATCATACCCCGCTGTTACTATTTTGCCATCGGGTTGTATGGCAAGGTCTTTCATATTCACAGCGGTTAAATTCAAAACATAACCTCCGTTTCCAAAATTGTAATCAAAATAACCATCTGCAGACAGATGGCTTATGACAGAAAAAACAGAATCCAAAACATTTGGGTTATCATAGCCGGCTCCTCCAATGATAATGCTGCCATCCGGCTCCAAAGCTATTTCAGTGTATCCGCAAAACATATTAAACAGTGGTACAACACAAGTGCCATTCACCCCAAAAGTAGAATCAGGTTTGCCATCAGGTTTAAAACGGGTTACAAATGATTTTGATTTAAAACTTTCATCCACAAATGAGCCACATGTCAAAATTCTGCCATCTTGAAGTAATGCCATATCATAAGTTACCCTCACAGGATTATTGGCGATAGCAAATCCATTAGTCCCGAAAGAAGAATCTAATGTTCCATCAATATTATAACATGCTATAGCTGCACCTTGCATAATTTCATAGCTTCCGGCAATGAGTATTTTTTTGTCCTCCTGTTGGGAAATTGCATACATTATTCCAAAACGATTAGAGGAAACAAACCCATCATCACCAAAGCTGCTGTCTATGGTTCCTGATTGATTAAAAGCGCTTTTAAATATTAATAAAGCCAATGCTAAGAATAAAATATGTTTCATAAAAGAACGTTTTAAAATTTAGGGATTATTGTATGTTTCCGCAATTGTCATTTTTATCGCAACCTGCATCATTATTGGAAAGGTTGCATTTTGTCCTGCTGTTGAGGCATTCAACGAAAACTTTGTGCGTGGAAAGCTGGTCTTGTCTTGCCTGAGCATTATTACCAATAATGTTTTGAAAAAAAATAGCTGCCCGGCTAACTATGTAGGTGGTGGTTGCTGATGCAGTATGATAACCTGTGCCATAATCACTTTGATAATTGGGGCCGTCTGCATCAAGGCCATGGTGAGCCTGGCAATCTATATAAATTTCAGACGGTATATTCAGTGGTTGCAATATGTTATAAAAGAAAGATATGGAACCATAAGTGGTAATATCTGGCCCCGGGGTAAGGCTGCCATTTGTCTTAAAAGAGGGAGTGATGAGACAAGTAGTTTCCTTGTTAAAAGTAGACCCATATCCGTTAGTGCTATTATCAACAGGAGCAAAATTGATTGCCTGTTGGTAGATATTGATTACATTATCCAATTGACCGTGAAAACAAATGACGGGTATCCTTTGTGTAAAAAAATCTTTAGCATTGGTACTGTCAATTACTGTACCGTTGTATGAATAAGGCAGCGAAACACTGCCCCATTGGTCAAGCACCCCCTTTATTTTACTGATATAATGAATATCGGGAGAGCCGTAATAATAATCTGCATCAATTGGGCCTAATGCCTGTGAAATACTATAATTGCCAGCATAATTATTGATGGCATCCATCATAGCCTGCGTAGGATAATAGGCTACGCTTAAAACAGTGTTGCTGCCTGCACTGGATCCTGCTAAAAAAATATAATTGGTGTCAATCTGATATGGTTTACGCTGGTTGACAGGCAAGGCAAACTGATCCCTTTGTCTTTGAATAATACTGCGAACAGCGCCCCTTACATCCTGGCTGGCACGATAAATTGCCAACTGCTGCTGTATGGTTAAATATGGATATGTCTGTATGTTTGGAGATAAACGCCTACCTATCCTGTAAGAAACATTGATGCATACAAAACCACGTTTGGCAAACTCAATGCAGGTGTTTGAATTATTGCCAATTGGATAACATTCTGAAAAACCACCACCATGCACAAACACGACTACCGGCAAGGGGCAGTAATTATAATAACTATAATCAGCAGGATAATAAACATCATAATGTAAAATATTATTATCACTTATATCACAGTTATTTATACCCGGCATGCAGGTGCCGTCATTTTCATCTGCATACATTACATCTCCCGGGTATTGGTTATCTGCTGTCTGATACTTTCCATAACTTATATCTGCATCTTGCTCAACATCAGAAAATGGAAGTGCACAACCATCGCAAAGGCTAAGGTTGCAGAAATTGTTCTGCAGACAATCGGAAGTGGGGGTTTGCTGTGCAGATAATTCAATAAGAAAGAATAATCCTGTCAGGGATAAGCTAACCTTTTTCATAAAGAATCATTTGGTTGAATAAAGCTGTTAATAGTTACGAATTTACAAATTTAGTATCACTGTTCCTGAATTATTATTGGCGACGCTAAGTCAAAATTTGCAGATCATTCAATACATTTTTCACTCCTTTAAAAATTGTTTCGTCACCACTTCACTGCCACTCTCCATTTTCAACAGGTAATTCCCCGGGTGCAGGGAAGCGATATTGATGTTGTATAACGGTACCGCATTGGCGATGCTCTGTATTTTTACTGCACCGGTAAAATATATCACACTGGATGGTGCTTTGTAACAGCAAACCAGCACACCTAATTTTATTTTAAAAATCTAAAACTGGAAATAAATAAAATCTGCACCACTGAAAACGCCGGTAACAATGAGTAAAACAATAACGAGCAAATAACCTGAATAGCGTATCACAATATTATTGTTCCTTATCAATTTTATTTTTGGATGATATTCTTCAAAATATTCAGTACCGAATAAAACTAGTAACGCAAGTATATAATATGCAAATGTTATCGGAGGTTCACCCAAAAACAACCGCCCGGTTTTAAAGTGAATAATAGAAGAAAAAATATATTTTGCCTGTTCTATACTCTGCGACCTGAAAAATATTCCCATCAATACAAACAATGATACAGTAACCACAGTGCGTACCAGGTTTTTTGTGAAGCCAAGTCCTTTATTGATTATTCTTAATACAGGGCTTAAAATAAATTCAACAGCCAATACCAGCCCGTTTAATAAACCCCAGATAATAAATGTCCATCCGGCGCCATGCCACAACCCGCTGATGGCAAAAACAACGAAGAGGTTAAGGATAGTCCTGCCACCGCCTTTCCTGCTTCCACCCATTGGAAAATATAAATAATCGCGGAACCAGGTGGTGAGTGAAATGTGCCAACGCTGCCATACTTCCTGGATATTTCTTGCAAAAAATGGTCGCTTGAAATTGATCATCAGATTATACCCCATCACTTTGGCAGCGCCGATTGCAATATCAGAATAACCTGAAAAATCACAGTAAATCTGAACAATGAAAAAGAAAGTAGCAACGGTTAGCGTAATGCCGCTGTGATGCTCTGCATTACCATACACAGCATTCACATATAAAGCAAGCCTGTCTGCCACCACCAGTTTCTTTACAAAACCCCAGAGCATAATCTTCAGCCCTTCTGCAACACGGTCATATTCAAAAAATTTTTCTTCATGAAACTGGTGCAAAATATTTTGCGGCCTTTCAATTGGCCCTGCTACCAACTGCGGATAAAACATCACATACAATGCATAAACGCCAAAATGTTTTTCAGGTTGCTGGTTACCTTTATACACTTCTATTGTATAACTCATTGCCTGGAATGTATGGAATGATAATCCAATGGGCAGGATGATATTCAAATAAGGAATTGGGTTTTTATAATCAATCAAACCGAGGATGGCAGTGAGGTTTGAATTGAGGAAGTCATAATATTTAAAAAAAGCAAGCACACCTATATTAGCAATGAGGCTGCATATCAACCATAATTTTCTTTTCCTGCCTGAACTGCCTGCGATAAAAATTCCTGCCCAATAATCAATGATGATAGTAAACGCAAGAATAAAAATATATACCGGGATGAAGTACATATAAAACACGCAACTGGCTGCTAATAATAATGCCCATCGTAATTTCTGTGGGGTATAAAAAAACAGCGTGGTTACGATGATGAAGAAATAAACAAATGCCAGCGAGTTAAATATCATGCAGTTGGTTTTTCAGCTTACCAAAAGTATAATAACCTGAAATTATCTAATACCCAATCCTTACAGCAGTATTTCCTTTATGCAAATTTTCATACATCAGTTGTAATGCAATGGGGAGTTCTTCAAAAGCTACTGTATTGCTTAAAACAGGTTGTATTTTTCCATCAACTACCAGTTGATTAAATTCAACACATTCTTTTGTATCTGCAAAATGTGAACCTTGTAACCTTTTTAACTGTAACCATAAATACCTCACATCAAAACTGGCGAGATAACCGGTAGTACCTGCACAGGTTACCACCATTCCTCCCCTGTCGCAAACAAAAATTGATGTTGGAATCGTTGCTTCACCCGGATGCTCCAACACAATGCGTGGTAATTTTCCACCTGTCATTTCTAATATTTTTTTCAGAAATTTTTTTGCTTTGCCACGCCATATCTCCTGTGTTTCCGGCTTCAGCATGTCAGGTGATAAAGCGCCCCAATGATCATAATCAGACCTGTTAATTGCCATTGCCCCAAGGCTTTCACAGTATTGTTTTTTATCTTCTGAGTTGACCACTGCAACGGGAATGCCACCATACAATTTTGTAAGTTGAATCGCCATAGTACCAAGCCCTCCTGCTCCGCCCCAAATTAAAACCACATCACCAGGCTTAACAATATGTGGTTCATATTTTGTCAGCATCCTATACACTGTTGCACCGGAAAGCATATACACTGCAGCAGCATCCCAGTTCAGGTGTTTTGGTTTTTGTACACACATAAAATGTTTCACTTTACAAAACTGCGCAAACGAACCCCATGTAGTTTCATAACCCCATGCCCTTGCACTTGGTGCAAATATTGGCAATATACCTTTTTTAACCGCAGGGTCTTCCTCATTGAACCAACCTGCCTGTATCACCACTTCATCACCCACTGAAACATTCGTTACATTTTTTCCCGTTTTATATACAATACCGCTGCAATCACTTCCAATGATCTGGTAGTCGGTTTCTTTTTCTTTACGCAATTCCATTACCTGAATCATATTCATCGGGTATCCAGTAGCTGCCCACACAGAGTTATAATTAAGACCAGCAGCCATTACAGCTACCAGTACTTCATCATCTCTCAATTCCGGCACTTTTACTTTTTCTATTTCAAATGCCTTCGATGGTTCATTGAAACGTTCTTGTCTTAATGTTTGTGCATACATCATTTCAGGCACTTCACCCAATGGTGGTAATGTTCCAATTTCAACTATTTCCATTTGCAGTAGGTTTATGTTTTTAAAGTTATTGTTTTATAATTGTGAACAATTTTTTTTATTTTTTTGAAATCTGAAGATACAGTTCAAAGCCTCATTCAATGTTTATGCTTGTTGTAAAAGCTGGAAATAAAACTTCAATAATTGTTATTATATCATCTCGTGTTTTAAAAATTTCAACCTTTAATATTCCTTTCTTCATCTTTCCAATATGGTTCACGAATGAGTCGCCTTAAAATTTTTCCTGTTGGATTACGGGGCAATTCTGTTTTTATTGCAAGATGTTTGGGTATTTTATAATCAGGCATTTTGCCTTTACACCAGTTTTGAAATTCAGAAAGTTCTAACATGCCTTCTTTTAAAACAACAACAGCGCAAACAGCTTCACCGGCTTTTTCATCTGGTACAGCAACAACTGCTACCTCTTTTATATTTGGATGTTGTTCTATTACCCTTTCAATTTCAGCAGGGAAAATGTTTACACCCTTGGATACAATCTTATCGTTTTTCCTGTCCACTAAAAATAAATATCCTTCTTCATCAAAATAGCCAATATCGCCAGTATGTAACCAACCATCATTATTAAACATTTTATTATTTTCTTCAGGTGCATTCCAATAACCTGAAGCTATGTTTTCACCTTTAATTAAAACTTCACCAGGTGAATTGCATGGGAGGAAATTACGATCGTCATCTGCAATTTTTATTTCAATGCCTAATGAAGCTTTTCCTGCACTCAATAATAATTTCTTATCATCACTATTTGTGGATGATAAAATTTTTGCATGGTCATCAAAGCGTAAAGAGCAGCCCACGCCTGCAGATTCTGTTAATCCATACACCTGTGTGAAATAACAATTGAAAATTTGATGTGCTTTTTGTAGAGTATCTGTTGAAACAGGCGAGCCGCCATACTGGATATGTTTTAAAGAGCTGAAATCATATTTTTCAATCCCATCTACCATACACAACATCTTTATCATGATGGGCACCAGCAATGCATTAGTGATTTTTGTTTCAGCTATTGTCTTTGCTACAATGTTGGGCTCAAACAGGCGCACTAATACATTGGTTGCACCTGCATAAATACAAGCGAAGAATGCGCCAAACCCGAAGATAGAATACAGTGGCCCGCAAACCAGGTTGCGTCCATCCGGCCCGAAGGATGGTGTATCCCAGGCACATAACTGGTAACAGGAATACATGTTTTTATATGTAATTAAAACACCTTTAGGATTACCTGTTGTGCCTGATGTATAAAGTATCACACAAGTATCATCCGGTGTAATTGTTTCAGCAAAATTCATCTCTTCAACTTCAGGAAGTGCATCTTCAATTTTATGTATTTCAACAGATGATTGCGGCAAATTTTCTATAAGCTTCGCAAATGCCGCACCGTGAAAAAAATGTTTGATTCCGGCATCTTGCAAAACAAAATTTATTTCCTGTGGCATAGCACGCCAGTTCATTGAAACGGGTATTATGCCCAACAACATCGCGCCGGAGATAAAGTGAACGGATTGAGGAGTGTTTAAATCAAGCAGACCAATGCGATCGCCTTTTTTCAAACCTAGTGATTGCAGATATTTTGCAGTTTTTACAGACTGCATGTAATATTCTCTGTAAGTAAATTGTTTTCCTTCAAAAATATATGAGATGCGATGCGGATGCGCCGATGCCCTGTATTGAAGTAATGATGAGAAAATTATTTCCATAGACATAAATTTTTCAGAAGTTCCATGCTAATTGTGCTCCGCCACAAACAGGTAAATTGACACCGGTAATAAAGGCTGCATCCTGTGATGCAAAAAACCGGATGGCGGCGGCCACATCTTCAGGTTTGCCTGCTCTTCTCAGCACATTATATGAAGCAAGCTTATCAAACATTTCTTTTGGTATCCTTGTTTCTGTTGCAGGAGTTTGTATGAATCCGGGCGAAACAATATTAGCTGTAATACCATGTTTGCCCTCTTCTGTAGCAATGTTTAAAATCAATGCTTCCATTGCTGCTTTTTGTGCATTGTAAACAACCTGCCCTGGCAAACCGATACCTGCTGCAAAAGATGAAACACCAATCCACCGCCCAAAATTTTCTGACCGTTGAAACTGTAACGTTTTTTCGAGGATAGTGATGATGTGGTCAATATTTGCTGTAAAACCTTTTGAAAAGTTTTCTTCTTTTATATTAATGAGCCGTTTTTTTTCTGAAGGGATATTGATATTACAAACTACAATATGTGGGAAACCAAAAACAGAAAGTTGGAAGAATAATTTTTCTTTTCCATCCGGTGATGAAAGATCAATAGGCCAGAATTGATGACTGTCTGAATTTAATTGTTGCTGTAATTGTTGAAGATTATTTTCATTTCTTGCTACTGCAATGATGGTTGCTCCATCATCGGCCAATGCCTTACAAATTGCATGACCTATGCCGGCTCCGGCACCTGATACTAATGCGATTTTATTTTTCAATTTTTGCAAGAAAAAATCATTAGTGTTTAAAATAATGTTGCTTATTCTATTATCTCCTCTTTATCAAAACATGAATAAAATGATATAAATAAAAAAGACATAATTATCTTTTATTTAAGTTAATATCAATTCCTTTATTCAATAATACAGGTTTAAAACTTTTGCAAAAGCCAGAGACTTTACATAAGGGCTCCGAAGTCCGGTTGTTTCGAAGCAGTAATTTCTTATTACAAAAAGCATTCTACTCTGCAGGTACTTTGTATAATGCTGCCCCACCGGTATAGCCTGCACCAGCAGCCGTTATCAACACCAAAGCGCCGGGTTTTAATTTACCTCTTTCATAAGCCTGGTTTAAAGTAACTGGTACAGTACCTGCAATACAATTACCCACTCTGTCAATGGATACTTCCATTTTTTCCAAAGGCAGACTCAGCCTATCAGCAGCTTTTTTCATAATATAATAATTGGCCTGGTGCGGAACAAAAACATCAATTTCATCAATGCTTACCAAACAGTTGTCACAAACTTCTTTTGATAACTCACTCATTTTTCCTGCAGCGCTTTCAGCCAGTTCTTTACCAGTCATTTTCATTACAGTGCCATGTAAATCTGCATCAACAGTTTCATGAGATGCAGGCATGGCGCTACCGCCTGCAGGCACATATAATTTATCAATACCACTACCATCTGCCCATAACTGAATATCGAGGAAACCCTCGCCTGGTTTACATTTGGTAAGCACTACTGCACCAGCGCCATCAGCAAAAATGGGAAGAAAGATTTGGTCGCTACGGCGTACAGACCTTGACTTAAGATCGGCGCCAATGACTAACACATATTCCATACCTGTTGCTACCAGGCGGATGCCGAAATCAAGCGCATATAGAAAGCTGGCACATGAAGCAGTAGTATCACCAACAGGGCAGGTAGCGCCGATTAATTGTTGCACTTTGCAGGAAGCAGCCGTGTTCACATAGTCTGGTGTTTGTGTTCCGAGAATGATGCGGCTCAACTGTGATGGTTTGATACCTGCTCTTTCCAGAGCCTGTTTACCTGCTTCTGCAGCAATATCGCTTGTCGCAATACTTTTATCTGCCCAATGCCTTTCTTTTATACCTGTAACTGCAGCATGCTTGACAGGGTCAAAATCAAAATCAAATCTTTCTTTCAGTTCTTCATTGGTAATAGGTTTGCCCGGCAAATATGCACCATAGCCTATAATTTTTACACCCCATCCTTTCATTATTAATTTTTTATTTTATCACAAATATGTTTCATTTTATCGGTGGACTTAATCACGTCAATTTCTATTATTAAATAAAAATCTTGTAAAAGAAAATGGTTTTTTCAATATTAATTTAAGCAAAAAAAATAGTAAATTAAGTTTTTATAATCATCCCTCCCCATGATATACCACCACCACCAGCCACCAACATAGCTGTCTGATTTTTTGAAAGTCGGTTAGTTTTTCTTGCATTATCCAATGCCAGTAAAACACCTGTTGAGCCACAGTTAGCAATTTCACCGACAATATCAATAGTTTTTTCCATGGGTACATCTGCCGCTTTTGCTGCAGCAATAGTTCTTTTTTTATGCACCTGGTGTGTAATTAAACAATCAATTTCATCGGGCCTAATACCTGAAGCATCATATAAAATTCCGGGCGTAGTATTCCATGCTTGTTGTAAAAATTCTTCAGTACCTTCTACATAGCTAAGTACATAATTATCATTGTCCAGTTCCTGTTGGTTAGGAGGCATTAAACCTTTAACACCCATATAATCGCTGTAGCTACCATTCGTATTGAGATAAGCTGCTACTATTCCTTTGTTGTTTGCATTGCTCCTTGACAAAACAATAGCCACACCTGCATCACCACCTGCATAAGCCATTGTTGAATTCATCCGCAATATCTTAGTGGTAGTTTCACCACAAGCAATCAAAACATTCCTGGCACCATTTTGTAAAAGTTGTGCGGCTAATGAAATGGAAAATATGTTAGAAGCACATCCGGTTTTCATTTCAAGAGCAGGCGCCATCAATCCAAGTTTACCAGAGATATACGGCCCCATTGATGTGGAATATTTTGGTGAAGTGATAGTTACTGCAATCGTGAAATCAATTTCATTTTTAGGGACACCACTATCTTTAATTGCATTTTCAGCAGCTTCTATCATCAGGTCAGCAGAAGTCAGTTCATTGTGTGAGATAGTTGTGCCGGGAGTATGTGTCCAGAATCTTTTTTTCAGTCCCAGTTCTGTTTCATAATAATCAGGCCGTAGTTTTTTCTCAGCCATTTTTTCAGCCCAGTTATCACCAAATATCATTTGATGAATGTCTTCATTGGTAATCCATCTACCCCTTTCAGGAAAAGCAGTACCGCTTCCGGTGATTTCAATATTCAACAGATTTTTTAGCGTTAGCCCTGTAGTCATAGATAAAGCAAGAGTTTATTAGAAAATATATTTACGCTTCTTGTAAACATATTTCATTTTGCTTAAAAAAGCAAATAGAAGAAATGATTGAAAGAAAAATTAAAGAGGTTAAATATTGTAATTGTTCTTTTTTGATATACAACAGGTTTATATAATAGTATTATTAATATTGAATATTGTTGTTGTAAATAGCATGATAAACTAACTATATGTGTCATCCTCATCTGCGGGAGAAAAATACTTATTTACTAACGAGAGACGGTATTCGATTTACTGCAATGGTTAATTTTTAAAAATCAATATTTGAACCGGGATACAGGATGAAAAAAATAGCCGGTCAAACAATTTGACCGGCTATTTTCTTTTTGAAATGTAATTCTTTTATTCCCCTGCTTTTACCAGGCCAAGTTTTGCTTCGAGACTCAATGTAGCGTGTGGCACTGCACGTAACCTGGCTTTATCTATCAGTCTGCCGGTAACACGGCAGATACCATAAGTTTTATTTTCAATCCTTATTAAAGCTTTTTCAAGATGATCAATGTAAGTAATTTGTCGGCTGGCCATCTGGCTTAGTTGTTCCCTTTCCATACTGATGCTGCCATCTTCCATTGTCATATAACGGTTTTCACTTTCATCACCACCCATATCATCTTTACGTGTAATCAAACCCTGCAGGTAGGCCAGTTCTTTTTTAGAAGATTCCAGCTTGCGTTGAATCAATTCTCTAAATTCATTCAACTCATTATCACTATAACGAACCAGGGGTTCTGCAGGTTTAGTAACTTGTTGCCTTTGTTCCAACGACTTATAAGATGGCTCATAGGGAACACTTGTTTTCACACTGATTTTTGGAACCTTCACTTCTTTTACCGGTTCTGGTTTAGTTGCTTTTTTAGGAGCACTACTCACTTTCTCTTCTGTCTTTTTTGTTTTTGCCATGGACTCTACATGTTTTTCTTGTTTCTTAACTACAGGTCTAGGCGGTTGTTTTGCAGCAACAGGTTTTTTAGCCTGAACTGTTTTATGCTTTACCGGCTTTGATGCTTTTACTATATGTTTAGCAGCGGCCTTTTTAGCCGGAGCATGTTTTGTGTGTGCTTTAGCCACAGGTTTTGCCGGCTTTGGAACAGGTTTTTTTGCTTTCACCGGTGTGGGTTTTTTAGCTGCCTTTTTTGGAGCTGCTTTTTTAGCCGGTGCAGCTTTTTTCACTGCCGGCTTTGATGCTTTTTTAACTGGTTTTTTCTGTGGCATAGTACGTTATCCTTTTTTGTTTACGCTCACTTTCAGCAGGTTATCATTTACCTCTATTTCAGATCCCTCTTTAATTTCAGGAACCCAAATGAGATCGTCCGCTAAAATTTCGGCGCAAATATAGTTTTTATATGTATTGATAGAGAGTTTCAGTATAGTATTATCAAGAACATTCACAAATATGCGGTCAGTGAGCTCAAAACCCTTGTCCTTCCTGATGTTTTGAACACGGTTTACAAATTCTCTCGCATCTCCTTCCATTCTTAATTCTTCTGATAAAGTAATATCAAGCGCCACTGTCAGTTTGCCTTTTGATGCCACACTCCAGCCTGGGATATCTTCTGCAATTATCTCCACTTCATTCACTTCCAGCTTCCAATTTTCTACTCCCAATACTAATTCTATAAATCCGTCTTTTTCCAAATCATTGATTTGTGCCTGTGATAGTTTAGCAATCAAAGACGCAGCAGTTTTCATATTTGACCCAAGTTTTGCGCCCAATAGTTTGAAGTTGGGTTTTACTTTTTTGCGGATAATATTATTTTCATTTGTTGCATATTCTATTTCTTTGATATTAACCTCTGCTTTTATTAGCGCTTCCACTTTTTGCAACTGCTCTTGCATCTGAGTTCCTGTAACTGGTATCAAAGCTTTCTGCAAAGGCTGGCGTACTTTCAGATTTGTTTTCTTGCGAAGCGATAATATTAATGATGAAACATCCTGAGCCAACTGCATTCTTTGTTCCAATGCTTCATCAATGAATGCTTCATCGGCTTGTGGAAAATCTGAATGATGTACAGAACTTGCATTAACCCTTTTTGTAACCTGGTTTAGGTTTCTGAAAACAGCATCACTGAAAAAGGGTGAAATGGGCGCCATCAAACGTGTAATGGTTTCAAGACATTCATACAAAGTCTGGTAAGCAGAAATCTTATCCAGTTCAAATTCGTTGTCGTCGGTATTTAATGAATTCACTTTTTGGCGGGCTGGTTTCCAGAATCTTCTTCTGCTAAGGCGCACATACCAGTTACTCAAATGTTCATCCAAAAATTCCTCAATCAATCGACCAGCAATGGTAGGCTCATAATCATCCATCGCTTCATTTACTTTTTTTATTAAAGAATTGAGTGATGAAAGCACCCATCGGTCTATTTCAGGCCTTTTATTTACAGGTAAATAGTCTTCATTAAAATGAAAGCCATCAACATTGGCATACAACACAAAAAACTGGTAAGTGTTATATAAAGTACCAAAGAATTTTCTTTGAACTTCTTTAATACATTCAAGATCAAATTTTAAATTATCCCAGGGTGAAGCATTGGTAACCAAATACCACCTTGTGGCATCAGCTCCAAAGTCATCTATAGTTTTAAATGGGTCAATCACATTGCCAAGCCTTTTACTCATCTTCACACCATTCTTATCCAACACCAGACCATTAGAGATACAGGCTTTGAAAGCTAAACCCGGATACCTGTCATCTGAGGCTTCAATATTATTTTTCTTCAGTTCATCCTGAACAGATTCTTTCACCAGTCCTGCAATAGCATGTAAGGTATAAAACCATCCACGAGTCTGGTCAACACCTTCTGCTATACAATCAGCAGGGTAATTCTCTGAAAAAGTTTGTATGTTTTCAAAAGGGAAATGCCATTGTGCATAAGGCATTGCGCCACTGTCAAACCACACATCTACTAAATCAGGCACTCTTTTCATAGGTTGTCCTGAATCAGAAACGAGTACGATTTCATCAACCATTGGTTTGTGCAAATCAAGGTTTTCATCAGCCAAAAACCTTTCATTCATTGTACCCAATATTTCATCTGCTTTCTTACCCTCTTCTTTCAATTCTTTGACCGAGCCAATACAAATTTCTTCATTACCATCTTTTGTTCTCCATACGGGAAGTGGTGTACCCCAAAACCGGCTACGGCTCAGGTTCCAGTCAACCATGTTTTCCAGCCAGTTACCAAATCGGCCTTCGCCAGTACTTTTTGGTTTCCATCGGATAGTTTTATTCAGTTCTACCATCCTGTCTTTTAATGCTGTGGTCTTGATAAACCAGGCATCCAGAGGATAGTATAAAACCGGTTTATCAGTGCGCCAGCAGTGTGGATAACTGTGCTCATATTTTTCTACTTTAAAAGCACGGTTTTCCTTTTTCAATTTTACACAGATATCAACATTTACATCCTGATATGCAGGTTCGTCTTTATAATTTTTTACGTACCGGTTGCTGAATTCACCCAGGCCATCAATAAATTTTCCCTGGCGGTCAACCATGGTTAAAATACCAATGTCATATTTCTTACCTACTCTGAAGTCATCGGCGCCAAATGCAGGCGCAGTATGCACGATACCTGTTCCATCTTCAGTGGTTACAAAATCACCTAATAAAACTTTGAATGCATTTGGGTTATCGGTTTTGTTGGCTTCGAAAGCCAATAATTGTTCATAGCTTATCCCTTCAATATCCTTTCCTTTGCATTCAGCCAAAATTTTCCAGGGTAATGAGCCGTCTTTGCCTGGTGAATCTTTTGAAAGATAATTTTCAAAATCACCATTTTCGTTTTCCGGCTTAAAATATTTTCCAACCAATGCTTTGGCAAGAATGACATTTACAGGCAGATGTGTATATGGGTTAAAAGTTTTAATTAAAGCATAATCAATACCTGCACCAACCGTCAATCCAAGATTGGAAGGAAGTGTCCATGGCGTTGTTGTCCAGGCCAAGAAGAAAATTTCAGCTTCGTCCGGTGAACTGTTTATACAGGCATCAACTGAAATATTTTTGAGTTGTTGTGAAAATGAATGTGCTTTATTTATTTCCCCTGAAGCCATGCGGAACATAGCCACGCAGGTTGTATCTTTTACATCTTTATAGCAACCAGGTTGGTTCAGTTCATGAGAACTCAACCCTGTGCCGGCAGCAGGTGAATATGGTTGTATGCTCACATCTTCATAGAGTAAGCCTTTATTGTGTAATTGTTTCAGCAGCCACCAAAGTGATTCAATATAATCATTGGTGAAAGTGATATAAGGATGTTCAAGGTCAACCCAATATCCAATCTTCCTTGTTAAGTCGTCCCATTTATCTTTATACCGAAGCACTGCTTCCCGGCATTTTTTATTATAATCTTCGACTGTAATTTTTTTACCGATATCTTCTTTAGTGATACCCAATTCTTTTTCCACTCCAAGTTCTACCGGAAGACCATGGGTATCCCATCCGCCTTTGCGTTTAACCTGGAAACCTTTCATTGTTTTGAAACGGCAGATAAGATCTTTAATGGTACGTCCAATAACGTGATGGATACCCGGCATACCATTAGCGCTTGGCGGGCCTTCATAAAATACGAATGGTGTGTTTCCTTCCCTCAGTGTAATACTTTTTTCAAAAGCATTTTCAGATTGCCAGTTCCCGAGTATTTCCTTTTCAATTGCAGGAAGATTTAAACCACTGAATTCTTTGTATTTACCAGCCATAATTTATCCCAAAACTTAAAGAAATATATAAAAGTGTGCAAAGGTAGGAATATAGTTTTAAAACTATATGGCAACCTTACTATGGGAGAGAATTATGACAGAGTCTTTACTTATTTGCCATTGGAGGCTGGTAATCCGGAACAATATTGTGTATAGGCTTTATAGTTTTTAAATAAGTAAAAATTGCAGAAAGCTCAGCGTCTGTCAGGTTTCGAAAACTATTGGCTGGCATTGGTGGCATGAGCGGCCTTTCATTGTCAAGGCCTTTAAATTTAGCTTTCCTGATAGCATTGATGAATTGCTCTTTGCTCCAGCTACCTATACCTGTTGAATCAGGTGTAAGGTTGGCACCATAAGAACGTCCCCACGGTCCAATCCATGCAGTGAGGTCATTGGTAGCTGCCAGGCCTTTAGCAACCTGGTCTGGCATGAGTTGTGGCACTGGTGCTTGTGATGGATGACCGGAAAGCAATAAGCTGGAATCATCCACTGGTCCCTGTGCTGTTACCTTCTTCGGTGTGTGGCAATCACCACAACCCAATATTGTTACAAGGTGTTGGCCCCATGCCGTATCGTTTGTATAGCCCCCATACATGGCATTGTCAAATGCACTATCAACTAATGGAGTGTTTGCATTTGTGCAACGATAACATAATACACAAATAATGCATACTGCAAAAAAAAGAATTGTTTGATTTTTCATTCCAGTAAATTTTTTGAGTAAGAAGGAGAATCGTTAGAAAAAGGAACAGCTACTATTCGTACGGCTCAAATCAAATAGAAAGATAGACAGATTTTTATTCTAAGCAAAAATATTTTTCTAAATATGAAACATTCGGCTATAGGTTTTCTTTTTACCTTTAATGATAGGTCTTGAACAGTATATACCAAAAATAATCATCGCAAATCCGGTATAGGTTAGAAGAAAGAATATAGAGCAATACTTTTTCAGGCGATACTGTTTATTTAGATTTAAAATAACAAAAATATGGAAGAGAATTTATTGTCACCAGAACCAACTTTTAAACTGTATAAAGACAGGGCCATTTCAGTAGGAACTTTTCTTGGTGGCCCGTTGGTTGCAGGTTATTTAACTGCAGAAAATTTTAAACAACTTGGCCAATCTGAAAAAGTTAGAATAACCTGGATAATTGCAATATTATCAACAATAATAATTTTTGGAGGAATTTTTTTGGTTCCAAATATTGATAAGGTTCCAAATTATATCATCCCTTTAATCTATACTGCCATTGCTCAATATTTGGTTCAAAAATACCAAGGGGCAGACATTAAAACACACATTGATTCCGGAGGGCAAACATATTCAACCTGGCGTGTAATTTGGATTGGCCTTGTGGGGCTTGTTATTTTACTAATAATCATTTTTGTAATCCAATTTTTTATAATTTATGGATGAAAAAAGAATCTTTCTTTCAATAAAGTCTAATTGTTAATATGAAAATAAAGGGATTGCATTTGCTCTTTTTTTATCTGTTTATTTTAGAAAAGGTATAATGTATTTGAAATATGATTTGTGTTAAGCATCATATACCTCTGTTCAATTCTGCTTTCCTGAATAATCAGCTACCTTTGGACGCAATTTAAATTTTTATTTCTACCATCGTTGGATGAAATATTAATGCGAATCTCCTTCGCAAATGCGATGACGTTAATAAACTTATCTTAGGAAATCAGTTTAAAATCACGAACAAACAAAATATGCAAAGTCAGTTGCTAAAAAATAAAAGTGTTGCAATCATTGGTGCAGGGCCGGTTGGTTTGACTATGGCAAAGCTTTTGCAGCAGGAAGGCATAAGCGTAACTGTTTACGAAAGAGACAAAAATCCACAAGCAAGAATTTGGGGAGGTACGCTTGATTTACACAGAGGTACTGGTCAGGAAGCTATGAGAAAAGCAGGGTTGTTACAGGTATATTATGATTTGGCAATTCCTATGGGTGTAAATTTTGCTGATGAAAAAGGAAACATCATTGCAGCAAGAAACACAACACCTGATAACGAATTGGATAACCCTGAAATTAACCGGAATGCTTTGAGAACAATGTTGCTTGACAACCTGGAGCCGAATACTGTTATTTGGGATATGAAGATTACCGGTCTTGAAGAACAGAGCAGTAAATGGCATTTGCATTTTGAAAACAAAACAGATGCAACAGCAGATTTTGTTATTGTTGCTAATGGTGGTATGTCGAAAGTAAGGAGTTTTGTGACGGATGCAGCAATAGAGGAAACAGGTACATTTATAATCCAGGGTGATATACATCAACCCGAAAAAAATTGCCCTGACTTTTTTCAATTGTGTAACAGCAACAGATTAATGGCGGCATACCACGGGAATTTATTAGTTGCTAATCCATTCAACAATGGTACTTTATCTTATGGTATCATTTTCGAAAAACCTGTGGCTTGGGTTAATGGTAATGAAATTGATTTTCAAAATACAAAAAGTGTAGTTGAGTATCTTTTAAACAGGCTTTCAGGCTGGACTGAAGTTTACAGGCAATTAATCTGTTCAACAACTTTTTTTGTAGGGCTGACTACAAGAAAGTTACCATTGGATAAACACTGGAAAAACAACCGGCCTTTGCCAATTACGCTCATTGGCGATACCGCTCATTTAATGCCACCTTTTGCAGGACAAGGGGTCAACATAGGACTGATGGATGCTTTAATTTTATCGGAAAAACTTACTGGCGGAAAATTCGAAACAATACAATCCGCTATTGCCGATTACGAAAAACAAATGTTTATTTATGCAAGGGAAGCCCAGCAAGAATCAAGCAATAATGAAATAGAAATGCACAACCCGGATTTTACTTTTCAGCAATTACTTCATGTATAAGCTGGAAATTTATTTCCTACATTTTGATATTTGTTGTTCTGCCTTGTAATGATATCATTACAATTATATACTGCGCCAGTCCGCTGTACGTTATGCATATTATAAAATCACAGGTTTGGATTTAATTAGAATGGCTGAAAAAGAACTGCTATACATTAGTGCCGGATTTTTCGAAATTGGTTTATTTATTCCTTCATAAAAAGGAATGAATACAGTTTCAATAGTTATTCCGGTTATTTATTCCAGCCTGCAATCAAACGAATATATAAATTGTAAAATGCTCAAATGTTTTTTAAAACTTCAAATGATCAGAGCATGCAGTATAGCAAAAAGGCCCCTTGAAAAGAGGCCTTTATTTTAGTTCTCATATTGCTTGTAATAATTACTTTTTAAATCATAGATGGCCTTGTCACGTTCAGTTCTCAACGCACGGATTTTCTGTCTCCTTTCATGGCCGCTTAAGCTATTATCTGCTCTTACAGAACTGATACGGTCACTATAATCATCTTCAATTCCCTGGATTTGTTGTTCCAGTTTTGTCTGGTGATTGCGGTAATAATTTGGTGGATAATTATACATCCAACGGTAACGCCATCCTAAACCTCCATAAAAATATGGATTCCAAAATGGACTGGGGTAATTATAAATAATATGTGGGGCTACAGCCGGGGCAACCGGTCGTACTATCACTTTTTGAGCAGAAACACTACCGATTGTAATTATTAATGCGAATAACGCCATTGCAATCTTTTTCATAAAACTTCATTTAATATCAATTGGATTGTATATATCAGAGAAGATTAATAAACAGTTGTTTTATAACATCACACTAACAGATCTAATTTTTTTGTTGTATCCTATTTTGCAATTGTTGCTAAGAATAAATGGCATTATAGTATAACATTTTACAACACTGATTTCAGAAACAACATTACAGTAACAAATCAGCTTTTGCCACACCACAGGATTGTAGTACCTTTGCGCCTCAATTTTTGAAAATGGAGATAAGGAACATTGCTATTATTGCTCACGTTGACCATGGTAAAACTACCCTTGTTGACAATATTTTACGTGCTACAAAAGTTTTCCGTGATAACCAGGAAACCGGTGAACTGATTATGGATAGCAATGACCTGGAGCGTGAACGCGGCATAACTATTTTTTCAAAAAATGCAGCAGTTAAATATAAAGATGTAAAAATAAATGTGATTGATACACCCGGCCACGCCGATTTTGGTGGTGAAGTAGAACGTGTATTAAAAATGGCCGATGGTGTGCTGTTGCTGGTTGATGCTTTTGAAGGCCCAATGCCACAAACCCGATTTGTGTTGCAGAAAGCATTGCAATTAAATCTTCACCCGATTGTAGTGATTAATAAAGTGGATAAACCCAATTGCCGCCCTGATGAAGTACATGATGCAATTTTTGAATTATTTTTTAACCTGGATGCAACAGAAGAACAATTGAATTTTCCCACTTATTATGGTAGTGGTAAACAAGGCTGGTTCAACGATTCTTTAACGCCTTGTGAAGATATCACTCCTTTGCTTGATGGTATTTTAAAATATGTGCCTGAGCCACAAGTAAGTGAAGGCAGCTTGCAATTACAGATTACTTCACTGGATTATTCTTCATTTTTAGGAAGGATTGCAATAGGAAAAGTTACACGTGGTACAATAAAAGAAAATCAACAAATTGCTTTGATGCAAACGGATGGCACCACAAAAAAAGCAAGGGTACGTGAGCTTTATGTATTTGAAGGTATGGGCAAGAAAAAAGTTGCTGAAGTTTTAGCCGGTGATCTTTGTGCTGTAGTAGGGCTTGAAGATTTTAATATCGGTGATACTATTGCAGATGCAGAAAATCCTGAAGCTTTACCTGTAATCAGTGTGGATGAACCGACGATGAATATGATGTTCAGCATCAACAATTCTCCTTTTTATGGTAAAGATGGAAAGTTTGTAACATCCCGTCATATCCGTGACCGCCTTTTTAAAGAGACTGAAAAAAATCTTGCATTAAAAGTTGAAGAAACAGATAACGGCGACAGCTTTTTAGTATATGGCCGGGGCATCCTGCATCTTGGTATTTTAATTGAAACCATGCGTCGTGAAGGATATGAACTTACTGTTGGCCAGCCAAAAGTTATCATCAAAGAGATTGATGGTAAAAAAACTGAACCTTATGAAACACTGGTTGTGGATGTACCACAGGAATTTGCCAGTAAAGTTATTGACCTTGTTACCCGTCGTAAAGGTGAAATGCATGTGATGGAAACCAAAGGCGATATGCAGCACCTTGAATTTGAAATACCTTCCCGCGGATTAATAGGACTGCGTACTCAAATGCTTACCGCTACAGCAGGTGAAGCAGTGATGGCCCATCGTTTTAGTGAATATAAACTCTGGAAAGGCGCAATACCTGGAAGAAATAATGGTGTGCTGATTTCAAAAGATGCTGGCATTACTACCGCTTATTCTTTGGATAAATTACAGGATCGTGGTTTCTTTTTTGTTGACCCCGGTGAGAATGTTTATAAAGGAATGATAGTAGGTGAAAACAGTAAACCCGGTGACCTGGTGATCAATCCAAATGAAGGCAAAAAACTCACCAACATGCGTGCCAGTGGCAGTGATGCTGCAACGAATATTGCACCTAAAACTTTGTTGACGCTCGAAGAATGTATGGAATATATCCAGTTTGATGAGTGTATTGAAGTTACCCCCAATTTCATCCGTATGCGTAAAGTGATTTTGGATGAAGAAGAAAGAAAGCGTCAGCAAAAAAGGTTAGCTGCAGAAGAAGTGTAACAGGGAAAATTTACTGATTTGAGCATTACTGATTTTTAATCATTGTCAGACATCCAATTGATGCTGCTGATAGATTGTTATTGTTGATATAAAAGTTTTGTATGCATCCAAATGCCAGAAAACAAACCATTTAACTAGAAAACAAATCAATCACTTTCCTTGTCTCCTCAGAAAAATCCCTGATGTCATCTTCAGTAATTATTTCTTCAGCATATAACTGCGCCACTGTTTCCAGCCATCTTGATCCTCCAAGGTTATTATACCTGCGGGCAATTGCATAATCATGCTCCTTTATTACTTTAAACAATTTCATGTATGCATCACGGGTACTTAATTTTTCCTTATACCAATCCTGTACAACAATACCTGTTTCATTCAATGCATTAGCATAAGCAATATCTAACCCTTTGTCTATACATTGCCTCGCAATTTTCTTTTCTCTTTTTGATAACTCATAATACATGTGCAAATATTTAAACAATTATGATATGGTTTAATGAACAAATGAATGGAGTGCCATGACAATCTCAAAACATAAATTCCTGCTACTATAAAAGTATTTTAATTATCCTAAAGTTACCAATTGCCTAATATCCAGGTCGCTTAATTCGCCAATCCATTTTTCGCCATTAGCAATCGTCATATTGGCTAATTGTTTTTTGCTGCGCAGCATATCATCTATTTTTTCATCCAGTGTGCCTTTAGTGATCATGCGGTGCACCATTACATTTTTTTGTTGTCCGATACGGAAAGCACGATCTGTTGCCTGCGCATCTACTGCGGGATTCCACCAAAGATCGTAATGGATGACATGATTGCCTGCTGTAAGATTGAGTACCGTACCACCAGCTTTTAAACTCAAAATAAAAGTATCGCTCAATGGGTTAGTTTGAAAAGAACGCACCATTTCATCTCTTTCCTTTCGGGTATTGCCACCATGTAATTGAAGTGATTTTTTTCCAAAATGTTCATATATCACGCTGCGCAACAGGCTACCCATTTCTTTATATTGAGAAAATATCAGAACCTTCTCACCGTTTTCATAAATGGTTTCCAGCAACTGGAGCAGCAACATCATTTTACCCGACTGCTCCGGTTTTACATCATTACTGTTTTTCAAATATTGTAATGGATGATTACATACCTGTTTTAGAATTGTAAGCAATTTTAAAATAATACCGCGGCGGTTAATCCCTTCTGCATTTTCTACTTCCTGCATCAGGTCGTGCGTAATGCTTTTATATAAAGCCGCCTGCTCTTTGGTAAGATTACAGAATTGATTGGTTTCAATTTTGTCAGGCAGGTCGCTGATGATTTCTTTATCAGTCTTCACCCTGCGCAAAATAAATGGTGAAGTTATTTTAGTGAATTTCTCTAAGCGCTTTTTATCCTGGTTGAGTTCTATTGGTCTTGCATATTCTTCATTAAACCAATTTACATTGCCTAGATAACCTGGATTCGCAAAATCAAAGATGCTCCAATATTCCTGTAGCCTGTTTTCAACCGGAGTACCACTCATAGCAATTTTAATATCAGCCTTTATTTTTTTTACCGCTTTGGTTTGAGCAGTTTCCGCATTCTTAATATTCTGTGCTTCATCAATTACCAAAGCATGCCATGATTGTTTTGACAGCTTCTCATTTTCAGTTCTGGAAATGCCATAAGCAGTAATAATAACATCAGCTTGTTTAAATTCGGCTTTGCGGCCTGCGCCGTGAAATATCATAGCGTTCAGCGATGGTGCGAAGCGTTCTATTTCTGCTTTCCAGTTGCTTAATAAAGTGGTAGGCGCTATCACCAATGCCGGTTTAATTTTTAGTGCTCCTTCTTCTTTAAATTTTAGTAAAGTTGTTATCACCTGTAATGTTTTACCAAGCCCCATATCATCAGCAAGCAAGGAACCAAGCCCTAATTGTGCATTTTTATAAAGCCAGCTAAAACCACGTTCCTGGTATTGACGAAGTTGTGCATTCAATTGCGATGGCAATGCAGTAACATCCGATCTTAATATATCGTTGATCTTCTCACGAAGTTCCTTATCAATTAATACCGGCGCTCCTTCATAATCGCCACTCAGCGCTGCCTGTAATAAAGCGAATGCTTTAGGCGCTGAAGGTTGAGTAAGTTTCTTTATAATTTTTTCAATTTCTTCCTGGCTCATCATGATGAATTGATCCCGTATCTTCACTAACCCGGTAGATTCTTTTGTCAGCTTCATAAATTCTTCAGGAGAAATATAGCTGTTGCCCATAGACACCTTCCAGTCATAGTCAAGCAATTCAGTTAATGAAAAATATTTTTTGTTGGCTGCTTTTGTTTTTAATGATACCGTAACCTGTGGTTTCAACAGTTGTTGCAGGCTTTTTGGCAATAAAGTCTGGATACCAAACAACCTTATAGCTGGCAAAATGCCGGTAAGTACTTCAGAAAATGTTTGATAAGTGTAATGCAATTTTTGTTTTCCCTGTGATGCAATGATAGCATTCAGATCAGGCAGGTAATGAGTCAGTAGTTGCAGATCTTTAAGCGCTGCGAATTGTTTTTCGCTGCTTTTTTTCATAAATGCAGATAATCCTTCCACAGGCTGCATCGGTGCTTTATTATCTTGAATGAGCACATCTACTTCAAAGCCATTATTATTTTCTGCCTCTGCTACCTGTAATACGGGTGAATAATCTTTTTTACTGATATAAAAGCGGTTAAGCCAAAGCTGTATGGTATTAGGTATTTCTTTTTCAGAAAAACTATCAAAACGATGAGCAGCATTGTCAAAAAATAATTCATTTATTTTCCAAACTTCTTTACCTGAAGATTTAGCGCTTCGCCATACATTGTTGTAGCATGCCTGCACAGATGTATTTGCAAAAAAAACTGCATAACAATAGTAAGGCTTCTTCATTCTTAGCCGGCAATAAGAAAGGATTTGTTTTTGAGTGTTGCTTTTTTATATCTGCATCCGGGTTGCTTATTTGAATGAAATTGTCAGGATACAATTGTAATAATTCATTAAAGACTTTTTTTACACTGGCATTAATCAATGCAGGGATCCATTGGATACGATATTTTTCTTTTTCTGCTTTAAACAATCTCGGTAGCAAAGCGCCACGTTCGGCCAGAATATTACAAAACCTAAATGCCCGGTATAGTAATATAAATGATGCCTGGTAATTGGTGAGATGCTTACTTTCTGTTTGTGCCAGTAATATCAACAAATCTCTTTTCTTTACTTCATAAATATTATCATCGCTGTCTCTTGCAATAAAATTAAATTCTCCATTCTCAAAAGCAACTAACCTGTAATCATAGTACCGGTAGTCATTGGATAAAACTGGTTTTTCCTTTTTTAATCCGTATAAATAGTCCTGCTCATATCTTGCATGGCGCTTATAATGATTTTGAACTACGGTCTTAAAATCTCCATCGTAAAAAAGTGGATTGGCAGTAAATAAAAGCGGCAAAGTGGTCAGCAGGGTTTCTATCAATGAAAAATCCGGTGTTTCAGGTTTTTTATCATTTGCCTTAGGCTTTATTTTTTTTGTCTCAATACAATCTATAAACGCCATTTCCAAATGTCCATTTTTTCATTTCCAAATGTCCATTTTTTAAAAATTTAATGATGTTTTAAAACAGCTTTAAATCTTATAATTTGCCGTCAAAACCTCCACCTTTTTCTTAG
>JAFDXI010000126.1 GCA_018268035.1 Bacteroidota bacterium | reverse complement strand
TTGTTTTATAATTGGCTTCTTGTTACTTTTATTGCGAGTAAATAGTCCCATATATTTATGAAGTTTTGTCACCTCAAATATAATATGGGCTATTTATTTTTTCGGACTTCCGGATGGTAGTGAAATGCTAAGAATAGATTAACCAAAATCCTCTAAAAAGCATATTTATTAAAATATTATATGCTAAACTTTTTAAATCAATTTGACCCATCAGTAACTGTAACAATACAGTTACTCAAAAACCTTAATGTAAAGGTTACTGATTTTAGTGTAAAAGAAACAATTGAAAGGCATCCTGATTTCCCAAGTATTCTAAGTATAAGTGATTCACTAAACTCATGGCATGTAGATAACAAGGTAATTAAAATCAACCCAATTCAAATAATTAATTTGCCATGTCCATTTATAGCATTTACTAAAGAAAATGGCGGTACTTTTGTTGTAATAAAAGATATTAAAAACGATAATATCTTTTATTTGAGCTCAGAAAACCAAACCAAAGTAAAACGAGTTGAAGAATTTTTGCAACAATTTAATGATGTAGTATTACTCGCTCAATCAAATAAACAATCAGGTGAAAAAGATTTTAAAATTGTTTTTCGAAAACAAAAATTAAAGCAATTACAAAACTTTGCTTTAATTATAATTGGTATATTTATTCTTTCAGCATGTGTCATTAATAATTACCTTGTAAATGAGGAAAAATCTGTTTCAATTATTTTTACATTACTGATTTTCCTAAAGTTATTTGGAACTCTTGTTGCATGTTTATTACTTTGGTATGAAATTGATAAAATAAACCCAACTCTCCAAAGATTTTGTAGTTATGGAGGAAAAACAAATTGCAATGCTATCTTAAACTCAGAAGCTTCTAAAATATTTGGAGTAAGCCGGAGTGAATTAGGTTTTTTTTATTTTGCCGGTGGATTTCTCTTTCTTATTTTGACAGGGTATCAAATTTCAGCGAACAATCTTTCTTTTATTAGGTTATTTAATCTTCTTGCCCTGCCTTACATTTTCTACTCTGTATTTTATCAGTGGTTTATTGCCAAACAATGGTGTCCATTATGTTTAACCATTCAGGTCGTATTATTTCTCGAGTTTATCGTTTTCACCATGACACCTTTTAAATTTAAATTTGAATCTTTATTTCCAGTATTGCCGACATTGTTTATTTCATTCGCTTTGCCCATTATTATTTGGATTATTATTAAACCACTTTTATATAAACAACAACAAGCCAAACAAGATTTACGCACATTTCAAAAAATAAAATTTGATCCTGACATCTTTAATATGCTAATAAAAAAACAAAAAATTTCTTAATAATTCTGCTGATGGATTAGGTATAATTTTAGGTAATAAAAATGCTCCAAATACTTTATTAAAAGTTTGCAACCCATATTGCAGACCCAGTGCAAAAGCACATCCGGAAATTGATAAATTGTTGGAAGAAAATAAAAATCTGAAAGTGCAGATAATTTTTTTTGCACCCTCACGAGAGGGGGAAAACAAATATTTTATTGTAAATCATTTTTTGGCAATTGATAAAATAAATGATGGTAATCTTATTAAAGAAGCGTTAGATGAATGGTACCTCTCTAAAAATAAAAATTATGAAGCCTTTGCGGAGAAATATCCACTGAAAGGTGAATTAATGAAACAAAATAATATGGTTGATTTAATGAATGACTGGTTTAAAAAAGAAAAAATTATGGGTACGCCAACATTTTTTCTCAATAATTATCAATTGCCATCAGAATATTCAATCGCTGATTTACAATATTTTCTTGCATCACAGGCATAGCAGGAAAATGTTTGGGATGCCTGCGGTTGTTAGTTGCAAATGACAGTCGCCCAAACCGGCCGTTACTCTTTAAGGGCTTATAACGAGAAGCAAATATTTTTTAATCAAAAAAACTAAAATCATAAAAAAAGAATTTGGTATTCAACTAAGCAGAGAAGAAATGAAAAAGATTATTGGGAGATCAAAAGATAATGGAGGAGGTCCCCAATGCCTTCCTGTTGATGCTTATTGTGGCATTGGTGCCAACTACAATCTAAAATGTTGTGCTGGATTTACATGTCAGGACGCAGGCAATGGAAGAGGTAGCGGTCCTGGAGAAGACAAATTATGCTTAAATTGATTGGTAAATGATGATTTTATACTGCTTACTGATTTAAGATCAGTAAGCAGTTACCCATTTATTAAGCTGTCAATTTTTAATTACAAATAATGAATAATGAAAGCAAAACTATCATTTTTATACTTGTTTTTTTGTTTCAGCAGTTTTAGTCAAAACACAAATACTTCTGGCAACAACTTTTTTTTGAATGGGAAAATATCCGGGATAGATTCAGGTAAAATGGCCTTATTTTTTAGAAAGGATGTACAATCCTGGGAAAAAGATACCGTATCAATTGTCAATGGTGAATTTTTATTTTCAGGTAAAATATCACAACCGACTATGTGTGGCCTTATGACTGTTGGAGAAGATAATTTTGCATCCATATTCATTGATCCGGGCCATCAAAAAATAATTTTAAAAAATGGCGATTTTTATCATTTTAAAATGTATGGCTCATATTCGCAACGACAGGCTGATACCTTACAAAATCAGTTAAGTGAACCAGAACAAAGCAACCTTGATTTAGGTAGCCATATTGACAGCCTGAATAGTATTTATTTGGCTGAAAAAGATACAGTAGAAAAACAACATATCCTGGATTCAATAGAGAGTTTGCGAGGTGAAACTTACATACTTGCCCTGAAGCATACAGCAATAATAAAAGATTTCATTAGGAGTCATCCTGGTTCTTACGTAAGCGGTGCCAGGTTAGAGCAACTAATATCTGAAAAATTAGATATTGACGGGAATGAAGCAAAAGTCCTCTATAATAATTTAGAAAATAACATTAAAGAAAGTATAAGTGGAAAATTAATACAGGCACAATTAAAAAAATGGGATTTGATTAAACCCGGTGTACAAATTCCAGATATAAATGCAGTGGACATTACAGGCAAGAGTTTTCAGCTTTCCAGTTTAAAAGACAAATATATTTTAATTGATTTTTGGGCAAGCTGGTGTATTCCCTGCAGAAAAGAAATCCCGCACTTAAAAGAATTATATCAACAATATAAAACAGATGGGCTTGCTATAGTCTTTATCTCTCTTGATAATAAGAAAATAAATTGGGAAAATGCGGTACAAAAAGAAAATCTTGAATCTTTTGTCAATTTACTTGTCAACAAAAAAATGAAAGACAGTGTCATTAATACCCAAAGCCCTATTCCCAATCAGATACTCATTGATAAAAATCATTTGATAATATGGAATTCAATCTATAAAGAGGGGAGCAGAGATTTGGATACAGAGATAAAAAATACATTAAGGTAAAAAAAGTATTGCAAAATCAAAATAAAAATTGAATGCAGCCTATAAAAAATTTGACAATTTTTCAATTTTTATATGTCTTTTTCATTTTATAAACAATTAAATACAATGGATTGCGGGCCAACATGCCTTCGTATGGTGGCAAAGTATTATGGGAAACACTATACAGGGAAAACATTGAGACAATTTACCGGATTCAATAAAGAAGGTGTAACCTTATTGGGCATCAGCGAAACTGCTGAAAAAATAGTGTCTTAGCCCCCTAAAAGACTGGACAAAAATTGTAAAACAATTTAGTCACAGTAAATTTAGGAACAATGAAAACAAGACGTCAATTTAGCTCCGAGGAGAAGTACAGTATCCTTCAGGA
>JAFDXI010000125.1 GCA_018268035.1 Bacteroidota bacterium | reverse complement strand
TTGTTTTATAATTGGCTTCTTGTTACTTTTATTGCGAGTAAATAGTCCCATATATTTATGAAGTTTTGTCACCTCAAATATAATATGGGCTATTTATTTTTTCGGACTTCCGGATGGTAGTGTTATGAATTCAATTGGCAATTTGCTCTGGCTTATTTTCGGTGGTTTTTTTGCAGCCCTTGGTTATTTTTTTGGAGGCCTTATTCTTTGTGTTACGATTATTGGAATTCCATTTGGGATGCAGTGTTTTAAGATCGGCGCTTTTGTGCTGATGCCATTTGGTAAGAAGGTAATTACGAAATCTTCATCAGGAGGTTGCCTGTCATTATTGTTCAATATTATCTGGATTATTTCAGGAGGACTTTATACAGCCATTGCACATCTTATTTCTGCTGCATTCTTATGCATTACCATTATCGGAATCCCTTTTGCACTACAACACCTGAAACTGATTGAAATTACTTTGGCTCCATTTGGAAAAGAAGTGGTGAACCAGTGACAGGGTACAAATAAATAATAATTGAATGAAGGTACAAATTCAAATACGGGAATTTTCCCATATTTAGGCAAAAATACTTGATTAACTTTAGTTCAATTTATTTGTTTATTTTTTTGCCTTTAACAATGAAGACTGAATCTCCCTTTATCTTTCATCTGTTATATATACAGTCCCTAATCCTTTTTCATAGATTCTGTTTGCATACCTTTCTGCCTGCACGATTAATGCAGTACCAAAGAAGAAAATCATTTTTTCATCATTTTAAAATACTACCTTATGAAGTTAAAACATTCCCTTTTTGCTGTAACACTTTTGATTAGTTGTTCAAAACAAAAAGACATAGAAAATGTTAATCGTGTCAGCACAAGTCAGGACGATGCGATTATTATTGACCCTTACAATGTTCCTATTGATGTGATCGGAACTTCCACTTACAATGATTCAATCGGAGGTTTATATCCTGATGGATCTAATGTAGCATCGGGCACTTACGCAGATGATTTATTTGCCACTTCGCAAAGTATTGAACCATTAGATACATTTGGAAATCCATCGTCAGCAAAATCAGCTAATATTCTATTTATATCGCTTGGCGGGAGTACCGGTGGGCACAATATGAAAAATTTAAAAAGTAAAACAACCGGCAATCCTTTGACCAATCCAAAACTCAAACTGGTAAGTTGTAACAATGGCTCGGGAACTGCATCTTTAAACAGTATGATGAACCCCAACAGTGATTATTGGGATCATGTGACAAGGGTTATAACAGGGAATAAAACAAGTTACCGACAGGTACAGATAATGTATCTTGAAACAGATGATACTTCTCGCATTGTGACCTGGCCTGAAAGACCTAACCTTGTGAGGAATGTTTTAGAATCTTGCCTGAGGGTGTTCAAACAAAAATTTCCCAATCTTAAAGTGGTTTATACTTTAGCAAGGACAAGAACATTTCATGTCAGTGCTTTATGGAACCGTGAACCATCACCCTATTATTATGGATGGGCATCCAAGTGGGCCATACAAGACCAGATAAATGGTGTGCCTGGTACTGAATATAAAGGTGAAAACGCAGTTGCTCCAATGCTGGCATGGGGTTTTTATCAATGGGCTGATTCCACACCAAGGCCTACTGATGGTTTTTACTGGATTGAAAGTGAAACCGCTGATGGTTTGCATGCTTCTTCTGTGGGAGAGGATACATTAACTTACCGTTTCCAGAATTTTCTGTTAACAGACAAGAATACAAGTCTTTGGTATGCCAATCATGGCCAGTAAAGCAGACCTTTTTTTGATATGATATTAGCGCTTGTTTTCATTGAAATAACAAGCGCTTTTTATTTTTATATCATTTGATTAATTTTTTTCTATTCAATCATCACTATTTTTAGTGAATGAAATACTTCTCTTTAATTTTTTGTTGCTGCATTTTTTTTGTTCTTGATTCCTGTTCACAGCGATTTGCCTCGCCTGATTCTGCTTATATCAGAGATAATTATTTTAAGAAGGAAGTGAACATCACCATGCGGGATGGTGTAAAATTGTTTACCAGTATTTATATCCCAAAAGATACGACGCAACAATATCCCATACTTATGCAACGCACACCATATTCAGTGGGCCCTTATGGTGAAGACAATTACAAACAAAGGCTTGGCCCCAATCATTTATTTGTAAGAGAAAAATACATTTTTGTTTACCAGGATGTTCGCGGCAGGTATATGAGTGAAGGACAGTTTCAGGAAATGACACCTGCTATTGATAATAAAAAAGACAACACACAGGTGGATGAAAGCAGTGATACTTATGACACTATTGACTGGCTTTTAAAAAACATACATCACAATAATGGTAAAGTAGGTTTATATGGTATTTCTTATCCGGGTTTTTATGCCACAGCTTCTTTGCCGAATGCTCATCCTGCTATCAAAGCAGTATCACCACAGGCGCCGGTAACTGATGAATTTGACGGCGATGATGCTAATCATAGGGGCGCATTTTTTTTGATGGATAATTTTAGTTTTGAAAATTTTTTTGATGCTCCACGTACTGGCCCAAGAATGCGGAACCCGCCTGTTAACCCAACTCTTGAAATCAATGATGTTTATGATTTTTATCTGAAGATGGGAGCATTGCATCATTTCAATGATAGCTTTTATAACAACAAAGCAAAGATCTGGAATGAATATCTTGCCCATCCCACGAAAGATGCTTACTGGCAGGCAAGGAATATCAGGCCACATCTTACTCATATTAAACCCGCTACTTTAGTGGTAGGTGGTTGGTTTGATGCCGAAGATATGTTTGGTGCATTGAATACTTATAAAGCTATTGAACAACAAAACCCGGTGAATGATAACCATCTCATTATGGGACCCTGGACACATGGTGCCTGGGAAAGAAATAAATGGGATCATTTTGCGGGTTATAATTTTGGAGGCGACCTGAATGCAAAATTCCAGCAAACAGAGTTTGACTTTTTCAACTATTACCTCAAAGGCAAAGGAAAATTTAACGTTGGTAAAGCCACTGTGTTTGTAACAGGCAGTAACCTTTGGAAAACTTTTAAAGCATGGCCGCCAAAAGGATTGCAAACTCAAAAATGGTATTTGAACAAGGATCATGAATTGTTGTTGGCAAAAGGAAAAATTTATGGAGAGGATACATACATTTCAGATCCTTCAAACCCTGTTCCATATATTGATAAGCGAAGTGATGACCGGATAAACGAATATATGGCTGCTGACCAGTCTTTCGCTGCAAAAAGACCTGATGTATTATATTATGAAAGCGATGTGCTCGGTAAAGACATCACATTAATTGGCCCTGTCATGGCAAATATCTATGCCAGCATAAGCGGTACTGATGCTGATTTTATTGTAAAGGTGATTGATGTGTTGCCAGATGAAAATGAAACACAACAACTGGTGCGTGCAGAAGTATTGCGCGGTAAATTTCGAAACAGTTTTGAAAAACCTGAACCATTTGTTCCTAACCAGCCAACATTGGTGAAACTCGAGTTAAATGATGTGGCGCATACATTTTTGAAAGGCCATAAAATCATGATACAAATTCAAAGTTCCTGGTTCCCGCTGGTGGATAGAAACCCACAACAATTTTTGAATATACCCACAGCAAAAGACGAAGATTTTAAAAAGGAAACAATAACTATTCTACACGATGAAGCTTATCCTTCTTACTTCGAAGCAGGTAGTATGGATTTGAAATAATAGAAAATTAATGTTGGAAAAATGATCAAAAAATATTTGATCTGATTTATGAACTTAACTTCAGATTTCTTGTTTTGATTTAGTGAATCAAAACTATTGCATGTTTTAAAAAACCGGGAAAAAGATTATTTACATTGGTATGTTCTTTGCAAAACCGGGCGATAGGCAGTATACTTTTAAAAACTCTTTAAAACAGAACTCTTATGTCATCACTTACAAAATTAATGTGTGGGATTATTCTTGTTGTCGTACCGACTATTCAATATGGCGGATATTTTTTGCTTCAGATACTTTCCGGTAAGCACCAGGAGATGGGGCTGAATGATTTTCAAAAATCTATGTTCAGGGCAGGGCATGCACATGCAGGAGTTCTGGTAGTCCTGTCATTGATTGCCCAGGTTTTGGTTGATCATGCAGGTTTGTCTAAAGGTGTTGAGTGGATGGTAAGAATAGGTTTCCCACTCTCGGCTATCCTGATATCCGGTGGATTTTTTGGAGGTGCAATTGGAAATAACATTACCGAACCAACAAAGTTGATTTGGGTGCTTTATATCGGTATCATCGTTTTGTTTATCTCATTATTGACTTTGGGTATCGGGCTGATAAGAAACAGGTAAAAAATTATAATCGGTTTTGATTGTAATGGACATAAAAGGAAATATAGTTTGTTGAGATATTACTCATTTAGTAGAGTAAAAAAATTATTATTTAACCACCCTTTCTTTCTTATAACACCACAAAAGTAAACATCCACTTCTCCGGGTTTTGCCAGTCTTTACCAGTAAAACTGCCAATAGGGGCTTTGATTAAAACTGTATTCCATCCCTTATGCATAAAAATTTTTGTTGGCTGCCTGTATTCATAGCCTTCATCTGTCAAAGGCATTTCAGGATCGCCTTTTAACCCTGCATGTTTCCACTGCGGTGGTGCAATTAATTTTCCATTTATCCAAATTTCGCTATGATGATTATCCCACGTTCCGGGCATTGACGAATTTGTAGCCGGTGACCTTGAAATATTATTAAAACCAATCCAGCAATTTTTTATCTCATCTTCATCACTCCAGATTTTTGTGGCAGCATACCAGGTAGTATTTTCTTTCGGATTATCCAAAGCGCCTTTTATTAATGGCGCCCACCAATGCCTTAAAATAATCGTGCCACCTGTTACTGTGAGTGCAGGCTTCAGGGTTGTATCATTGAAATTTGCTGATTCAGGAAAGAATGATTTTGAGAGGTCACCATCATTATTATAGGGGCCATATAGTTTCCATACCAGATCAGACTGCTTGGTGTATGGAAATGGAAGAGTTGCAAAATATTGTTGTTGCTGATCCAGCAAACGGTTTTCAAATTCACGGAATAGTATTGCCGAAGGTGATGATGGTGTACCGATAGTTGCTGTCCATCCTTTACTTCCTCCACCCCGCCATGTTCTTTCTGCAAAAGACAACATTGCAGGATATATGGGATTCATCTTTAAAACATCTGATTCATTTTCTACTCTTCTGTCTGGCCATAAACACAATGTTGCTCCTTTAATGTTGAGTGTTTGTTGAGTTGTATCACCTATCTGCCTGAAAAAAATTGTAACCACACTCTCAAGCGGATCCATGTGGTTGATGTAAAGGTGTCGCGAGTCTATGAACTGCATGGATGATATATTTTTCTCTCTATTATCGCTCATCCATAACTGCCTGATTGTAGAACTGTCCACATGGGCACCGGGGCTCCATGCCATAGTTTTTTTGCCAAGGCTATGCAACAAATCAATTACTACAGGCATAAATTTATTATTGGTTACATGTACCTCATCACCACCTACATGGAAATATGGCAGGTTGTATGTTGAACAAAATTCCCTGAGTATATTTTTGATGATGATAAGTCCTGAATCAGATTGCATATCAAAACCTGTTGCTCTTGTAAATGCTGCGCTATGGCCGGGCATATCAATTTCAGGCACCAATGTGATATATTTTTCCTTACAATAAGCTATCAAATCTTTCATGTCACTCTCTGAATAAAACATGCCTTTATTGCGCAGCATATTTTCAGGAGCTGTGAGTTGTGGATACAATTTGCTTTGCAATCGCCAGGCAATATCTTCAGTAAAATGAAAATGAAAAATATTGAGTTTATACCTGCTCATCACATCAATTTGTTGTTTGAGCAAATCCACTGATTCAAAATTCCTGCCCACATCTACCATATAGCCTCTCCATGCAAACGCAGGCCAGTCGTGTATTTCACAGCCATCCACCATCACATTATCACGGGCCAGTTGCATGAATGTTTGTATTGCATTAAATACTCCATGACGTGTGTTTGCAGTGATGATAACTTTCGCAGGCAACACCTGCAGTTGATACGCTTCATCTCTGCATTGTGGAGCTGACACATTCCCGATATTTATTTCAATAATGGGTTGATCATTATTTAACGTTGAAACAATTTCAGCCTGCACATTTTTCTGAAGCAAATTTTGTTGTAAAAGCATAGCCTCTTCACGAAGGCTGTCATTGCTTACAACAATGTCATTGCATTTATATAAAGGAAACTTGTTTTTATTAAATGTGATTTGTTGTGGCAATGGAAGAAGCGAAGGTTGATGCTGCAATCCATATACATCAGGATAAACAATGTGTTTCCATAACAGGTAGCCTTCACCTTTTAAATGCAGGCCATCATTGGTAAGATTGGATTTCAGTTTGCCGTCTTCACCTACAAAGTCATCGTATAAATCAATAAATGTATAATGATATGCTGCTGCATTTTTTTTAATCAATGCATTGGCATCAAGAATCTTTTTGTGAATAATGTTGTTGCCTGTGAACTTGCCATATACATCAGATACAGGCAAAATACTTTGTATAAATAATTGTGTAGCCGGGGATTGTTGCTGCACATAACCGGCAATGATTAAAATATTTTTTACAACACTATCCACTGAAATATTTCTTGCTAAATCATTGATGCCAATGAGGAGAAATATTTTTGATGGATGACCTTTTATTGTGGCTGCGAGGCGATGAATAACACCTGCGGAAATATCACCGCTGATACCACGGTTTTTAATCCTGCTGTCCTGGAACAATTCACTCCATTCAGCACCATCAGTAATGCTGTTGCCAAGAAAAATGATATCATCATTTGTTTTTGGTAATGTGATGAAATGAGAAACACGTTGCCGGTAATAAGCAGAAAATATAGAGTCAGGATATGATGGCAATTGCAGGGATTGGCTAATACATTGCTGTTGCAAAAAGAATAGTGCAGGAAATAACAGAGAGGATAATATAATTTTTCGTTTCATTGTTACAGTTTTTGAAACATGAAATTATTTTTCAAACTACAATTACCAGTTCTTTGTGGCTACAATAAATATCAATCAAACAACACTTCACTTTTTTTCACATTCAGCCTTGACAATAACAAGCCCAAAACAACCAATACTGTACCAACAACAGTATAAATACTGATTACATCATTCAATACCCATGCAGCAATGATAAATCCAAAGAGCGGGCAAAGAAATAGCCACAAGCCTGCACGCACAGGGTTTATTTGTAGAAGCCAGAGCCATAGTTGCACTGCAAAAATGGAAACGAGTATTGCGAGCCAGCTTACAGAAAACCAGAATTTACCATTGAAACTATTGTCCTGGTTTTTGTAATAAATCAATGCTACCGGTAGTAAAAATATTCCCCCGAGTAAAGTTTGCCAGCCATTAATCGTGAGCAATGAAAGTCCTTCCCATGATTTGGATGAAAAATAAATAGAGCCGACAGAATAGGAAAGCATACTGAGAAAAATAATTATTAAACCTTCCACACTCACACCGGCGCCACCCAATAAAGGATATGAAGCACATACCACACCGATGATGCATACTATAATGGAAATGATAATTGATAAACTCAATTTATGCTTCAGAAAAATGACAGACAGAAAACCAATAATCACAGGGTTAGCAGCAACAGCCAATGCGCCAATGCCAGCAGTGATTTTTTGCATGGCTATGACATATAAACCAAGATAAATACTGATGTTTAAAATGCCATAAACAGCTAATTGTTTCCATTCTTTTTTTACAGGTAACCTTTGTTTCAGAATTATATGCGATACAAACAACATGATGCCTGCAGCAAGTGCAAAACGCATTTCAGCTATCATCATTGGTTGTGCCACTGTGAGCCCAATTTTTGTTGCTGTGGATGCAGACGCCCACAGGATTGCAAACAAAACACCTGCAACAAACCAGGTTATGTTTTTATTTATACGTAGCATCGTTGATGGTAAAAAAAGTTAGTTTATTGTTTCAGGAAATTATCGAGCACCTGCATGCAATACCATTCCTGTCTTGGCAAATGAAAAGGCCCTTTGAATAAATTTCCTTTTGCTGTTTGAGCTATCGTTCCATCTCGGTGTAAATAGCCAAACCATTCACCATGCTGCTTGTCGTGAAATGTTGAATATGCATAATCATGGATAGCTTTGTGCCATTGCTGATATTTCTCATTACCCGTAATTAAATATGCAAGTAATGTGGCAATGATGGCTTCATTTTGTGGCCACCAGAATTTCATATCCTGCCAGTATTCCTGCACCGGTTTGTTATACACATCACGGAAATATAAAATGCCACCCTGTTCTTTGTCCCATCCCCGTTCCCACATATAATCAAGCATTTTGCATCCGAGTTCAATTAGATGTTTGTCGTTATTCCTATAAGCTGCTTCATGCAGGATGAACCATGCACCTTCAATAGCATGTCCCGGATTTAATGTTCTCCCGTCAATATGATCTATGATGCTGCCATCAGGCGCTACCTGCTCCATCACACATTTGATATCATCTTTTACAAAATATTTTTCTATTTCATTGATCCAGTTGGTTATCCATTCATCGCAGCGCTCGTCACCAATTGTTTCGCGTAATTGTTGGGCAGTGTTCATCATAATCATTGGCACACCGATACTTTTTGCAGGACGGGTATCGAAAAATTTTGACAGCAATTTTTTTTCACCTGTTGCATACTCAATACATTTCCCGAAAATTTTCCGGGCATTGTCAGCGGCTTCCTGGTCGCCACTCGCTTTAGAATATGCTGCGGCTGCGATCACATAAAAAGTTTCGGAGAAAAAATACCTTCTTTTGCGAATTGCTTTGCCATCTCTTGCCACATGAAACAACATCTGGCCGTCTTCATCAAAGCAATGGTTGTTTAAAAATTCATACCCTAGTTTTGCACCGGCGAGCCATTCTTCTTTTTGTTCAACTGTATTATACAATGTTGCCAATAACCAGGTTGCCCTGCCCTGTATCCATACTGCTTTATCATCATCAATCAGTGAGCCATCTGCATCACGCATCAATAAATAGCCGCCAAATGCTGTATCAAAACTTTTAGGGAACCAAAAGGGAATAGTATCGTTCAGCAATTGGTTTTTGTAGAATTCACTTAATTCGATTAATTGTTGTTTTGAATATGCCATAACCTATACAAGATAATTTAGTAAAATATTTATTGAAGTTTATACATCAACTCATTCGCAAATACTGCCAAGATATTTTTTCTACTTCCACTTCATCACCGTAAACACTATTTCCTTATAACCATCCCTTTCATACAAAACACCGATTTTGTGTTTGCTTATTTTCACCAAATCACTGTATGCTGTAAAATCACTTTGGTTGTTATTGCTTTTATCCACTACATAAGATTCCTTCCATGTTTTGCCATCATCAAAGCTGATGCGTAAGGTAAGGTTATCTCTTTCTTTTGTATCTGCAGCATTGCAAAATGCAAGGATTTCCTTGCCTTTTTTATGACCGATTGTTAATATGCTGCCTTCGTTTACCGGGTCAATTAAAGTATTATCAAAATAACTTGTATCCCAGGTGGCGCCACCATCACTGCTGATAGAAACAATCCTTGCTCGAATATCGCCCTGTTGGTTACGGCTGTTCATCATTAACCTGTCATGACTGAGTTCAGCCGCTGTTGATTCATTGCTGCCCGGGATATTTACAGTAGCCCCAAGATGAAAAGTCTTACCATGGTCATCAGTGTAAAAACCATGAGCTGCATAATCTGAAGATTTATTTTGTGGCGGGCCTGCTGAATGATTGGCTGCGACAAAAATCCTTCCTTTAAATTTCCCATGTTCAAACTGCATTGCATGGCCGGGTGTGTTGGCATAGCTTCTCCAGTCTTCGGAAAAATTATATTGCGGATTGATCTGTGGTTGTTTTGGCCGGTGCACCTGTGTGGTAATGTTGACTGCATTGCTCCAGGTGTTACCGTTATCAATTGATGTCTTATACCATACTTCACGTAATCCATTTCCTTTTCTCACTTCACCTTCATGATTGTTGCCCGTGTTGTAAAATAAAAATATACGGCCATGTGGAAAATCAGGATCAGTAATATCTACCACCGGTGCAGGGTTGCCTGCCTGTAATGAATCAACATCAACAATAGTTTGCACAGCAGACCAGGTATTGCCACCATCACTACTTTTTTTCATTACGATATTGATGTCGCCAAAATCACCGGCGCCATTGACCCGGCCTTCACAAAAAGCCAGTAATTCACCATTGGGCAAACTGATAATGGCAGGGATGCGGTATGATTTGTGGCCATCATTTCCTGCAGTAAAAACCGGCACTTGCTTTTGTGAAAAACCAACACTGGCCATGCATGTGATGAGAATGCTTAATAATATTTTTTTCATTCGGTTTTATTTTTTATGAACATTATAAAATACCAGCAGTCTGAATGGAATTTACTGAAAATATTTTATTCAATTTTTTACAATTTAAAATTTTAAGAAACAGCTACGTCCACATCATCTGCATTCCTGCTTTTCGGACGCAGGAAATATAATTGAACAATCAGCGCTGCCAATACAATACCACTCAACATAGCAAAGCTCTTACCCAGGTTGCCCTCATCAGTGGATTTGCCTAAAATATCTGTAATGAAAGCACCTGCAAATACACCTGCCATATTCATCAGTCCATAAGCAGTGGCCCTGTATTTTGAAGGAACAAACTGGCACAAAATAGGCATGTTGTTCGCATCAAACATTCCATATCCAAAACCAAAACAAAATGCTGCACCGATAACGTTAAACAATGAATGCCCAAACCCAATCAACAGCAATGCCGGGACAGTTAGTGCGAGGCCAATAGCGCTTGTATAAATCCTGCCGCGGATATTTTTTTGGACCCAACGATCAGATAAGATACCACCAAATATGACACCTAAAAAAGAAGATGCTGCAATAGTGATGGTTGACAATGGCCCGGCTGTTGCCATATCAATATTGAGGTTGTTGGCAAATAATGTGGGCAACCAGTTTTTTATGCCCCATCCCGGCAATGATGGAATAGCGAAATAAAATAGTATGATCCAGAATGATATATTGGTAAATAAAAATGCCAGTCCTTTGAAGAGGGATGATGAATTTTTTTGTACAATATGATCTGTTGTTTGATACCTGTTTTTTTTCTCTTTTAAAAAAAGAATGAGTACAATTGAATATGCAACTCCTATCATACCAAACCAATGAAAAGTAAGATGCCATGAAAAACTTGCTGCAATCGTAGCGCCGAATCCGCCTAAAGCCTGCCCCATATATAAACCCGTCATGTGGATGCCGATAGCCAATGAACGTGTTTTATCTGAATGATAATCGGCAATCAATGATAAACCGGCAGGTATGTATAATGCTTCACTGATGCCCATCACTGCCCTCAACCAATACAATTGATGAAATGTATTTGCATATCCCATTGCATAAGTTACGCCACTCCATACAAAGAGGCTGACAACGATCAGCCATTTGCGATTGAGCTTGTCTGCAATGATACCAGATACCGGGCTCATAAAACCATATATCCAGAGAAAGATGGCCATCAGGTAACCGAAGTTGGTTGCAGACTGTAACTCATGTATATCCACCTGCATCGAAGGCTTCATGGTGCTGAGCATTTGCCTGTCCATGTAATTCAATAAAGCCACACCCCATAACAATGCCACTACTATCCATGGATAACCATCCTTCTTTTCCTGTTGTATTTTCATTGTCTATATTTTTTTGGCATTGTTTTATAAAAATTCTTATTCACCTATTTAATGTTTCGCACAATACTGTTATTATTAATGCTTGTTTTCTCATTTTAATGCCTTCAATTTTTTTATTAAAAACAACCCCTGTTTTCAGGCAAACATTGTAATGCTTTGCTTTGCAGGATCTCGACCACCAAAGGGGGGCAAGCACCCTAAACCACACCAAAAGAGATGAGGCTTAAAACCATTGCTGGTAAAGGGTTTTAGATACTTTGAGTATTTTTTATTATGAAACATTGAATAATAATCGGAGCGTAAGAAATTAATGATATTTATGGAAATAATGTTAATTGTTGATGTTGGTAGTATTTGAACCAATCAACGTCATTCATTTATTGCTCTAATAACCTTGCTTCCAGAATCTGCGCCGTTCGTACACCAGCTTTTATTTCGCCACATGGGATATAAATATTATTTCTCCATTTTATGGCAGTGGTAGTGGCAGGTACACTAAATGGAATGGTACCAATTGTTTCCCATTTGTCTTCAACTGTATTGTAAGATAAAATATCCTTGCTAAAACCGGGATGTGATGCCTGCAACTTTGCTTTTTCATTTATTAGTTGTTCTTTTTTCTCCGGATTTTTTTCATTTGCTATTGATGATATCAACAGTTCGGTAGAATGAAAAGTTGCGCCTTTATCACCGCCAAACAATACAATGTTTTCATCACCCAAAGCAACACCCGTACCGGCACTAATAGGATAAGGCAAAGATTGTTTATTAACCCACCTGTTTTTTTTCAAATCAAATTGAAAGTTGGTGGCATATAAATCACTGATGCCATTTTTATTTTGTTTTCTTCCGCCAATAAGATAAATACAATTATGGCTGCCATTGGATTGTACTACCATCACTGCATGAGAAACAGGCTGTAGCAAAGCAGGCATAGTTTGCCAGCCTTTAGAAGTATCACTTAAATCAAGCAACAAAAATTTATCTGACACACCTTGATTTGTTTCACCTCCGGCGATATAAATTTTGTTGTTGTATGCTGCAATAGCTGCGTTAGCTAAAGCAATAGGAAGCGATGGCAGGCTGGTTATGTCAACATTGTTTGCTGCTTCATTCAAGGTAATGAAAAAAACATTTTCGCTGATGCCTGTATCGTTGTCACCACCTGCTGCAACAATGCCGTTTTCCAACGAACAATTTGCGGAGTATCCAATTGGTGTAGGCAATTCAAATGTTTGCAACATTTTCAAAGAATCATTTTTATTCAAACTGAAAACATAACCATCGCTATAATATTTTTTTTTGCCCCCCATCCAGGGCATTTTTCCCGGGAAGTTGGAACCGCCTGCTACGATGAGCACATTGTTTTGAACTCCACATACTGGTCCGGCAACACCTAATGTCTGAGGAATGAAACCGGCAATTTTCCATTGCAATTGAATCTTGTCTTTTTGTGTACAAGCGCTTAATGATATGGACATACAGATAAAAAATAAGATTGGTTTCATAAAATTGTTCATTGCAACTATTGCTTATACACCTGTTGGAATGCGTGAACAGTAATTTTTAAAATTGAGTTGTTCCACATCTTTTTTAAATAATTCAAAATTTGCATCATCCATATTTTTTACCGGCAACCTGAACCCGCCACAATCCATTCCTATCAGTTTCATATATGCTTTGCCGGTAGCAATGCCGCCATATTTCCCTAACAACCTGATCATATCAATAGATTGTTGTTGCAGTTCCTGTGCTTGTTTTAAATCATTTTTTTCAAAAGCATTTATTAAGCTATGATATAATGGCGCTGCATAATTAAATGTGCTTCCTACTGATCCTTTTGCACCTACAGCCAATGCTGATAACATATTTTCGTCCCTGCCCCAAAGCATATTGTATTTCCCGTTTTTAAAATGGATGCAGGAAAGAAAATCCATAAAGTCCTCATGCGTATATTTTATCCCTGCAAAGTTGGGAATGGAATTATCTATTGCCTGCAATAAATCAAACATGGCAAAACCTACACCATTCAATACAGGAATATGATAATAATAAAACGGCATATCCGGTACTGCACCTGCAATAGCTTTACAACATTTGGCCAATGCCTGAACGGTAGGTGGTTTAAAATAAAAAGGCGCGGTGAAAGAGATTGCATAAATTCCTTCCTGTTGTGCAAATTTTGCTACCTCGATGCAATCATTGATAGAAGTGCCGCCCACCAAAGTCATGACTTTAAAATCATTGTCGCCTTTAGTGCAGGTTGCCCATGCATGAATGACTTCTTTTTTTTCAGACTGGGTCATGGAAACACCTTCGCCGGTAGAGCCACAAATAAAAGCGCCGGTAACACCATTTGCTTTCAGCAATTGGTAATATGCAGGAATAACTGATACATTGAGTGAACCATCATTATGCATTGGTGTAAAAGGCGCTGCAATCAATCCACTTAAATGAATTTTTTCCATAATTATTTTTTTTCTATAAAATGAATAGTGCTTTAAAATTTCTATACAAATTTGGATTTAAAGAAATGCATTTATATTCTTTTCCATATTTTTTTAATTGCATCAGTAATGTATCAAAACAATTATTCATCAGTTGCGATGTCAAAACACATGTACGGTAATACATTGTTTGTTTTCAAATTTATTATAAAAATGGAAGCAATTATTAAATTGAGATAACAGCAAATGCATTGAACACCTGCTGTTATCGTTTATTATTTTATTCCAGTTTCATTAACAGTGCAATCAATTTTTATTTATTGATATGCTAAATAAATAATTTCGGAAGTTGTGTGCAACTATGAAATAAAATTTTTCAAATAAGAAAATGTTTGTTGCAGTACATAGAACTTCCAGGATATTAAAACGCCGGATATCCCGGGTTTTGCACCAAAGACCTGTTATTGGTTAAAGAATTCCTGTCTATTGGCCACAACAATTTGTAAGAATCAGTTGAAGCAATACTTGTGTATTCATACACAAAATTATCACCCATTCTCCTGAGATCGTACCATCTCTTGCCTTCAAAAACAAATTCATAAAACCTTTCCTGCAATATAGCTTCCTGAGGATTGGCATCAATTGCCTGGTGGGGATAACCCTGCACACTAGCATCGTAGTTTGCGCCAAAAGCCCTTGATCTCACCTGATTTATTTCTGATGAAGGATCTTGTCCTAAAATAATTTCAGCTTCAGCTTTCAACAAGAGTAAATCAGCATATCTGTAAATTGGATAATCGTTGGTATAAACTCTTGCACCGGCACTTTGTTCTCCCTGGTATTTGATAACAAAACAACCTGCTATCTGGTAATCACTGCCAACGAGGTTATAAGCCGGTTGAATGGATGCCCATTTTCTGCTGTCTTTGTCATCAAACTTTCTGAATGTTGCAATTTTGATAGGTGCTCTTAAAATACCGCCCCAGTTGTCAGTTGACACATTAAATTGCCTGTTTTCTGCTGAGTCATAAAAGTTGGCTATCAGGCCTGTTTGTGGATAAAATATACTTGCAAAAGGAAGTGATGCTTCGTTCAGCATATTGTGTATTGAAAAAATTATCTCACTGTTACCTCTATTGTCTGACGCAAACACATCTGCATAGTTGGAGAGCAGCGTCAATCCGGATACGTTATTTTGTATATCGGTTAATGCATCTTTTGCAGTACTGGCATCTGCTGTGCCACCGCCGCGGTAACTTGTCCATAAATATACTTCAGCTTTCAGCATCAGTGTTGCTGATTTTGACCAATACCCTTTTTGGTTCCTGAATGAATAATCGGTTCCGAAACTGCTAACTGAATTATCAATGTCGCTTTTGATCAGCAACATTACAGAATCCTGTGGTGATGCGGCTTTTGCAAGATTGGATACATCAATAGCAGTGGTTGGATCTGTTTGAATGATCACATCACCCCATGAACGTAACAACTGGAAATAATAAAATGCACGCATGCCATAAGCAATGCCCAAATAATAATTCTTATTGGATGTTGTAACCACATTTGTGCTATTCAGTTTGCTGATGAGGAGGTTGATCTGGTTGATATTGAAATAGAAATTACCAAAATTGCTTACACCAGAATTGTCGAGGTCAAGTGTATTGTTCCACATATTTTCTACACCTTGTGTTGCTTCACCGGTAAAAGCAGAACTGGAGCCCGGGTCAGTACCAAAAATATCGGCTCTCATTTCACCGAGATACTCAAAAGCAAGGGTATTATTCCTGAAAGCAATATGGATGCCCGATACAAATGCATCAAACTGGTCAGGCGTTTTCCAGAAATTGTTATCACTGATACTGCTAATTGGCGCAAGATCGAGCTGTTTGCTGCAGGAGTTAAAGGTGATAGCAGCTGCAAATAATAATATTAAATACCTGAAATTATTTTTCATATATAATTGTCTTTATCTGTTTATTTAAAAAGTTATCTGTACACCCAATACAATTGTTTTTGGGGTTGGATATGTGCCAACATATACCCCTGTGATTGTATTTGTACCTTCGGCTACAGGTGGTTCAGGTGATGGGCCTGAGAATTTGGTTATATAAAACATGTTGAGAAAACTTGCATATAACCTTGCCTGAGAAAGTACTTTTGTATGAGATAAAATTGACTTAGTAAAATCATAAGACAATGTAATTTCCCTGCATGCGAGATAATCCCCTTTTTCGTAAAAATCTGAGTTGTTGCTGTTCAGTACAGCACTGGCATTGTTGATACGCGTATAGTTTTTCTTACCCAAAGGCGCTGATACCTGGTCGGCATAATATACTTTTGGAATATAGGTATTGGTATTGGTTGGTGTCCATGAATCTTTTTGTAATTCAATAGCATTAAAAGTCCCTTGGTAATTGCCCAAAATCCTTGCTACTTCATCATTATAGATTGTATGCCCGAGTGCAAAATCGAAACGGGAGAAAAGTGTAAAATTTTTATAACTCAAATTGAGAGAAAAACCACCGGTCCATTTAGGATAAATATTCCCGATATACACCTGATCCCTTGAATCAATCGTGTCGTTTTTGTCCACATCCAGCCAGTTCACATCACCAGGAGTTATTTTGCCGGAACCATAAGTCGAATTAGGGCCACTGATGCCAGCCACCAGGTCAACCCTGTTGCCTGCTTCTTTTGCAATTTCTTCATCACTGTTGAATATACCCAGTTCTTTAAAGGCATAGATGCTGCCTATGGGCTGACCTTCCTGCAATCCACCTACCCACTCAACTGTACCTGTCTTCGGGTCATATATCTGCAATCCACCCTGCCTGTTATTTTCATTGCCATTATAGGGCAGCTTCAACACTTTATTTTTAACGTATGAAGCATTTGCGCTTACAGAAAGGTTGATGCCGCTGGTTGTTCTCAATACATCTGCATTCACAGAAAATTCATACCCCTTGTTTTGTAAAGTGCCGAGGTTGGTTCTTACAGAACTAAATCCGGTATAGCTGGGTAGCGATAAATTAGTTAATAGATCGCTTGTTATCCTGTTGTAATAATCAAATATTACAGTAACCCTGTTCCTTAAAATTCCAATATCCACACCGACATCAGTTGTTTTAGATTTTTCCCATCTCAGGTTAGAATTAACAATACCTGTGTTCAGGAATCCTGCATTATTATTGTATAAGCCCTGCAATCCATATCCTCCCTGCACTTCATACCTGCCAAGACCGGAAACATTACCATTCTCACCAAAGCTGATGCGTGGTTTGAAAGTTGAAATAAAGTTGCTCAGGCTAGAGTTTTTAAAGAATTTTTCCTGGTGCAAATTCCACCCTGCAGACATACCCGGGAAAAAGCCAAACTGGTTACCTTCTGCGAGACTGGAAACACCATCATCCCTGAATACCAATGTGAGCAGGTAGCGGTTATCATAAGCATAATTCAACCTGCCAAATGCAGAGATAATTCTGTATTCAGATTTGGTGCTATAGTTGCTTCCAGATGCAAAAGTTGTTGAAGCATTTACGGTTGGTATATCATCTGTTGGCGCCTGTGTACCCAATACCTGTTCAGCAAATGATTTGATACCGAAATATTCTGTTCCTAACATAGCACTAACATCATGCTTGTCACCAAAAGTTTTTGTATAATTGATGATAGCATTATACTGGGTTTGAAAATCCCTTGAGAAAGTTGCATACGCTGTTCTGCTGGTATTGCTGTATGTCGGCGGGTTAGAAAATATGTTGCTGTATGTTTGAGTGGCTTTTGTAAATGACTGATCCAATTGTTCAAACAGGTACATATTTCCAGATGCCTTTATATACAATGAAGGAAGGATGTCCCATTTCACCGAAGCATTTGCTGTAATTCTATTCACTTCATCACTCCTGTCTTGCTTGCCCAGCCAATATACAGGGTTACCATCATTGATACCATTGCCCGGGTTGGGAATTGTTTTAGCAGAATCTATCCATGGATCAAAAGTTGGCCACAAGCTCAGGTTGCGATACATATTATTGACAGTACTTCCATTTACACCAATCTGTGATGAGGTAGAAAAAGTGGCTCCGGAACTGATTTCAACTGTCGGCAATACTTTATAAGAACCGTTGATATTGCCGGAGAAGCGTTTGTAATCAGAGCCAATAATTACACCATCTTCTTTGTAATAGTCAAAGCTGCTAAAATATTTTCCTTTATCGTTGCCACCAATTACATTGATATAATGTTCCTGGGTTTGTGTATTCCTGAATACAATGTTTTCTACTTCACCGCTATGGTCTTTGAAAATGATTGTTCCGCCATAAGGATCGCCTACTGTATCCCAACCCTGGTTTAATAAATATGCTGTTGAGGCATCGTAACTGCGGATATCAAAAGAAGATAAATTGGCAGAATCGGTGAGTAGTCCATAGCCCCTTGATGAATTTACTTGGGCAAGTGTCCTGCCTGAATTCAGATTGCCTGTACGGGTATAATAGATATAATCTTTTGCATCAAGGTATTTATATCCCTCTCTCCTTTGGTTGAAGCCTTGTGTAAATTTATAAGACACCTGAGCTTTGCCTGCAATGCCGTGTTTGGTGGTAATAAGAATTACACCATTGTTGGCTCTTGCACCATAAATGGCAGTAGCAGCAGCATCTTTCAACAATTCAATAGAAGCTATATCCTCAGAAGCGATATCATTATATGACCGGATGATTCCATCAATTACCACAAGCGGGCTGCCCGGATTGTTGATGGAGGCACCACCACGTAATAAGATTACTGGTCCTGAGCCAGGCTGACCTGTGGAATTGACCACTTGCAAACCAGGTACACTCCCCTGTAATGCTGAACCCACATTTGAGCGGGGTGCACTGGCTAAGACTTTGTTATCCAATTTGGCAATGGAGCTGGTTACATTTCTTTTCAACTGTGTTCCATAACCGACTACTACCACTTCATTCAATTTGGCAGCATTTGATTCAAGTGTAATAGCAAGATTAATGGTGTTTTCAATTTTAATTTCTCTTGAAGTGTACCCCACATAAGAAACCTGTAACACATCCCCCGATGCAGCATTAATAGTAAAGTTTCCGCTACTGTCTGTTGTTGTGCCTGTTGATTTCCCTTTCAAAGAAATGCTGACTCCTGCCAGCGGGCTATTGTCTTCTGATGACACCACAGTTCCTTTAATTGTTTTGGTCTGCGCCTGTGCCCATCCTGCTATAGACAGGGTGAAGAAGAGAATAAGTAATTTTTTTGTAAATAAATTCATAGAAATTAATTTTGTATTATGTATGACATAACACAAATGTAAAATTTTTTAACAAACGGGCAAAAAAAATTTTATTTTGCCGAATCACACATTAAAACTGCCCCGCGAAAAATAAAATAATGGTAACACGTAATATAAAAATCAATCTGGAAGCACTTGACAAAAGCTCATTGGTTGATAAAGTCGAATCAAAGCTGGTGGAACTGCTGCAGAAACAAAAACTGAAAATTGGCGACAGCATCCCAAAAGAATTAGAACTGGCAGAGACACTGGGTGTGAGCCGTACAGTGATCAGGGAAGCACTGTTGCGTTTACGGATGATGGGGCTCATAGAATCCAAAAAGAAAAAAGGATCAGTTATAACAAGCCCTGATGTGTTCAGCATGCTTAGCAAGAGTATGAATCCACATATCCTTGACCAGGATACACTGCGGGAAATATTTGAATTAAGACTGGTGCTGGAAATAGGAATGGCTGATCTCCTGTTTCAAAGGGTTACCAAAGAAGATATTGCAGCTTTGAAACAGATAGTAAAAAATGAACCTTCGGTACCTCAATTTCATGTTTTCAACATCAATCATGAAATTGCATTTCATGGTAAACTGTATGAGATTACCGGTAATGAAACACTAAAAAAGTTTCAGAGCATGTTGCTGCCTGTTTTTGATTATGTGCATAAAAGCGGCTTACTAAAAAAACAACCATTACTTAAAACCTTTACCTCACACAAAACTTTGGTGCACATTCTCGAAAAAGGCACACCTGTAGAATTCAGGAATGGAATGCGCAGCCACCTTGAAAACCATTTTGCCAGGATTTTTGACAAGTAAATGAATTTCTATTGCAATCAAAAAATGAAAACTGATTCAACATTTGTATATTCATTTAGCTGCTCTTGAATGCATTTTGCCTGTGATTCAACTACAAAAATTAATCATTATGAATAAATCATTTTTTGAAAAAACATTTTTGTTTTTCATGCTAATGCTGTTCAGCAGTAATGTATTATTTGCACAACAAAGACCGAATATTGTTCTCATCATTTCAGATGATCATGCTTACCAGGCCATCAGTGCTTATGGCAATAAGCTGGTGCATACACCTGGTATAGATCGTATTGCTAATGAAGGAATGCGGTTTGATAAAGGGTATGTTACCAATTCTATTTGCGGGCCAAGCAGGGCTGTAATATTAACCGGGAAATATAGTCATAAAAATGGCTTTAAGGATAATGAAACTTCCAGTTTTGATGGCAGCCAAAATAGTTTTATTAAAGAGCTCACAAAAAGCGGCTATCAAACTGCGTGGATTGGTAAGTGGCACCTGGAATCACAACCACAGGGGTTTACCTATTGGCAGATATTACCCGGCCAGGGACAATATTACAATCCTGATTTTTTAACGATGGATGGAGGTGAAAAACAAATTGAAGGATATGTTACCAACATTATTGAGGATGTGGCAGAAGACTGGTTAAATAATAGAGATACCACAAAACCTTTTTGCCTTGTGATAGGTCATAAAGCCACTCATCGCACATGGGTGCCTGATACAGTGGATATGGGCAGGTATGATAATATCATCTTCCCATTACCACATAATTTTTATGATGATTATTCAGGAAGACAGGCAGCAAAAGTACAGGATATGACCATTGCGAAAACCATGATCTTTGGATATGATCTTAAAATGTTTGACAATGCAACAGCAGAAGATAAAGAAGGATATATCAACAGGATGAATGCTGCGCAAAGAGCAAAGTTTGATGCGTATTACCATTCCATTTATGAAGATTTTAAATCAAAAAACTTAACAGGCAATGCATTGACCGAATGGAAATACCAGCGGTATATGCGTGATTATTTAAGTACAGCCGCATCCCTCGACCGCAATATAGACCGTACACTTGAGTATCTCGACAAGCACCATCTTACCCAAAACACGGTAGTGGTCTATATGTCGGACCAGGGTTTTTATATGGGCGAACACGGATGGTTTGATAAACGCTGGATGTATGAAGAGTCATTCCGTACGCCAATACTGGTACGTTACCCAGGAGTGGTAAGGCCTGGCTCTGTAAACAAAAACTTTGTGATGAATCTTGATATTGCGCCTACTTTGCTCAATATTGCCGGCGTTGCAATTCCGGAAGGTATGCAGGGTGAATCTTTTTTGCCTTTGCTTAAAAACAAGGGTGCAAAAATCCATGATGCTTTGTATTATCATTATTATGAAAATGGCGAGCATTCTGTATCACCTCATTTTGGTGTATCAAATGGCAGATATAAACTCATCCGTTTTTATAAAAGGGTCAACAGTTGGGAGTTGTATGATTTGAAAAAAGACCCTCATGAAATGCACAACCTGTTTGGAGCAAAAAAATATGAAGCAACTGAAGTGGAAATGTACCACCTGTTGCAGCAACAGATTGCAAAATATGAAGATGATGATGCCACAAAAATTTTGAACAATAAGTTGCCTTCGGAGCCGGCAGGGTTTAATTAAAGAAATTAACCCACATGTATTTGCGATTGTGTATTATGCTATTAAAAATATAATGCCAAAATAATAATTTAATCAAATGATTAACCGCACACCACCCAGGTCTGAAAGCCTGTGTGGGAAGCGGTCACTTGGCGAACCGATAAACATAAAGTTTTTGGGGATATGCCATTCTTTGCTGAGATGATCAATGATTTCAGGTCCAAATACACCTGGTATTTGTAAGTATTCGATGGTGAGATCAGGATAAGTACGCTTCAATGCTTCTAAATCTCTTTCAAATTCCCTATTCATTTTTTGTTCTTTCTGAAATACTGTTACAATTTTTAGTTTTTGTGTTATTTCATTGTCCAGTACATATTGAATCACTTTATTCAATACAGAAATATTATCTCCTTTGGTGAAATAAACAAATGGTTGCCTGTTGAGACGTCTTAGAGCATAGGTAAGGTGCAGGCGACTGAACACAGAAATTTTTTGAATGCTGTCAAAAATGGAATTGACATATACAATCAAATAATGGATGACAGATTTTCTTTTCAGGAAAATATAAATGATAAGAATAGCAGGAAAGAAATATTGAAGAAAAACAACAAGGTATTCGGGATGAAGTTTTACATTACCATACAACGCAATGAGAATACCTAAGATGCCCAATAACACCATACTTGGTGCTGCTTTTTCCGGGCGGGGTAAATTTGCTCTTTTTATTTTCAAAAGCAAATTGCCAAAACCAAAAAATACCATCACCAGTAAAAATGAAATAGTATAAACACCTGCCAATGGCGCTAACTCTCCTGCTGTTATAAACAGGATGGAGAGGCACAATGCATAAAATACAAAGGATATCCTTGGCATGCTTCCTTTTGAGTTTTCTTTTAGTAAAACCTGAGGAAAAATTCTGTCAAGTGTCATGCGTTTCATCAAACCATTTACGCCAATAAAAGCTGTTAATACAGCGCCACTTAACACAAGCACTGCATCGCAGGATACAATAGTTGCAAGCGCTTTGCCGCCTGTTACGTTACCCATGTAAGAAAGAAATGCGGATTCATGACCCTGCACATCACTCAATGGCATGATACAAACAGCAATGATTGCAATCAGTGGATTAATAGTAATGACCAGGTACCACATATTGCGCAGGGTTTTTGGAAAGACGCCCTGTTCCTGTTCTTCAATAAAATTGGCTGATGTTTCAAAGCCTGTTATACCAAGCATTGCAGTGCTAAACCCAAAGAATAGAGCATTGGAAATACTTTTATTGGCAGGAGCATGAAAATTTATTTTAGCCAGGTCAAGCCCGTGAGAGATAATAAAAATAATGCCCCATCCAATGAGTATTGCTAAAACACCAATGTGTATTAAAAAAATAATCAAAGAAACTGTTGCAGATTCTTTGATGCCTGAAATAGTGAGCAATAAAAATATGGTGAGTAAAACCATAGTGGCGACGATGACAGGAAAATAGGGGAAAACACTATAGAGATAATTCATTGCTTCAGAAGCTGAAATCACAGCAGTTGCCATGTAAGAAAGTATAGTGAGGCAGGCTGCGAGCGAAGCATTACCCTTACTTGTTGTATTTAAAAGGATATTATAAGCCCCGCCGTTTAATGGTAAGGCGCCAACAGCTTCACCATAAATTTTTCTGAAGAAAAATAAAACAATGCCAACGATTAACAGCGATATAAATGCATACTGGCCTGCATATAAAATGCACAATGCAGAAACATACAAACAGGAAGAAGTGATATCGTTTCCGCAAATAGCGGTGGCAGGGAGTTGCTTTAATTTTTTTAAATGCGATGATTCTTGATCTGTCATATTTTTTATTATCCGGGAGATGGTTGAAATATGAGAGTGTTCAAAATTTTCCCGGCTTTATTTTCTTGTCATATACTTGCACCAAGTTCATTGACGGTGCAAAGTAAAAATTTTTTTTTATGGGTTAATAAGTAACATACAACATTTTTATGCTTTAATGTAAATAAACTGATTCATGCAAAAGGTTAAAAATAAATATTATCAATTTTAGCTGAAGGCGGATGAAGCAATTATTACTTTTATTAAAAAGTAGCATTAATTAAAACTACTACATAATTTTTATTTGACCTTAGATGTAATTATCATTAAGACAATACATCAAAGGCCACAGGTTAAAGTAATTAAAATATAATTACTGTTTCATGTTTAGTGCAATGTTGCTGAAAATATGATCAAAACTTTTCTTAATTGATTGTATTGTTATAATGTAAAAAGTATAAAATATTATGAACCGAAGATTGTTTGTAAAAAATACTATGCTGACTGCTACAGCATTATCATCGCCAAGGCTGTTAAAAGCATTTAGCAATAAAAATAATTCATCGTTTTTAAAACTGGTTTGCAACAACAATTTACCCCAGTTTGATTTTTTTTCTATTGATTCTCTTGGAAAAAATGTACTGCAGCAAAACATTGTTTTAACTACTGATGCAATGACTGCACAGAAAAAGTACGATGTTGTTTCTTCTGGTAATTCAGTAAAATATTTTTTATTTGGTGAAGCATCAAAATCAACTCCTGCCTGGGAATTAAAACAAAAAGAAAAATCATTTAAAATCATTTCCTGGTATCATGAAAATGAAACTCAAACATTTTTATTCAATATCAGCCAAACCGCAAACCATGCCACCTTACTTGGTATTCTCAAAAGTGATGAACAAAAAATAATCCTGCCTGCAGTGTTGCATTGCCCTGATATGGGCACATTGCGTGTAACCTGTAATATCCCTGGGCAAGCAGTTGACTATGATGCCAAACGCAATATTGATTATCCTTATGTAAAAATTAATTTTCCTGCTGCCACAGCAACCAATAAAAAAGTTGAATATCATTTTGAAGTTGTAACCATTCACCCTGAAATAAATGGTATCAATAATGATGCACGATATGATTGTTTCAGGAGAAATTTTATCAGCATATTCCAGTTAAACCCATTTTTAAAAATATTGGCAAATAATTCTGCCAGCGATGCCTGCGCTTTCACTTTATTTGAATATGCTGAAGTGGCGAAATATACACCACCATTAACAGAAAATTTAACTGCAATGCATCTTGTTAAACTTACACTTGACCGTTATCTCAATGGCACTTTAGGTTATGGCATGTTGGGATATGATTATAATACACCTACTGTTGTCACTAATTCTGCTACAAAATGTAATACACTTGATACCTATCCTTCATTAATTATTAGTGCATGCAACTATGTGTTGCATACAGATGATGAAAAATGGTTCAAAGACAATTATCAGAAACTAAAAGGTTGGATCTACAAAATGATAGAAACAGATTTTGATAATGATGGTTTATTTGAATTTTGTTTAAGTGGAAACAGTGAAAGTTGGAAGGGCGATTATACCATGCGGCCGGCTAATTGGTGGGATACAATAGGCTTTGGACATAAAGATGCATACTCGAATGCTTTGGCTTATCATGCATTGACCTTATTGCAGAAAACTTTTTCAAAGTTTGCAATGAATGACGAAGCAGCTTTATACCAGTCAAAAGCAGAACAATTAAAAAATATTTATACCAAAACATTTTATAATGATGAAACAGGAATTTTAGCCGGATGGAAGAGCGCTGATGGCATGTTGCATGATTACTGGTTTGTTTTTGTAAATACTGTGGCAATATCTTATGGACTGGTTGAAACATCACTGGCCAATACAATCATGGACAGGTTGCTTGATAAGATGAAAGCGGTTGGATTTACCAATTTTGAATTGGGTTTGCCTGGTAATCTTATACCTGTTATCCGTGCAGATTATACTGATCTTAATCCGCGGTTTGGTGGTGGTAAACGTGAAGATAATTCTGACGGTTTTCAAATTTATGAGAATGGCGGCGCTACTGCCTGTTATACTTATTTCACAATTCTTGCATTACAAAAACTTGGCAGGAAAAAGGATGCAGACATGATATTGTTACCGCTGTTGAAAAGTATGAGTGAAGGTGGCTTTCAGGGAAGTTGTGCAGACAGTGGCAGAACGAAGGACTGGAAAACATGGACTGGTGAATGCTGGGGTTATGAAGGCTTTTTGGTAGATAATTATATGTTCCTGTTATGTGTGTTGAAGGAAAATTAAAAATACAGGTAACCATATTCAATATTCATATTGTAGGGGCTACACAAAAACTATGTATGCTGAAAATATGATGTTCTGATTTTTTGGTTTTATACAGAAAGGTATAAAACTGAAAAATAGTTGGTAAAAACTGCTTAAACGCTATACAGTATTGAGATTGAAAAAGGTTAAGTGAAAACTGTTTCGCTTAACCTTTTTTGAATATGAAAAACTGTAAAATATGTGATGACAGGCCTGCACTGTACACTGGTATCGGTGTTGTTGTAATTTGTTCTTCTCTTGGTTACTATTTTTTCCCGCTTTCAAGTTTCTTAAATCCATAATAAATTAATAGCACACATAAAACAAGCCCGATGATAGCAGGGACAAGAATTGATTTTCCTGCATCACCAGTATTGTAAATGCTCCAAATAATTTTTCCTGTGGCCATAAGTACAACAACGCCAAGCCCCATTAAAAGACTACGTTTCCAAAAAGCAAGCCCAAGAGCGAAAAATGAAATAGGAACAGTCAGTATTAACATCCATTTTTTATAATCCCATTCTGCATTGAGCCAACTTTTTTCAAATTGCAGAAATATTCTTTCTTCTTCGTTTATTATTTCAGGCTTGTTGAACCAGAACATACTTGTAAAAAGACAAAATATAGTTATTGAAATTCCTGCCCAACTCCGTCTGTAAGCGAAAAAACAAAATGGTATCAAAAAAACAGGACGGATAAACCAACTCATTTGATTTTGATGGCGTTCAAAAACCCAATTAAGAAATGATTCATTTATTAACGCAGAGGCGACAAATACAATAGTCAAAAGAAAAAAAATGATTGCAATAGGTTTATCATATTTTAATAAAATTTCTTTCATACTTTGTATCCTGCCGTCAATTACCTGTTACTCACAAATTTAATCAATGGTATTTTTACATAAAACAATTCATGCGCAATATTTATAATGCAATGCAGCAGATGTTTGGCCTCGTTGAATACTGGAAACAAAGGAGCATTTTACAAATTTTAGCTTATAAGCAGTTTTGAAGCTGCATAGTGAAATACCATTATATATTCATTCCCCGGCACTTGCATATTTAATAATAGCAATCAGTCACTTAGATTAAGGATGTGTTGCGCAGTATCAGTAACCATCCTAACTAAAAATTTGGATAGCATCTACCGCAAGTCTGACAAATACTCTAATCGTATTTTATCATTATTGTCCGACGAAATTAAAAAAAGGCAGTTCATAGAAATCTGAAAGGCTTATCCCCAACCAATTTCTTATATTTTTTCCTTGGACACCAATGATTTTGTTCAAAAATTAATATTTACAGATAATCGGCGATGCCTGTTTATTACTTCGTTGCACTTTCTTAATCAAAACGATCATAAACCACTTTGTCTTTCAATAAAATTGTTTGCCGCTTTTTTTTCAATTAAGCAATGAATATATTTTGTCTTCAAAATTCTTTCTGCTGTTTTTCATATCCACTCCGACAACGAATTAATAAACTATTTTAATTTTAATTTTAATACATTTGAAGTCGTAACCGCTAAACGTAACCCAAATCTTGTTTGCAATGATATTTTTCACTTTAATCTCTATATATGAAAACGATTTGTTTGCTCGCATGCTTATTCATAATTTTCAACATCAATGCGCAACGTGTATTTATCAATGAACTGATGGCATCCAACGATACCACTATTGCTGATGAAAAAGGTAATTATGATGACTGGTTTGAAATTTACAACAAGGGCAAGACCAATTTTTCTTTAAAAAATTGTTATGTAACAAATGATCAGAGTAAACCCACTTTGTATCAGTTTGCCTGGAACATTACAATACCAGCACATGGATTTATTATTATATGGGCAAGTGGCGATACATCTGGCGGTAATACTCATGTGCCCTTTAAACTTTCTGCATCCGGTGCAGGTATATATTTATATAAGCCGGATGGCGCTACCTTATTGGATTCTGTATCTTTCGGGCCACAAAAAACAGATATTTCTTATGGCCGCTTAACTGACGGATCATCCAGTTGGCGTTATTTTAATCATGCAACACCAGGCACATCCAACAGCACATCAACAGGTTATTTGGGCGTTTTAAACGATCTTACATTTTCTCAGCCCGGCGGGTTTTATGCCAGTGCTTTTAAACTTGATATTAACTCGCCAGACCAGGATGTACAAATTATTTATACGCTTGACGGATCTATGCCCAGCGACAATAATTTACAAGGCACAGTTTACAGGTATAAACAGCAGTACCAACAGTTTCCAAATGATCCTTCTTATCCTTTTTTTGTTGATAGTTTTCATTCAAACATTTATACAAACCCTATACAGATTAAAAATGTTTCAAACACCCCCAATCATTTAAGCATTAAATCTTCAACATTCAATCAGTCACCCAATTATTTTCCAAAATCAGTTGTAAACAAAGGCCTGATGGTGCGAGCTATTGCCGTTAAGCCCGGTTATCTTTCAAGCAATATTTCAACAGCAATATATTTTGTTACATCCGGCGGCATCAATAAATACACTTTGCCCGTATTGTCTCTGGCTATGCAGGAGAGCGATTTGTATAGCTGGGATAGTGGTGTTTATGTGGCAGGAATTGATTTTGAAAACTGGCGGGCAACGCATCCAAATGATACGGCAATAGACAGGGTACCCGCCAACTACAGAAGAGATAGTACAGAAAGATATGCTGCGCTTGAAATGTTTGAAGCGAATGGCGTACGTGATGTGTTCAATGTAAAAAATGGCGCTGGCATTCATGGTGGAGGTAGCAGGGCGAAATCACTAAAATCTATGACTATGTATTTGCGTAGCAAGTATGGTAATTCTGATCTTGATTACCAGGTATTTCCTGATTTGCCATATAAAGATTATAAAAGGCTTATACTTAGAAACTCAGGCAGCGAATGGGCATCAACACATTTTCGTGATATGGCAATTCAACAAGCCGTACGACATCTTAATTGTGAAATTGAAGATGGACGCCCCGGCATACTTTTTATAAACGGAGAATATTGGGGTATTGAAAACTTAAGAGAAGATTATGGCTGGCATTATTTCAACCAGCATTATGGCATTGAAGAAGATGAACTTGATTATCTTGAAAAGAATGCCATTCCAGATAAGGGAGATAATACAGATTACCTCAGCCTGCGCAATTATATTTCGGACAATGATCTTACTTCACCAACCGTATATGATTCTGTTACCAAAAGAATTGACATTAATAACTACATAGATTATTACAGTACTGAAATATTTTATGCCAATACAGACTGGCCTCAAAACAATATTAATTATTATAGAAAACGTGTTAAGTACGATCCTAATCAACCTGCAGGTCTGGATGGGCGTTACCGCTGGGTATTTCATGATCTTGATGCATGTCTTGGGTTGGTGCCCTCATTTGGCGGAGTAACTAATAATACGCTTGCTACTGCAACGGGAACAAATCCAGGCGGAGCTAATGACAATCCGCAACCATGGGCAACTGTTATTTTCAGACAACTTACAACTAACCCAACATTTAAACAAGAATTTGTAACGAGGTATGCAGACCTTATGAATACATCTTTCCTGCCTGATTACCCGATTTCTGTAATCACACATTTTCATGATTTAATAGCGCCTGAAATGCCTGAACATATTGCACGCTGGCGTAACCTTGCAAATATTTCGGTATGGGAATCAAAGGTAAATGGCTTAGATTCTTTTATTGTACAAAGAATGCCATTTGCCCGGCAGCACCTGCGCAATTATTTTTCTTTAAGTGCTGAAAAAAAACTTACAGTAAACGTTTCTGATACATCAGCAGGATATATACGGGTAAATACAATTGATATAACTCCATCATTCCCCGGTGTTCCTCAAATAGCATATCCGTGGAGCGGATTTTATTATCCTGAAGTCCCTGTAACGCTTGTTGCTAAAGCCAAACCAGGTTATAAATTTACACACTGGTCTGATGATTCTAACAGTCAACAGGATACCCTCATTGTCACTTTATCTGGTGCAAAAACTTTTAAAGCCAATTTTGTTAAAGATGAAAGCATACCTGTTGTAATTCATTACTGGCATTTTAATAATTTACCGGAAGACTCAACATTTGTGGTAATAAAATCTGATTCAAGTTTAATAGCTAAAGGGAAAGCAGTAATTCGTTTTAATGGTTCAGGTGATGGGTATATGGATGCAAGTAAAGATGGTGAAGGCAGTGATATTAATATACAATTCAACCAGACATCAGGTAAATCTTTGCGTGCAAGAAATCCTGCAGCTACGCGTAAGTTGCGTATTAATGTGCCTACTACCAATTATAAAAATATTGTATTAAGTTATGCTACCAGCAGAACAAGTAAAGGCGCACAATATCAATCAGTATATTATACTGTTGATGGTAAGAAATGGAAATTGAAAAAAGATAGTATTCTTGTGCCTGATCCTGAAACAAATTTTGCTCTGGAGACTTTTGATTTTTCATCAATTGATGAAGTAAATAACAATCCGCTTTTTGCAATCAAGATTAATTTTTTCGGCAGCCAGTCATCCGGCTCAAGCGGCAACGATCGTTTTGATAACATAAGTATTTCAGGCATTAAAATAAACAGCAGCGTGGTAGCACAAAATATATCTCAGCCTGAAAAGGCAAATATTAATTCGGCTAATCAATTGCAAATAATTCCTAACCCGGTAAAAAATATTGCAGCTATTAAATTCTATAGTGCATTAAATGAACAGGTGAGTTTAAAAATAACTTCAACAAATGGGCAGTTGATGAAGACTGTATATTTTAATGCTACAAAGGGAAATAACATTTACAGCCTGAATGTACAAAACATAAGCAGTGGTATATACATGTTAACGCTGCAAACTTCAACAACGCTTAAAACAACCAGGTTTATGAAAGAATAAAATAAACAGGGCTTGCTGTTTCCTGGCTTCATTATTGGGACACCCAAAAAGCGCTGATAAATTTTTTGGGTCATCGGTTTTGCCCAAAAGCATGAGTTTATTTTGATTGAGGCAATCTAAAAAAAATATATTTGTTATAACCAGAAAAAAATATCATTTCAATGAAATTGACCAATGTATCACCGCACTAAATTTAAAGGTGACAAATAGGGAAGAAAATTGGATAGCATCTTCCGCAAGTCTGACAAATACTCTAATAGTATTTTTGCTGAAATAATTTGGAAACAGTTGACAGGAGGGATACGTTCTTCCAGGCCAATAAAATTAAAAGCCCATTTGGTGTTATCATCTTTATAATACACCAAATGGGTAATGTCGGGATGACTGGATTCGAACCAGCGGCCTCTTCGTCCCGAACGAAGCGCGCTACCGGGCTGCGCTACATCCCGTTATGAGGCAGCAAAAATATCCTTTACCAATATAAAAACAAAACATACACTTTGCATGATACATCATCTTCATTTTTTCAATATAGTATTGTATAAAAATGTTGCAGAAAAACCGGCTGCATCTTTCCATCTTTTTTTAGTGGCAGTGCTCCTGAAAAGCGGGTTGAAATGTTTCTGTAATTCATGGCCATATCCATCATAAATTTTTATATCGTTGGGGATATGCAGTTCATCTGCTTTTTTGTGTATTGCTATACACCCAAGAAAACCAAACTTTCCTGTACCTGGTGGAACGATTTTATCTTTTGCACCACAAATGCCCACAATAGGAACACTTGCTCTTTGCAACCATTCACCATTAAACAATGCGCCCCAGAAATTGATGATGGCTGCTATACCATCAGGATTATAATTTCCTGTATTGGCAATTATTTTATTGCTGTCCAGCACATTCATCAGGTCTGACCTGTTGCTATAAACTGTTTGTAATGCAACGAATGCACCTGCTGAATTGCCACCAAGAATAATTTTATTGGTATCAATCTTTAATTCATCAGCATGGCTTTTAAAATACTGTATAGCAAGCCTTATATCATCCACTGCATCATAACAGGCTTCTGCCAAATCTTTAAAATTACTCAAAGGATGATTTTTACTGAGGCGATAATTTAATGTTGCAACAGCATAGCCTCTTTGTGCGAATTCATTTCCCCAAATCTTTATCTCTTTGGCATCTTTAGTTCCATATTTGAAACCACCACCATGCATCCAGATGATGAGTGGCAGCTTTGTTGATGTATCATTGGAAGGGGCATACCAATCATACTGCCTGTATTTGGTTTTGATACTGTCTGCAGGATTATAAATCAAATCTTCCTGCATTTTGATGCTTTTAAACAAAAGGTCTTTATAACGGAGGGATGAGATGTTTTGTGAAAAAATATTTCCTGCTATTACCAAAAAAATCATACAGGTTATAATTGCCTTCATAGTTTTTTAGGAATGAATATACTTAACAAAAACGGTATGGTTTTTTAAAAAAATTTTGGCTGTTGGTTTGCTTCAGCTCTAATTTTTATAATGGGAAATACCAGGTTTCAAATACTTGCTTTGGCAATCATTAAAATTTTGGTTTCTTTGTCCCATTCAAAATAATCACCTGTAGCGATATTGCAGGCAAAGACTGAAAGAAGATGAACCACCCGGGTGCCGCTTATCAATCCGATGTAATAATAAAAAAAATGCAGGAGCAAAAACTGCATCAGCTTTTACACTATCTAAACAACCATTCTCCTTTTTATAAAGATTTATTTCAACGGCATAAAATAGATATTGCAGCCATACAAACACTGGAAGATCTTTCGCTGTTGCCGGTAACAACCAAAGAAGACCTTCAAAAAAACAATGAAGATTTTCTTTGTGTGAGCAGGAAAGATATTATTGAATACACTTCCACTTCAGGCACTTTGGGTAGCCCGGTATTTATTGCGCTTACTGAAAATGATCTGCAGCGGCTGGCATATAATGAATATAATTCTTTCATCACCGCTGATGGTTCTGCCAATGATATATACCAGTTGATGCTCACTCTGGACCGACAGTTTATGGCAGGGATGGCATATTATTCAGGCATCAGGAAAATGGGTGGTGGTATCATTCGTGTGGGTCCCGGTGTGCCGGCTTTGCAATGGGATGTGATCCAAAATCAAAAGCCCACAGTAATTGTTGCTGTGCCATCTTTTATTTTGAAACTGATTCAATATGCAAAAGAAAATGGTATTGATGTGAATGCCACTTCAGTAAAAAAGGCAGTTTGTATTGGTGAAAATATCCGCAACCTGGATTTATCGCTCAACATCCTCGGCAAAAAAATTACGGAAGCCTGGAATATACATTTGTATTCTACTTATGCATCCACTGAAATGCAGACAGCTTTCACAGAATGTAATGCAGGAAAAGGAGGCCACTTGTTGCCGGATCTCCTGATTGTAGAATTGCTGGATGAAAACAATTGTAATGTGCCGGCCAACACCCCCGGTGAAGTGACTATTACAACATTGAGCGTGGAAGGCATGCCCCTGCTTAGGTATAAAACCGGTGATGTGTGTATGTATTTTGATAAGCCTTGCAGTTGCGGAAGAACAGCAATCCGTTTATCACCTCTGATTGGACGAAAAAAACAGATGATAAAATTTAAAGGCACAACTATTTATCCTTCCACATTATTTGAATTGTTGAATGAGATCAATGAAGTTAATGAATATGTGGTGGAAGTTTCTACGAACGAAGTGGGGCTTGATGAAGTCTTGTTATACCTGTATGTTGCCAATGTAAATGCTGAGACTGATTACCGCATCCGTTCTTATATCCAGGGCAAGCTGCGGGTAAGCCCCCTTATAAAATATGTTTCTGCTGATACAATAAAAGCAATGCAGTTTAATGAAGGTAGCAGGAAAGTGATTAAGTTTATTGAGAAAAGAAATTAATTTTGAAATAGGTTTCATAGTTGGGCAGTAGTTGATGAGACGCAAACAGGACACTATGCTTGCCAACTGATTTGTTTTGAAATGTAAATGGGCTTGTTTTAGCAGAATAATAATTTGAAACTGTTTATTGAGATTTTCACCGATAGAGATAACTGTGATTTAAATTTTTAATCAAAAAAATATTTTGTATAAAATGGTTAGAAATTAATTTAAAAGAAGAGATAAGTATCCTGTTTTTTATAACCATAATAATGTACCTGAGAATAATAAATACATTTGCGCATGATTTTAATTGGACAAGACAGGCTCACGCTTGACGACTTTGCCGCTATACTGTTTGAGAAAAAGGAGGTTTTGTTTGATGATGCTTCATTAAAAGTAGTGGATGATAATTTTCATTTCCTGAAAAGTTTTGCTGCCAACAAATTAATTTATGGCATCAATACCGGTTTTGGACCGATGGCTCAGTATAAAGTAAAAAACAAAGACCTGTTGCACCTGCAGTATAATTTAATTCGCAGCCATGCTTCAGGGGAAGGCAATCTGATTCCCCCCCATTTGGCAAGGGCATTAATGATAGCAAGGCTCACCAGCCTGATGAAAGCTTATTCTGGCATACATACTAACCTTGTTTTACTTTTAAAAGAGCTCATCAATAGAGATATCAGTCCTTGTATTTATGAACATGGCGGAGTTGGTGCCAGCGGCGATCTGATTCAACTGGCACATCTTGGCTTGTTTTTAATCGGCGAAGGTGAAGCTGGTTTTGAAGGTAAAATTTATCCAACCAAAGAAATTTTTGAACGTTTCAATATTCAACCTCTAACCATTTATGGCAGGGAGGGTTTGGCTATTATGAATGGCACTTCTGCAATGACTGGTATCGGGATGATTAATATTATTTCTGCAAAGAAATTATTTCACTGGAGTGTATTGTTGTCGGCTATGATGAATGAAGTGGTGGAAGCTTACAATGACCATTATTCTTATGAGTTGAATATTGTAAAACTGCACCAGGGGCAAAATAAAGTTGCTGAAATGATGCGTGCCATTTTACAAGACAGTAGAATGATCCGTGACCGTTCAGAACATCTCTACCATCCTGAAACATTGCAGAAAGAAATTTTTGAAGATAAGGTGCAGGAATATTATTCTTTAAGATGTGTTACACAGGTTTTAGGTCCTGTGTATGATACAATTCAGTATGCTGAAAAAATTGTAGTGGATGAATTGAATTCTGTGAATGACAACCCTGTGGTAGATCATATCAATAAAAATATTTTTCACGGTGGAAATTTTCATGGCGATTATGTCTCACTTGAGATGGATAAACTTAAAACTGCCATCACGAAACTCTCTATGCTTGCGGAAAGGCAATTGAATTATTTATTGAATGATAAACTCAATCAAAAATTTCCTCCATTTGTCAACCTCGGCGTGTTGGGTTTAAATTTTGGAATGCAGGGCATGCAATTCACCGCAACTTCAACTGTTGCTGAAAACCAGACTTTATCTTTCCCGATGTATGTGCACAGCATACCAAACAACAACGACAACCAGGATATTGTAAGTATGGGCAGCAATGCAGCATTGATTACAAGAAAAGTCATTGACAATTCTTTTACTGTTTTAGGCATTCAGGCAATGACCATTTTGCAGGCAGTGGATTATTTGAATTGTGAAGCAAAGCTGTCTTCAGCTACAAGATCATTTTACAAGTCATTGAGAAAGATTTTTCCAAAGTTTGTTGAAGATGCACCTAAGTATAAAGACCTGCAATTGATCAGGAAATTTTTGCAAACATCAGATCCTGTATCATCGAGATAATTGAATGATTTCGCATCTTGTTGTTGTCAAATTGTATTATCAATTAAAAAGTTGAGTAATTGATTTTTTATTGAGGAATGGCTTAATATATCATTTACTAAATCCTGAAATGATAAATCTTTTAACAATTCCAATATTCTATCAAGTTTCGCCGCAAAATTTTATTGTTTAATCGCTATTATTCAAGTTGCATCAGGATAAAACCAAATTTTGTATTGCGAATGCTTCAACAAATTATATTATGAGGTACAAATTTTTAATTTCAGGTATTTTTATTCTTATTTCGGCAACAGGCTTTAGCCAGAAAGCAACAGGATCAATAAAAGGAATTTTAAGGGATAGTACAGCACACCAGGTTTTAAAAAGAGCAACAATCAGCATATTACAAAGCGATTCCACAGTGGCATTTCAATCATTATCTGCAGATGATGGATCATTTGCTATAGGTAATATACCTGAAGGTAATTTTATTTTAAAGATCAGCTTCAGTGGTTATGAAACACGTTTCAGCAATTTTACTGTTAGCAGTACCGCAAATACATTGAATGCAGGCATCATTTATTTGGATCAACATGCTCATGAACTTGCAGGTGTGGTAGTACAAACTCAACCTATCGTAATAAAAAAAGATACAGTTGAATTTAATGCAGCTTCATTTGCAACAAAACCCAATGCAACTGCAGAAGACCTGTTGCAAAAACTACCTGGTATGGATGTGGACAAATCAGGGAATATAAAAGCACAGGGAGAAACAGTGCAACGTGTTTTAGTAAATGGCAAAAGATTTTTTGGCGATGACCCAAAAACAGCTACCCAAAATTTACCTGCAGATATGATTGATAAAATACAGGTGTTTGATGACCAGAGTGATCAAAGTACATTCACAGGTTTTGATGATGGCAACCGTGTTAAAACAGTAAATATTGTGATGAAGAAAAATGCAGGGCACTTTGGTAAAGTTGTAGCTGGAGCTGGAGCAGGAGATAAAGGTTTATATAATCTTGCCGGCAACTATAATACTTTTAATAATGATCAGCAGATAAGTGTTATTGGTCAGTTGAATAATACCAACAAACAAAACTTTACACCACAGGATATTTTCGGTGGTTCATCAGGTGGTGGCAGGAGTGGTGGTTTTGGGGGTGGTGGCAGAGGTGGTGGAGGCCGTGGCGGCGGCGGACAGATGCAGCAATTGCAAAGCCTCAATGCCAACAGCAACAACAACGGGCTGATCACTACTTCAGCTTTTGGATTGAATTACCGCGATAACTGGGGAAAAAATACAACTGTGTATGGTAGTTATTTTTATAACAACTTGCTCACTTCAAAAGACCAGCTTACCAATACTGAAAACCTTTATCAAGGCAGCCCATCTATTTTTAATAACCAGGACCAGTCATCTTCCAACCGGAACATCAACCACCGCTTCAATTTTAATTTGGAAACCCAGTTTGATACATTGAATTCACTGATTGTAAGGCCAAACGTTTCTTATCAACAAACAAGAAATGCATCAAATGCCACAACCAACACTTTCCGGAGCGCTGGTGATACGCTCAATAAATCTGTTGCTACTGCAGACAGTTATAACGAAGGTTACAATGGAAGCATTGATGTATTGTTCCGGCATAAGTTTTTAAAAAAAGGAAGGACTTTTTCTCTTTCAGTCAACGGTACAGGCAACTCCAATAATGGCAATGGTAATAATTTGTCGAGAACTGATTATTTTAATAGTGGTATTGATTCCATCAACAATATCAACCAGCATTATATTTCAAAAACCAATGGTGCAGGCATTAGCGCCAATGCTGCTTATACTGAACCTATCGGCAAACATTCACAACTGGAGCTTCAATACAATTATTCTTACACAGATAATAAGGCCAACAGGACAACTTATAACTTTGACAGCTCTACAGGAAAATTCTCTAATGTTGATTCTTTGCTGACGAATAATTACAACAATACATATTCATCCAACAGAGTAACTCTCAATTACAGGATACAGGGCGAAAAATGGAATATGAGTTTTGGGAATGGTGTGCAATTTGGTAACCTGACGAGTATTAATGATACGAAAAATATTACCGTTACACAACACTACACCAACATGTATCCTACTGCAAATTTCAATTATAAATTCAGCAGGTCTTCCAACCTGAGGTTTAACTATTCAGGCAGGACTAGTCAACCAGGTGTAACACAATTGCAGCCAGTTATTGATAACAGCGACCCATTGAATGTTGTGATAGGCAATCCGGACCTGAAACAATCATTCACCAATAGTTTCAGGGCTTTATTTACCAATTTCAAATTTGATGGTGATCATTTCAGCAATATGTTTGCCATGGTGAATGCAACATTTACCAACAACAGTATTGTTAGTAATGTAACGACAAATATCGCCACAGGCGCTGACACTACCCGTTATACAAACCTCAATGGCACTTATAATATTTCTGCTTTTTTTAATTATGGTTTCAGGTTGAAAAAACCCAAATCCAATTTAAACTTTACCACCAATTTCACCGACTCCAAAAGTGTGAGTCTTATCAATAATGTTGAAAACAATACACAGAATTATGCTATCGGCGAAACAGTGAAATTTACTACCAACATGAAAGAAAATTTTGACATGAACTTTTCTGCAACGCCCACTTATAATATCGTAAAATATTCTGTGAACCCTGACCAGAACCAGAATTATTTTTCACAAAGCCTGAGTGTGGACGCCACTTATTACACCAATTCCGGGTGGCTGCTGAACCCCTCTTTTGATTATACATTTTATACCGGCCGTTCAGATGGTTACAATACTGCAGTGCCTTTGCTGAATGTTGCACTGGCCAAACAATTTTTGAAAAACAAGCAGGCTGAATTAAGGTTCAGTGTCTATGACCTGTTGAACCAGAATAAGAGCATACAAAGAAACGTAAATGAAAATTATGTGCAGGATGTACAAACGAAGGTATTGACCCGGTATTTCCTGCTAACTTTCACCTACAACATTCGTAATAATTCAAAACAACAGGATAAAAAAATGCCTGACTTTAGGGGCAATGGTTTTGGTATGCCTCCTCCTCCTCCTCCAGACGGCGGTGGTGGTTTTCACCCGGGTGCATAGAAAAAGTATAGATTGTTTTACATGATGCTGTAACAATGCATAATAATGGATGTCATTAATCATGACATCACATTGCCAAAAAATAATGACTGAAAATGTTGTTGAAGTATGTGAGGTAATAAATTTTTTCATTTTCTATAACTTCAATAAAACCTTTTTGCAGCATCATTGTTTTTTTGCGATAAGATAAATTGATAAATAATGAATGCTATCGGGCACACTGAACAGGTGTTGAGTTATATTGCTTGAAAAAATCTTGAAACAAATTAACAACACAAAATTATCTTGCAATACAACAAATGCAATTATTCAGGAGATGCAAAAAATGAATTCAAAATTTATAGTAACGAAGAAAGTTATAATACTTTTTGCACTTTTAATATCAATCTCATCTATAGTATCTGCACAACAAAACATTTCAACTGATTTTCACGACTGGGCGCCCACACCGCCATTGGGCTGGAATAGCTGGGATTGTTACGGGCCCAACGTTACAGAAGGTGAAGTAAAGGCCAATGCAGATTTTTTGGCAGCTCATCTTAAACAATATGGATGGGAATACATTGTTGTTGATATTCGCTGGTATGTTGCAAATGATAAATCGCATGGCTATAATGAAACAGACCCGCAATATAATATTGATAGTTTCGGAAGATTTATACCGGCTGTAAACCGTTTTCCATCATCTGCTGATGGTAAAGGGTTTAAACCATTAGCAGATTATTTGCATAGTAAAGGTTTAAAGTTGGGTATCCATATTATGCGTGGTGTTCCGGTGATTGCAGTAAAAAATAAAATGCCTGTTTATGGCACCAATAAAACTGCTACAGATATTTACAGTGATAGCATGCAATGTCCCTGGCTACATGATATGTTTACGGTAGATGCTTCTAAAGATGGTGCACAACAGTACTATAATTCTATCATTAATTTATATGCAGGCTGGGGTGTTGATTTTATTAAATGTGATGACTTGTCAAGGCCATATCATAAAGCTGAAATTGAAATGCTGCGGAAAGCGATTGATAATTGCGGCAGAAAAATTGTGTTAAGCATGTCGCCTGGTGAAACACCGATTGCAGAAGGTAAACATGCTATGATGCATGCCAACTTATGGCGCACCATTGATGATTTCTGGGACAACTGGCCTGAGCTGAAAGCGCATTTTGATATTTTCAAAAGATGGAATCAATACAGGACTGCAGGAGCTTATCCTGATGGTGACATGTTGCCATTGGGTCATTTAGGTATTAAAGCTGAGAGGGGCAATGACCGTCAAAGCCTCTTCACAAAAGATGAACAATATACATTGATGACATTGTGGAGCATCTTTAGATCACCATTAATGTTTGGTGGTGATTTGCCAACAAGTAATGAGTTTGCCATTTCATTACTTACTAATAAAGATGTTATTCAAGTGCTTCAAAACAGTATAAACAATAAAGAATTATTCCGTGATGGTGATATAATTGCATGGACAGCAACAGATGCCGGCAAAAAACTTATTTATCTGGCTTTATTTAATACTGGCGATAGTGCAAAACAGGTTAATTTTTCATTTCAAAGCAGGTTGGGGTTAACTGGAAAACATGCAATAAAAAATTTATGGACAGGAATTTTGATAAAAAATGTTGATGCTATAAAAACCTCTATTAATGCACATGGTGCTTTGTTATATTCCATACAACGTTGAATTTTTTTTCTATTTAATCATTAGTTAGATTTTTTTGAAAATGAGAATAATAAATAAAAGGTGGTGAAATCTTTTTAAATGTTGTAGGGAAGATAACAATTAGCTAAAAATAAGTAGTAAACCTGTATTGTTAACTAAGGTCATTGCATTGTTTAAAATGCATGATGCAAAAAATGTAATTCCTTTTGAAAATAATAAGGCATTTCTTTCCTAAAACCATACTATTTCTTACTCACACAGTTTGTGAAATGTTTTCTATTAAAAGTGTCATTCTTAATTCAAAAATAATCTTGTCTGCAATTATTCTTTCATTCCCTGTTTCAACAAATAACTATCAGAATTTTAAGTGAGAATTGGTAATTGTTGGTAAACAACAATCATTGATATTTTTGTATTTCAGATTTAACAGCAAACAACATCCATAATTTTCAATTCATAATTCGTAATTATTAAATTTTATTTTCGCAAAACCATGAGATTAAAATTTATTGTCACTTTTATTGTTTTTCTTTTTGTTTTTTATGCTGCACATTCGCAACAATTTTACAAGCAAACAACTGCATCACAACATTGGGTGGACAGTGTTTTTAATTCATTGACACCACAACAAAGGATTGCTCAGTTGATGGTGGTAAGGGAAAGTGGTATGACTTCAGGTATTCCTGTATTTTTTACTGATAAAGTGGATGCTCTTATCCGGCAGTACAATATTGGTTCTATTTGTTTGTTTCAGGGCGGGCCGGTGCAACAGGCCAAACTGCTCAACCATTTTCAACAAATTGCACAGACACCTTTGATGGTGTGCATTGATGGTGAAACAGGTTTGGGTATGCGTATGACTGACAGTGTGAAAAAATTTCCTGACCAGCTTACCCTGGGCGCAGTGCAGGATGCTGCCATTGTGTATGAAGTGGGCAGGGCCATTGGTGCACAATGCAAACGCGAAGGCATACAGGTAAATTATGCGCCGGTGGTTGACATTAATAATAACCCCAACAACCCCGTTATCAATTTCCGCTCCTTTGGTGAAGACAAATATAAAGTGGCATTGTTTGGAACACAGATGATGCGGGGCATGCAGGAACAGGGCATCATGGCCTGTGCCAAACATTTTCCTGGTCATGGTGATGTGAGTGTTGATTCGCACCTTGATTTGCCTGTCATCAATAAATCATTCAATGCATTAGATACTTTGGAATTATATCCTTTCAAAAAAGTTTTTAATGAAGGCATCGGCAGTGTGATGATTGCTCATCTCGATATTCCTGCTATTGATAATACGCCACATTTGCCAACATCATTATCCAAAAAAAATGTAACCGGTCTATTGCGCAACCAACTTGGTTTTGAAGGCATTTCATTTACTGATGCATTGGAAATGCAGGGCGTTGCCAAATATTTTCCACAAGGTGATGCAGCAGTGCAGTCTTTGGTTGCAGGTAATGATATGCTTTGCCTGCCAGGTGATGTGCCTTTGGCTATTCAAAAAATTCAGGCTGCTATTGCCAATAAAGATTTGGATTCAATTGATATTGATAACCGCGTTAAAAAAGTGTTGCTGACAAAATATAATTTGGGGCTTGCAGATTATCATCCTGTTGCTGCAACCAATTTGTATAAAGATTTGAATAAAGATGTTCAGGCTTTAAAAAGGAAAGTAGCCCGGAATGCGCTTACATTATTGAGACTAAAAGATACATCAGTTTTCCCTTTGCATGCAGGTAAAAAACTGGCTTATGTTGGTGTTGGCATCTCAGACACCGGCACAATTGCAAATTTTCTGTATTTGGAAAATAATGCAGATATTTTTTTATATGATTATGATGATGGTAGTGCTGTCATTGATTCAATAGAGAAAAAAATACATGATAAATATGATGCAGTTGTTATTGGCGTTCATCTTACCAGCAAATACCCGGCAAAAAATTTCGGTCTTACAACTGCTGCGATCAATTTCATTAAACAACTGCAAAAGGGCAGCCATGTATTAACGATGGTCTTCGGCAATCCTTATGCGTTAAAAAATTTCTGTGGTGCAGAAAATATAATAGCTTGTTATGATGATGACCCCATCTTTCAGGAAGCAGCTTACAACTGGCTCACAGGAAGCTTTGTGGCTTCCGGCAAATTGCCCGTTACTGTTTGTGATGAATTTCATTATGGTGATGGTATCACCAATCTCGGTTTGTACGAACTGCCTTTTGCAAACCCTACAGATGTGGGACTGGATAGCATCCACCTTTATCATGCTATTGACAGTATTGCTCATATTGCTATCATTGAACATGCTACACCGGGTTGTGTGGTATTGGTGGCAAAAGACAATAAAATTGTTTTGGATAAAGCTTATGGCAACCTGGAATATTATAAGAAAGACCCGGTTACAATAAATACTGTGTATGACCTTGCTTCCGTTACAAAAATTACTGCCACTTTGCTTTCAGTGATGCATTTATATGATGAAGGTAAACTGGATTTACATAAAACGCTCGGTGATTATTTGCCCTGGGTGCGTGGTACTGATAAAAGCGGACTGGTGTTAGAAGATGTTTTATTACACCAGGCCGGATTGGTTGCATATATTCCATTTTATAAGGAAACACTTGAGGCTAATGGAGACCCCAGACCAGGCATCTATCAAAAATATTATGATTCTAACCACACTATTCATGTGGCTGATACCATGTATTTACGTAATGACTGGCTTGATACAATTTACAAACGCATCCTCGAAAGCAAACTCTCCCGGAAAAAAGAATATATCTACAGTGATAATGATTTTATTTTTTTAGGAAAAATTGTGGAAGCAATTACAGGTATGCCACTTGATGAATATGCTGCATCCACATTTTACAAACCAATGCATCTATATAACACAACATTCAAACCCAATGAACATATTCCTATTAATACTATTGCACCCACAGAAGATGAACTGCAATTCCGTGAACAACTGTTAAGGGGTTATGTGCATGATCCCGGTTCAGCATTATTTGGTGGTGTGGCCGGCCATGCAGGTTTATTCAGTAATGTACATGACCTTGCAGTGATATATTCCATGTTGTTGAATGGCGGTGTTTGGGATGGTAAAAGGTATCTGAAAAAAGAAACGATAGATGATTTTAGCGCTTATCACAGTGACATCAGCAGGCGGGGACTGGGGTTTGATAAGCCGGATAAAGATAATGACAAGCGTGAGGAGCCTTATCCTTGTTTGAGCGCATCACCCCTCACTTATGGCCATACAGGTTTTACAGGTATTGCTGTGTGGGTGGATCCTAAATATAACCTGGTATTTATATTTTTATCTAACCGTGTTAATCCGGATGGTGGCGCTAATCTAAAATTGAGCACATTAAATATCCGGGGCAATATGATGGAAGCAGTATATCAATCCATGTTATCCAGATAACTGCCAGTATAAAATAAAACTGTAAAAAGATATTTAGTCAATACTTTCGATAGCAGGAAAAGAAAACTATTTGATATGATTTAAGAATAATATCAGCAACATCATTGTGTTGATTTTTTTTGTCAAAATAAGTTGTGGTCTTAATTTTAAAAAATATAAAACCAGGCAGCAAACTTTTTGATTGAAACTTTAAGTTTATTAAACTGCAAAAACAAAACAATTATTTTACAAAGAAAAATATACAACGTTGCTACATCATCCATTTGTTCATTACGAAAAATATATCACTCAATAATCTTGTAATTATATCTCATCATTAATAAAGAAAACATCAGATGAAAAATAAATCCTTCAGTTTACTGTTTGCAGTTTTGTCAATTATTGTTATTACTTCCTGCCATGAAAAAACACCACAACTTGCACTATACATTCCTAAAGATGTATCTACTGTTCTTGTGGTGGACACTAAAACCATTGCTGATAAAATCAATTCTTCAGGCATCACATTGGATTCAATTGCCAACATGTTTAATAAAAACAAAAACGCCAAGAATTGGGAAGACGTAAAAAATTCCGGCATTGACCTGACAATGCCTGTCTATATTTTCAATAAAATGAACAGCTCAATGCAGGCCGGTCAAAATCAGGAAGTGGGCTTCATTGCCTCAGTAAAAGATAAAACCAAACTGGAAGCATTTTTAAAGAAACAAGCTGGTAATGCAACAGTGCAGAGTGGCGGTGCTTTTCAATACCTCCAGTTAGATAACAACGCTGTTGCAGGATGGAATGATAATGCTGTGATCTTTACCGGTAGTTCCAACAACGCAATGGATTCGTCATCTGCACAATTACTGAAAAATTGTTTTACACAAAGTGAAAGCAATTCTGTAGCATCTATTGATGGCTTCAAAACAATGCTTGCCAAAAAAGGCGATATGCAAATCTGGGTGAACCCATCAGGAAGTTTAGCTGCACTCCCTATGCTCGGTATGACAAAAATAAATCAACTCTATGAAGGTAGTTATACAGAGGGTGTTGTCAATTTTGAAAATGGGAAAATCATTGCAGATGTTGAAGGTCATTTCAATAAAACAATGAGTGATATTTTACAAAAATATCCTTCTAAAGAAGTAAAGAAAGATATGATTGTAAATTTCCCGGGCACAGTGACTGGATTTGTTGCTTTTGCATTTAATCCAAAAGTAGTGGTTGATATTTTGCACTTCCTTGGTTTTGACACGATGGCTGATAATTATGTATCTCAAATGGGTTTTACCACAACTGATGTTATGAATGCAATCAGTGGTGATATCGCATTGATGTATTCGCAAAATTCATCTGAAGACACTTCACTGAGTGGCACAAATTTCCTGTTCAATTTTGCAATTGGTGATAAAGTGGCTTTTGATAAAGTGATGAATGGCCTGGTAAGTAAAAATGTTTTATCAAAAAACGGAAACCAATACCAGTTGGGTATGTTTGGCGGACACGGTTTTGTGATTGAAACCACTAATGATGCACTCTTGATTGCAAGCAGTGATGACCTTGTAAAATCTTACACTACAGGGAATAATAAAGCCAGTTTGCCTGCAGATATTGATAAAGAAATTAATGGCAAATCAATGTTGGGTTATTTTGACATCAATAGTCTCATTGGCAAAATCAAAAATTCTGATACCACCGGTAACAAAACAGCGGAAGCAGCTAAGTCAACATTTAAAAATTTGGTTTTTTACTCAAATAAAAGTGATGGCAATACAAGCTCTGGTATTTTTGAACTGAATTTTGTCAATCAGGATGAAAACAGTCTTGCATCGTTGGTAAAATTTATGGTTGTTGCACAAAATGAAAGAAATTTGCGTGAACAAAATCGTATAACTCCACCTGATTTTCCTGGTGATGAAAGTGACAGTACACAGGGAAATTCCATGCATTAGTTTGCGTTGTTGTTAACAGAAATTCTGCACTTTTCTAAAAGTTGTTATGAACCTTGGTTTAAATGAAAAAGTAATAGTTATTTCCGGAGCGGTAAAAGGAATTGGTCAAACTATTGCAGACTTGTTGATTGAAGAAAATGCAATACCTGTCTTCGTTGCACAACCTGACGATGATCATGAAAAAATAATTGCAGACACAAATACTGGTGATGAAAAATGCAGGCAGTTTATAACCGACATTACAAAGCAGGATAATTGCTGTGAAGTTATCAATACAATTATAAAATCTTATGGCAGGATTGATGCGATAATAAATAACCCGGCAATCAGCGGGTTGACTGAATTGAAGGCATGCAATTATGAAGATTTTTGGTTAAATATGCAGCATGGCATTGTGCCCTGTTATTTAATGACACATTTCGCATTACCTGCATTGAAAAAATCAAAAGGAATTATTGTAAATCTTACTTATTTAACTTCACCCACTTCAAAACAAAATGGCCAAACTGCATTGGCAAGAGAGTGGGCTGTTGAGTTGTTGCCATATAAAATCAGGGTGAATGCTTTGGCAATTCAAGGGAATAAAAATATTATAAAAGACCTTGCCAATACGGTTTTATTCCTTTTGTCAGAGAGGGCAAGCCATATAACCGGTGAGATAATTTATGCAGGCAATAATATTTATACTGTAGAAAATGAAATGGCAGAATTGTAAAATATTTTTGATAAAAATTATTTGAGTTTTTATTGGAGTAAAATGCCTGGTTTTTTATATGTTGCCGGTTTATAAAACTGATGTTTATTAAAACGTTTTTGATTACTTAACTTTGGCCTTTGCTGCTTTATCATCAGTGGCAATATTGTTCAAGACACATTTAATTTATGGTAAAAGATAAGGTTTGTATTGTTACGGGTGCAGCACGCGGTATTGGCGCTGCGATAGCAAAGAAATTAGCAAAAAATGGTGCTCATGTTGCTTTTAGTTACGTTAGTGATTCCAGCGCAGAACGGGCAGAAGCATTGCAAAAAGAATTAGAAGGCTTTGGCATAAAAGCAAAAGCATATAAAAGTAATGCAGCAGACTTTGCACAATGTGAAACCTTTGTCAATGATGTAGTCAATGAGTTTGGAAAATTAGATGTGTGTGTTAATAATGCTGGGATATCAATTGATAATCTCTTGTTGCGCATGACACCCGAACAATGGGACCAGGTGATGAATGTAAACTTGAAAAGCGTTTACAACATGACCAAACAGGTGATAAAACCGATGATGAAAACGAGGTCAGGGAGCGTGGTAAATATGAGCTCAATTATTGGTATCAGGGGCAATGCAGGCCAGGCAAGTTATGCAGCATCAAAAGCCGGTATTATCGGTTTCACCAAATCAATTGCATTAGAACTGGGTAGCCGTAATATCCGTTGCAATGCAATAGCGCCGGGTTTTATTGAAACCGATATGACACATTATTTAAAAGAAGGTAAAGCAGCAGATAATTTTTTAAAAGATATACCAATGGGCAGGTTTGGTACTGCTGATGAAGTAGCCAATCTTGCTATGTTTCTTTCAAGCGATCTCAGTAGTTACATTACCGGAGAAGTGATAAGCATCTGTGGCGGCCTGAGTATATGACTCATATTGTTTTATTGTTAACTTTTTTAAGGAGTTTGGCCATTTTAATTTTCATTCTTTTTTTTGTCATCTCAATGAAAATAAAAAAACTCATAGCGTTGTTTTGTATGGTTGTGATAAGCATACAATTTATGCCTGTTCGCCAGATTGGCGCTATGTTGTTTAATAACCAGATTACAGAAGAGTTAACGCACGCTGCGGATTGCGGAAAAAAATTACCTATTGACAAATCCTCTGAAACCAATTTGTTTGCTTCATTGCATGATGCAACAAAAATGTTGTCAATTAACGGGCATAGCATTTACGCACAGGAAGACCTGGTAAAGCAACACGTTGCTGAAGTGCAGACGCCTCCTCCCAACCTATTTTAATATCTTTCATTTTACGGTAGCCGGCAATTGAAAATTTATTTCATTTCCAATAAAGTTTCGTTTTTCTAAATTTTTTTGGAATGAGTTATATGTTTTAAGAACTCATTTATTAAACCGGCAATGGAATTTTCTAAAGATTACCTGTTCTCCATACATGGATGCAGGTGACAATTAAATAATAATCATACATATTCAGATGAAAAATATTTTCAAAAATATTGGCGCTGATATTTCAGCATCAGTAGTTGTATTTCTTGTTGCATTACCGCTTTGTTTGGGTATTGCTTTGGGGTCCGGTGCTCCACTTTTTTCAGGATTAATTGCAGGAATTGTAGGTGGTATTGTTGTAGGTGCAATCAGCGGTTCGCATGTGAGCGTTAGTGGCCCGGCAGCAGGGTTGACAGCGATAGTAGCTGCAGGAATTTTAAAAGTACCCGCATTTGAAGCTTTCCTTTTGTCAGTGTTGGTAGCAGGTATAATTCAGTTGGTATTCGGTTTTATAAAGGCCGGGTCATTTGGTGACTATATTCCTTCGAATGTGATCAAAGGAATGCTGGCTGCCATCGGTATTATCCTCATCTTAAAACAGATTCCTCATTTAATAGGATATGATGCAGACTATGAAGGTGATGCTGCTTTTGTCCAAAATGATTTGAATAATACTTACAGCGGTATCCTTGCTGCTTTTTCAAAAATAACACCACTTGCAATGATCATTGGTATTGTCTGTTTAGCCATGCAGATATTTTGGGACAAAGTGTTGGTGAAAACATCAAAAATTTTCAAACTCATTCCTGCGCCACTTGTTGTTGTTTTTGCCGGTGTTTTGATTAACCTGCTTGCATCTAATGGAAATACTTTACAGTTACAAAAAGATCAGTTGGTGAACCTGCCGTCTGCTGCTAATGCACAGGAGTTCTTTTCTTTTTTCATTTTTCCTGATTTCAGTTATCTTGGCAATATAGATACCTGGCTCACTGGCGTCACTATTGCAATTGTGGCAAGCCTAGAAACATTGCTCAACATTGAAGCTTCAGATGAGTTGGATTTTTATAAAAGGGTTACACCTAAAGACAGAGAGTTAAAAGCACAAGGTATTGGTAATATGATCAGCGGTTTAATTGGTGGTCTCCCAATCACTTCAGTTATTGTAAGATCATCAGTCAATGTAAATGCAGGAGCGAAAACAAAAACATCTGCTTTTCTTCATGGTGTTTTTTTATTAGGCGCTGTAGCTGTCATACCTTTTGTGTTGAATTTAATTCCATTGTCAGCATTGGCCGCTGTGTTGATTTATACAGGATACAAACTGGCTAGACCTTCTTTATTCAAAGAAATGTATAAACGGGGTATGGATCAACTGGCTCCTTTTGTTGTAACTATCGTTGCCATCATATTCACTGATTTGCTGGTCGGTATCCTTATCGGAATTGTGGTAGGTTTATTCTTTGTATTGCGAAGCAACTTTAAAACCTCATTTTTTGTTGTTCATGACAAGAGTAATTATTTATTCAGGTTAAGAAAAGATGTTTCGTTTTTGAACAAACCCATTTTGAAAAATAAACTTGAAACTGTACCCGAAAATGCAGCAGTTTTGATTGATGTTTCAAGAACAGATTTTATTGATAAAGATGTTACCGAGGTAATTAACGACTTTTGCAAACATGCGCATTTAAAAAATATCCGGGTACAGATAAAAAAGAGCCCTGCGAAAAACATGCACAGGCATATTATTATGGCAACGGATAAAGAGGAAGCGCTATCTTTTCAGAATTAAAAACAAATAGAATGACTCCATTTGAAAAATTGTTATTGGAAAACAAAGCCTGGTCTCATGAGAAAACAGAAGAAGATCCGGAATATTTTCATAAGCTGGCACAACTGCAGACACCTGAATTTTTATGGATTGGTTGCAGCGATAGCCGTGTGCCTGCGAATGAAATCACTAATACACAGCCGGGCGAAATTTTTGTGCATCGCAATATTTCCAACCTTGTCGTTCATACGGATGTGAATCTCTTAAGTGTTTTGGATTATGCTGTAAACCACCTTAAAGTCAATCATGTTATCGTATGCGGCCATTATGGTTGCGGAGGTATAAAGGCAGCAATGAGCAACCATACGTATGATTTGGTTTTAAACATGTGGCTGAGGTATATTAAAGATGTATATTGTTTGTATGAAGAAGAATTATCTGCAATAAAGGATGAAGAACAAAGAGCAGACAGGCTGGTAGAGTTGAATGTAAAAGAACAGGTTTTAAAACTGGCAAAAACTTCCATCATACAACGTGCATGGAAAGAACGCAATTCACCTGTATTACATGGTTGGGCTTATGGTTTGAAAGATGGTATTATTAAAGACCTGTTTAATTTACAGCCAGGTGATTTCTCTTCTGTTACACCGATATATCAATTTGATGACCTATGAGATTATTATGAGCCGGAAGTCTTTTTATGATTAGTTTCATAATTGGCTTCCGCTTGTTTTGCTTTTTGAAAATCCAGTACTACGCCATTGATGCAATAACGAAGACCAGTGGGAGGGGGGCCATCTTCAAATACATGGCCTAAATGAGCGTTACATCTTCCACACATTACTTCTGTGCGGCGCATGCCATGACTGTTGTCTGGTGCATAAATTATAGAGCTTTTTGAAACTGGTTGATAAAAGCTTGGCCACCCACACCCACTTTCAAATTTTGTATCACTTTCAAAAAGTGCATTGCCGCAAGCTGCACAATAATATCTACCTGTTTCTAATGAATGTTCAAACTTACTCGAGAAAGGCCTTTCAGTTCCTTTTTCTCTTGCTATGTGGTACACTTCAGGCGACAATCGCGTTTTCCATTCTTCATTGCTCAAAACAATTTTTTCTTCAGAAGAAGAATATGCATCGTCTGAACCGGGTTTTACTTCATCAATCATAAAAGCATCATTTATTAAATTAAAAATAACAGAATGCAGAAAAAAGGATATCTTTTTAAAGCATATCATCCTTCGAGTGTGAAATTACATAATTAAATAAAAAACAGATTTTGTGTTGAATGAAACCGTTGCTTTTTAACTTCCAGCTATTATATTTGCGAGCATAGGGAGTAAGTAATAACAATGTTTAATATTATTTTATTTGGCCCTCCGGGAAGCGGTAAGGGAACACAAAGCCAAAACTTAATCTCCAAATATGGTTTAAAACATCTTTCAACAGGAGATTTGTTGCGAAATGAAATTTCAAGGCAAACGCCATTGGGATTAGAGGCCAGGCACTTTATAGATATTGGCCAGCTTGTACCTGATGAAGTGGTGATTGGCATGATCAGTTCGGCACTGGAAACAAATCCTGAAGCCAATGGCTTTTTGTTTGATGGCTTCCCCAGGACTGAAGCACAGGCTGAGGCCCTGGATAAATTACTTGAGTTGAAAAAAACTTCAATTGCTGTAATGCTGGCGCTTGATGTATCAGAAGAAGAACTGGTGAAACGCCTGTTGCACCGCGGTCAAAGCAGTGGCCGTAGTGATGATACCAATGAAAATATTATCCGTAGCCGTATTGTAGAGTATGAAAACAAAACTAAATCAGTAGCTGATTATTATGCTCGGTTCAATAAAGTGGTACATATAAAAGGTGAAGGAAGTGTTGATGAAATTTTTGAAACTCTATGCCATGAAATAGATAAAAGGAAGGTTTAATTTTCCTGAAAGGCATTTATTTCATCAGGATACTTTTGTATTTCATATTCAATACCTGGCTTCATTTTTATACATGTATTGATGTAGGAAAATGAATTTTATCATTATTGAAAGAAGTTTTGTCTTCAGTAAAAATTCTTTTGATATTTTATCCTCCTGGTTGTAACAGTTCAAAACAATTCCTTATTATATCAAATTTTAATTCAGGAAAACTTACCATCGGTTCACCATCAATATGCAGAGGGGCGGCATCTGGGTTCTTTATTACAAGAAATGGTGTTTGAAAATAAATAATATCTTTTTGCTGGTGACCTGCAATTATTTCCTGCAAATTATTTTTACTTCTTAATTGTTTGAATACTGCTGCAGGCAGCTTGAGTTTGTTTATTTTTCTTACAATTACAATATCCAATAAACCGTCATTTAATATTGCTTTTGGTGCAATGGTAAAGTTGTTGCCAAACTGGTTACCGTTGGCTACACTGATAAAATATGCTTCAGTGCTAAATGAAATATTGTCTGTCTCAATTTCAAAACTGTATCCTTTAGTTTTAATATAATTCTGTAAAGTCTGAGTTATATATGTTGACAATCCTCTCTTTTTCTGTGCAGCAAAATCATGTGCCACCTGTGCATCCAAACCAATACCACTCAGCATGCATGCGAAGTGATGGTTAACAGAAAACGCATCTGCTTTTGATACATGGCCATTGATAATTATTTCCAATGCTTTCAGCGGATTTTTTGGAATGCCTGCAGCAAAAGCAAGTCCATTACCACTGCCTTGTGGAATGATGCCAAAACGTATGGGCAATTTGTGCATTGCATGTACTGCCTGGTTAACAGAACCATCGCCACCTACTACAATTATGTCAGTGATATTTTCTTTTTTAATCTTTTCTTTTACAAATGCATATTCACCGGAAGGATCTGTATGAATAATTTGGTAATATAAATTTCTGTGGGTAAAAACGTCATTGATATGTTGGATGACAACATCTTTTTTTTTAATACCTGCAATTGGGTTGACCAGGAAAATAAATTTACGTGTCATCGGTTTCTGTCTTTCAGATTTTGTTTTTTTCAAAGATATATCACCGGTTTGCAACAATTAGGTAAAGTTTGACGAACGCTTTTAATTTGAAATAATGAGATGCTGTAATGAGAAAAAATGCAGTAAAATTTTTTTTTAAAAAAAAGTATAAAAAAATTTTGCTTAAACGATTAAATAACTATATTTTCGTTTTGTCTTATTTCGGTGGGGATTAATTTTTTACTGCTTAAACGATTAAACAAAGATTTATTGATGCTGCCAGCCCGGGATAAAACAAATCAAAAATTGCTTAAACGATTAAATAACCTGCTATGCTACTATCGCTTCTGCTGGGCTCCCTGTGTAAAGCATTTACGCCTCCATTGTTTGGTTGTCGCTTTACAGGTTTGCTGGTACTAAAAAAATAATTATATAAAACTGTTTACTGAATTACTCCGGTCGTTCATCCTGTGCTGATGACCGATATGTCGGGTATTGCCCCAAAGGGGATGGTTGTCCTTTGTCGTCTCATTAAATAAATAAAACATCGCTATGTATTTACCATTTTTTCAAAAGCATCTATTACCAAACATTACAAGATGCATAAAACCATTGCTGCAGGCAGGGAAAAAATTTGTTTTTTTATTACCTGCTTTATTATTCTTTAATACTTTCCTGTTGGCGCAAAGCTCAACTGTTACAGGAAAAATTACCGATGAAAAGTCCAATCCTTTAATTGGTGTAACAGTAAGGATTGCCGGTACAAAGACCGGTGTTACCACAAATGCAGATGGCAGCTTCACCATCAATGCGGCCAAAGGCCAGTCTTTGGAGATTTCTTATATAGGTAAAGTAAAACAGACTGTGGTTGTAGGTGATGATTTGATGATGAATATTGTTATGAAAGATGATGCTGCATCTGATTTGAATGAAGTAGTCGTTACCGGTTATATGACTCAGAAGAAAGCAGACCTTACAGGCGCCGTTGCTGTGGTAACACCAAGCGAATTGAGTAAAGGGCATGGCGGCACCAATGTTATGCAATCTTTGCAGGGCGTTGTGCCAGGCCTTCATATTACAACAGATGGTAATCCCGCAGGTGATGTGGGCATACAGGTGAGGGGCCTTACTTCTCTGAACGGCGCCAATCCGCTGATCGTTATAGATGGAGTACCCAGCTATACCAATCTGCGCGATATCAATCCTGATAACATCGCATCCATGCAGGTATTAAAAGATGCATATTCTGCCAGCATTTATGGTACCCAGGGTGGTGCTGGTGTTATATTAATACAAACAAAAAAAGGGCTGGCAGGTAAAACAAAAATTTCTTATCATGGTTCTGTGGGTTTAGCTAACTGGAATAATAAGCCGGATATGCTGAATACACAACAATATGGTCAGGCATTGTGGCAGGCTGCCGTTAACGGAGGACAGGACCCCGCTGCCGTTACACAGATTTATACTTATGACTGGCATACAGATAATAACGGAATACCAGTATTGGATAAAGTAACACCACGTCAATACCTCAATGCAGATTCAACAATGATAGCTGCCAATACAAATTGGTTAGATGCAATTTCTCAAAATGGTATCCAGCATAACCACCAGTTGACAGTATCCGGCGGAAATGAAAAATCTACTTCATTTCTTTCATTAAATTATATGGAAAATGAAGGTACCCAGATTTATACAGGCTTTCAAAGATTTACTGTAAGGGTGAATACAGAATATAAAGTGATTGGTGACCATTTCACTATCGGTGAAAATCTGGAAGCTTCACATCTGATAGACCATAATCAAAATGTAACCCACCTCGCACTGATTGAACCTCCAATCATTCCTGTACATTCAACTGATGGTGGCTGGGGTGGCTCTGCAGTTGCTTTAGGTATGGATGATTATTGGAACCCTGTGCGTGAACTCACACTAAATAAGGATAACGGAAATAAATACAATAAAATATATGGTGATGTACATGCGAATATTTATTTCCTCAAAAATTTTACTTTCCGCTCTCAGCTGGGTTTGATTTATACTGATGGCTACCATCGTAATATCCAGTTTACTTTTCAGGAAGCCGGCGGCAAATTCAATCCAACCAGCAGTGTGGACCAATGGTATTGGAGAGAAACACAACTTGATCTTACCAACACCCTCAATTATAAATTAAATACAGGCAAACACAGCCTCGATGTGCTGGCAGGTATGGAAGCTAACAAATTTGTTTCTGAATATATGGATGGTAACCGCCAGACAATTGCATTTCAGAATTATGATTTCGGTTATTTAAGTAATGCCACCGGCAACATGACTGTAAGTGGTGGTGGTGATAAATACAACTTGCTTTCTTATTTTGGTAAATTCAATTATTCTTATAATTCAAGATATCTTTTATCAGGTTCAGTGAGGTATGATGGTTCTTCTAAATTCGGTTCCAACAACAGGTTTGCATTGTTCCCTGCATTCGCTGTGGGTTGGAGATTGAGCCAGGAAAATTTCCTTGCAGGTAGCAAAGTGATTTCAGATTTGAAGCTCAGGGCAAGCTGGGGAAAGAATGGAAGCCTTGCAGGAATCAATTCATTAAATGCACAAACATTCTTTGCTTCTAATTATAACTATACTTCTTATAGTATTAGTGGTAATGAAACCGGCAACCTGCCTTCAGGATTCTATCGTGTTCAAACAGGTAATCCTGATTTAAAATGGGAAGCGACTTCACAAACTAACATAGGTATTGATTTCGGTTTTCTCAACCAGAAAATATCAGGTTCATTGGATTTTTACAGGAAATATACTGATGGTATGTTGATACTTCCTCCATACCCTGGTGCAATCGGTGAAGGTGGTTATCAATACATCAATGCTGCTAATATGACGAATAAAGGTGTTGAACTTGTTTTATCTTATCATGGTAATTCAGGCAAGGACTTTAGTTACCAGGTTAGTGGCAATGTAGCTTACAATAAAAACTTGGTGAATGACCTTCCTAAAACTGTAACTTATACATGGGGTGGTTCTGCATTAAAAGGTGATGGTATCGCCGGTCACCCCTGGGGTGCTGTATATGGATTTATCACTGATGGCCTTTTTCAAAACCAGGATGAAGTGGATAACTCTGCAGTACAGCCTGGTAAAGGCATTGGCAGGATACGTTATAAAGATATCTCCGGGCCTGATGGCAAACCAGATGGTGTGATTGATTATGATTATGACCGCACCTGGATTAGCAATGGTAACGTAACCCCAAAATTTGAATATGGTTTTTCTATCAATCTTAATTATAAAAACCTTGACCTGTCTATGTTCTGGCAGGGTGTTGCCGGCGTACAGGTTTATGATCAATGGAAGAGTTACAGTGATTTCTGGAATGTATGGATACAGAATGGGTTTAATCATCCAACCCGTGTGTTAGATGCATGGACACTGACTAATACCAAATCAACAATTCCGGCATTGTCACTAAATAATGTCAATGATGAACTCAGAACTTCCACCTATTTTGTTGAGCCAGGCCAGTATTTAAAACTCAGGAATATTCAGATAGGATACAGCCTTCCGCAATCATGGGTATCAAGAATAAGTATGGAAAAATTTTATGTATATGTGATGGCACAAAACCTCATCATGATAAAAAGTTCAAAATACACTGGTCCTGATCCTGAAAATCCGGATGGTGCATCTTATGCCAATCCTTATGTTATTCCACGCTTATTCAAATTGGGGGTAGAGGTAACATTCTAAAACAACAATCAATAAATTTTAAAGAAGATACATCTGATTTATCAATCAAAAAACACAGATGACAATGAAAAAGAACATAAGTATTTTACTGTTATCAGTAATCATTTTTACAATAGCAGGTTGCAAAAAGTTTTTAGATGTTACACCGCAGGGGGTGGTTACTGAAGGCAATGTGAGCACTCCTGAAAATGTGGACGGACTTGTGATAGCAGCTTATGCATGGTATCCGCATGAATTTACTTTGAACCAGAAATTAGCGCCCTGGCTGGCCGATATCAAGTCGGACGATTCATATAAAGGTGGTGGCGGTATTGGTGACCAGATACCCTGGTACCAATGGGAAGTATTTTCACTTAATACACCCAGTGCAGGTAACAATGATGGTATCTGGTATGGTCAATATGAAGGCGTATCAAGATGCAATACTGCATTGAGGGCATTAAACTCAATTGACGAAGCTGCTTATCCTTTGAAACAACAAAGAATCGCAGAAGTGAAATTCCTGCGCGGATATTTTTATTTAGACCTGAAGAAATGGTATAAATGGGTGCCTTACTATGATGAAACAGTTGCTTCAAATGATTCCATTGCGCATACGCCAAACCATCCTGATACAGCACAAAACGATTTGTATCTATGGCAACATATTTATGATGATTTTGCTGCTGCTTATAGCGCCCTGCCTGAAACTCAATCAGACAAAGGAAGGCCAACAAAATATGCAGCAGAAGCTGAGATGCTTGAATGTTTAATGTGGATGGCGTATGAACAGGATGAAAATAACCAGGTTGTCAATATCAATACAAGCAGGTTATCACAAGCGTTGACATTAGCGAATGATATAATCAATAGTGGTAAGTATAGTCTTGCACCAGATTTTGCTGAAAACTTTTTATACTCTTACGACAACCAGTCTCCTGAATCAATTTTTGAATGGCAATATACACATAGTGATGGCACACCTAATGGTAACCTGAACGGGAGCACACCTTTGAATGCACCCTGGTGGCCGCCAAGTTTCAGTTGCTGCGATTTTCATAAAGCTTCTTATGATATGGTGAATGCATTTAAAGTAGATGCAGATGGCATACCAATGTTTGATAATTTCAACAATGAAGAAATTACTGATAAGAAAACTTATTTTGATCACAATGAATGGGATCCTCGTATCGGCCATACAGTTGCTATCCCAGGATTACCCTGGAAATACCAGCAAAACCTTTTATACGATAGCAGCGGTTCAAGAGACCCGACAAACTACGGTTTTTTTAACTCACTAAAAGAAAATGTTGAATCTGATTGCCCCGGCCTAGTAAATCTTTTCTGGATGTGGAATTCAAAAAATGAAATTGTCATTCGTTTTGACAGGGTCTTATTGCAGAAAGCAGAAATACTGATAAGGTTGGGAAGAGAAGGCGAAGCATTACCAATAATTAACCAGATCAGGCAGAGGGCTGCCAATAGCACAGGCCGTTTAATTTTTGCTAATGGCACACCAACATTGAATTATAAAATCAGTTTGTATCAGAATGGTGTGAATTGTAACTGGACAAATGACTTTGCATGGAAAGCTTTGATGTGGGAAGACCGTCTCGAGTTTGCAATGGAAGGTACACGTTGGTATGATTTGGTGCGTTGGGGCATTGCAGAACCAACATTAAATGCATATTTTGCCAAAGAATATCCACGCAACAGGTCATGGATGTCTGATGCACATTTCACAGCAGGTCGTGATGAATTTATGCCGATACCTCAACCTCAGATGAATTACTCGTTTGGACTGTATAAACAAAATGTTGGATATTAATCAAAATAAAAAAATATTTTTAGGCTGATATCTCATCAATAAAAAATTATGCGAATGAAAAAAAGACTTTTGCTTGCTTTCGTAAGTTTCATAACTGTTGGCGCATTTGCGCAATCCTTCAATGGTATCAATTCTGACATGAGTAATATTTTTATGTTGTCTGATGCCAAAACACGTTCTATCAGCCCTGAAAATTTTACGGGCGAAAAAGGGAAAGGCGGTATGGCAACAACCGGTACGGGTCAGAGTGCTGCCAGGGATTTAGGTAAAGGCTGGAAAATAAGCCCGAGTGTAATTATTAAATCACACACCACATTTACTGTAGCAGAAATAACCGGGCCTGGCGCCATACAGCACATCTGGATGACACCCACCGGCAACTGGCGTTATTCTATTCTCCGTTTTTATTGGGATGATGAAACCACACCTTCTGTTGAAGTACCCGTGGGCGATTTTTTCTGCCAGGGATGGGGACAGTTTGCTCAGTTGAGTTCATTGGCTGTTTGCGCCAACCCGGGCAGTGGGTTTAATTGTTATTGGCCTATGCCTTTCAGAAAAAAATGCAGGGTTACCATGGAAAATATAGATGAAAAGGATATGGTCTTATATTACCAGGTAGATTATACGCTGACTTCTGTGCCGAGTGATGCGGCATATTTTCATGCACAGTTCCGCCGTACTAACCCATTACCTTATAAACAGGATTATGTGTTGGTGGATGGCATCAAAGGCAAAGGCCAGTATGTAGGCACATATATGGCTTATGGTGTACACAACAACGGATGGTGGGGTGAAGGTGAAATTAAATTCTTTATTGATGGTGATACTGATTATCCTACTATAAATGGTACAGGCACTGAAGACTATTTCTGCGGTGCTTATGATTTTGATACCCGCAAAAAAAATGCTGCCGGTGTGGATGAAGTGAATTATACTGAATTCTCAAATCCTTATACAGGTTTACACCAGGTGATAAAAGGTGATGGTCATTACCAGATAGCTCAGCGGTTTGGTTTATATCGCTGGCATATCAAAGATCCCATCAGATTTGATAAAGATTTAAGAGTAACGATACAGGCTTTGGGCTGGCGCGATGGTGGCCGTTATCTTCCTTTGCAGGACGATATTGCTACAACGGTCTTCTGGTATCAGACAGAACCGCATAATCCATTCCCGGTATTGCCTGATAAAGATCATCTCGAAGTGAATTAATGTTTAAAAAATGATTCAGTATTTTTTGACAAGTATAAAATTCTTATAAAATAGTTGTTGCCGTGCAAAAAAGCATTCTCTGTTTAGTTGGTTTTTTCATATACATGCAGTTGTTAGCTCAAGGGGGCAATAGTTCCATTGCTCCCTTTAAAATCAGGCTGACCAACGGTGCAGGTTATACCTATCAACAGCTTGCAAAAAATAAGCCTGTCATACTGGTATATTTTTCACCCACCTGTGATCATTGCAAAGTGTTTACTGAAAAAATGATGAAACGTGTGAATGATCTTAAGAATGATCAATTGGTGATGATTTCTTATGAAGATATTAAAGCAGTAAAAGCTTTTGACGATAAGTATAAATTATCCAGTCATCAAAATATTAAAGTTGGCTCGGAAGGTTATACATTTATCGTGCAGAAATATTATAACATACAGCATTTCCCATTTGTGGCTGAATATGACAAAACTGGCCAGCTTAAAAAAATTATAAAAGGCAACCTGGAGCCGGAAGAGATTGCAGCACAGTTATAATAAGGTTGAAGGATTTCTAATTTGTATAAACTAATGTTCAGGTAGTGGAAAAAAAAGTAGCGCTTAAAGATGTAGCTCAACATATCGGTGTTTCAACAGCACTGGTTTCTTATGTCTTGAATGGAAAGGAAAAAGAAGCAAGGGTTGGCGCTGATATGGTGAAGAAAATCAGGAAAGCTGCTGCAGATTTACACTACCAGCCTAATCTTATTGCCAAAAGCCTGAAGATGGGCAGAACAAAAACAATAGGATTAATTGTTGCCGATATCTCCAACCCCTTTTTCTCTACCATCGCAAGGATAATAGAAGATGAAGCAAAGAAACACGGTTATGTGGTTATCTTCGGTAGCAGTGATGAAAATGCAGAAAAACAACTTAACCTGATAGATGTGTTTACTACCCGGTTAGTAGATGCTTTTATTATCACACCGGCTGCAAGCACTGAAGCGCAGATTGAATCTATCATCAACAGAGGTATTCCGGTAGTGTTGATGGATCGTTTCTTTCCCGGACTGAAAGCAGACTGTGTACACATCAATAATTTTACTGCTGCCGGTAAAGCAATAAAACAACTCATAAAAAATAACCGGAGGAAGATAGGCATGGTGGCGTATGATACCAAACAATCACACATGCAGGACAGGAAGCAGGGTTATAAAGCAGTATTAAAAGATAATAATATCCGTTTTAAAAAAGAATGGCTGATTGAAGCAAGTTATAAGAATATTGAAAAAGATGTTGCATCTAAATTAAAAGCATTGCTCAAACCATTGCAGGTGGATGCTTTGTTTTTTGCCACCAACTCTCTGGCAGTAGCAGGGTTAAAAGAAATCAACAGGTTGGGTATAAAAGTGCCGGATGATTTGGCAATTATTTCTTTTGACGAAAGTGATGCTTTTGATTTCTTTTATTCTCCCGTTACTTATGTGAGCCAGTCATTGACTGATATTGGCATTGAAACTGTAAAGCTTGTTTTAAATAAGCTGCAGAATAAAACTAAAAAAATAACTGATGTGATTGTAGAAGCCAAACTGATGGTTCGTGAAAGTTGTGGCAGCAAATCATAAATATATTTTTAACATCAGGCTTAAACGATTAAAATATGGATATAAGTACAAACTTAATTTCAAGGCTTTCCCGGTTTTCCAACAACACCTGTTTTTATACAATAACAATCATCTTTATTATTATGCTTACATCTTCCTGTAATAATACAACAAGCAAGCAAGGGCCAGAGGATGGTAAGGATACCGGCACTTTTGCTGCAGGTACATTTGGTTTTGATCTTAATTTTTTAAAGCAACATGATAGTGTAATTGTGTTAAAAACAAATAATGGTGAATCTCAAATTATTGTTTCACCAAAATACCAGGGTAAAGTTTTTACATCCACTGCAAATGGTGATAATGGTTTTAGTTTTGGCTGGGTAAATTACAAAGCATTCAACGGACCAGAAGATGCACACATGAATGCTTATGGTGGCGAAAACCGTTTATGGCTTGGCCCCGAAGGCGGACCTTTTTCATTGTTCTTTCAACCGGGCGATTCAATGGTCTTTGCTCATTGGAAAACACCTTCCGCTTATGATACAGAACCCTGGAACATCACAGCTCAAACAGGCAACTCTGTAACCATGCAAAAAGATATGCAGTTAATAAACTACCATAATACACATTTGCAATTATCAGTAACAAGACAAGTGGATATTTTAAATAGTGATGAAATAAAAAACAACACAGGCCTGTCATTGGATAATACTGTAAAAACGGTGGCTTACCAAACTATCAATACTTTAACCAACACAGGTAAAGATGCATGGACAGAAGCTGCCGGCATGCCCTGCATCTGGATTTTAGATATGATGAAAAATACACCATCAACAGTAATCATTGTTCCTTATAAAAATGCAGCAGGTGTAAATTTTAGTGATGTGGCCACAACCAATTATTTTGGTGAAATAACTGCAGACAGGTTGCATCATGATGATAATAGGTTATTGTTTAAAGCTGATGGCAAGAGCAGGGGCAAACTCGGCATCAAACCAAAATTTGCAAAACCGGTTATTGGTAGTTATGATGCACAAAATAAAATATTGACGATTGCGATGTTTGAACCTGATTCATCAGCAAAATATTTAAACCAGGAATGGACGACAACAAAACCGCCATTTTCAGGTGATGCAGTCAATGCTTATAATGATGGCCCATTGGCTGATGGTTCACAAATGGGGCCTTTTTATGAGATTGAAAGTGTATCACCAGCCGCATTCCTTCAACCACAACAATCCATCATGCATAAACAGGCAGTGTATCATTTCACCGGTGATGAAAAATCACTTGACATGATTAGCCAGAAATTATTGGGTGTGCCTTTAAATGAAGTGACATCTGCTTTTAAATAACAAGATGGTTGGGATGTGATTGATACAATGAATTGTGAGAAGAAAATAGTTCAGCCAAAAAATCATTCCTGAAATCATCATTCTAAAAATATTTTCTAAATATGAGTAAGACAATATATCCAAAGATTGGTATCCGCCCGATAATAGATGGACGCTTAGGTGGTGTCCGCGAATCACTGGAAACAACCACGATGAAGATGGCTCAAAAAGTTGCAGCTTTATTTGAAAACGAATTGCATTATCCGGATGGTTCACCAGTTCAATGTGTGATTGCAGACAGTTGTATCGGTGGTGTTTTTGAGGCAGCAAAATGTGCAGAGAAATTTGAAGTCAATAATGTTGGTGTTTCATTATCAGTTACACCCTGCTGGTGCTATGGAAGTGAAACAATGGATATGAATCCTCTTATCCCAAAAGCTATCTGGGGTTTTAATGGCACTGAAAGACCGGGCGCTGTTTATCTTGCTGCCACTCTTGCTGCACACAATCAAATGGGCTTGCCTGCATTCGGAATTTATGGAAGAGAAGTACAGGATATGGGTGATGAAAATATACAGGATGATGTGAGAGAAAAACTTTTAAGTTTTGCACAGGCCGGGCTTGCTGTTGCCATCATGCGTGGTAAATCTTATCTCGCTATCGGCTCGGTATGTATGGGCATTGCAGGCTCAATTGTATTACCTGATTTCTTCCGTGAATATTTGGGTATGCGCAATGAATATGTTGACTCATCAGAAGTGCTGCGGCGAATTGAAAAGAAAATTTATGATGAAGCTGAATTTGAAAAAGCATTGTCGTGGGTGAAAAAAAATTGTAAAGAAGGTGATGATTTGGCCAATGAAAAAAGCAAAAAATCATCAAGGGAACAAAAAGATAAAGACTGGGAATTTGTGGTGAAGATGACCTTGATAATTCGAGACCTGATGCAGGGCAACCCACACTTAAAAGATAAAGGTTTTGGTGAAGAAGCATTGGGCCATCATGCAATAGTTGCAGGTTTCCAGGGCCAAAGACAATGGACAGATTTTTTGCCTAACGGAGATTTTTCTGAAGCAATTTTAAATTCATCTTTTGACTGGGATGGCATTCGTGCTCCATTTATGTTGGCTACAGAAAATGATTGCTTTAATGGTGTAAGTATGTTATTCGGTTATTTGCTCACCAACACTGCACAGATATTTGCTGATGTAAGAACATACTGGAGCCCTGAGGCTGTTGAACGCGTAACGGGGTGGAGGCCTGAAGCTTCAGCAGCCAATGGTTTCATTCACCTGATTAACTCCGGCTCAGCTACTTTGGATGGAACAGGTCAACAACAGAAAAATGGCAAACCTGCTATGAAACCTTTCTGGGAAATAAGTGATGCAGAAGTTGATGACTGTTTAAAAGCAACCACATGGTATCCTGGTGATAAAGGTTATTTCAGAGGTGGTGGTTATTCATCAAAATTTGTATCAAAAGGTGGTATGCCTGTTACTATGTGCCGCATCAATTGGGTAAGAGGTTTAGGGCCTGTTTTGCAGATTGCAGAAGGCGAAACAATAGACCTGCCCCAACACGTACACGATACTTTGGACAATCGTACAAATATTACATGGCCAACCACCTGGTTTGTACCCCGCATTACAGGCAATGGCGCATTCACTGATGTGTATAATGTAATGTTGCATTGGGGGGCAAATCATGGGGCAATTAGTTATGGTCATATTGGTGATAAATTGATTACTTTGGCGGCAATGTTGCGCATACCTGTTTGTATGCATAATGTGGATGAAGAAAAAATATTCAGGCCGTCTGCATGGAATGCATTTGGCTCTGATGGTGAAGGCGCTGATTACAGGGCATGTGAAAATTACGGTGCACTATACAAATAAAAATTCTCTGACGAATGAATAACAACAAGTCATCACTTTTTGTAAAAGACGGAGTTAACTACCTGGTTCCATTTGCAGCCATCAGTGCATTATTTTTTTTATGGGGCATTGCTCATGGCATGCTTGATACGCTGGATAAGAATTTTCAGATGATGTTGCATTTGGAAAAATGGGAATCAAGCTTTATCCAGTTTTCTTTGTATGGGGCATATTTTGGAATGGCAATTCCTGCCGGGATGTTTATTAAAAAATATGGTTACAAGAAAGGAATCATTTTCGGGCTTTCACTTTTTGCATCAGGTGCATTGATTGCGGCAGGCACTGCAACATTCCAATCTTTCATTTTATTTTTATTTTGTCTCTTGATTATTGGTGCAGGCCTTGCCACTCTTGAGACTGCAGCCAATCCATATACAACAAAACTGGGGCCGCCTGAAACTGCTGAACGCAGAATAAATTTCTCTCAATCTTTTAATGGACTTGCATGGGTGATAGGCCCTTTGATTGCATTATACATTTATGGAAACCAAAGCCATGAAGAAGGTAAGAAAATGATTTCGATTATTCTTCCTTTTGCTATCATTGGCTTGGTGGTTTTGGCAATTGCTTTCATTTTTACTCGTATCCAACTTCCTGAAATAACAGAAGCAGATGAGTTGGCTGCACATGGTGGACATATCTCTGCAACATCAGATTCAAGTCATATAACTGATGTAAATGATCCGGCCTATATTTCTCCAAAACCCTTGTGGAAAAACAGCCATTTCACATTAGGTTTTGCTGCACAGGCATGTTATGTTGCAGCACAAACCGGTGTCTTTAGTTACCTGATAAATTTTGTTACAGACCACGACATGCATCCCCGTTTTGATGTGCAGTATGCGCCATATTTTTTATCTCTTGGATTTTTATTATTTATGATTGGTCGTTTTTCAGGAAGCGCTTTAATGAAATATTTTAAACCCTACAACATGCTTGCATTATACGCATTGGCTATTTGCGTTCTGTTGCCAATTGTATCTTTAGAGTTTGGTTGGGTTTCCTTGATTTCGCTTTATGGCGTTTTCTTTTTTATGTCTATCATGTTTCCTACCATTTTTGCACTTGCAATTAAATCACTTGGAAAAAATACAAAAGAGGCTTCATCTTACCTTGTAATGGCTGTTGCCGGTGGTGCAGTTTTCCCGCCTTTGATGGGTGCAGTGGCTGATAACTTTGGTATGTCAACAGGTTTTCTTGTGCCAATACCTTTATTTGTATTCATTTTGTTTTATGCAGTTGAAGGGCATAAAATAACAGCATGATTTGATAGAATATTTTTGATTGGTCAATATTTTCTGAACATTGAATGATTGCGTTTGATTGTAATGATTGCAGCGCATTAATACACAAACAAGAATAATTTTTGCAAAAAATAATTAACATAATGAGACTACTCATTTTATGTATGTTGTTATGTGTTGTTTCAAATTTACCTGCACAAAAAACTATTACAGTAGCAGATGAGTTGAAGCAATTGTATAACATTAATGAATTGCCTGCATATCGCTCAAACACTTACTGTGCGCAGGTTTCATCTTATGATACCACCGGCGGCAACAATGATGGTTTTGGTGGACAATATTCATTTGTAAGAAAAAATGCCGATAGCTCACTGGTGATTTTTGATGTAAAAGGAGCAGGTGTTATCAATCGTATCTGGACACCGACACCTACACATGACACACTTGATTTTTATATTGATGATGCACCACAGCCTGCGCTCTCGATAAATTATTTGGACCTTTTTTCCGGAAAAGTTTATCCCTTTGTGCCACCACTTTGTGGCAACCAGGTTGGTGGTTATTACTGCTATTTTCCTATACTTTTTCAGAAACATTGTGTAATTGTTTGCAGGGGGAAAAAGTTGATGTTCCACCAAATTGGTTACAGGTTGTATAACAAACGAACCATTGTTCAGCCTTTTACAAAAAATAATAATAATGATGTCAGATCTGCCCTGAATTCAATCAACAGTTTGTGGAATAGCAATGAAGCCAGCAAAGCAAGAGTTATTGCCATGAAAAATGGTGATACAAAAATTTCTGATTCATTTTTTTCTATAAAACCAGGTGATTCAAAACAGGCTTTTAGTTTGAATACAGGTGGCAGGATTGCAGGGATCGAGATTAGCCCTTCCGGAAGTTTTGCCTCTTTGTATAAAAATATCATTATGCATATTTTTTGGGACGATGAAATGCTGCCTGCAATTGATTGCCCTGTTGCAGATTTTTTTGGTTTTGCTTATGGACAACCATCAATGCAAAGCTTGTTGATTGGCACTGAAAATAATACCTGTTATAGTTTTTTGCCAATGCCTTTTGATAAAAAAGCCCGTGTAACATTCACAAGCCTGGCAGCAAAGGATAGTGTGTTGTCTGCAATAGTTATGCATGTAAAAATTTATTATACCCTTCAGCCAAGAGATGCAGCAACAGAAGGAAAATTTTATGCTTATCGCAATGCAGAAATAACCAAAGATGGGCAGCCTCATATTTTTCTTGAAGCACGGGGCAAAGGCCATTACGTTGGTTCTGTATTGCAGGCACAGGGATTGAACACGGGCATGACACTTTTCTTTGAAGGTGATGATTCAACAGTGATTGATAATGAAATGCGTTTTCATGGCACAGGCTCTGAAGATTATTTTAATGGTGGCTGGTATGCATTGTTAAACAGGTGGGATGCAGCCATGAGCCTGCCTTTGCATGGTTCGTTGGATTATTCCTTGTCTTTTGCAAGAACAGGTGGTTACAGGTTTTTCCTATCAGATAAAATATCTTTTGAAAAAAATATTTATCAGAGTATTGAGCATGGTGGCGAGCATAACAATGTGCCTGGAATTTATACTTCAGTTAGTTATTTCTATTGTGACAGGCCACAGCAATTGGCTGCAAATATTTCAACAGATAATATCAAAGTGTATATACCGGATACCATCAATATTTACCCGCAGTTTTCAAAAGTTGAAATAGGTAATGATTTAGCAATTAAATCTGTATGGGACCATAATGATGTTGGGCAAAGTTTTGATATCATTGCACCAGATAATGGTATGCTGAAAGTAAACTTGGGTGCAATACCAACCGGCAATTATCAACTGTTTATTGCTTATGCAAAACAACCCGGTGGTTGCGATTTCTCCATCTGGCAAAGACAAACACAAATATCAAAATGGTTGCAGTCTTCTGCTACAGTTAAAATGACATCAATTGAATATGTTGGAAATATCCATGTTACAGATTTAAACAATTCTGCTACGATTCAATTTAAAACAACAAATACGGCCAATAATTTTTTATGGATTAAAATGATGTTGGTAAAATCTGTTGATTAACCTGCCGAAAAATATTTAATCATGGAAAAAGCTTTTGTCATCGGTGTTGATTATGGAACGGATTCTGTGAGGGCAATCATTGTAGATGCATACAATGGCAATGAACTTTCTTCATCTACTTTTGAATACCCGCGATGGAAAAAACAATTGTATTGCAATGCAGACGCCAATCAATTCAGGCAACACCCGGTTGATTATATCGAAGGATTACAACATACCATAAATGATTGTTTGCAAAAAACAGGTGATGATGTGCGCAACCACATCAAAGCAATTTCAATTGATACCACTGGTTCTACTCCTGTTGCAGTGGATGAAGCAGGCGTTCCATTGGCCATGCAACCACAATTTGCTGATGACCCTGATGCAATGTTTATTTTGTGGAAAGACCATTCTTCAATGCAGGAAGCAGAAGAGATAAACAGGCATGCAAAAAAATTTGAAATTAATTACCTGAAATATGTTGGCGGTATTTATTCTTCAGAATGGTACTGGAGTAAATTACTGAACATTCTTCGCATCAATAAAAATGTCAGGGCTGCCTGTTATAGTTGGGTTGAGCATGCAGACTGGATGCCATTTTTATTAACAGGTGGTAAACATATCAGCGAAATGAAACGTGGTGTCTGCACTGCGGGCCATAAAGGTTTATGGTCAGAAGAATGGAATGGTTTCCCGCCTGAATCATTTTTTAATTCTTTGGACCCTTTGCTGAATGGCTATGTTTCCAAACTTCCTTCACAAACTTTTACTGCTGATAAACCTGCGGGGAGTTTATCAAAAGAGTGGGCTGAAAAACTTGGATTGTCAACATCAGTATTGGTTGGCATTGGTGCAATGGATGCGCATGTAGGCGCTGTTGGCGGGCAGATTGAACCTTATTATTTAAGTAAAGTAATGGGCACATCTACCTGCGATATGTTGGTGGCTCCGGTGAATGAAATGCAGGGAAAATTTGTAAAGGGTATTTGCGGTTTGGTAAATGGTTCTGTTATCCCAAACATGATTGGTATGGAAGCAGGACAATCAGCTTTTGGTGATGTGTATGCCTGGTATAAAAATATTGTATCATGGCCATTGTTGCACCTCACAGAAAATTTGTTTGATGAAGAAACAATTACTTCAGTAACAAATAAAATCATTCCTGCATTAAGTGAGCAGGCATCTAAGTTATCATTGCAGGAAGAAGATGAGTTAAGCCTTGACTGGTTCAATGGGCGTCGCACACCTGATGCCAACGCCACTTTAACGAGTGTAATCATGGGTTTGGATTTAGGCAGTGATGCTGTAAAAATTTTTCGTTCACTTGTAGAAGCAACCTGCTTTGGCGCAAAAGCAATTGTTGAATGTTTTACTTCACAACAAATTCCTGTCAAAGGTTTAATTGGCATTGGCGGTGTAGCAAAAAAATCACCTTACATTATGCAGGTCATGGCTGATGTGATGGAGATGCCTATCAAAATAAATAAGTCAGAACAGACCTGTGCTTTGGGCGCTGCAATGTTTGCTGCAACTGTTGCAGGCATTTATCAAAAAGTGGAAGATGCAATGCAGGCAATGGGCCAGGGTTTTGATGTGGAATATTTACCTGATAAAAATAAATCGCAGGTATATCAACGTAGGTATAAAAAATATCTTGAGCTGGGTAATTATATTGAAAAGGGAATTCGTTGAACAGTATTTGGATTGAGTTGAATTAATTCAATTGTATTGTTGACAAATATTTTATCCTGAAATGTACATGACTCTGTGAAAATTAGTTGCCGGTATCTTTTTGATAAAAAATAATTTTAAAATAATTGTATCATGGATAAACTTCATCAACGCCGTACATTTTTAAAATCAGTTGTTATTGGTGGTACAGGTATGGCTGTGAGCCCGGGCATTTTGAAAGCAGGTGAAACAAATGTTGACAAAATCAGTAACAATGAAACTAAAAAAAATCCATCCCCAAAAAGAAAATATAATGCGCCTTATACAGGTGAATATCTTAACCGTGTAGCATTTCCTTTGGGTGGATTAGGTGCAGGTATGTTTTGCCTGGAAGGCAAAGGCGCTATCTCACACATGAGCATCCGCAACAGGCCTGAAATATATCATGAGCCTGCAATGTTTTCTGCTATTGCAATAAAAGGTTTGAAACATGGTGTGAAAGTTTTGGAAGGTGAAGTGTCTGACTGGAAAATGTTTGGGCCCCGTGGCACAGGTAATGGCGCAGCTGGTACAACTTATGGATTACCCCGTTTCAGGGATGCTGAGTGTACAACACATTTTCCTTTTGCTACCATTCAATTGAAAGATGCAGATATTCCTTTGAATATTTCAATTAAAGGATGGAGTCCTTTTATTCCAACTGATGAAGACAACAGTAGCCTGCCGGTGTGTGGATTGGAATATACATTCGCAAATACGGTAACGCAAAATTTTGAAGTAGTTTTTTCATTCAATACAAAAAACTTCTTGGCAGGTACTGAAGGAGCAGTGAATAAAATAGATGCTATTGAAAATGGTTTTGTATTGAAACAGGATGCTGCAAAAGATAAGCCCGAAACAGAAGCTGCATTTGCAGTTTTTACTGATGATAAAAATACAGTGGTTGACCATTGTTGGTTTCGTGGCGGATGGTGGGACCCATTAACGATGGCATGGAATACAGTGAATGATGCAAAAACAAGAAATACACCACCGGTTGAAAAAGATGCCCCTGGCGCTTCATTATTTGTGCCATTTACAATTAATGCAGGCGCTGTCAAGACCATCAGGTTGATGATGGCCTGGTATGTGCCTTCAACAAATCTGCATATTGGTGAAGTGGTGCTTGATGAAAAGAAAAATTGTAATCCTGAAAATGGTTGCTGTGCTGCACCTGAGGATTTAGGTGTGGCAACCGGTAAAAAAAATCCATCACCCAATTATAAACCCTGGTACAGCAGCAGGTTTAATAATGTGGAAGAAGTTGCTGATTACTGGTTGAAAAATTATACAGGACTGTTATCAACAACAAAACTTTTCTCTGAAACTTTTTATGTCAGTTCACTTCCTCCCGAAGTGATGGAAGCGGTAGCTGCCAATCTCACCATTTTAAAATCGCCCACAGTTCTGAGGCAATACGATGGCAGGTTGTGGGCATGGGAAGGTTGCGGTGATGATGGCGGTTGTTGTCATGGCTCCTGCACGCATGTGTGGAATTATGCGCAGGCAATACCGCATTTATTTCCATCGCTGGAAAAAACTTTGCGCAACACTGAGTTTTGCGAAAATCAGAATATGGAAGGCCATCAGGGATTTAGGGCTAACCTTCCTATCAGCCCTTTAAAACATGATTTCTATGCAGCATCTGATGGTCAGTTGGGTGGCATCATGAAGGTTTACAGGGAGTGGCGCATCAGTGGTGATAATGACTGGCTGCGCAGGATTTATCCGGTGGTGATTACTAGCATGGATTATTGTATTGCCACATGGGACCCAAAAGGTAAAGGCATCGTTGAAGAACCGCATCACAACACTTATGATATTGAGTTCTGGGGGCCTGATGGCATGATTACTTCATTTTACCTTGGCGCATTGACGTCGGTCATACTGATGGGGAAATACTTAAATAGAGATGTGAGCCGGTATGAAAATTTATATAACAAAGGCAAGTCATATCTTGAAACAAATTTGTTTGATGAAGAATATTTCATACAGGATATTGAATACAAAAACCTGCAGGCACAAAACCCTGCAACTGCAAAATCATTTGGCGGTGATTATTCCGCAGAAGCGATTGCAATATTAAAAGAAGAAGGGCCGAAATATCAATATGGAAAGGGTTGTTTGAGCGATGGTATTTTAGGCGCATGGATTGGAAGTATGTGTGGCCTGCCCTCTTTTGTTGATGATAAAAAAGTGGGCAGTCATTTGCTTGCAGTGCATAAATACAACCTGAAAACATCTTTGAAAGAACATGCCAATCCACAGCGTCCTGCTTATGCTTCGTGGGATGACGGTGGTTTGTTATTGTGCACATGGCCAAAGGGAGGTAAACTGTCATTACCTTTTGTTTACAGTGATGAAGTGTGGACAGGTATTGAATACCAGGTGGCAGCTCATTTGATGGAAATGGGTTTTGTGCAACAGGGTTTAGATATTGTGCAACTCTGCCGCAACAGGTATGATGGCAGGACGCGCAACCCATTCAATGAATATGAATGTGGCCATTGGTATGCACGTGCCATGAGCAGTTATGGGATGTTACAGGCATTAACAGGTGTGCGCTATGATGCAGTAGAAAAAACTTTGTATGTTGATTCAAAGATTGGCGACTTCACTTCATTTCTTTCCACTGCAACAGGTTTTGGAAATGTTGTTTTTAAAGCAGGTAAAGTTTCTGTAAAAACAGTGTATGGGAAGATTGATATTGAGCATACAGTTATCGGTAGTAAAAAAATGTAATGTTCATGATTCAAGTTGGCCATAACAGGGTAGTGGCTTTGCGTTACGTGATGCGTAATGGAAAAGGTGATGTGCTGGAAGATAATATGCAACAACAACCTGTAAATTATTTGCAGGGTTCAACAGGGATTCTGCCCATACTTCAAAAACAATTAGAAGGATTAAAAGCCGGCGATAAAAAACGTGTTTATCTTTTTAAAGAAAACAGTGAAGCAGATGATGATTTTGAATTTGATGTTATCATTGATGATGTGCGGGAAGCATTGCCTGAAGAAATTGTATTGGGTTACCCCATAAAAATTACAACATCAATCTGCACCGATGAATGTGTTTGCTATGATGATGATGAAAAAGCAATTTCATAATAACGTTGTAAAGCCTTTGATGTAAACTTTTTGGATATCGTTATTTTATCATTGTTGTCCGGCTATAATTATGCGAGGAGTCTGAAACCTTCTACCAGTAAGGGTTCTAAGTCCGCCGTAGGCGGATGAGGTCTTAAAAAGTAAAGAGTTTTTATCTTTAGTAAGACAATATTGCTTTTTTATTTTTAATATTTACAGAAGATGCAGCTACACCTGGTGAGTGGATTTTTAGGAAGTGGAAAAACAACAGCAATTCAAACTGCCTGCGTCACTTTGATTGATGAAGGCAGGGCCGTTGGTGTTATAACCAACGACCAGGGCATCAGGTTGGTGGATACAGAATATTTTGAAAGCATTGGTATCTCCAATCGCCAGGTGATTAACGGATGCTTCTGTTGTAACTATGCAGCACTCGATGAGAATATTCAATCGTTAATCCAGGCTGATAATCCTGATATTATTTTTGCTGAATCTGTTGGTTCATGCACTGATATTGTTGCAACAGTGATGAAACCTTTACTTCTGTTCAATTCAGGTATTGATGTAACTATTTCAACCTTTGCTGATGCACAATTGTTGTATATGCTTTTGATTGAAAAAAGAAATTTGCTGAATGAGCCAGTTGAATATATTTATACAAAACAATTGGAAGAGGCCGGTACAATTGTGATTTCTAAAATTGATTTGATAGCTGAAGAAAAATTCAATGCTATTCAGAATTTTTTGCAGCAACAATATCCGGGAAAAAATATCATCGCCATTAATGGCAGGGAAAAAAGCAGTGTTACATCGTGGTTGAATTTTATATCACCATTAGTGCAACGTTGTATTCCGGCTTCATTAAACATTGATTACAATTTGTATGGAACAGGTGAAGCCATGCTGGCCTGGCTGGATACTGTTTTGCAAATAAGCGCTGTGAAAGATGATGCGCCTTCAATAGCAAGGCTATTGGCACAAACAGTGTATAAAAAAATTAAGGATGAAGGTTATACAATCGGGCATTTGAAATTTTTAATTGATGCAAGCATTAAACTTAGCTATACTGCTGCTGAACAAAATCTTATTGCAACAAGCGATGAAATAAATACAACATCCTCTGTAGTAGTGAATGCAAGGGTGCAAACATCGCCGGAGGTTTTGAAACAAATTGTGGATACTGCTATTGAAGAAATTCAACGCGAAAAAAATTGTACTATCATTAAGGAAAGTTATACTGCTTTTCAACCTGGTTTCCCTTCACCTGCACACCGGTTCGTTGATTAAAAATCTTGATGAAAATTCTTTATCATTATCTTGTGTCTCAAATATGGATTTGGGATTACAAAATAAAGTCATCGTTGTAACAGGAGGAGCCAGGGGCATCGGTGAAAGCATTGTTCGCAAACTCACTGACGAAAATGCTGTTCCCTGTATCATTGATATCAACCAGGAATTGGCTGATAAACTGGTAAAAGAATTACATCAAAACGGAAAAGATTGTTTTGCCATCATGGCTGACCTTACTAAATCAGCTCAATGTGAAAATGCTATAAACATGATCTTGAAAAAATTTGATCACATTGATGGAGTCGTTAATAACGCAGGTTTAAATGATGGAGTAAGTCTTGAAAATGGTAGTTATGAAAAGTTTATACAATCCCTGAAAGTCAATGCAGCACACTATTTCAGCATAACACATTTTGCATTGAATGCACTGAAAACAAGTAAAGGCAACATTGTAAATATCTGTTCCAAAGTTGCACAAACAGGGCAGGGGGGCACTTCAGGCTATGCAGCAGCCAACGGTATGCGGATGCAACTCACAACGCAATGGGCAGAAGAGTTTAGTGTGTATGGAATCCGTTCAAATGGAATTGTTGTTGCTGAATGTTATACTCCACAATATGAATGGTGGATCAATCAACAATCAGACCCACAAAAAAAACTGGATGAGATCAATGCAAAAATCCCACTGGAGAGAAGGATGACAGAGCCTGGTGAAATTGCTGATGCCGTTATATTCCTGTTGTCAGAAAAATCTTATCCACTCACAGGCGAGTTGATGTATGTGGATGGTGGTTATGTGCATTTGGATAGAAAGGCTTAATGACACACTACCATTTCTCCAGCCTTTTCAATCCTATATTAAAATTGAATTGGGTATGCGTGATGCCGATAGAATCAGGCAGGCCTTTATCAAAACCAAACTCATGTATTTCCACAACTGCTTTGTGTTTTGAAGCACGCTCCATCCTTATCATTTTTTTGCAACTGCTATCTGTGATATAATAATTGTAACCTTTCTCCTGTGGGAATGTATAATAATTGTAAGATGAATCTGCATCACGCTTCACCGATCCATTTTGCATGCTCGCCGGTCGCATTAAAACAATTTCAAAATCTTTTCTAAGTGTGGTGATGACTGCTTTTTTATTCAATTGGTCAATAACATAATACACTTTAAACCCGCCATTATTTTCAAAAGAAAAATCAAAAAACTTAAATCCTGCTTCATTCGAAAAAACCATCCTGGTGCTGCTATCGGGCATTTGTTTTATCAATAACAATCCGCTTAAATGTTTGCCCACAACATTTACTTCGGTATAGTATAATGCTTTTGAAAAATCGGGTTGAAATTGCAGTATGCAGCTTACATCTCCCTGTGTTTTATGCAAATTTTTATATGCTGAACTACAGGATGCGAATAATAATAACCAGCTACTGATTAGTAAATAACGCATCAGCAAGATTGGGATTTAATATTTTATTGATGAAATTGATATTAGTGTAATCTCCTGATGGCTCAATCATTTTGATACCGGCTACAGTAAAATCTTTCTTATCAATAATGACATTGATATTTTTAAAAATGCTTTGCAGGTTTTTTACCACAGGAGTCAACTCAATGAGAAAATTTGATGTATTCTCAAAGACATTGAATTTAAAATCTTTATTGCTGAATGCAGTGCCCCTTACACAATCCACCACAATATTATTTATTTGTTGAAATAGTTTATTGGAGCTGGTGGACACCCGGTTTTCTTTCTGCCCGTCTTTGATATAAATATTGCTGCCGTTCATTATCATCAAATAGCTGAAAGGATGGTTGTATTCCATCCGCACTTTATTTTCTTTCTTAAACCAAAACTTTCCTTTCGATATAATTTTCTCAGACAACATACTCAGGTCTTTTTCCTGAGTGAAATCACTTTGCAGGCTATTGAGCTTTTGTGAGGCTGTTGCAAATTGTTGCCTGAAACTATTGATATCTTTTACAGCAGAGTAACCGGCATATTGTGCCTGGACAGAACAAAAAATAAATACTGAAAACAAGCTAACTAAAATCTTATTCATGTGCATCTATATCAAGCAATTTATCTAATCTGACAATATCGAAACCCTTTTGTTGTACGAATTGTATAAATGTTGGCAAAATTTTTAAAGTGGAAAGACATTTATCATGAAATAAAAAAACATCGCCCGGCTTTATTTTTCTTGTTACCCTTTTCAATAATTTTTTTTCATCTTTTATTACTGTGTCATAAGACCGCATGCTCCATCCGACAGAAATATAATTACCGGTGGCAACAGCTTTTTTTAGCATAGGGTTGGTAACACCATAAGGCGGCCTGAATAACCTGGGTTTAAAACCTGTTATTTTTTTTATTGTATCATCCGTCATGGTTAGTTCAACGGACATTTTTTTATGTGAAAACAAATCAAACCAGGGGCTGTGTGTAAAACTATGGTTACCGATGACATGGCCATCATTATGTATTTGTTGTAATAAAGTTGAATGCGCTGCAACATTTTTTCCAATACAAAAAAAAGCAGCCTGTATGTTGTGTTGTTTCAATATTGATAAAACTTCCGGTGTATAATTTTCAACAGGGCCATCATCAAAACTGATTGCTATTTCTTTTTTCATGGTCTTTGCAGAGCAAACTGAGTTCATAAAAAAACCGGATTGGATAAAATAGGAACCATAAAAAAGCAACAATGAGTATGCAATCAGGAGCCAGGCAAAATACCAGTATGAAATCAAACCGCGGGTAGAAAACCATGCAATTGCCAGTAACAACAATGAAAAAATAATATTGGTATTCCTGAAATTCAACATGCGGTTAAAAGAAATAAAGAATGGTGTTCATTCAAGTAATGATTATACACAAGCGCTGTCCTGATTTTTTCATTACCTGTTTTTTGTGAAGATAAAGCCTGTGGTATTTTCCCTTCTTTCAACATCAATGCAGCCATCCATACAGCATAAGCGCCTGCTGTCGGGTATTCACCACAAAGGTGTTTAAAATTAATAACAGTTCTTCCTGTAAAAACAGTCTGTTCCAATGTATCATACAATGCATCATTATTGATATCCCCGTTCCTCCCTGTAATGATGACATCAATATCATTCATAGATAAACCCTGTGATGACAACAATGCATTTATTTTATCAGCAATGATGTCAGAATTTTGTGGTTTGTAAAAAAAATCAACAGCATTCAACACTGCCATATTTTTTTTAGCAGCAAGGTTGCTCAGCAAAAAAAAGAAAGCGCCTTCACCTGCGATGGTGCCTTTTGTTTTTGATGTATATAAATTTCCAGGCAATGATTTTTTATACAAACTGAACCTTGATAAAATATCAAAACTGCTGTTGGTTAATTCATCCACGCCACCCACTAACACGTTGTTCATTTCATTTTCATTCAACAATATGATGGCATCAAGCAATGCGCTTTCAAAAGAAAAACCTTTATGAACAAATGTATTGTTATAGTGGTGGCATTGCAGTAATAATGCTATCTGTGCGCCAACTGTGTTGTGTGTTGATTGAATAAATGCTGTTGGCGTCAGTAATTCTTCGTTGTAATCAATCATGCGTTGCAGGAAAATTTCAGTATCCTGCAGACATCCATAAGCTGTGCCAACAATAATGCCATCAGGCATTTTTATCTCAGCCTGTTGCAGGCATTTTAATGCAGCAGCGGCGCCCATTTTGATGATGCGGCTCATCCTTCGAATCAGTTTTACATCAATGATGGTATCGTAATCCGGTTCGATAGAATTGAACCAGTTGCCTGGATGTTGTGTAATTGATTCTGGATAAACTGTAGCGCCAAAACTTTCCTGTGGTGATATACCTGTGGTTGCGTTGATATAAATTTTCATCTTCTCCATTCATTATTTTTTTACAGTTTTGAAAAGATGAGTGAAGTGCAATTGCCGCCAAAACCAAATGAATTGGATAATACATGGTTGACATTTACATTTTTTAAAAACCTTGTCTCAGGTGTAAAAGGCAATTCAGCCATTGGTGTTTCCAGTCGAAGGTTGGGATAGATATAACCTTGTTGAACAGATAAAACAGAGAACACAGCTTCAATGCCACCGCTACCTCCTAAAGTATGACCGGTAAAAGATTTGGTAGAGCTCATTTTTGGATACTGCGGTTGAAATAAATTTTTTATAGCTGTGCCTTCGGCAATATCATTATTTTTTGTGCCGGTGCCATGCAGGTTGATATAGTTAATATCACCAGGTTGCAAACCACTTTTTTGCAAAGCGCCTTTCATGGCAAGATAAGAACCTGTACCTTCCGGTGATGATGCTGTTTGATGATAAGCATCATTGGCATTGCAATAACCACTCAATGTGCAAACAGGTTGAATATTTAAAATTTTTGCAGCCTTCTCTGAAACCATCACGATATATCCTGCACCTTCGCCCAGGTTAAGCCCCCTGCGGTTTTCATCAAAAGGCTGGCAGGGTAAATGGTCGAGTATCATCAGGCTGTTGAAACCATTCAGTGTAAATTTTGTAAGTGCATCAGCGCCGCCGGCAACTACTACATCCAGGATATTATTCCTGACAAGTCTTGCTCCAAAAAAAATAGCATTGGCAGATGATGAACAGGCTGTGCTGATGGTGGTGGCCAGGTGTTGAATGCCTAATTTATCTGCAACAAATTGAGTGGCGCTTCCACATTCGTGTTGTACAACATTGCGCAACCTGCCTGCGTTGTGGTCTTTTGAAAAATGTTGAAAAAAATTTTCTGTTTTATCCATGCCTCCCACTGAATTGGCTGAGACAAAACCTGTTCTCAATCCCATAAAATCTGTGATGCCCGAATTGCTGAGCGCTTCAGTTGCAGCAATCTTGCTCAGCATGGCAGTGCGGATAGTATTGACCGGAAGCTTTGAAAGTTCTGCAAGCTCCTCATTGCTTTTTTTTATTTCAGCAACAGGCAATTGATGCTGGTGAACAGATTGCAGCCATTGCATTTCGCCAATGCCGTCACGATAGTTTTCAAGCGATAGCATGCACCCGGCAACATTATCGCCGATTGATGCAATCACACCTGCACCGGCAATATAAACGGGATTAAACATTTGCATCCTGGTGTTGAATAATATAATCAGCCATTGTGCTTACAGACTTAAACACTTTCGGGCCATCTTCGGCATTGTCCAGCTTTATTTTATAATCCTGTTGTAACAACACAATCAACTCAAGTGCATCAATTGAATCAAGGCCAACGCCTTCCACGAAAAGCGGTTCATCATCGCCGATATCAGCGGGTTGTTGTTTCAGGTTAAATTTCTCTATGATCTTTTTTTTCAGATCCTGCAATAACTTCTCTTTTTCCATTGGAATAAAATTATGACTTATCGCGGCAAGATAAAATTGTTTGACGGCTTTCAGAAATTGAATATGTGGTTCAGTCAATGTAAGTTTAAATACACAGATATGACGCAGTTATTCAGTTGCATGGTCTTTATCTGTAAAAGAAGGGGTTGTTACCTTGTGACTTTTTGATGATGAAACTGCTTCAATCCCAAGAATATTAACTTTGAAATTAATAAAGCGATAAGGCATTTTTGTGGGGATGGAAAATTCAAATCACTATCTTAAAAATTTTAAACTACATATCATTGTACAATAGTGTTTGCAAAAAATATTTTTTGTTGATGTCAAATATTTAACCAAAATATAGCCTGTCTGTTTTTGTTTTGAGGTTGAATAAAATTTCAACTTCTTAAATCCCTTCCTGGTGTAAAACCCTCCTGGTAATTTGATTTTGCATCCTTGAAATAATTTCTCCAAAATCAAAAGTTTAGTATATCATTATACTCATATAAGTAAAATATTATACTATGGCAAAAGTGAGAGTGAATACAGGAAAAAATGGTATCAAAGTACTTTCTCCCGGCAACCGATTAAGTATTACATCAGATAGAAAAGCACGATCTGTTCCAGGTAATGTTCAAAAGGCTGATACTATTATCTTTTCAAACTCCGGTAAGAAACCGGAAAGCCAAATGACACATTTTGAAAAAATGGAGAGATTAAGAAAAGGGATTAGTAAAAAAGATTTAGTGACTTTAAAGGCAAAAACTAAACTCGATTACGATAAACTGGCAAATTTACTTTCAGTAACAAGAGCTACACTCATCAATAAAACCGGTTCAGAAAAATTCAATAACGTTTTAAGTGAAAGAATCCTCAGTTTGGCAGTAATATATTCTTACGGATATGAAGTTTTTGAAGATGAAGAGAAATTTAATCAGTGGATGTTTAAAGAAAATAAAGCATTAGGTGGGAAAATGCCTTATGAGCATTGCAGTAATCAATTTGGAAGGGAAGAAGTGAAAAACCTTATTGGCAGGATTGACTATGGCGTTTACTCTTAACTGAATAAAGATGGTTGTTTACAGGGTCGGCAGAAAAAAATTCAGCAAGGAACTTAAGGGAGAAGGTGCAAGGTTGCATGGTGGAAGATGGAATCATATTTTATTCCCATGCATTTATACTTCTGAAAGCAGGGCGCTTGCAGTATTGGATTACACAGTAAACATTAGTATAGAAGATATTCCACAGTCGCTATGTATCACAGCAATTGAAATCCCGGACACAGGCATCCATGAATTAAATGTTGCAGACTTTCCCCGCAATTGGAAAAAATCACCGGCACCAGCTTCAACAAAAGATTTGGGCTCACAACTTTTAAAAACTGCAATTGCACCAATAATTAAAATTCCATCAATCATTATCCCACAGGAATTCAATTATATTCTTAATCCAAAAAGTACAGGCTCGAAAGATTTTAAAATTATTAATGTGGATGATTTTGTTTATGATGCCAGGATAAAATTGTTTTAATAAAAGACTATCCAATAGTTTATCAAAAAAAATCACTTGATGCAAATGGTTGTGAGCAGGAAAAAATAATACCGTTGGTATGATTTGAAATATGCAAACACTCAACCTGTTTCATTACAGGATTGAATGATGTTATTTAACTGCAATTATTTAATCAATAAGCTGCTAACTCGCTACTCCTGATTCTTCTGAAACATATCCCGCACTGTAATGGTGTTGGCCAGTTTTTTTAATGCTGTTGTGTGATTTTTTACATAAGGGTTTTCGAGGTCCCAAACATATCCTGCCAACACAGAACAAATCATACTCTTGACAAGTGGGTCCTGGTCAGTAGCGAAAAAGATTGTATCTAATGTGCCATCATACCAGTAATTGATATAACTGCGAAATGTTTCAACACCACTCATCATCGGTTTGGTATATTCATTTTCCCAATCTATTGTTTCACCTTTCAAAGTTCTTATCACCAACTTTGCAGCTAACTGGCTTGATACTGCTGCAAGCGTTACACCTGAAGAAAATACAGGGTCTAAAAATTCTGTAACATTTCCGGTAAGCACAAAACCATCGCCATAAAATTTTTCAGTAGTAGTTGACCATGCCTGTAACACCTTTGGATCAAAAATCAGCTCAGCATCTTTGAACCGTTCACTGATATAAGGCTGTGTTGCTATGTGGGCACGGAATTGTTCTTCATTGCTTCCATTGAATTTTTCAAAAAAATCAGGAGTGCCTACAAAACCAAGAGAAGTGTTGCCATTTGAAAAAGGTATCACCCATATCCAAACTCCTGGTTCATGTACAATGATAGTAATACGGTTGGGCTCGTCAGCCATTTCCCTTTTCTTATCTGTTAGATGTGCAAACAATGCTTTGCGGGGTATGAGGCTGGAAGGCTTATCCATATTAAACAATCGTGGGATTACCCTGCCATAACCACTGCTGTCAATAATAAATTTTGCTTTGATTTGTGCTTTTTCACCATTGGCATATTCAACTGTTGTCGTTGATGCAGTGCCTTCAAACTGTATTGCAGTCACCGTGGTTTCATAAGATACCGGCACACCTTGTTTTTCTACTTCCTTAGCAAGGATGGTGTCAAACTCAGCACGCGGCACCTGCCATGTCCATGTCCAGCCTTTGGTAAACTGGTCTTCAAAAGAATAATCACAGATGACACCGTTTTTTACAAATTTGGCGCCGCCTTTATCCTGGAAACCTTTTGCTTTTACCGCCTCTAAAAACCCGGCTTCTTCCAATGCTTCCATACATCTTGGCAAAAGGCTTTCACCAATTACAAAGCGGGGGAACTTCATCTTTTCTACAATTTTTACTTTATATCCTGCTTTGTTAATAAGGGATGCAGCAATCGTTCCTGCAGGGCCTGCACCGATAACGAGTACATCTGTTTCTTCTGTATGCATAAATTTATTTGTGGATTTTATTTTGAATGTTTATTTCTGTAACCGGTATTAATAATGACATTTAAAAATACGGGACAAAATTGTCTTTTATTTAAAATTCTATTGTTTCAAAAAGTAAAAGGGAAAATCTATTCACTGCATTTCCTGCATTTCAGTAAAGTATGGCTAAGTCCGATATCATTTGTTTCTTCAACAATTTCAAAACCTGCTTTATCAATACAGGCAATAAACACCCTGGAATCATACATCTGGCTGTTGCCATTCGCCAATGCCGTAAAGTAAATAGAAGTTTGCTGTAAACAAAATGCAGCTGTTTCAAAACGTTGTTTATCCCAGAATGCTTCAAGGATATACACATAGCCATCATCATCGAGTGCTGCATGGCACCTTTTTAAGATAGAAACAATTTCATCCTCTGAAAAACAATCGAGGAACTGGCTCATCCAGATGGCATCAAACCCTTTTGGAAAAGGTTGTTGTTCATCTAAAATATTTACGGGATGAAAAGAAACCCTGTCATTTAATACCAACTCATTGATTCTTGCTTTTGCCATTTCAAGTTGTTGTGGCAAATCCATGATGGTGATATGAACATCTTTGTTGTATTGTGTACTGGCAATTGCCCATTTGCCTGTATTGCCACCTACATCCAACAGGTTTTTTATTTTGTTGTGATCATAGATATGTGGCAATGTTTGCGGGAATGCGGTATCAGAAAAAAAGTGGTCAAAACCAAACCAGCTTTTTTGAATATGTGGAGGCAGTTGAGAAAGGCCTTCGTAAATAGTCGGCCAGTTACCCAGTTCCTGCAAGCCTGCAGGCTTGCCGGTTTTGATACTTTCTTCTAAGTGAAAGAGCCCCTTATAATTTACGTCATGAATAAAATTCATGTTCACGTTGGTGAGCGGGTCGTGCAAAATAAAATGTGCTGTCTTGGTTGTTTTGTAAGTGCCTTCATTAAAAATTACAAGCCCTATACCAAGTCCTGACTCCAGCAAAACGCGTACACCATAATGCGGGAGATTTACTTTTTCCACAATGGCATCAAGCGTTAAACCTGCTGTACCACTATCTTCAATTGCTTTCAGTATGCCTGAATTTCTCATCACCCTTGCCACCTGAAAAACTACTGGTCCAAATGCAATGACCTGCGCTAAATGTTTTGACTCAAATGCTGATGTGTTGTCTGTAGAAAAAAATTGCATGTTTTGTTTTGATTAAAAATTGCTCACAAGTATTTTATTGATGCCATACTTTTTTCCAATCTTCAAAGAATGGAGGATTAGTGAATTGGAGTAAATGTTTTTCCCTGTCTAAAAACACCTGGACTGATTGGCCGGTTGCTACTATTTCATTGCTTTCAGCATTGTAAAGGGTATAATGAAATATCAGTTTGGCTGCTTCGCAGGGTTCATATCGGGTTTCAATCAATACTGTTTCACCATACCTGAGTGAACGTTTATAATCACATTGTACATTCACGATAGGAACAATATAACCATGATTATAAAAATCCAGGTACCTCAAACCGAAACGGCTGCCGAATGCTTCCCTGCCATCTTCAAAATACCTGATGTAATGCCCATGCCAAACCATACCCAAAGGGTCGGCTTCATTAAACCTTACCAATACCTTTATTCTTTCAGTCAGTATTTTACTCATTATTTTTCCAGCAACATTTACACGCCGGCAAAATAATGATTCATACCGGGTACAAAATTTATTTTTTTAATTACCGTATTTGGAGCGCCAGTTATCATACCCTTTTTTGCTGATATTATCAATCATATCCTTGAATGCAGATGCCCAATAGTTTCTGAAACCAAATCCTCCAAACTTGCTTACTACTCCTTCAACGCGTTCTGTCATCAATACTTTTTTTGATTGCATATCCAGCAAGGTAACCCATACTGCAACTGCTTTTTTTGATTTGCTCATTGCTTCAGTAACAAACATCAGCCCCACACCTTTTTTATTGCCGAAGTCATAACTGCTGACAACTTTTGCAACATCAGCATCTGTAAAACGGTGAAAATCTCCAGTATTGGTTGATTTAATTTCGGCAGCATTAGCGTTTTCATTTTTTTTATTTACATAACCCAGGTCATGGTCCATTTCACTTCTGTGAAAAGCTTTGGCTATATCATATTTCTTTGGCTCGGCTACAATTACTTCATTAATGCCATCATATTGCCGGTCACGGATATCATTTTCATTGGCAGTGACATCGTCAATCAATTTTGATTGTGTGAAATCAACTCCAAGATAAAATATGGATGTTTCGTTGTTGTTAAAAACGTCTTTTGCTGTTTGTGCAAAACTGTTATTCAGGAAAAAACATGATGCTGCAAAAACGAGTACTTTGATTGTGTGTTTCATAAACGATAATTTAGTTTAAAATAAAAATTTTCATAGTGCATGAGGCAATTTTTGTTGCACCACACCTGGTGTAACCACTGATTATAGCAGCATTAAAGACAATATGTTCTACTGCAATCTCTGTGGTTAATTCCTGGTGCAATTGCGGGAGGCAAAATACTTCAAAGTTTTGAACTGCACCTAAAAAACCTACAGGGACAGTTTTATTTTCCAATACAGATAAATATCCAATTCTTGCAGCAGCCGTTTGTGCTATGTTTTCAACAAGTGCAGCTTCTGCTAACCTGCCTGTTTCAAAAAAGATATTTTTTTCTTCTATTTTAAAAATACTGGTAGCTTTTTTTTCGTCAGCTTCCAGTAAAGCATCTACCATAACAAAAGGATGGCGTTGCGGTATTAATGATAATATGTCAGGTAGTTTGTTCATTGTTTCCAGAAATCAAAATAATTAAACCATTGTTCGGGATAAGCTTTGACTTTTTCTTCCATTGCTTTTGTAAAATCATCGAGAATTTGTGCAATAAAAATATTCATATTATCACCATCATATTCTTTTGCATCAGTGGAAGAAAAATGATAATGAAAGGTAGTTTCTTTCATCGCAAAAACAAAAGCAACCGGAATCCTGAATTTTAATGCAAGTAAAAAAGGGCCTATTGGAAAATTTGCTTTATCACCTAAAAAATTGTGAGTAATAGTTTTATTGCCTTCCACAAACCTGTCTGCATGCATACATACCAGTTCATTATTTTTCAAAGCTTCTGCTATTTCAAAAATATGGGAGAGGTCATTTTTAATGACAATAAGATTAGCAGTATTCTTTTCTGTTACAGAAGCAAGGTACTCTTTAATTTTCTGATGTTCGCCATCAAACATCACAATATTGATGCGGGTATTTAATCGTTTTAATAAAAAACCTGCAATTTCCCAATTGCCAATATGTGCGCTTAATAATAAACCACCTCTTTGCAGGGCAGTGATGTTTCTCAGGTTTTCTTCTCCATCAAAATTAAAAGTGAATTGTTGGCCAGCGCCGGACATGATGGCTATTTTATCAATCAATGTCTGTCCAAGCCTGTAATAATTCCTGTATAATTTATATAATGAAAATATCCTTCCATAGTTAAGCCGCTTACGATAAAAACAATAGATAGGTTTTGAAGTTTTGTAGGAAAAAAGAAAATAATACCCAGCAACAACAGCCAATAAAAAATAGGCTGGGCGCACACCCAGTTTTTTTATTATTGCTACAAAAATGCTGTATCCTAATGGAGTGCCTTTAGATTTTCCCTGCCAGGAAGGCATTATACAAGCGCTTTAGAATTTACCCGCGAAATAATGTAATTATAAAAATCGCTGAAGGTGGTAATATGTGCAAAATCGCCTGGTTTTACTTTAAAAGAAAAATTATTTTCAATTACAACGACCAGGTCTATATAATCAAGGCTGTCCAAATCAAGTGTTTCTTTTAAGTCAGCCCCGGGAACAATTTTTTCCAAGCTCACTTCAAACTCTTCAGCAAGAAAATTATTAATCTTTGCTATTATCTCTTCATTGCTATTCATGTCAGTCAAGGTTCAGTATTTTGAAATTATTATTGATGAATTTGTACCTCCAAAACCAAAGGAATTGCTCAAAAATACATTTATATTTCTTTCCAGTGTACTTTTTACAATATTCAATTTAGCAGAATCTACATCAGGCTCTTCAAAATTGATATTGGGTGCAATAAAATTATTTTGCATCATCAGCATGGAGTAAACAACTTCGCTGGCGCCAGCCATCCAGCATTCATGTCCTGTCATAGATTTGGTAGAACTTATATATGGATTTGAAGCGCCAAAAACATTATTGATGGCTTTGGCTTCACTGGCATCACCTGCAGGTGTTGATGTAGCATGTGCATTGATATAATTAATTTCATCGGCACGCTTGCCTGCATCTTTCAAAGCCATTAACAAAGACCGTTCAGGCCCATCTACAGTTGGGTTGGAAATGTGTTCACCATTAGATGAAAAACCATAACCAATCACTTCGCCCAAAATTTTCGCGCCTCTTTTCTGAGCTGATTCAAGGCTTTCAAGAATCACAGTTGCAGCGCCACCACTGGGCACTAAACCATCACGGTTGCGGTCGAATGGCCTTGATGCTTTTTCTGGTTCTGCTTCACGGGTGGAGAAAGCAGAGAGCGCATCAAAATTGCCCATAGAAAGGTGGTTGATTTCCTGTGCGCCACCGGCAATGACACATTCCTGCAACCCTGTTTTTATAAACAGATAAGCGAGCCCTATTGCATGTGAACCACTGGCGCAGGCAGCACTCACAGTGAAGTTGATACCTCTTAATTTAAAGATGGTAGCGAGGTTCATCGTCACAGTTGAGTTCATAGTTTTAAATACTGAAGCTGAGCCCACCAGTGTTGTATCTTTTTTCAGGCGCATCAGGTCGTTGGCAAGGATGACGGGTTCGGCAGAGCTATCATTGCCAAATAAAATTCCTACCTCGCTTTTGTGAAAATATTCTTCATCAAGCTGAGCATATTGAATAGCTTCAAGCGTTGACAGGTAAGCATATTCAGCCTGTTCAGGAAGCATGATACGTGACCTCCTGTCGAGCAGTTCTTTTAAATTAGGCCGATCCACCCAGCCTGTTAAACCTGAACGGTAGCCAAATTCTTTTCTTACCGGATCTAGTACAATACCTGATTTGCCCTGATATAGTGATGTAGCCACTTCATCAAGGTTTTTACCAATGCATGAGTAAATTCCCAATCCTGTTATAACAACTCTCTTCATCATCAATTCTTCATATTTAAAATTAGAAAGCTTTTATTCTTTTGACAGTTAAGTTAACAAATTTCAGATATGGTTAAGCGAGTTAATTTTTACTAAACCTAGAAAAAAATTTTAATTGGTTATAATTGAAAGGAAATAGAATTGATGGATTCTTTTCTATGTATATAAACCGCCATTCACAGAAATTACTTCACCGGTAATATAAGCTGCTTCTTTTGCAGCGAGGAAACCAACAGTGTATGCCACTTCTTCAGCAGTGCCAAAACGGTTTACAGGCACTAATTGGTTGAGCTGGTTTTCATCCAAATCCTCTGTCATATCCGTTTTAATGAAACCGGGCGCTACAGCGTTCACTGTAATATTTCTTTTGCCCACTTCCTGTGCCAATGCTTTGGTGGCGCCGATGATACCTGCTTTTGCTGCTGAATAATTTACCTGCCCGGGCATACCTTTAATACCAGAGAGTGATACTATATTGATGATCCTTCCATATCGTTTTTGTAACATGTTGCTCACAACCAGTCTGGTGACATAAAAATATGCATCAAGGTTTGTTTTTATTACTGCCTCCCATTGTTCATCTTTCATCCAGAACATCAATGCATCATCCCTTATGCCCGCATTGTTAACCAGCACTTCGATTGGTTTGTCCGGGTTCATTTCAATCCAGTTGCCCAACACATTTTTGACTGCTTCTTTATCAGCCACATCAAAAGGGATTAATTCAGCAGTTGCATTTTTTTCTTCGATAGCCTGTAATGTTTTCTGCGCTTCGGTTTCATTGCTTTTATAATTGATGAGGATGTGGTACCCCATTGATGCCAGCTTAATGCAAATTGCTTTTCCAATTCCCCTTGAACCACCTGTTACCAATGCTGATTTCATGAATGTAATTTCTTATTTTTTTATTCAATGTAAACAAATAAATCCTGTGTCAACATCCACCTGTATGCTTAATTCATTATTGTAAAAATGATTTTTCATAAGGAGCAAAAATCTGCTTATTTTATTTATCTGAAATTATTTAATTGACGAACTGGCAAAACAAATAAAATATCATTAAACTTCAAATTTTTTTAAAGAGACATTGGAGTAGGTTACAATAGACAAATTCTTTTGCCCATTTTTTCAAGGATTTATATGAATGGTTGTTAAAATATGCAGGGATATTCAATTCAATGTTTTTATGGGTAATGATTTGTTTATATATTATTAATAACAAGCTTACTTAGTTATCTTTTCCACCACCACTATCGCAGTGGCCATAGATTTTATATGAGACATTGAAACATGAAAAATAAAATTCATCGGTAGTATGATTGCTGCAGTTGCGCCGGTAAAATGTAAGAAAGGTTTTCCTTTTTCATCATTCAATATTTCTGCTTCATTGATGTTGGTGCCTTCCATCCAACCCGTGCCCAACGCTTTGCCCAATGCTTCTTTTGCTGCAAGCCTTGCTGCATAATGTTCGTATTTATGTGTTTTGCTTTCGCAATAAGCAATTTCATCAGCAGAAAAAACCAACTCCCTGAACCCATTTTGTTTTTCGATGGATGCAGCTACTCTTTCCACTTCAATAATATCTGTTCCGATGCCAACAATCATTTCACTGTTTTCTTTTTACAGGATTCAATTTGTTTCTTGATATGTTCAGCTTCTGGTTCTGTAGCAACCACTTTGGTCAATGCAGCCTCATAAAACCTCAATGCTTTTGACCACTGTTCTTTTTTATAACAATAATCACCTGCCAGCACATAAGCATGATAGTAAGAAGGATTCATGGCTACCACGCTGTCCACATTCACATCTTTGCCATCAGATAATTGTTGTGTAAGCTGACGGTATCTTTCAAAATTTTTAAACGCTTGTGTTTGTATAAAACTATCTGCCGGCACATTCTCAGCTCTGTCATAAATTTCTTTATCTGCATGTAAACCATTTAAGGCAAAAATTTTTTTTAAGTCATAACAAACATATTCACCCAGTTCCCAGGGTGAAGTAGAAACCCAAACTTTTAGTTGTTGCGGTTCAAACACGATGCTGTGATGAGAAATAAACTGGTTCATCGTTCTTTCATTACCCAAACCAATATCAGTATTATTCAGACCTTCATGGTTCCGCAAAATGGCAATGGTTTTTGTTACTGTATTTTTCCCATTTTCCTGTAACAATTGTGTGAGGCGTTTATACCGGTATGGTGATGCATTTTCTTTCAATTGAATTTTGTTGGCATCAGAATTTTTTAATGCATCACTCAAAAACTGGTTGGCACACATTATATAATCCTGATTCGGGTCATAAATTGCTAAAGTATCAGGTGTCTTTTCAATGATGATGGCTTTCCTGTCTTCGGCAGAGCCAATTAAAAAAGATTCGGACACAAACATCTTTCTTTTTTTTGCAATAGCTAATGCCTGGTCAATGTTCTCGGCATACTGTAAAATTTCTCTTGCTACTAACGATACAGGTGTTGCCGAAGACGTGGGTATTTCAGATTTATCTGCATTGATGGTAACCGTCAATCCCTTATCATTCATGCCTGATACCACTCCGATAAAACCACCCCATGTTACGGACATAAACTTATGCCCCTGTGAAGGGTTACAGAAAAACACAATTTTGTTTTTGGCAAAATCATCATTCACATAAAAATCAAAATTGCGGCCGATAATCATCGTGCTGTCTTTGCTCATCGGGCCCCAGGTGCCAAAAGATGTACAACCCACCAATGCCATATTTTGTAATGCATGGCCTATATCGTGTGCAGCATGATAATTCAGCAACCTGCTGTAATGACTGCCGATATAATTGTATTTATCAGATGCTGATAAAGAGATGCCGTAAATTTCATCTTTATATTCTTCGGTGATATTATCCGGCAGCTTGCGGTTGAACCAACCGATAAAATATTTCAGGAAGTGCTGGTAAAAAGAAGAAGGCACCATTTTATCCAGTTGCTCTGCAAAATAATCTTCCTGGCTTTGTAATAATTCTTTACTGAGTTTGCCATTGATAACACCACGTTCAAAAGGTTTTCCTTCCACATACATTTCATACAGGCCGGAATTACTTTTACGAAGCCAGTTATTATTGATGGTATAAAAATCACTGTCGTGTTGAATGCGTTGTAATTGTTCCGCACTTTTGTCTTTTATTTCAGGCGGTTTTATATCTGAAACCCAAACAAGATAAATGGCCAGTAAAATAAACAGGAGCACAAACACTCCCAGCACCCGCAGCAACCTTCTTGTAAACCTGTTTGTTTTAAGCATGTTTAATTTTTTTGATAATATCATCATTGCCTGTAACTGCTGTTGCAGCAACAATACCGCTGATGCCTGCACCTAATATACCATGCAGGTTCAGATTCTGGCCTGTAAGGTAAAGATTTGGAATTTTTGTATTGGGTGAAATAAAAGTTTTTAAAGGTTCTTTATAATCTTTTGCAATACCATAGAGCGAACCATTAGTGTTGCCTAAATAATCGCGAAGCGAAAGTGGTGATGCAGTATAATAGTTTTGAATACAATCTTTGAGTGATGAAAATTTTTCACAAACAAGATTAATCAGCTTCTCCGCTTTTTGCTGTTTGAATAATTCATAATCATCACCACGGCTTTGTTCGTGAGAGCTGGTGTTGAAAGTATTTTCCCATTTCTGCACTTCTTCATAACGCATATAAGTGAAAATGGTGATGGCATTGGCATAAACAGTGTGCCTGGATGATGGTGTGATAAACAAAGCATAACCTAAAGGCCAGTTATTTTCTGTGTAATCAACCTGGTTCCACAAATAACCTTCTTTGTGATAATAATAATTATGTGAAAAATATTTGAAGCTATCTTTCTTCAACACAATGTTGATGATAAAACAGGAAACTGTGTCTTTCAAACTCCTGATGCGTTGTGTATATACCTGCCTGAAAATATTAGGCTCAGTTAATTCAATTGTTTTTGCCGGGTGAAGATTGGAAACAAATTGTTTGGCAAATAATTTTCTTCCATCCGATAACTGCACAAAGCTGATTCTTCCATTGTCAGTGATGATTCTGGTTACTTCAGTATTACGCATAATAGTGCCGCCTTTACTACGGATATTTCCTGCTAATAGTTTTGAAATCTGTGAAGCGCCATCAATACATTTCCAGGAGCTTTCAATATAACTGTTTTCGATAAGTGCATGCACATAAAAAGGTGTTTCATCTCCTTCGCCAGCATATAAAATATTGTTTCCTGCCAACACTGCCTGCAATTTTTTTTCCTGTGTGAGTGATTCAATAAATGTTTTGGCGCCAAGGTCAAACACCGATTGTTTCTCATCGGCGCTGCCTCCTGTTTCCAGGTTGTATAATGGAAACTTGTTGCACACTTCCCTGATTTTTTCACAATATGTTTTGATGGCATCCTCTTCGCCCGGAAAATATGCTGAAAGTTTTTTTATAAAATTATCATAGCCCTGCGCAAATGGATATTCGTTAGAATCGCCACTGATGATTATCCTGTCAAAATCACCTTCAACCCGTTGCAGTTTCAATTTATCCATCAGCCCGAGATATCTGAACAATTGATACAGGTTTTGTCCCTTCTCAAGACCACCGATATAATGAACTGAAGAATCAAAAATTACTTTATCCCTCGCAAAAGTCTGCAGGCAACCACCTAACTGCTTGTTCTTCTCCAATACGCATACGTTATAACCCTCTTTTGCCAGCAGGTTGCCACAAACAAGTCCTCCCATGCCACTTCCGATTATGATGATCTCATATTCATTCATGGCTTCCGTTTTCTGAAATGTGTGATTTGTTTTTTTGTTCAGCTTCACCATTTCTTTTTAATACACAGGTAATGTTGGATGTATATTTTTGCTGTGTTACCCTTTCATAAAGCATATTATTTTCTTTTGCAGTTTGCTGTAATATCTGTTCAGAAAAAAAGCTAAGGCCTTTGCCAGAGGTCTTATTGAACCGGATGATTTTGGTTGAGAAAAATTCAGTCAGTTTAGTATAAAAATGTTGGCTTTGTAATTTTTCATCTGCATCACGGATTATCAATACCCCACCTTTATTCAAACTTTCACAACAACGGTTGAGTAATTTTTTCTGTGCAGGCGTATCAAGATAATGTAATACATCACTCATGATGATGGCGTCATAATTTTCAAAGTTGAATTTCATCACATCGCAGAAAAAGAAGTTGATGTTTTCATCTTTGCTGAAACAATTTGCCGCCACTGAAATTTTTTCTTCATCATAATCTATGCCTGTTATATTACGTTGCTTTGATGCAAAATATAATGCATAATCTATATAGCCGAAGCCGCAACCTATATCGAGTATTCTTCCTTTCGTCGGTACCAGTGCATTCATCATTTCATAATTTTTTTCCAACCTCAGTTTTACACGTAAGTACCATTCCAGCACCGGGCCTTTATAAATGTAATTATAGATAAGTTGTTGTTTAAAATGTGCCGGGGTATGATTTTTTATTTTCAGTTCATCATAAGTATTTTTAAAATAACGACTGATTTTTTTTGTTCGCTCACTATAGTTTGTCCCAAAACTTGTATCGCCAGGTTTTATTCTTGGAAGAAATGTGAGTGTAATCAATCCATCTTTTAAAAAGAAATCATTTTTTGTTAAAGTGTAACCTGTGCCATCAATTACGATGGGAAGGATATCAATATTCAATTGTTCAGCGAGATAAAATGCACCTTTATGAAAACGGGCTATATCCCAGTTGACAGACCTTGTTCCTTCAGGGAATATTACGATAGAGTAACCATTATTCACCCTGTTCTGCAAAAGCTCAATACTGTTTTCAACGCCCTTGGCAACCGGATAATAATCAGCCATCCTGATAGCAATACCAAACACTGGTGAACGCCATACCCATTTATTGGTGAGCAGAATGAGCCTGGGATTGAGCATAGCAGTCCATAAAATATCAAGGAATGACTGATGGTTGCAAATGATAATGGCAGGCTTTGAAAAATCTTCTTTGAGAGGATTGACAATTACTTTTTTAATATTCATCATGATGTATGCAACACTCCACACAAATTTTGAAAACATTACATGATAAATATACTTTCCCTTCTCTTTATTAAACGGGTTGAGTTTGATTAGTACTATACCGAAAGGGATGATGAGCACACTGCCTAATGCAAAATAGGTAAAAGCGAAAATGGAAGTTGAAAAACTCCATAAGGTCCAGGGCAGGTAATTCTTTTTTGTCCTGTTGGTGATGAGTATATTAAACAGGAATGGAATCAATACCTGTGATATCAAAACAACGCATAAGATGCCGGTAACTGAAATGAAAGCAATAGATTTTAAAGCGGGATGTTTGGCAAAAATTAAAATACCTAAACCAGCTACAGTAGTAATCGCTGAAAGGAAAATAGAAGATTTGAATGATGATAAATTTTTTCTTCCGGTTTTATATTGCTGCAATAAGCCATCCATGATAAAGATGCTGTAATCGTCGCCGAGGCCAAAGATCAATGCAGAAATGATAATGTTGATGATATTAAATTCTGTGTTGGTGATGGCCATGATGCCGAGTATCCATATCCATGAAATTAACATGGGTATGAATGAAACCAGGGCCAGCTCTATTCTTCCATAAGTAATCAGTAAGACGATGAATACCAGCAACGATGTGAGAATGGTGATATTGTTGAAATCGGATTGAATGATGCCCACCATTGTATCGGCGAGGTATTGTTTATCGAGGATAATGGTGTTGGGCTGGTCTTCAAAAATACGGTAAACTCCGGGTTTATCTTTTGGAGAAACTTTAAGTAACGTAACCACATTTGCGACGGTTTGCCTTTCAGTGATGTAATCACCTAAAAATGTATTTCGGATGTCTGCCAAAGCAGCAGGGGGAACAAGCCCGTATTGTTTGTTTAAAGCAGTTTTAAAATTATCAAATGCCGTTGCGGAAAAACCAATGACGCTGCCTTCCCTTTCTAAAGATTCCAGCACCTGCTGTTTTTTCTCCAGTGTCCAGAAAGTATTCCAGCGTTCAATCCTTTCGCGTTGTAATGAATCCGAGATAAGCAGCGAAGAAACCCCGGAAGATTTCTTAATGATATTTTTTTTCTGTAAAGAGTCAATGATGTAGGAAAGTCTTTCATTGTTTGCCAAGGCATCATTGAGGTTTTTCCCTTCTGCAACAAGATAAACCGAGGTTAAGGAAAACTGGTTGATAGCGTCAAGTTTTGCCTGCGCTGTTTTCAGATCATCTGACATGTAATTCATCTTTGTCATATCAGATTCAAATTGTACATCACCGGCTTTAAAGGCAAATACAACAGTAAGGATAACAATAACTGCTATGAATATTTTATTGCGTTCAGGATGGTAAGTGGCTATCTTATCTATGAAAGAAAATTGGTGGTGTTGTTGTTCATCCTTTTCCCCAGGTTGTATAAAATGAGGCAGGTAAATCAATGCACATAAAGCAGCCCCGATGAGGCTGAAAGCTGCGAATAATCCAAGGTCTTTTAAAATTTCTGACTGCACAAATTCGAGACAGAAAAAGCCACCTATGGTCGTAAAGCTCCCAAGCGTTAGTGGAAAAGCAAGGTCTTTAATGATGCCTTCAATATTGCGGGCATGTCTGGAATGGTTAAAAACATGCAGTGAATAATTGACCGCAATGCCGAGAATTACCGAGCCGGTTCCCAATGCAATCACTGATATTGAGCCTTTCAGGAAATATATTACTGCAAGAGAAAATAGTGCGCCATAAACAACCGGTAGCAACACTAAAAGCGGCGCAGATTTTTTCCTGAAATAAATACCTATAAAAAGTATGAGGAATAAAACGGTTATGCCCTGTGTGTATAAACTGTCTTTTCTTAATTGTTGCGCATTACCTGCTGCTACTGCTGCAGCGCCGAAATAAGAAACATCAATATTATCATACCTGCCTGTTGTAAGGTCGTGGATGATAGCATCTAATCCTTCTAAAAATTTTTCATTTTCACCGGTATTGGCCGATGTATATTTTGGTGTGATAAAAATGAGCAGGTGTTTTTCATCTTTGGTTACAATATAATTGTTGTAAAGTTGATAGTTTTCATCATACTGCAGGTGCTGTACTTTTTTCAATGCGATAAATGATATACCGATGGGATCATGGCTAATCATATTCTTCAGCGCAAGGCCGGCCGGGGAAATGAGTGTTTTAAAATCCTGTTGTAACGTTTGGCGGATTTTCGCAGGCTGTATCAGGCTATCAATAGTAGAATAATCATCTTCATCCAGGTAAACCGGTAAATTATTGTTGATGGTATTAAACAATGATAAAGCAATATCATCATCAGCTTTATATAAAGTCTTGCTGATATAAGGTTGTAATTTTTCATTGATATGTGCTGCAAGAGTATCAGTAAATTCAACAAGACTGTCGGGCTGACGGGCAACGCTGTCTTTTAACGAAACAGTGATCACCAGTTTATCAGCAAACTTTGAATTTTGAAATACTTCATTGAGCTTTTCTATTTTTTTATCGTGTGGTAAAATTTTAGAAATATCTTCTTCAAAATGTATGCGGGAAGCAAAAAATGCAAACAAAGCAAAACCGGATATGAGCGTAATCCATAGAACCGCTTTATTTGATTTTAAAAAATAATATATCCTGGTAAAAAGGTTTTCCATTCCTTACAAAGCAGCTTGTTGTTTTCGTTTAAAAATTTTCAATACTATAAATGTTGCGAATCCAAAAACGATTGCCGCCATTACTGCAAGCGTGAGGCTGCCAAAAATATACTGTCGGATGTTTGCAGAAATATTATCCAGGCTGATGTTGTTGTTCATTGCAAGATGCACTGCTCCCTGGTGTATCCACAAACTCCCGGTTTGATAGCTTAAAAAAATAATCAGCGGTATCATGGGTGGTATGCTGATGTTGGCAGCAAGAATTACGAGCACTTTATTCAGCCTGAATAATACTGAAAGAAAAATAGCAGTAACCAATTGAAAACCCCAGATAGGAACAATACCCATGAACACACCGAATGCCACAGAAAGCGCTTTAATGTGATCAGGCTCGCCCGGATTTAAAAAATGATTGTTGTAAATATCAATCCAGAACTTTTTTTTTATAACCATTCTTAGAAAATTACGTGGTTTTATATAAAGGAAAGTGATGAATACAAGTATTGTATTTAAAATACTGATTCTTGTAAAATCTTTGAATGGCCTGAAATGCGAAACCCTTGTTTCTTTTGGTGCATAATAAACAGAAACAGGCACTGAATCAATCTTTATTCCTTTCCAGGCACAACGAACTAAAACTTCAATTTCAAATTCATATTTGAATGTGATGAATTTCATTTTACTCAATGGCAATAAAGGATAAAGCCTGTAACCTGATTGTGTATCGGGTAAATCAATACTTGTTTCTACTTTAAACCAGAAGTTGGAAAATTTGTGACCGAAACTACTCTTGCCAGGTACCGAGCTTTGTTCCATATTTCTTGCACCGACAAGGATTGTGTTTTCTTTTAATTCACTGAGTTTATCAATAAATGCAGGTATGTCTTTTGCAAAATGCTGGCCATCCGAATCAATAGTGATAGCATAATGAAACCCAAGCTCTATGGCCCTTTCAAAGCCATTTCGTAAAGCCCATCCTTTGCCAATATTTTTTTTATACCTGCCTGTATGGATAAAAGGAAATGATTTAAGTATTTCTTCTGTATTATCAGTTGACCCATCATTTACAACAATGATGTTGAAAGTAAATGCAGATACGTCTTTGATAACGCCTCCAAGCGTTGCAGCATTATTATATGTAGGAATAATAACACAAACACGAATCGCATCCATAATTTCCCTGTACGACTGCACACCTTCCATATAAATGTTTTGGAAAATGCAAGGATACAAATTTAATCTTTATGGTTGCCTTGTCTTTATTATCCGGATAGGTGCAGGTGGAAAAGGAAGTCATGCAGAGGTTTCACTGCTTGTGATATCCCAAAGATTATTTTCAAAGTTTATTTTTTCAGGAACAGGAATTTATTGCCCTCTTTTATTCGTGAAATAAAACCGTTTGCTTCAAGGTCGAGTTTTACACCTTCAAGATACCATTCAACAGAGCCTTCAAAAGAAACATTTTTTGCATTGAAATAAACAAGTACTTTTTCGAGGAGCGCTGTATGTGTGATACTGGCCTTTTTGCTCAATGATGCAAGGATTGCCTTTTTGAGCAAAGTATATTTGTCTGCGTCAATGCTGCTTAGTTGTTTTCCTTGTGGATGTACAAGTTGTATTTTCTCTTTCATTGTTTTACAACAGTTTTTTTGACTGTTTCAATCACTTTATCCAGATTGCTTACATCCTGGCCGCCGGCAGTGGCTAAAGTTTTCTGGCCACCGCCACCGCCTTTTATCAATGGTGCAATATTTTGTTTAATGATTTTTCCTGCATCAAAATTTTGCTTTGCAGCAAGGTCATCATCAATAATTATAGCAACAGATGCTTTGCCCGAAACATTGGCAACAAGTGTTACGAAATAATTTTCAAGAGCCGCTTTTAATTCAAAACAAAGTTTCTTTAATGCATCCGCATTGTTTACTTCCAACTTTGCCCCAATAAAATTTATTCCATTAATATGTTGGATATTTTGTAAAAGTTCATTTTTGATAGACAGAATTTGTTTGGCCTCAAAGCTTTCAATTTGTTTTTTCAACTCTGCATTTTCTGCATTCAGGTTTTCAATAGCCTTGACAATATCTTTTGGATTTTTTAATGCTTCACGCACAGCGGTGAGTTGCTGAAACTGTTGCCCGGCAAGCATTTCAGCCGCTTTGCCTGCCACAGCTTCAATTCTCCTGACACCTGCTGCTACAGAAGTCTCCAGTTTTATGGTGAAATATCCCAGCTCGCCGGTAGCGCCCACATGGGTGCCGCCGCAAAGCTCTACTGAATAGTTCGGGTCAATGATTACAACACGAACTATGTCGCCATATTTTTCACCAAACAAAGCCATGGCGCCAAGTTTCAAAGCTTCATCTTTTGGCATTTGTTTGATGACTACAGGAATATTTTCCCTGATTTTTTCATTGACTAAAGCTTCCACTTTTGCTATTTCTTCATCTGTCATTTTTGAAAAATGAGAGAAGTCAAAACGCAGGTGTTCCGAATTGACTAAGCTGCCTTTTTGTTGTACATGTGTACCTAATACTTTGCGTAAAGCCGCATGCAACAAATGTGTTGCGCTGTGATGTGCTGCTGTTGATTTTCTTTTTGCAATGTCCACCTGGGCAATCAGGTTGTCATTAATATTTTCGGGTAGCCTATCAGCAAAATGAATGATGAGGTTGTTTTCCTTTTTTGTATCGAGGATATTAATTTCTTTTTCGTATGTAAGTGGTGAAGCAAGAATGCCTGTATCACCCACCTGGCCGCCGCTTTCGGCATAGAATGGTGTTGACTCTAATACTATCTGGTATTGTTCCTTACCCTTTGCTTTTACTTTCCTGTATTTGGCAATTTTTGTTTTTGCTTCAAGTGAATCATATCCAACAAAATCACTCAGTGCAATGGTGTCGTTAATGATGATCCAGTCATCAGTATCAACAATAGTAGCTGCACGGGAACGTTGTTTTTGTTTTTCGAGTTCAATTTTAAAACCTGGTTCATCTACATTTATTCCTTTTTCCTGTGCTATCAATGTGGTGAGGTCAAAAGGGAAACCATAGGTATCATATAATTTGAATGCTTCTTCGCCGGATATATCTGAATGTTTTTCATTCAGCATGGCAAGCCCTTTATCAATCGTTCTCAGGAAAGCATCTTCTTCTTCACGAATTACTTTTGAAACAAAATCTTTTTGCCTGTTGAGTTCAGGAAAGACAGCTTCAAATTGTTTGGCAATAACATCCACCAGTTGAAAGAGTAATGGTTGCTTATAATCCAGGTAAGAATAATAATAACGAACAGCCCTGCGTAAAATTCTCCTGATTACATAACCTGCACCGGTATTGGATGGCAGTTGTCCATCTGCAATAGTAAAACAGATGGCGCGGATATGGTCTGCAACAACTCTTAATGCAATTGAGCGTTTGGAAATGTCATCACCTAATTGACCATTGACAGATGGGTTGGGAATGGCAGTAATTTTTTCGATTACTGAAATAGTGCCGGTAAAAACATCGGTGTCATAATTGCTTTGTTTGTTTTGCAACACCCGCACCAAACGTTCAAAGCCCATACCTGTGTCCACATGTTTTTGAGGCAAAGGTTCGAGGCTACCATCTTTTAAACGGTTGTATTGGATAAATACATTATTCCATATTTCTATCACCTGTGGATTATCAGCATTCACATAAGTTTTGCCATCAACAGATTTTCTGTCAGCATCACTTCTTCCATCGTAATGTATTTCTGTGCAAGGTCCACAGGGCCCGGTGTCGCCCATTTCCCAGAAATTATCTTTTTTATTGCCTAATAGTATCCTGTCTGCAGCAATATGTTTTTCCCATTCGTTATAAGCTTCTTCATCTTTGGGCAAACCTTCATTTTCATCACCTTCAAATATGGTAACATATAACCTATCCTTATCAATTTTATAAACTTTAGTCAAAAGTTCCCAGCTCCAAGCAATGGCTTCCGGTTTGAAATAACCACCTGCAGGTGAAGCGGGGTCACCAAAGCTCCAGTTGCCCAACATTTCAAACATAGTGTGGTGGTAAGTGTCAACACCTACTTCTTCCAGGTCATTATGTTTACCGCTTACACGCAAACATTTCTGAGTGTCTGCAACGCGTTGATAGGGCGGTTTTTTATTTCCCAAAAAATAATCTTTAAACTGGTTCATACCTGCATTGGTGAACATCAGTGTGGGATCATTTTTAATAACAATTGGAGCAGATGGAACAATTTCATGTCCCTTACTTTTAAAAAAATCAAGGAAAGCCTGTCTTATTGCTGATGAAGTCATAAATTGAATTATAAAAATTGCCTGATAATTTTGCAAATCGTTTCGATGAACAGAAACTACCTTTGGCGCTCAAAGTTTTTGAGGGCAACAAAGGTAATGTTTGCTTTTTGATGTAAGCAGTATCCGGCAATCGAAAAATCTGGAAAACAGTTGCTCCCATTTCATTGAACAAATGAAAAAAATCAAATATTATTTCAATACGCATACCCTGAGGTATGAAAAGCTGGTAACGCCATTGCGTGTAAAGTTGTTGAAAGTGTTTGCCTTTTTTGCCACAGCCATCGTGACGGCAGTTATTATTGTCATTATTGCTTTTAAATATATAGATTCACCCAAAACCATTATGTTGAAAAGGGAGAATGAAGATCTGAAAGAAAATTATGCTGCCCTTCAACAACAAACCAATGAACTGCAGCAGGAAATGGATGAGTTATTAAACAGGGATAATAATGTTTACCGTGCAATATTTGAATCTACACCCATACCTGACAGCGCCCGTTTAAAACAAATGGAAAAATCAAATGAAGAGAAAAAAATCACAGCTCTTGGAGAGACCGATTTGGTGAAAGGTATCAGCTCACAACTCAACCAACTTACACTGTTGGCTGCTTACCAGGAAAATAGTTTCAACCAGATTGAGAAGATGGTGAAGGACAAAGAGAAATTGCTGGCAGCTATACCGGCAATACAACCTGTAAGTGATAAAGACCTCACCCGTATTGCATCTGGATTTGGCACTCGTATTGACCCAGTGTACAAAGTACCAAAATACCATGCAGGCCTTGACTTTGCAGCGCCATTGGGCACACCCATTTATGCGACTGCAGACGGGATTGTTACTGATGCTGGTTATAATGATGGAGGTTATGGTAACCGTGTTGTGATTAATCATGGCTTTGGTTATGAGACTTTATATGGACACATGTATAAAGTAAAAGCTCGGGTGGGGCAAAAAGTAAAAAGGGGAGAAGTAATAGGATATGTGGGTAGTACCGGTAAAAGCACAGGCCCGCATTGCCATTATGAAGTACATAGGAATGGAAACCCTGTTGACCCTGTCTATTATTTTTATAATGACCTGACTCCTGAGCAATATGACAGGTTATTAAAACTGGCAAAAACAGCTAATCAAAGCCTTGATTAATTATTGAACTTTTTTGGTTGTTCTTAGACAAGATTTATTTTTTCAAAATAGTTATATTTCTCATGAAATCATGGTTTTTTTGTATAAACCTTATCTTCACCAGCTAAAACCTATAATTATGTTTGATCAAATCTTATCGCTTGTTAAGGAACATGCAGGCAGCTCAATTATTGACAACAAGGACATCCCTAACGAACAAAATGATGCTGCAGTTGAAACCGCAACCCACTCAATTATGGACACTTTAAAAGATGCTGTGCAGTCGGGCAATATGTCTGATGTGATGGGGCTTTTTAATAGTGGTGGCAGCAATGTTGGATCCAATCCATTGGCTCAAAATATGCAGGGTAACCTGGTGGAAAGACTCATGCAAAAATTTGGTTTGAGTAACTCTCAGGCAGGTGGTATTGCTTCATCATTGATACCATCAGTATTGGGTAAACTGGTGCATAAAACAAATGACCCTAACGATAGCAGTTTTGATTTATCATCAATTCTCAGTCATTTTGGAGGTTCTAATTTTGATGTTGGTTCTGTGTTGAGCAAATTTGGTTTAGGCGGAGGTAGCAATAACAGCCAGGGTGGAGGAATAATGGATTCGCTGAAAAATATGCTTGGCAAATAAGTAGTCATTTTTTAAAAATCATTGAAAAAATTGCAGGCCATTATTGTTAAAAAAATATTTAGGCTTTGTTTTTTTTGATTTTTAAAATAATCTCAACAGTACGTATCCCAGTCTGTATCCATTTATAAAAGGAAAATGATTGGGATATATTTTTTGTTTAATTTTCTGCACTCAATTTTCTTTAAAAAGTTGATTGCTTTAACAGTCCCGTTGCAGGAATGCATTTTTAAAATAGTCAAGGAAGTATGGCAAAGAAACAAGTAAAAAAAGCATTATACAGGATTAATGATGCTTCATTGAATTTTTTGAAATCATATATTAATACCCCTTCACCAGTTGGCTTTGAAAGCAGTGGACAAAAGGTATGGTTGAATAATATCAAACAATTTGTGGATACAACATTTGTTGATCCGTATGGTACTGCGGTAGGCGTAATAAATCCGGATGCAGCTTTTAAAGTGGTGATTGAAGCACATGCTGATGAGATAAGCTGGTTTGTAAATTATATCAATGATCAGGGGTTGATTTACCTGAAACGTAATGGTGGAGTTGACCATCAGATTGCACCTGCAATGCGTGTATTAATACATGGTAAAAAAGGTGTGGTGAAAGCAGTTTTCGGATGGCCTGCTATTCATACGAGACATTCGGGCAGCGATCCAAAGGAACCACATCCAAAACCAGAAAATTTATTTCTGGATTGTGGTGCCAGGTCAAAAAAAGAAGTGGAGGCATTGGGTATTCATATTGGGGCAGTAGTTACTTACCAGGATGGATTTGATGAGTTGTCTAATAATTATTTTATCGGGCGTGCATTTGATAACAGGATAGGTGGTTTTATGATTGCTGAAGTGGCGAGAATGATCCACCAGCATAAAAATAAATTGCCATATAGTTTGTATGTAGTCAATGCGGTGCAGGAAGAAATTGGTTTGCGTGGCGCTGAGATGATTGCACGCAGAATAAAACCAAATGTTGCTATTGTAACTGATGTAACACATGATACCACTACACCCATGATCAATAAACTGGTGGAAGGAGATGTTTCCTGTGGTAAGGGTCCAGTACTTTCTTATGCACCGGCAGTACATAATAAGCTGCTTTCATTTGTGGGGGATATTGCAGAAAAAGAAAAATTACCTGTACAATGGCGTTCTTTAAGCAGGTCAACCGGAACGGATACTGATAGCTTTGCGTATGCAAATGATGGCTGCCCATCGGTTTTAATTTCCATTCCATTACGATATATGCATACAACGGTTGAAATGTTACACAGGGATGATATAGAAAATACAATCCGGTTAATGTATGAAGCCGTAATAAAAATTACTCCTACAACCAATTTGAATTATTTATAATGTTTAATTAAACAGGTATTATCTCAACAAATATTTAAATCAGGTTGGAAGAATGAAATGAAAAAACTTATAGGTTTGTATAATTCTTTGGTTATAGTCGTAGATTAACAAAAGTATTCCAGATTGAGGGATATTTTATAATGAACGGTTTTTATAATGAATTATTAAAATTGAAAGTTGGAATTAAACTTTTTCTTGTTTTACGTACCTATACAAAATATTTAATACAACTGTTATGAACTTAAATCAAAGTATTCCCTTATGTTTCGACTATGAAGAAAAACATTACGAAGGGGAAGCTTATCCATCAACGCCGGAATGTGCCGATTGTACTGCTTACGATGTATATCTGCAGGATGAATTTGCCGGGACTATAATTAAGACAAACAGTAAATGGCTATCAGACAGCCATCTTGATCGTGGATTACTTGCAACTATTGGAGGTGTAATAATTGCTATGTTGGTTACAATATAAATCTTCTATTTACAATTCAAATTTTACTCCAAAGAAATAATTTCTTTTTGGTGCGGGGTTAAAATACCTTCCTCCAAAAGCATTCAGGTCATTGCCTAAACTATAGGTTTCATTTAAAAGGTTATCTGCACCAATATAAAAATCCATTCCAATTTTTCTTAATTGCAAAATATAACCAAGCTTACACTGCAAGAGATTATAGCTGTCAGCATACACATCATTGTCGTCAGATAAAGGGATAGATGATGTAAAATTATAATTGGTGTTGAGATAAATTCCTAACTGTGTATTGATATCAAACTGTACAACGTTAACGCATCTGGGCGTGCCGGTTAACCTGTTGCCTGAAAGATTTTTTGCACCTGAAATATAGTCGCCAAAAGTATAAGGCTGGAATGAAAAACTATTAGATATTGTCAAAGCCCTGAAGAGCCTGTTATTATTTTTTAAAAGATGTGCCTGCAACCAAAGTTCAACTCCATTTTGACGGGTTGAACCTGCATTCACAAAATACTCTGTACCACTGCTGTCCTGCTGTTGTACAATTGCATTGCTGAGGTGGAATGAGTAAACAGAAGCCTGGAAATCTATTCTGTTGTGTAGGAAAGTTCCTTTAATGCCACATTCAAAATTCCAGCCATATTCTGGTTGAAGGTTATAAAACTGATTGGTGGAAGGCCGGATCTCAGCAAGTGTTGGTGGGGAAAATCCTTTGGAAAGTATGGCAAAAATTGAAATATTTTTGTTCATTTTATATAAAGCACTCAGCCTTGGCGCTAATAGAATTTTTGTATTTTGATGTTGCCAATAATTATAAACAGGATCAGAAATGCGATTGAATTTTAGTATTTGTTGATTGGCACTAATTCCAGCCTGGATAGTAAAGCATTTAAATTGCATGTTTAATTGAGTAAAAGCGAAATATTGCATAACATGCACTTCATCATCATAAAGTTGGGTGCCAGGTTTCCCGTTATTATTTTCGAAATTATTGATGTGTGAAATATTCTGTTGCCATTCAAATCCTGTAATCCATTTTGCTTTTAAAATATTCCATTCAAAAGCAGTCCTTGCACCATAATTCATTTCTTTACGATGTTCATAGTTGGTGATGAAAGGATTTTTAAAATCAGTGTAGCTGATGGTTGCAGATGTAGTATTGGTCCAGCCTTTTCCAAAATCAGAATGCAGGGTTAAACCTGCAAAACCTGTTTTATTATAAACTCCCGCCTGTTGTTGAACAGCCCCTGGTGTCGTGCCAGATGGTTGTCTTGCGAGAGTGGGTAAAGAATCCATCTGTTGTTTAGTGATGCCGCCGGGCGTTTCATAATGCAGGTCGGTATAAAATAATAAAGCTGATAGTTGTTCTTTATTATTGATGTTCCAATTCATCACACCCTGTACAGCACCTTTACGTGATACGCTTTGTTGCCTGTAACCTTTATTCTGATAATGACTTTGTTGTAAGCTGAATGATAATTTTTTTGTTTGATGATTAAAAGTTAATTGCTCGTTGAATAAATCATAAGAACCTGTTTCAATATTTGCGCTGAATTTTTTTTGAAATACTGAAGGGTCACTATGTAATAGAACAACGCCGCCGGTATTGGCGCCGTACATACTACTGGCAGGGCCTTTTGCAATTTCGATGGATGTAAGCTGGCTTATATCCACGAGGTTGAGATAAGTATTACCACCAGCATCAGTAAGCGGCATATCATTCCAATACACTTTAATATTCCTGATTCCAAAGGGGGATCGCAATAAACTACCCCTGATAGATAAACGATAACTGCCTGGGCTCCTTTCTTCCATGCGCACACCAGGTACAGTATTCAAAACCGGAACAATGGCAGTGTTATCCAAACGCTGTAGTGCAGTTTTTTGGATAAGAGATACTGTTGCCGGTGCATCTTTCCAGTTGATTGCACCACCAAAAGCAGTCACAGTAACCGGTTCAAGGATTGTCGTATCTAAAAATGAGTGTACAGAATCTGATTGTGCAAAAGACGATTGGATATGGAGAAAATAAATTGAAACAATCAAACTGAATATGCTAAACCTTCTTATAAAATACATTTTCACTTTGCTTCGATTTATCATGCGTATCAAAATATTTCAGCACAAATCTAAAAGATAGAGCGCAGCATTTTCTGGCTGCGCTCTATTTAATATTGAATAACCTGTCTAAATGATTATTCTATATGATTTGACAATAATATTATACCCTGATATAAATCTTTTTCTTGTCAAGGAAATAACCTACCAGCCAGCATGTGAGCATGTAACAAATAGCAAACAGCAAAGACCCGATATAAGCTCCTGCATGAATGAAAATGTTTTGATAAATCCATTCATACAGTGTCGTATCCCCGACAGGTATCATGTATAAAATAGTCACCAGCAATTCAGAAACGAGATAAACGAAGAGTGGATTTTTTCCAAACACTTCAAAAAAGTAAATGCCTTTATGCTTTTTTAAAAAATCAAAATAATACATAATGCAGGCAAGGAGCATACAATCCAAACCAGTGGTATGCACAACAAAACTACTGGTCCATATTTTTTTGTTGATAGGAAAACCATAGTTCCACCAGAATGCAATTACGATAAAAATGAAACCCGCCATAAAAAGTTTAGCAAGGCCTTCAAAAGTTTTGCCATTCTTCTGCACATATTTGCCAACGATATAACCCGCGACCACATTGCCGACAGAAGGGAAGGTACTGAGCAAACCTTCCGGGTCGAATGGAAAACCTTCGCCCATGTATAAATGTTTTGTACCTACAAGCCAGGTATCTAAACGCAATACAGCATTTGTGTGCATGTCGAGTGGATCCGGCCCGGTGCCAAACATCAACATCACCGGCCAGTACAAAATAAGAATGAGGATAGTTATTATGAGTGTGGTGCGTGTGCCCCAGAAATATAACATCAGCGATGCGAGGCAGTAGGCAATTGCAATGCGTTGTAACACTCCAAAAATCCTGGTGTCTGCTATTGGAGAAAGTATTAGTTGATGCTGCTCGTTATATTCAAAGAATGGGAACCAGTACATTAAATAACCACATAAAAAAATGATGATTGTACGTTTAAAAATTTTTCCCAGCACAGCGCCTGTACCCATTTCATTCCATCTCCTCATTACAAAACTCATGGCATTGCCCACAGCAAACATAAAAGATGGAAACACAAGATCTGTGGGTGTGAACCCATTCCAATGGGCATGTTCTAAAGGAGCAAAAGTGGTATCACCATTGCCCGGTGTGTTTACGATTATCATTAAACAAATTGTCATCCCCCTGAATACATCAAGGGCAGTGAACCTTTCTTTGGCTACCGCTTGCATTAGTAAGAATTAAAGTGATTAAGCAATTTTAGTACAGCAGTTTAATTTTTTAAAGATAAGTGTTTGAAATATGCAACCTGATGTTTTAAAAAAATTTTTTAAAGATGTTGATGAAAATTGTTAGAACAACGCTGATAATAATCATTGTGGTGATTGGAAAATAAAACCGGAGATTTTCTTTTTCAATATAGATATCACCTGGTAATTTCCCAAGCCAACCGAGCTTGTCATGAAAAAAATAAATCAGTGTTCCGATTATTATAATAATTATTCCTGCAACAATAATCCATTTACCTGTTTGTGCATTCATACTACAAATTTCGGTTAATCGTTATTAAATTTACTTATCAATCCATCTGTGTATGATTAAAAAAACATGGTTCAAAATTGTTGTGGTTCTGCTGGTAGTTTTTGTAATTGTTTATTTGCTCGGGCCACATCCTCCAACTCCTGTATATTCGGCAACCTTACCCACAGTGCCATCCGGTGCAGCATCATTGGAAAAGTATATTGACAGTAATGAGTCTTTGCATCATTTGAAACAGGATAATGAAGCAAGGATTGTATGGTATGATTCTAATAAAACCAAAACAGAATATGCGATTGTTTACCTGCATGGTTTTTCTGCCAGTCAGGAAGAAGGCAGCCCCATACATACCAATATTGCCAAAGAGTTTGGTTGCAATTTATATTTAAGCAGGTTAGCGGATCATGGAATAGACACTGTAAGCCCTATGATTGATATCACTCCAGAAGCGCTTTGGGAAAGCGCCAAACAAGCTTTGCAGATTGGCAGGCAATTGGGCAAAAAAGTGATACTGATGTCAACATCAACAGGTGGAACTTTGTCGTTGCAACTTTCTGCGGCTTATCCCAATGATATCTATGCATTGATCATGATGTCACCTAACATTGCTTTGCATGATGACCGTGCTTTTATATTGAATAACCACTGGGGTTTACAGATAGCCCATTTGCTCACAGGAAGAAATGATATTACTTCAACAGATACATCTGCGATATATGCACAATACTGGTATCATCAATATCCTCTGCAGGCTGTGACTCAATTACAGGAATTGATTGAAACGACGATGACCAAATCAACATTTGAAAAAGTAAAACAACCTTCACTTGTATTATATTATTATAAAGATGATCAACACCAGGATACGGTGGTGAGTGTGCCAGCTATTCTTAAAATGTATAGTGAGTTAGGTACGCCTGTTGACATGAAAGTAAAAGCAGCTATGCCAGATGTTGGTAGTCATGTCATGGGTGGTTATATTAAATCGAAAGATCTTTTAGAAGTACAGCAGGCGATTGAAAAATTTATGAAAGGAGTTTTAAAGATACAACCTGTAGCAGCGAATACTTCAATGTAAAGAGCAAACAACCGGTCAACTTCACAATATATTTTATGAGTGACCGGTTGTTGATGGCTGAAATAAAAACTTAATCTCGGTGTAAAAATGAAATTAATTTCATCCCTACTATTTTGGCAAGACCTTCTTCAAAAAAATTATTCAGCGCCCAGGTGTTGTTTTGCTGAACAGCGGTACCACTGTATTCGTTATCAAAATAAATTTCGAAGACAGGATTAAGTGCACCCTTTGAAGCAATGGCTACCGGGATAGCTTCGCCTTCATAATGCTTGTTTTTGTAGTCAAATTCAAGCCAAACGATTTGAGGTAAATACATAGCATTGGATTTTTGTTTAAGATATTGGGACATGCAATTTCTAAAATGACAAGCAATTTTTTTCAACAAATAAGATATTTCTTTTATACAAAAAAGACATCCTTTCCCCTGGTTATATTTTTTAGGTTTTCAATTTGGCATGACTGCCCTGCATTTGATTACTGATCATTGAAAGAATTTGAATTCCTGGAAAAAAATGGATTATTTAAATAATACAGATCAATTGGCAACAACTTATTCGGTTATTTATAAGCAGTTAATAATTCCTTATCATTGTACAATATTTACAACTTTGCGACGTTTGTAAAAATTCAAAAGCACAATTAAGTTAAGATGATAAGGCTGCTTAAAAATTCAATATACTGTTTATTGCTAATGGGTCTTGCAACTTCCTGTCATAAGGGAGGGAGTAAAAGTTCATGGAAGAAAAGTGATGGCACCAGTGATGTAACCGGCTGGCATTATAATGATAAAAACCAGGGTGGTTATTATGTGGCGAAACCAAAAGAAGTAAAAACGGGCCCTGGCCTTGTATTTGTTCAGGGTGGTACTTTTACTATGGGATCCACTGAAGAAGATGTAATGGGTGACTGGAACAATGTCCCCAGGCGCGTTACTGTAAACTCATTTTTTATAGATAAAACAGAAGTGGCAAATGTTCATTACCGTGAATATATCCATTGGATTGAAAACGTGTTTTCTGACCCTCAATATCAGAAAGTGGTAGATGGTGCAAAGCCTGATACATTGGTATGGCGCAGCCAGTTAGCTTATAATGAACCTTATGTAGAATATTATTTTCGTCATCCGTCTTATAATTATTATCCTGTTGTTGGTGTTACCTGGCGACAGGCTCATGATTTCTGTATCTGGCGAACTGATAGGGTAAATGAGCTGGCATTAATTAAAGCCGGATATCAGAATAAAAATCTTATTAAACAGGAAATGAATGGTGGCGGCCAGGATAATTTTAATACAAAGTCTTATTTAATGGGAGAATATGATGGAGTACCTGGGAAACCTAAGAAAAACCCTTTGCAAGATGCCCAAGGCAGACCAAGAACAAGGGTTGGTTTTGAGGATGGTATACTCTTTCCTGATTACAGGCTGCCTACAGAAGCTGAGTGGGAATATGCAGCTCTGGGTTTGGTAAGTGAAAATCCTGCACCCCGTAAATCTGAAAAGAAGCGTGGAGAAGAAGTTATTGCCAATAAACAAATCTATTCCTGGAAAAATGATGGTTATGATAACCTTCGTGCAACCAAAAAAGGAGCTATGCAAGGTGCTATGTTAGCCAACTTTAAACGTGGAAATGGTGACTACATGGGTGTGGCTGGTGGTTTGAATGACCGTTCTGCTATTCCTTCATCTGTAACATCATTTTTCCCCAATGGTTTTGGTTTGTATAATATGAGTGGTAATGTGAGTGAATGGGTAGCGGATGTTTATAGGCCTGAAACAGGTCTTGATGAAAGTGATATAAATCCTTATCGTGGTAACGTCTTTATGAAGGTGGATATGAGTGGTGGAGAAGGTAATTTAAGGGATAGCCTGGGTAGAATCAAAATGATTCCTGAAGATGATTCATCTTTAGCTGATCGCAGGAATTATCAACGTGCTTATGCTATAGATTATTTAGATGGTGATTCTGCCAGCCGTGCTTATTATGGTTATGGTGTAACAACGTTAATAAGTGATCAAAGCCGTGTGGTAAAAGGTGGAAGTTGGTTAGATATGCCTTATTGGTTGAGTCCCGGGGCACGTCGTTTCATGGAAGAATATGAAAGCTCTTCTACCATTGGTTTCCGTTGCGCGATGACTCATTATGGTGCTCCTGAAGGGCTATCACCAAAAATTAAAACAGGTAATTTCTTCCCAAAAAGAAGACAAAAAAGATAAGAGGAAAGGTTTAGAAATAGAAAAAGCCATCTGCATTTGCGATGGCTTTTTCGTTAGCGTTTTCTTGAATAAATATTTATGAACTTTAATTCAATACGCTCGTTTCCTTTTCTATTTTGATACTTTTTTCATCCCTGATTTTGTTGAAGCCACCATTAATGTTGTACAAATTATGAATACCCTGTCTTTTGAGTAATGAAGCAGCTATCACACTTCTGTAACCGGCTGCACAATGCAAATACAGATTTTGATTATCTTCTATATTGGCCATGCTGGCTGGATCAATTAATGTTTCTAATGGAATATTCAATGCATTTGATACATGCCCTTCTGCAAATTCTGCCTCCCTTCTCACATCAACAACAACAAGTTTTTTATCAAAAGGCATATCCATTGCCAGTTCATCAGGTTCAATATTGATGATTAAATCTATTGGTTCACTGGCACCGGACCATGATTGAAACCCTCCATCAAGGTAACCGGCAAATTTGTTGAAACCAACACGGGTTAATCGTACTACACTTTCTTTTTCTTTCCCAATTGCTGCTATGATTAATATTGTTTTGTCAAACGGAAGCAGGCTGCCTGCCCATTCTGCAAACCTGCCTTCTAAACCTATACAAATTGAACCTGGAATAAAACCTGCAGTAAATACAGCTTCATTTCTGGTATCTAAAAAAATAATGTTGTTATCATTCATTAGTTTTTTCACGTCTGCAACCTGTAAAGGTTTTAATGCAGTTCCCAAAATGGTATCAAGACTTTCGTAGCCTTCTTTATTAATCTTTGCATTTAATGGAAAATAAGTTGGAGGCATTGTCAGGCCTTCGGTAACAGCTTTGATAAATTCCTCTTTATTTTCTGCCTTTAATGCATAGTTGGTTTGTTTTTCATTTCCGACGGTACTGGAAGTATTAGCACCAAGATTTTTACCACAACTACTTCCTGGCCCATGAGCAGGATAAACAATTACTTCATCTGCAAGCGGCATAATTTTCTCATGGATACTATCATACATGATTCCTGCAAAATCAGAAGTAGTTAATGATTCTCCTTTTTGAGCAAGGTCAGGCCTGCCGACATCTCCAACAAATAATGTATCGCCAGTGAAGATGGCATAGTCCTTTCTGTTTTCATCTTTTAATAGATAACAACTACTCTCAAGTGTATGACCTGGTGTATGCAATACCTGAATAGTGATATTGCCTAATGGAAATGATTCACCATCCTGAGCAATATGAACCGGGAACGATGTTTGTGTGCCAGGGCCATAAATAATAGGAGCGCCTGTAGCTTTGCTGAGATCAATATGACCACTTACAAAATCAGCATGAAAATGTGTTTCAAAAATATATTTGATTGCAGCATTTCTTTTTTTGGCAAGCGCTATATATTCTTCAATATCCCTTAAGGGATCAATGATGGCAGCTTCTCCGTTGCTCTCTACATAATATGCAGCCTCGCTCAGGCAATTGGTATATAATTGCTGTATATGCATAAAAAAATTTATGCAAAAATACAACTACAGGTAGAATGAATGAGGGGTTTAACTTACCAGTTGTTCTATGAAACCGTTGATTTCTTTAATACGATTATAATTGAGTGAGTAGTAAATAAATTTACCGTCTCTTTTTGTTATGACAATGCCTGCCCTGCGCAAAATGGCGAGGTGTTGGGAAACGACTGATTGTTCCAAACGCAGGTTTACATAAATCTCTGTAACGGTAATTTTCCCCTGCTCATCAATAAGCTTAAGCAATTGCTGTCTTAACTTATGATTCAATGCCCGAAGAATCAGGGAGGCTTTTTTAAGGCGAATGAAGTCCAATCTCAGGTTTTCACTACTCTCCTTATCATTAATCACAAGGAATTGATTGGGAATGTTCGTCATAGTAATTAAAAATTTTTCCTGAATAATATATTATTATTAATGCGAATGATACATAAAAAATTGTGCCTGTTTCTGCTATGCTTGCTGATTTTTGATATAAACTTGTTTTAAATAATATGGTTCACTGTAAACTATATCAGAAAAGTCTTTTGATAGAAATGCATTTTCAGACAAAATTGTCGCAGGTTCTGTTAAGAATAATGGATTTATATCAATAATATTATCAAATTTTACAATTTCATGGAACTTCCCGCTTCCATTCCCGCCTGTTACTATTATTGAATTTTCCCTTTCTTTTTCCAAAAAATTTAAATCAATAATAACAGATGCATAAGGACTGATAAGTTCCAGATTAAAATTGTAAAGCCCTGTAAATACTTCCATCCTGCGGGCATCAATCATCGGACAGAATAATTCATCACCTTTTAGTTGTGGGGATTGATTTTTTATTGCCCTCGCCATCACATCAAGAGAGTTTAAAAGTATCAGTGGTTTAGCCAGGGCATAACATAAAGCTTTTGCTGAAGATAAACCTACCCGCAATCCTGTATAACTACCTGGCCCGTTTACAACGGAGATGGCATTGATGTCCTGCAAGTGAATCTTTGTCTCTTCACATAAAACTTGTATAGCCGGTTGCAGAAAGGAAGCATGGTCTTTTTGAGAAGCACTTTGTTTTTCTGCAATTATCTTTCCATCAATGGCTAAATTGATGGAGGCTTTTTCAAAAGCTGTATTGATATTTAAGATAATTGCCAAAATGAAATTTTATTCCGATGATTCTTTAATCAATAATGATGAGATAGAGTAACGACCATCATTTTGATATAATCGTTGCAATAAATGTGTAATATGTTTTAACCCGATTTTCTCTCCCCATTCAAATGGGCCATAAGGATAATTGGTACCCAGTTTCATTGCAATATCAATTTGTGCCTTTGAGCTTACATTTTCTTCAAGGGCAAAATAAGCTTCGTTAATGATCATCGCCAAGATCCTTGCGGCCACAAGGCCATAATCATCTTTTACCCAAACAAATTTCCAACCTAAATTTTGGAGTATTTTTTCTGCAACATTTTGGGAATTTCTATCCACACAAGCAAACTCTGTCAATGGCCTGTTGATAAAATTATTCCAGCCATTCATCCTGATATAATTTGATTGGCCAATATCACTGCAAGTACAATTTACTGCATGTACAAAAACAGGGACTCCATCAATCCTTTCATTAGCTGCCGGATTATCATCATCAAACAGAAAGTCAAAGACTGCATCAGCATTTATTCCGGAAATATTTTCGCCTGAACCCAACCATTGGATGTTCACATTATTATTAAATCCCCTTTGGAGTAGTTCGCTTTTTTGTTCTTCATCTGCCCTAATAATTATATTCATAATGTTGCACAAAAATAAGCCCTGTGTAACAGCTATTGATGAAAGGCCGGTTATATTTGTTCCAATTTAAAATTTAAGATTATGGCCAAACAAATTATCAGGACAGACAAAGCGCCAGCGCCAATAGGGCCTTACAGCCAGGCGGTAAAAGCAGGTGATTTTGTATTTATTAGCGGACAGGTTGCAATAGACCCTGCCACCAATGATCTGGTTAAAGGAAGTGTTGCAGATGAAGCCCGGCAAGTGATGCAAAACCTCAATGTTATTTTAAAAGAGGCCGACATCACTTTTCAGCATGTTGTGAAAACAAGTATTTTTCTGAGTGATATGTCACATTTTTCAGCAGTGAATGAAGTGTATGCTACTTATTTCGATGGTGATTATCCTGCCCGTGAAACTGTTGCAGTAAAAACCCTTCCTAAAAATGTGAATGTAGAAATTAGCATGACAGCAGTTGTGCATTTATGATGGCATTGAAACGATATATTTTGTTGTAAATGTTTTTTCCTGTTGTGGTGATAAAATTATAAGCCCGATTTTATTATTATATGCATCCGGGGCACCACTCAGATTTTCTATGGCAATACTCTTCCTGTGTGGTGGTGTATATACCTGCAGGTAAGGATAAGAAGCATCGGGCTGTATGGTAAGTTGTAAACCAGTAGTGATATTTTTTAATACACATGCAGGCTGAACAGTATTATTCAACTGGAAACAATTATCGAGGAATGTATCTCCAATTGTTTCAGGAACCTGGAATTGTTGATAGGGTAAAATGTTGCCTGTAGGTAAAAGCCTTTCATTGAATTCAAGCATTGAATTGCTGTTCATCATAAATGAAAGTCCGTTGATATTCTCACCCAATGTAAAATATGGATGCCACCCATCGCATAATGGTAAATCTTGCTGGCTTATATTTTTGATGGTTGTTTGTAATGTGAGCCTGTTGTTTTCTTCAAGCGTATAAACAACATCGCAGGTAAAATCAAAAACATAACTCTCCATGTTTTTATAATGACAGGTAAGTTTTACAAATGCTTTTTCTTCATCAGCATGTTGCCCTGTAATATCAAATATGGTATCAAATAACAATCCATGAATTGCCTCTTTTGCTAAAAAGAATTTGCCGATGGTGTAATGGTTACCATTAAACTCAAAAATGCCTTCTGATAACCTGCATACATAAGGACTGAGTTTAGCGCTCTTAAAACCATTGGTGATATTGTCAATTGCATCTTGTGGTGAGGTAAAACCATCAACAATATTTTTAGATTGAATATTGAAGGCATTCAACAAAGCGCCAAAAGCATATATCTCAAAAGATGTGTTATTTGATTCATCTTTTAATGTAATAACCGGGAAAACACCTGAGGAGTTGATTTTAATTTTAAAAGGCATAATATTTTTTATTTTTTACAGCTACTGCAATTTTTGAATCGGCGGTACCATAATACAGCCACCATTTATTTTTATAATCAGCAAGCCCTTCTGCAAAACAAACATTATTGACTTCGCCGGTCAGCTCATATTTTTTTTCGGGTCGTATAAACCACTGATCCATTCTTTTAATCACTTTACCAGGATCGTATTTATCAAATAATACCTGTGAAACTGTGTATGTACCTTCAGGTAAACTTGTATCACCGATAGATGGAATGTTGCGGCTGTTATATATCAGTAAAATTCCTTTATCAGTGAACATCGCAGGTGGTCCGCTTTCCACAATATCGCAGTCAAAATTATGTTTGCGTGTTGGTAATGCAATTTTTAAATTTGAAATATTATAATGAGCATAAACTGAATCGTAATTTTTATCAGTTTGTTGTTGTAATGGTGTCCAGTGAATTAAATCTTTTGAAGTTGCCAGCCATATATATTTATCGCCCCAATACATCCAATACAAACCATTTATTTTTTGTGCTATTATTTTTCCGTCAATATATGCAGAGACAATTGACCCGGATTTGGACCATAAATTTTCATAAGCTTTGTCTTTAAATAAAGGTCCCTTTTTTACCCAGTGAGAAAGGTTAGTTGATGTTGCTATCATTAACCTTGCGGTATTGCCGTCATAAGCAGTATATGTAAGATAATATGTGCCGGAGCTGTCTTCTACCAGGCGTGGGTCTTCGCAACCACCAGGCCATTCATATTTTTTGTAAGCATCATTGGCGGGGAATAATACAGGTGAATGGTTTCTTGAAAAATGGATTCCATCAATACTCGTGGCCAAACCTATCCTGGAACAGCCTGCACTATCCTGTGCACGATACAACATAAAGAGTGTGTCGTGCCTTACGGTTATAGCAGGATTGAACACATTTTTTGCTTCCCATTTAACAGCTTTATGTTGTATCGGACAAATAAATTCAAGGTTGCCTGGTTGCATCACCGGGTTAACTGAATCCAGTTTGTAAAATGGCAACAGTAACCCATTGCCTGCATCTTCATTATGTTCATCTGTTTTCTTTTGTTGTGCAGGGTTGCAGGCAGCCAAAAGCAAGCTCATTGCAATGAACAGGTAGAAATATCTTTTGACTTTTGGAAATAAAATGCCTGGTTGCATTATTGCGCTCAAATATTCAGGCAATAATACACTATTTCAACTTTTAAAGCTGATAAACCCTTAATCAAAAAAACAATAAGTTAACAGACTTATTCTTAGATGTTGATTACGCTGTTGGTGCCGCCAAATTCATTTTGCTTTTCTTCGTCGGCTTCAGATTCGTTGATCCAGAGCGTTTCGTTTACAAGATATTTGAATTCGTGATTGCTGTCTTTTGGAAGGTTGATATCACAGGTAAAGCTGCCATCTTTTTTCTTGCTCATGATAACAGAATTCTCCCAGTCACTGTTCAAACCTAAAATTTCAATTGTTTCAGCATTTTCAACACTCACTGTAAATTTTACTTTACAATAATCTTTCGTTTTGTAATAGGTTTTTTGTACCATAATTTTTAATTTTTAAATAATTGATTCAAGGTTAATAATCGTGCAAATAAAAGGTAACCTGTTGTAATAATTTCTTTTTTTAACTGCATGTTGATAAAACATCGAAAGAGATGGAAAAGTTTGTAATCTAAATTAACTTAACAGCCTGTTAAGTATAAAATAATTGATGATTGAAAATTAATAAAGTAATTGAATGGATAAAGAGTAAAATGTTATATCAACACCACTGAGCGGTACCTGCATGTAAGTAAAAAGCAATTGGTAAACATTGTAAGTCCATTAAAGCTCCAGATGCATTGCGGGATTGAATGAACCGATTCACTTATGGGATTTCAATACACTTTCATTGGTAACGTTTATTGCTGAATACTCAATTTGATTGGTATCTGATTGAAAATTTATTTGAAAACAGACCTGCAATTTTTAACAAATAAAAAATTCTTACAAATAATGAATGCATCAAGAAAACAAAGCATGTGTTGTTTTCTTGTTGACATTATCTTTGAAAATAAAAATTATCATGATGAAAAGGATTACCTGTTCTGTTTTGTTCTTCTGTTTTGTTTTTTCTACGCATCTGTTTGCTCAGGAGCCACCTTTTTACAATGATATACAGTTATTCAAAAAAAGTGATAGCATTAATCCGCCAATGCATCATGCCATTTTATTTATTGGCAGTTCATCTTTTACCAAATGGAAAGATGTTCAGGAATATTTTCCAGGTTATCCTATCATCAATCGTGGGTTTGGAGGTTCATCATTGCCCGACTTAATCCGGTATGCAGATGAAATTATTTATCCATATCATCCAAAGGAAATAGTTATTTATTGTGGTGAAAATGATTTCACTGCTGAAGAGAAGGATATGCCTCAAATTGTATATGACCGGTTCAAAACTTTGTTTGCTATGATTCGCCAGCATCTTGGAGATATTCCTGTTGTATATATTTCAATAAAACCCAGCCCAAGCCGTAGAAAATACTGGCCCGGAATGGTGGAAGCAAATAATCTGATTAAGAAGTATATCAGCAATCAGAAACATGCAAATTTTGTGGATGTATATAAATTGATGTTGAATGATAATCAACAGACAAAACCAGAAATATTTTTAAGTGACAGTTTACACATGAATGCAAAAGGGTATGCTATCTGGCAAAAAGCAATACAACCTCTTTTAGTAAAATAGTATTATCAGTGAAGCAACAATATGTTCATTACTGTTTCACCTCATTTGCTTTCAGCACCCTGATAAAATTACCGCCTAATATTTTTTGAATATCTGTTTTGCTGTAACCGCGTTCCAACAATGCTTTTGTAATTAAAGGATATGCGGTTACGTCATCCATCTGTTGAGGAGGGAAACTGATGCCATCAAAATCACTGCCCATGCCCACATGGTCAACACCTGCAAGCTTCACAATATGATCAAGATGGTCAAGGATTAAATGAAAAGGAGCCCGCATATTTGCAACTTCATCAGCATATTTTAAAAACAAATAATTATCTGCAAAAAATTCCTGTTTGCCTGCTTTCATCAGTGAATCTTTTTCTGCTTTATGCCTTGCTTCAAAAGCCTGTTCTTTTGCATCGAAACTGCTGTCTAAAAACCCTGAATAAAAGTTGAGTTGAATCACGCCACCGTTTTTGGCAACTGCTTTTATCTGGTCATCTTTTAAATTTCTTGGCACAGGGCAAAGAGCATAAGCATCACTATGGGAAACCAATACGGGTTTTGTAGTGGTGTGAATAGCATCCCAAAATGTTTGTTCACCCACATGACTCAGGTCCACCAGCATGCCAATTTTATTCATGTGCCTTACTACCTGTTTGCCGAATTCGGTCAATCCTTTATGAGTTAAATGTTGCGTTGTATCACTTTCATTTTTGGCACTGGTTGCCCAGTCAGTATTGTTATTCCATGTAAGGGTCATGTATCGCGTTCCCCTGGCATAAAGACTGTCTAATTTATCAATGCTATTCTCAATCATGTGGCCGCCTTCTACACCAATCATAGCACCGAGTTTGTGTTGGCTGACTGCCTGCATCAATTGTGATGAATTTGTTACCAGCATCATTTTAGAAGGGTTGCGTTTTATCCAGGCATATAATGTGTCAATTTCACGGTTAGCAAAAGCAAAAGGGTTTGGCTGTGTGCCATCACACCAGATACTGAATACCTGCACATCAACACCACCTTTGAACATTCTGTCCAGGTCGCTATGCGTCAATCCCGTTAGGTTACTGTCAAAGCGGTAGCCTTTTTCCAAGCAGGTGCTGATAATATCATTATGGGTGTCCACCAGTATGCTTGAAAAATGCAGTTTTTTATAATCCTGTGCCTGAACATTAGCCAGGACGATGATTCCAATGAGTATAAAACATATTTTCTTCATGTGTGTGAAAATAGGGATATTTTTTCTGCTAATTGGCAATCCCTCAGAATGATGGTATCAACCGTCAATAGCAATAGTGGTTTTTATGTTGATAACTCACCTTATGCAAATAGAGGTGGTGCTTATCTTTGGCGCATGTCTGCAGAAAAAATTATTGCGGAGTGGAAACAGAAAAAATTTAAACCGGTTTATTGGCTGGAAGGGGACGAACCATTTTTTATAGATGAAGTAGTTGATTATGCAGAGCATAAAATTTTAAATGAAAGTGAAGCATCATTTAACCTGAATATATTTTACGGGAAAGATGCAGAGTGGACCAGCATAGTGAATGCCTGCATGGGTTATCCCATGTTTGGTGAAAGAAAAGTAGTGTTGCTGAAAGAAGCACAACAAATGAAAGGAATTGAAATGCTGGAAAACTATATCCAGAAACCTTTATCCTCTACTGTCTTTGTTGTAAGTTATAAAGAAAAGAAATTAGATGCAAGAACTAAGTTTTCCAAACTGGTAAAACAACATGGTGAAATTTTAACTACAAAAAAAATCTTAGAGTACCAGTTGCCTGAATGGGTGAAATCATTTGTTGGGAACCTGGGGATGACTATCAACCACCAGGCGGTAGTGATGTTGGTTGATCATATTGGCAATGACCTGAGCCGTTTGAAAAATGAGGTTGAGAAAATATCTGTCAACCTGAATAAGAAAAAAAATATTTCAGAAGAAGATATTGAAAATTTTGTAGGCATCAGTAAGGAGTTTAATGTATTTGAATTGCAGGATGCCATTAGCCAGAAAAATTTGCCCAAAGCCATCCGTATCATTCAATATTTTCAAAGCAACCCAAAAGCTGCGCCATTACAGTTAATCCTTCCTACCTTATATAATTATTTCAGTAAAATTTATACTGTTGCCGCATTGAATGAATATTCGGAAAATGCATTCAAACCTTACTTCTACAATAATTCTTTTGCTGCGAAACAGGCTTTGTCTGCTGTAAAAAATTATGGTTTTTCCGGCGCTGAAAAAGCTATACTACTGATACATGAATATAACCTGAAAGTTATAGGCATTAACAGCGCTATTGGTGGCACTGATGCCAATGGTGAGTTTCTGAAAGAAATTGCTGTAAAAATCATCTCGGGTACATGAACATTTTTATTTTTTTCATTGAAGAAAACTCCTTACTTTTCCTGACTGTTTTGTCGTAAGTTAACATTAGCTATCTCCTCCCAAATTTGGAAACTGCTTTCAGGTTGCTAAGCCTGGGAGTTTTTATATAACATCAAAAAATGAATAACATGAAAAAACACTTACTTCTTATTGCGGCAACCTGCATGGGAATGACAGGATTTGCACAAAGTTTTAAACTGAATTCACAAGAAGGAGTAAGCACACAGGCCAACTGGGTCAGCCTTAATTCCAAGATTCAGTTTAATCCTGGCGCTGCTAAAACTTTCTTTAGTTTAAACACCCAATCTGATTTGGTATTTGAAAAAAAACAAAGTGATAAACTTGGTTTTATTCATTATCGTTATTATCAAACCTATAATGGTGTGCCTGTTGAAAAATCAATGTTTATAGTGCATACAAAAAATGGTTTTTTTAGGGGAGCCAACGGTACGGTTGTAACAATTTTTAATGATGAAGCTTTATCTAAATCGAGCGCTTCACTCTCACCTCAGAAAGCAGTCTCTATTGCTATTGCACAGGTGAATGCCAAAGAATATGCCTGGCAGGATAAAAGCATGGAAAGCCGTTTGAAAACACAGTTTAAAAATCCAAATGCAACATTTTACCCAAAAGCTGAATTGGTATATTATAATCCTGAACCAACACTTAAAGCAAGAGAGTTGAAGTTGTGTTATAAAGTGGATGTGTATGCACTGCAGCCATTGAGCAGAGCTGATTATTTCATTGATGCAAAATCCGGGAAAGTTATTGGTAAAAATGACAAAATATTTTTCTCAGATGCGGTTGGTACTGCTAATACAGCTTATAGTGGTACACAAACCATACATTCTGATCAGACAGGAGCAAATGCCTATAGGTTACGCGATTATACAAAAGGTGATGGCGTGATTACTGTTCATGGAGAAAGTGGAAAAAGGGGACAGGATTATACCAGCACATCCAACAACTGGAACTTAACAGGGTTTGACCAGGCTGCTATGGATGCCCATTACGGTGTTGGAGAAACCTATAACTATTATATGGCAAAGTTTGACAGAAACAGTTATGATGATCAGGGTACAGCATTATATAGTTATGTAAATGATCCTACCTATCTGGATAATGCATTCTGGGATGGAAGCGCTATGAATTTCAATAAACGCTCTAATGGTAATCCTGGTGGAGTAACTGGTATAGATGTAACAGGCCATGAATTGACACATGGAGTAACACAGGAGACTTGTGGATTGAATTATGCTTATGAACCTGGTGCTATGAATGAGAGCCTGAGTGATATAATGGGCAAATCAGTACAGTTTTATGCTAAACCGAATGATATCAACTGGCTGTTAAGTAATGATATGGGCTGGATAATCCGTGATATGAGTAATCCAAATGCACTTGGACAACCTGATACCTATAAAGGATTATATTGGTACACCGGTGGTGGTGATAATGGTGGTGTGCATTATAATAGTGGTGTAGGCAATTTTATGTTTTATCTTTTAGTGAATGGTGGTACAGGAACAAATGATAATGGTGACAACTATACAGTAAGCGGTATTGGCCTTGATGACGCTGATCAGATTATCTATCGCACACAAACTGTTTATCTGACGCCCATTTCACAATATGATGATTGGAGAGCTGCCTGCATCAGTGCTTCAACTGATTTATATGGCGCCACATCCACACAAACCAATAATGTAAAAAATGCATGGTATGCAGTTGGTGTCGGCACAGATTCTTCAGGTTGTGATAAACCTTCCGGGTTAACAGCAACTAATATTAAAAAGAAATCTGCCACCTTACAATGGTCTGCCGCTGGTGTGAGTATAGGATATAATTTACAATGGAAACTTGTCACTGCAACAAACTGGACAACTGTTTCAAATATTTCTTCTACATCTTATACACTTAATAATTTAATACCCGGGTTCTCTTATCAATTTAGAGTACAGACACAGTGTTCATCAAACACCAACAGTAGTTATAGTGATGCATATACATTTACAACAGAAAGTTTGGGAAATGTTTATTGTACATCTTATGGCAGTAGCCAGAGTTTTGAATATATACAAAGTGTAGGATTAAAAGAAAGAACTTATGTTAGTGGTAATAATGGTGGCTATGGCAACTTTATTAGTGCAGGAGGTATATTAAAAGTTAACAGACAGGATGAACTTAAACTGACACCTGGTTTTACTGGTAGCGCTTATGATGAATATTGGACTGTCTATATAGATTATAATCATGATGGCGACTTTAAAGATGCAGGTGAAATGATAGGAACAGTTCATGGAACCGGAGCTGTAAGCCTGCCTTTCGTTGTGCCTTCAAATGCTACTCCTGGTGTAACAAGGTTAAGAGTTCAGATGACGTATGGAAGTGCTGAAACAGATCCTTGTGCTGTGATGAGTTATGGTGAAACTGAAGATTATTCAGTAAGGATATTTGCAGATAACAATTCTATTGTTGCAGATGGCAATACATCTTCATTAACTGTATCTCCTAATCCGGTAAAGGGATATACCGCTACCGCAATACTAAATTTGTCAAAACAAGGCAATACGAATATTAGAATAACAGACCTCTCAGGAAGAACATTTGCAACTCAGCAATTGAAGAATGGGCATATTGGAAAAAATACCATTCCATTGTCTGGATTAAACAATCTTACCAATGGAGTTTATCTTGTTGTGGCAGAGCAAAATGGTATTGTGATTGGAAGGTCGCAATTGATAATTGATAAATAGTGTTTTTAAAAACGATTTAAAAAGCCGGAATTTTTTCCGGCTTTTTCGGTTTAAAAAAATATCAAATATTTTTTTGGAGATATTGAGAAAGTACTAATTTCACTTTATTGTTTTGAAAGATTTAACTGCTGCCAGTCAATCTCTACATCCATTAAAACTAACTGAGCAAACCATTTTGACATTAGTGTAATTGGTAAAATAATTATACCATGAAATATGTATAAAACTATATCTCCTTCACGATACTTATCTCTTGCAAAAACACCAGGATTAACCATTCAATTAAAAAAATCAATCAATCATTTATGAAAAGAAAAATTCTATCCATTGCGGTATTAAGTTTTCTCATGGGTAGCACTTATTCACAGAGTTTTGTGGGTAAGGCTATCAGGGGGGAAAGAGGTATTAGCAAGCAATTCACATCGCTTGGTAAAAACCAATCTATTCCTTTTAACGGGTCACAACTAAAATCGTTGCTTGACCTGAACCAAAACGCTGATCTTGTTTTATCAAAAACAGAACAGGACAAACTGGGTTTTATTCATTATCGTTATTATCAAACTTTCAATGGTATTCCTGTTGAAAACAGTATGTATATAGTACATACAAAAAATGGTTTATTAAAAAGCCTTGGTGGTGCTATCGTTACAGATTTTGATCCGACAATCAGTAACCGTGTTGCCCAGAAGATTTCTAAAACGGATGCTATCGCTATTGCAGTGAAACATGTTGGCGCATCAGTATATGCATGGCAGGATGATGGCATGGAACAACGCATTAAAATGCAGAAGAATGATCAAAATGCATCTTATGCACCTAAAGCAAGCCTTGTGTGGTATAGCCCAAATGATGATGTAAGCTCAAGGGAATTACGTCTTTGTTACAAGGTGGATGTTTATGCAAGGCAACCATTGAGCCGTGCTTATTATTATGTTGATGCTTTAACCGGCGATGTACTCGGCAAAAAAGATGAACTCTTTTTCTCTGATGCAACCGGCACTGCCAACACAGCATACAGTGGCACTCAGACTATTCATAGCGACCTCAATGGCAGCAGCTATCGTTTAAGGGATTATACAAAAGGCAATGGTATTATCACGCTGCATGGTGAGAAAGCATCCCGCGGTAGTGATTATACAAGCTCTTCTGCAAACTGGACGTTGACCGGCACCAATATCGCCGCGTTAGATGCCCATTATGGTGTTTCTCAAACTTATGCTTTCTATTATGCAAATTTTGGAAGAAACAGTTATGATAATGCAGGTACAGCATTGTATAGTTATGTAAATGATCCCACTTATACAGATAATGCTTTTTGGGATGGCAGCGCAATGAACTTTAACAAACGCTCTAACAGTAGCCAGAACCCTGGTGGCGTTACCGGCATAGATGTTACTGGTCATGAGTTGACACATGGAGTTACCCAATCTGAATCTGGTTTGAATTATAGTAAAGAACCCGGTGCTATGAACGAAAGCATGAGTGACATAATGGGGAAATCAGTACAGTTTTGGAGCAAACCAAATGATATCAACTGGCTTATGAGTAATGATATGAACTGGGTAATCCGTGATATGAGTAATCCTAATGCTGAAGGCCAGCCGGATACATATAAAGGCACATATTGGACATCAAGCAGCGCTGATAACTATGGTGTACACACCAATAGCGGTGTTGGTAATTTCATGTTTTATCTGTTGGTTAATGGCGGCAGCGGCACCAATGACAAGGGCAATTCTTATGCTGTTACAGGTATTGGTTTAAGTGAAGCTTACCAGATTATTTACAGAACAAACACAACTTATCTTACACCTACTTCACAATATGCAGACTGGCGCACAGCCTGCATCAATGCGGCAACTGATTTGTATGGTGCCAGCTCAAATGAAGTAACACAGGTTGAAAATGCCTGGTATGCTGTGGGGATAGGAACTGCCGGTGGTGGCGGCGGCAGCACTTGTGATGTACCGACTGGTCTTGCAGCTTCTTCAGTAACTACTTCTTCAGCAACAGTAAGCTGGGGTGCTGTGAGTGGAGCAGCAAGCTATAATCTTCAATACAAAGTGTCATCTTCCTCTTCATGGACAACAGTGAGTGGAATTACTTCAGCATCATACAGCTTAACAGGCCTTACTGCCAGCACCACTTATAACTACCAGGTGCAAACTGTTTGCTCAGGTACTAGCTCAAGCGCTTATAGCTCTTCAGCTTCATTTACAACACAATCTTCTGGTGGTATTACATATTGCACAACATCTGGTAATACATCTTATGAGTATATTAATAAAGTAGTGTTGGGTTCAATCAATAACACCAGTGGTAATAATGGTGGATATGCCGACTTTACTTCAATGAGCACAAATCTTACAGCAGGCGCTTCTGCTAAAATAACACTAACTCCTGGTTTTGCAGGTTCAAGTTATAATGAAGCCTGGAGGGTGTTTATTGATTATAACCATAATGGTACATTGAATGATGCTGGTGAAATGATTACTGTTAGCAGTAAATCTAGTGCGGTATCTAAAACTTTCACTGTGCCTTCAACAGCATTGAGCGGTACTACCCTCATGCGCATAGTAATGCATTACAGTAGTGCCCGCACTAATCCTTGCGGCACATTTACTGATGGCGATGTGGAAGATTATACTGTGAATATCACAGGTGGAGCATTAACCAGCTTTGCAGTAACAGATAAAGACAACAGCAATAATCTGAACAGCCTGGTGGTTTCTCCTAATCCGGTAAAGACTTCAGTTGCCAATATTGTATTACAAGTTACAAAAGCAGCGCCAGTGAATATTAAAGTCACTGACCTTACAGGCCGTGTTTTACGAGCTGAAAATATCAGTAATGTAAATATGGGTAAGAATAATTATTCATTGAATAATTTGCGCATCCTGCCTGGTACTTATATGATTGTTGCCGAACAAAACGGCGCCATCATAGCACGCAGCCAGTTTATTGTAGCCAAATAAATTTTTCTTGCTTATTAAAAAAGCTGCTTCATATTTTGAGGCAGCTTTTTTTTATTCCTGATTAAGATTGTCAATATGAACATTAGTATTTTGGCACATTCAATCTTAATTGAAAGTTGTTGATTCCTAAAATATTTCCGGGTTCATTAGGTTGAATTTTTTTCCTTCATTATCATTTATTAGAAATTATTGTAACTGTTATTCAGAGTTCATTGCTTTTTAATATTTAATCAGTATGCAAAATGAAAATGAATGGATTGTAAGAGGCAGGAAAGTTTTGGTATCCGTTGGATATATGGTTCAAAATAAAATTGACAATGTCTTTTCTTTGTTCAATCCTGTTTCAAATTATTTTTGCGCAATATGCGCATTGCAATTATTGAACATGCAGAAAGTGGTGATTATGCTGAATATATTTATTCATTAATTGAAGAAAAGGCAAAAGAGCATAATTATCAAATTAAAACATGGAGTAGTTCTGTCCCTGCATTTCAGCAGCACCTGGAAGATGATGCTATTATTTTTATTCATATTGAAAAGAAATCCAACTGGCTGCTCAATTGGTTATACCATGTAAAAATTCCTTCAATTCTGAGAAAAACAAAGATGCAGGCGGTAATTGATTTGAATGGTGTTGGCTCGTCAAAGATTCATATACCTCAGTTTATCATTGCAGGTGAGGCGCTCCTTAATAAGAAATTGGATACATTAAATGCGATTGAAAATTATGCTGCAAAAAATTTTGCTGCATCATTGCAAACTGCAAGCGGTTGTTTTATTTATTCAGACAGGAGTTCAGTAACTGATAATATAAACCCGGCCAAAACACATTTTATTCCCTATACTGCACCTGGTTTTTTCAGGACTTATGAATGGCATGACAAACTCATGATTAAAGCCAACTATTCCGAAAACAAAGAATTTTTTTTATCTGTGGTAGGTGATAATGCCGTGGATGATTTTGTATTGCTATTGCAGTCTTTTTCAAAATTTAAGAAATGGCAGGAGAGCAACATGCAATTGTTGGTATTACCTAAACATGATTATTTTGATACAGCTATCACTGAAAAAGTCAAAACCTATAAATACAGGGATGACGTAAAACTCATCGAGAATACGGAAGATACACAAATTGCCACCATATTTGCATCTGCACATTCATATTTACAGATGAATGTTCAAAGACCCGATTTGCAGATAATTGCAATTGCACTTCAGTGTTCATTACCCATTATATCGTTTGATAACAGCGATGTAAAAGAATATGCAGGTGATGCAGCTTTATTTTGCAAAGACAAGAATGCTGCTGGATTTGGCAACAGTATTATTAAATTGTATAAAGATGAAAGTCTCTATTCTCAATTGAAGCAAGCTGCATTTGACAAGTCAGCTACTTTCAAAAGAAAAGAATTTGCAGATAAATTATGGCAGTATTTTGTAGTAGCTGCCCAACAGTAAAACGTTTTCAAATAAAAATATGAATAGCTCAACAATTACAATTAATGTAGGTTTAGGTGAAGATAAAATTCCTGACCTGATAGAGTGGGAGGCTACGGGCACCACAACTGAAACTGCACAACAAGCTAAAGGCATGATACTTTCATTTTGGGATGGACTTGAAAAAACAGCTATGCGTGTTGACCTTTGGACAAAAGATATGATGGTGGATGAAATGGCTGATTTTTTTTATCAAACTATCAGCACTATGGCCGATACATATAGCCGTGCAACAAAAGACACAGAGCTTTCTGAAGAAATGAAGACTTTTGCAAAGACATTTTATAAAAAATTCAGGGAGAAACAAACAAAACAATAGCGGCATAAAACCGTCATTTAAAAAATAAGAATTATGAACCTCGAACAACAGGTAATGGCTGAAATGAAAGAAGCCATGAAATCAAAAAATGAAGCTGCCCTTCGTGGGTTGCGGGCAATAAAAGCAGAAATCATCAAGGCAAAAACAGAGCCTGGCGCAAATGGAGAAATAAATGATGATGTGGCATTAAAGATGTTGCAAAAAATGATGAAGCAAAGGAAAGATTCTCTCGAAATTTTTAAACAGCAAAGCCGTGATGACCTTGCTAAAAAAGAAGCAGAAGAAATTGCTATTATAGAAAAATTTCTTCCTGCACAAATGGGTGAAGCAGAATTAAAAGCAGCACTTGCACAAATTATTGCACAGGTTGGTGCATCATCATCCGCTGATATGGGCAAAGTGATGGGCGTGGCTACAAAGCAACTTGCAGGTAAAGCTGATGGTAAAGCAATATCTTCAGCTGTAAAAGAATTATTGGCAAAATAGATGAGTAGTACAAGAAAACTGCAAGCTTTACGTTTTGAAATAAATTGATCCTATTGATAATTGACATTTTCTTTTTAATACTATGTGCAATTGCCATTTTTAAAGGGATGAGTCGTGGTTTTATTGTTGCTGTTTTTTCTTTCCTTGCAATAGTAATAGGTGTAGCAGCAGCAATGAAGCTTTCATATTTGGTTGCTGATTGGTTACAACATTCTTTTAATACAGGAAAACAATGGTTGCCTATTCTGTCATTTTTATTTGTTTTAATCGGTGTCATTATATTAGTGCGTTGGGTGGCCAACCTTATTCAGGCTGCTATAAAAATGGCTATGCTCAATTGGTTAAATAAACTGGGTGGCGTGGTCTTATATGTTTTCATTTATCTGTTTGTTTACAGCATTGTTTTGTATTACTTAACCAAAATGGAATTGATAAAACCTGAAACTATCAGCGCCTCACACACGTATTCCATCATTGAACCCTTTGGCACTGTTGCAGTAGATACTGTGGGTAAGGTTATTCCAATATTCAAAAATATTTTTAAAGAGCTATCTGATTTCTTTGAAAATATTGCAGCAAACAATTTGTAAAAAATATAATGAAATAAAAAATCGCTGTAATTTCATCAGTGAAAATATTTTTCTATAGTGCAACTACCCTTTATGTCAATAAAAAATAAAAAGATTAGATTTGAAATAATATTACTTTAGCATATTCCTGTTAGAAGGAAATATAGTTTTGCAACACAGAATAATTAAATAATGCAATACGAAGTAAAAAAACTGGATAAGTACAATTTTATAGAAGAGGGTGAAGGTGAGCCGCTGATTTTATTGCATGGGTTATTTGGCGCTTTGAGCAATTTTGAACATTTAATAGAATATTTCAGGAAATCACATCGTGTTGTGGTGCCTATGTTACCCATGTTTGAGCTTGACCTTTTGCATACAACAGTAAATGGTTTTGCTAAATATATTTTTAAATTCATTGAGCGGAAGGGGTATGGAAATTATCATTTATTAGGAAATTCATTAGGTGGCCATATCGCACTGGTACATATTTTAAAACATCCTGAAAAAGTAAAAACGTTAATCCTTACCGGCAGCTCAGGTTTATATGAAAGTGGTATGGGAGATTCTTATCCGCGTCGTGGCGATCATGATTATATCAAGAAAAAAACAGAGCTTACATTTTATGATCCTGCCACTGCAACACCCGAACTCGTGGATGAGGTATTTCAGATTTGTAATAACCGTTTACAATTAGTACGCATTCTTGCATTGGCAAAAAGCGCTATTCGTAATAACCTGGGTGAAGAACTCAGCCAGATAAAACAACCTACCCTGCTCATCTGGGGCAACCAGGATACAGTAACCCCACCTTTTGTAGCGCATGAATTCAACAAATTGATTCCAAATAGCGAATTGCATTTTATTGATAAATGCGGGCATGCACCAATGATGGAGCAACCAGCAGAATTTAACAAGATACTTGAAGCATTTCTTTTAAAAATAAAGAGTGATGCTGCAACTTTGGCTTAAGATTTCTTGTCTTAAAATTAATTACAGGAAATAGAAATTACAAATGTTGGTATCTGAATTTATACAATCATCCATCCCCACTTTAAGTTTGACTGATACTATAAGTGTAGCCATAGATTTGATGCAACAAAATAATCTTAACCACATTGCTGTTGTACAGAATGATAATTATGAAGGGTTATTAAATATGGACGATTTGCTGGATGCCGCTGATGATAAACTGGCTATTAGTCATCTTTCAGGAAAATTTAGTCATTTGGCTATTAGAAATAATCAGCATCTTTTGACTGCATTGAAACTTGTCAGTGAATCGGGAGTATCAGTGTTGCCTGTTTTGACTGATAACATGGAATATTCAGGTGTAGTTACAGAAAAAACATTAATACAACACCTCAATATTTTTTTAAATACGGAAGTACCCGGAGGTTTGTTTGTGCTGGAAATGCCAATGCAGAAATTTTCTATTGGTGAAATATGCCGCCTTGTTGAAACCAATGACGCTTATGTAACACAGTTTAATACTTATACTGAACAGGTATCCGGTTTATTCATTGTTACATTTAAAATAAATAAATCGGAAATTTCAGATGTATTAGCCACGCTTCAACGTTACGATTATACCATACGTTATTATTTCGGCGATGAATTTTTTGAAAACAGCCTCAAAGAAAATTTCGAAAACCTCATGTCTTATCTCAACGTATAATTATGTTGAACAAAACATGCGTTGTTAAAAAATCCTCATCATAAAGTTATCTTGACAGTGTTACCCTATTTTTACCGCTTTACCAGCCGGGCAACAATACGCATGAAATTATTCAGGGTAATTCTTACTTTATTTATTGCTTTAGGGATAAAATCATTTTCATTAGCACAATCTGATTCTCTACAATTTAAAGTGCTTTCTGGTAACAATACTGCAATCAATGATTCAGTGCCTTCCAAATTATTTGTTGCCAGTATTGCGATATATGGTAATAAAAAAACCAAAGACTTTATTATACAAAGGGAAATTCCTTTTAAGCAGGGCGACACCATCAGCCCTGCTAATCTTATCAGGGAAATGCTAATGGCCAGGGAGCAGCTCATCAATACCCGCTTATTTCTGGATGCTGATGTATATGTTGAAAACAGGTATGGCCAATTTGTTTTTATCACGGTATTTGTAAAAGAACGTTGGTATATATGGCCAATTCCATTTGTGAAATATATTGATCCTAATTTCAACACCTGGTGGGTTACTTATGACCATAGTTTAAAAAGATTGAACTATGGTATTAAAGCTCAGCACATGAACCTTACAGGCAGAAACGACAAGTTAACGCTATGGCTGATTACCGGATATTCCAAACAGATTGCTGTAAAATATGAAATGCCATTTTTTGATAAAAAATTAAAAAATGGTTTTAATTTCCTGGTAAATTACAGCAACCAGAGAGAGCTGAATTATGGCACCGATTCAAGCAAACAACAATTTTTCAGGCCAGACAGTTTGTTTTATTTGAGGAAAAGCCTCAGGGCAGAGGCGAGCTATATTTACAGACCAGGGTTGCATGTAAGGCATATTTTCACTGCAGGATATGGTTATGAAAGTATTGCTGATACAGTGAAAGCATTAAATAAAAATTATTTTCTTGACGGGAAAACCAAAGAATCTTTCCCTTATTTTGGTTATACTTTTGAGTATAATAATGCTGATTATAATGCTTATCCAACAAATGGTATTTTATCGTCTGCAACTATTCTGCACAAAGGATTCAGCAATACGATGAACCTGACCCAACTGCAATTAATTTCATCCTATACAAAGCCAATTTTACCAAAAACACAAATACAGATTAAAGAAGGAGCTATGATTAACCTGCCTTTCAGACAACCCTTTTATAATAAGATGATGTTTGGTTATGGCAATGGTGGCATATTCATGCAGGGCTATGAATATTATGTAATGGATGGTGACTATGGCGCCGTATTGAGGGCAACACTTCAAAGAGAAATTTTCAATACATCAAGAACAATTAAAACCAGTGCAACAAAAAAGATTGATTTACCCTTCAGATTTTTTGCAAAACTTTACAGTGATGTTGGCTATGTTGGCAACAATGATGCTGGTAACAGCATTTTAAATAACCGGTTGTTGCATAGCTGGGGTCTTGGTCTTGATATAGTAACAACTTATGACCTTGTCCTTAAAATTGATTATTCTTTTAACCAGTTAGGAAATAGTGGTTTGTTTTTTCATATACGCACAGATTTTTAAAGACATTCCTTTGGTGCATGTATTTGCTTGTTATCTTTATTGCTGCAAACAACTGTTTCAACAAAATTTTTGCTGTAATGTGACAACAGGTGTATCTCAAAAAAATAAATTCTTATATGCTTCACACTTGTCCAAAAAATTTTTAATAATAACCAGATGAGAGTAGCTATCTACAGCCGTGGGCATGACCTGGGAATCCGGGAAGAATTAGAAGAACTAATATCAATCCTTACTCAAAATAATATTGAAGTCATTTTACATTATACTTTGTCTGCCTTTGTTCAAAGCAATAATACTTTAATCAGTTATTTTTCCGGTCAAAGTGAACTGAACAGTAGTGTAGATTTTTTAATCAGCCTGGGGGGTGATGGCACCATTCTCGATACAGTTACTTTGGTGCGAAATAAAAATATTCCGATTCTTGGGATTAATTATGGCAGGTTAGGTTTTCTCGCCAGTATAGGTAAGGATGATTTAAGCCTCGCTGTTGATGCATTGATTAATACAAGGTTTGTTATTGACAAAAGATCGTTGATACATTTAGATGCCAATGTAAAATTGTTTGGCGATTCTCCTTTTGGATTAAATGAGTTTTCTGTGCATAAACGCGACATATCGCCGATGATAAAAATAAATACCTACCTGAATGGTGAGTTTTTAAATACCTATTGGTGTGATGGTTTGATTGTAGCTACTCCAACGGGCTCAACAGGTTATAACATGAGTTGCAACGGGCCTATAGTATTCCCCGAAGCCAGCAGTTTTGTGATTACTCCGGTAGCACCACACAACTTGAATGTCAGGCCGATTGTTGTGCCGGATTCATATATCATTTCTTTTGAAATTGAAAGCCGCAGTGACCAGTTTATCTGTGCCATGGATGCAAGGCGTGAATTGGTAGATAAAAAAGCACAGCTTGCCATCCAGAAAGAAAAATTTATGATTAACCTTGTGCGATTGAATGAAAACAATTTTCTTTCTACGCTGCATAATAAACTAACCTGGGGGCTTGATAAGAGAAATTAGTGGTTTAAAATAGATTGGCACACAAGAAAAAATAACAAATTGCGTTATAAAAACAATCTTCAAACTAAATGAATTTACGGAAGCTTCTTCTTTTTGTCCTTTTATTGTGTAGTGGTGCAGGATATAGCCAAATGACCACATTGTATGACAGCTATGTAAACGAAGGTGAATTTGGTGTTGCTGTTGGAGCAGCTCATTATTTTGGGGACCTTAACACCAGGGCTGCGTTGAACCGACCCAAATTTTCCGGGGGCATTTATTTTATCAAACAGTTTAATAATTATATTGGAGTGGAGCTATCTGGCGATTATGCATTTTTAGGGTATAGTGATATTTACAGTAAAAATGAAACCCAAAGACGGCGTAACCTGAGCTTTAATTCTAATGTGTGGGAAGTTTCTTTAAGCGGATATTTTAATTTCTTCAGGTATATACCAGGCGTGCGGGGATATAAATTTACACCATACCTTTCTTTAGGCGCCGGTGTTTTTTCCTATGATCCTTATGCTTATTTAAATGGAACAAAATATTATTTGAGGCCTTTAGGCACAGAAGGTCAGAATGTGGATACTGCAAAAAAACAATACGGTGATATGGCCGTTTGTTTCCCGCTAACATTGGGCTTTAAATATAGCATCAATGAGAATATGAATGTTTTTGCAGAGATAGGTTATAGGTTTACAACAACAGATTACCTGGATGATGTGAGCACTACTTATGCTGGCCCTGATGCTTTTGTTTTAACGCATTCAGATGGCACACAGGAAGCCCAATATCCTGCTTATTACCTCCAGGACCGTAGCTATGAAACCGGCACACCAATTGGGATAAAAGGAAGACAGCGTGGCAATAGTTCACAAAAAGATGCTTATGTTATGTTTCATGTTGGTGTTTCATTTAATTTCACATCATATAAATGCCCTACTGCTAAAGCAATTGATCCATCAAGTTTAAAATAATATTTGCCAGCAAATTCTATCAAGGCAAGGTTCAGCATATTTATTAATTTTGCCCGGAATTTATTTTACTGTGCCTGATTTAAAAGAAAATATAGACCTAACTAAATTGCCCTATCATATTGCTATCATTATGGATGGCAATGGCCGCTGGGCTAAAGACAAAGGCCACGACAGGTTATATGGCCACTATCAGGGTGTGGAAAGCGTTCGCAACATTTTGGAAGGATGTGCCGAACTCAATATCCCCTATCTCACCCTGTATGCATTCAGTACTGAAAATTGGGACAGGCCAAAAGATGAGGTGGATGGTTTGATGGAATTATTAGTAGATACTATCCGAAAAGAAGTTGCAACACTTAATAAGAATAATATCAAGCTCCATGTGATAGGAGATATGAGTACTTTGCCCCCAGTAGCAAAAAAGGAACTGGAAGAAGCGCTGGTGGAAACCAGCCATAATACAAAGTTTAACCTGATATTGGCATTGAGTTATAGTAGCCGATGGGAGTTATTAAATGCAATAAAAAATATTGCAAGAGATGTTAAAAATGGTAATCTTGACCCGGATGAAATTGAACAGGAAACCATTCAAAAATATCTTGCCACCAGCAACTTCCCTGACCCTGATTTACTCATCCGCACCAGTGGTGAATACCGCATCAGTAATTTCTTATTATACCAGTTAGCTTATGCTGAATTGTATTTTACTGCTACCCGCTGGCCTGACTTTGGAAAAGAATGCCTTTTTGAGGCAATTCTCGATTTTCAAAGAAGACGCAGGCGCTTTGGAAAAACTGACGAACAAATAACACTTCCCCAACAAAAACAAGTGCTTCATTCATAGAAGCATTTAACAAACACTTTTAAATATTCAGGCTAATTTGCCCGCTTTTATAATTGCAGTGGCTACATTTTATCAATCAAAACAAATCATTCAAAAAAATTTGCATCGGATGCGTTACTTTCCCGCACTCGCTTTAATCCCAATTATTTGCTTATTCAGCATCCGGCCAGCACAAGCTCAACAACTTCAAAACCAACAGTCGGATATATCCCGACAGGATACTATTCCGGTTACTTCACTTAATCCTGACCTGTTAAATATCTTTAACCAGACAGTACCCAAAAAATATAAAGTTTCTGGTATCACAGTTACAGGCAATAATTATTTTGATCAAAATCTTTTATTATCCATTTCAGGTCTCAGCGTTGGAGATGAAATTACTATACCCGGGAGTGATAATTTTTCAAAAGCTATCAACAAACTATGGAGCCAGAATTATTTTAGTGATATCTCAATTTATATTACTTCTTTAATTAATGATAATATAACGCTTGAAGTACATGTTACTGAAAGGCCAAGGCTGTCAATGTATGAATTCAGGGGTGTGAAGAAAAGTGAAAAAGATGACCTGGCGCCAAAAACCGGTTTGGTAGTCAACCGTGTTATTACCGAAAACCTGAAACGTAATTCCGTAGATGCAATTAAGAAATTTTATGCTGATAAGGGGTTTCGTAATGCACAGGTAATCGTAACTGAAATAAATGATACATCTTCACAAAATACATCCCGCCTTATATTTAATGTGGACAGGGGTTCAAAAGTAAAGATCTCAGAAATCAGTTTTCTTGATAATAATAATGTGAGTAGTGATAAGTTGAAAAGCCAGATGAAAGGCACTAAAGAAAAAAGCCATATCACTTTATTCCCTTCTAAATACAGAACAGTAATTGATGATACTACTGCACGATACAAATTCAAAGATTATGTACATGACTGGGGTTTTCTTTCTTTTACAAAAACAAAAGAGGTAGTTGAACCCTATATAAAACTCAAGCCTTTTGCTTCCGCAAAATTTGATTCCAAAAAATATTCAGAAGATAAAGACAAAGTAATCTCTTATTATAATTCTATCGGTTATCGTGATGCAACCATAGTTGATGATACCACCATCAATGCAAAAGATGGAATGCATATTTATATGAGAGTGGATGAAGGAAATAAATATTATTTTGGCAATATCACTTTCAGCAATGCAACAAAATATTCAGACTCTTTATTGGTAGCTATATTGGGTATTAAAAAAGGTGATATCTATAACAGGGATATCCTTGATAAAAAATTAGGGCTTAACATCTCTCCTGAAGGCGGTGATATCAGCGGATTGTATATGGATGACGGCTATTTATTTTTCCATGTTGATCCAACTGAAACTGCTGTATATAATGATACCATAGATTATAATATTAAAATGTATGAAGGCCCGCAGGCTACTTTTAAAAATATTACTATTAGTGGTAATGACAGGACTAAAGAATATGTCATCCGTCGTGAATTGAGAACTTTGCCAGGTGAGAAATTCAGCCGTTCAGATGTGATCCGTTCTCAACGTGAAATTGCCAACCTTGGATTTTTCGATCAGGAAAAAATTGTTCCTGATATTGTACCTGACCAGGATAATGGTACCGTGGATGTAAACTGGCAGGTTCAGGAAAAGTCAGGTGACCAGTTGGAATTGAGTGCTGGTTTTGGAGGTGGCATTGGCGTTACCGGTACATTGGGTGTTACATTCAATAATTTTTCAATCAAAAATATTTTTAATAAAAAAGGTTGGGATCCGCTGCCTGTTGGCGATGGACAAAAATTAAGTATCCGTGTTCAAAGTAATGGCCGTGCTTATCGTTCTTATAATGCATCCTTCACAGAACCCTGGTTGGGTGGTAAACACAGAAATGCTTTTACTGTGAGTTTCTACGATACCAAATTTGCTAATGCATACAACCCCTATACTGGCTTGTATGAAAAGCAGGCTGCTGATACTTCATTTTTCAGAACAACAGGTTTTTCTCTTGGCTTGTCAAAACAATTAAAATGGCCTGATGATTATTTCTCTGCAGGTGTATCACTGGAATATGCACGTTACCAGTTAAAAAATTATTATATTGACCCAACCAATCTTCCAGGTTTCAGAAATGGGTTTTCTAATAATATCAGTTTGAAATTTACACTACAACGTTTTTCTGAAGACCAGCAGATTTTTCCAAGAACAGGTTCCAACTTTTTGTTGACACTGCAGGCAACACCACCTTATTCCTTGATTGATAAAAATTTTGTCAATAAGACCAACCCTTATAGCCTGATAGAATATTACAAGTGGCGCTTTTCAGGTGAATGGTATGTGCCTTTAGGAAGGCCTTCCGGCCCCGACAGAAATAAGCAATTTGTGTTGAAAATGGCTGCAAAATTTGGTTATATTGGCAGGTACAACAGCGCATTGCAGATTTCTCCTTTTGAACGTTTCCAGGTGGGTGATGCGGGTATGAGTAATAGCTATGCATTGTTGGGTTACGATATTATTTCACAACGTGGCTATCCTGTTTATCAAACATCAGATCCACGGGTGAACCCTGATCAACAGGGCGCTTCAGAATATTTTACCATATTCAACAAATACACGCTTGAATTGCGTTATCCATTTGCATTAAACCCAAGTAGTACAATTTATGCGGAAACATTCTTTGAAGCTGCAAACGGATGGTACAGTTTTAGGGATTATAATCCTTTCAAATTAAGAAGATCTGTTGGTGTTGGTGTAAGATTCTTCCTGCCGATGTTTGGATTGCTTGGCTTTGATTACGGTATTGGGTTAGACCGCATTGGGCCAAATACTACCCTGAAAGATGCATCCAGGTTTACCTTTATGTTGGGTTATGAACCGGATTAATTTACATTTAACAGGTAAAAATTAAAAATCACCAAATTTTATTGTCATGAAGAAGATAGTTTTTATAGCAGTGCTCGCAGTGGCTTTTTCAATAAGTAGCCAGGCACAGAAATATGCCATCATTGATACTAAATATATCTTAAGCAAAATGCCTGAATACCAGGATGCAGATAAAAAGTTACAGGCTATCAGTGACCAATGGCAAAAAGAAATTGACAACCTGCAGGCTCAGCTGAATGACATGTATAAAAATTATGATGCTGAACAGTATATGTTGAGTGATGATTTGAAAAAGAAGAGGGAAGACGAATTGTATAATAAAGAAAAGGAATTGAGAGACCTGCAGAAAAAAAGATTCGGTTATAACGGTGATTTATTTACTGAAAGGGAAAGAATTGTTAAGCCCATTCAGGATAAAGTTTATAATGCTGTTCAAAAAATGGCAGTAGCTCATGGTTATGATTTTGTGCTCGATAAAAGTGAAGGAATTACTGTTATATTTGCCGACCCCAAATTAGACCGTAGTAATGACATACTGCAACAATTGGGTATAAAAAATTAAACACCAATAAAACAAACAAATAAAAAAATGAAGAAGGTTCTTTTAGCAGCAGTTTGTGTTACTGCTTTAAGTTTTGGGGGTTCAAAAATAAACGCCCAAACAGGCTCAGCTTTTAAAGTTGGAGTTTTCGATATTGATTTAATGGTACGTGCCCTTCCCGATTACCGTGCTGTTGATAGTTTAACTCAGTTATATGAGAGGGATACTTTAGGTAGTGAATATCAGGTTTACCTGAGTGAATGGCACCGTCTGGACAGTACACTTCAGGCTGACTCAGCTAAAGGAAGTATTCCTAAAAGTGTGATGGATTATAACAACCAGCAAAAACAACAAATGGGTATGCAGCTTACATATTGGCAGCAAATTGCTCAGAACAAATCTGACCAGTATCGTAGTAATCTTTCAGCACCGCTTTACCAGAAAGTGGTGGCTGCTTATAAAAAAGTATTAACAACAAAGAAGTATAATTTGATTTTAAAACCGGATAGTTATGAAGTTGGTTTCCCAATCGAGAACATGTTTCCTTTGGTAGCAAAAGAAATGAATGTGACTTTGCCTCCAGGTTTATTGGTTGATCCCAACCAGGCTTTAAATGATGCAGGTGCTGCGTCCGGTAAAAACTAAGCGCATATTCAATACAAATTTTTTGAGGGGTTGGTTCAATCTGAATCAGCCCCTCTTCATTTTATACCGGGTTATGTTTAATCCAATTTTGTTGCATCAAAAATACAAATAGAAAAACAGAGGATCTATTTTGATATCTATATGCTGATCATTGGAGATATTAAAATTATAGCTGAACTTGAGTGAACAAAATATTTTTTGTTGAAAATAGTTTTGTTATTTTCAAATGTTGAGAAAATTCTGCTTTTTAATACAACTGTTTTTGTTGTTTGTCATTGATGCAAACGCACAAAGTCCTTATGTTTTAAATGGTAGTGCAATCCAGGATAATTGTCATTGTTATACCCTCACTAAAGATATTGAATTTCAATCCGGCTCAATATGGAATAAGAATAAAATTGATATAACAATGCCTTTTGACTTTTTCTTTAATGTGAATTTAGGTTGCCTTGATGTTGGGGGTGCAGATGGAATCGCTTTTGTATTGCAGCCCATCAGTACGAGCCTTGGCACTGTTGGGGCTGGCCTTGGTTTTGGTGGTGTTGTCCCATCTTTAGGTGTAACTATTGATACTTATCAGAATTTTGATGATCATGACCCTGCTTATGATCATATTGCTATACAGGCAAATGGTGATCTTGATCATTTATCTTCTAATAATCTTGCAGGTCCTGTTACTGCATTGTCAGGAAACGATAATATTGAGGATTGCAAATTTCACATCCTGGAAGTGAACTGGCAGCCTGATACAGATTCTTTGATAGTAAGTATGGATGGTATTAGAAGACTGGCTATTCAGAAAAATATCGTTGCTGATATTTTTAATAATAATCCTATGGTGTATTGGGGTTTTACTTCAGCCACCGGCGGCTCTGTCAACGTTCAACAAATGTGTACTTCATTAAATGCAAATTTTAAGTTGGCACCACACCCAAATACCTGCATTGGCACACCTCTCACTTTTCTTGACAGTTCTGTTTCTTTTGGTTCAATTGCAAACTGGTATTGGAATTTTGGTGATGGTACCACCTCAACAGAAAAAAACCCGCCTGCACACAATTTTGCTGCACCAGGCATTTATGATGTGACATTAAATGTTTTGAGTGGCGATGGTTGCAAGTCCGATACATTTAAAAAACAGGTTGTCATCAGCTCTTTTCCTGTAGCTGATTTTTCAACTGTTGATTCACCATTATGCACCGGCCGCTCTGTTATTTTTAGTGATGCTTCCACAGTTATTGCCGGCACATTGAATTACTGGTATTGGGATCTTGGCAATGGACAGTTTTCATCAGATCAGTCACCTGTACCTATAGATTATCCTTTAGGAGATTATGATGTGAAACTTTTTGTAAAAACAAAAGAAGGTTGTGCTTCGGATACTGTTTCAAAACATCTTGAGGTGTTGCAAAGCCCGGCAATCAGTTTCACAAAATCTGATGGTTGTAAAGATTCTCCTATTCCATTAGATGCATCTAATCTAAACGATACAATTCATATTAAACAATGGTATTGGAATTTTGGTGATAATAGTTTTTCAACGGATGAAAATCCGACGCATATTTTTTTACAACCCGGAACATATAATGTTTCACTGGTAGCTGTTGCAAACAATGGTTGCATTTCAGATACAATTATTAATCCTGTTATCATTTATGGAACAAATGCTTTTGCAGGTAATGATACAACAATTCTTCAGGGTTATCCATTTCAATTGAATGCAAGCGGTGGTGAATTCTATTCATGGTTTCCTCCAACCGGTTTAAGTGATGCACATATATTCAATCCAATCACCACTTTAAATAATGATATAACATATACATTAACTGCATCAACTCCGGTAGGTTGTGCCACATCAGATACTATTCATCTGAAAGTGGTGAAAGGTCCTGAAATATATGTACCCACTGCATTTACACCCAATGGTGATGGTTTAAATGATAAGTTTAGGATTATTCCTGTCGGCATTACAACCATCAGGTATTTTAATATTTATAACAGGTGGGGTCAGCTCATTTTCTCTACAAAGGACCCTTCAAAAGGATGGGATGGAACTGTTAATGGGATGCCTCAACCATCCGGCACTTATGTGTGGGTGGCTGCCGGTATTTCTTCTATAGATCAGTCTCTATTAATAAAGAAAGGCACTTTGGTTTTAATAAGATGATTAATTTTTAGATTCTGATTTGATTGCAGGTTTTCCCCTGTTAATAAATATTTTCTGCTGCATGGATTATACACAACTGCTTTTCAAATAATATCACCAACTTCAACTCCGTTATATTTGCGACTGTAATTATTATGGCGAACAGGTTAAAAAAATCAGTTGTTAAAACACCGAGTGCAGAAAAGCTGAACCCGGATAAAGAATCCGGTGTCACAGTAAAAGAAGTGGTGAAAGATGAACGCACTACAAAAATTATTGGTGCAGTATGTTTACTCATTGCCATTTTTCTTTTTGTTGCTTTTATATCTTATTTCTTTACTTGGCAACAAGACCAGGATAAAGTTGCATCTGGTATTGGTATATTATTTAAAAAAGATGTGCATGTGGACAATTTGCTTGGTGTGTTGGGAGCATTCATGTCTTACGTGTTCATGTATGATGGTTTTGGTATTGCTTCATTTTTATTCTGCACTTTCTTTTTTGTTTTAGGTGTAAACCTTTTATTTGGAAAAAAGATTTTCAGCTTATCACGCAACCTGCGTTACCTGATTGCAGGGTTAATTGTATTCAGTGTTGTTTTTTCTTTTTTCTTTGGAAGAAATTTTGCATGGGGTGGTGCAGCCGGTGATTTGATGGTTGACTGGCTTACTAATTTGCTCGGCAAATTTGGTACAGGCGCAATAATTATTCTCACCTTTTTAGCATATATTATCTGGAGGTTCAACCCCACATTCCGTGTTCCTAAAAAAGTAAATCTTCCTTTCAAAAAACCGGCAACTGAAGTAGAGATAAAACCAGAGTCAGACGATACGTTCAATAAAGAATATGATGCTTCTTACTATGTGCCGGATGATAGCGGGATGACCATAAATGAAAAGTTTTCTGCTGAAGAAGAGAATGTATTGACCAACAATAACAGGCTGAAAAATAATGATGGCAATGTGGTGGTGATCATGCCGGATAGCAATGTTGAAACTAATGGTGAACAACTTGGCCTTATTGAAAAAAACACAAGCCAGGAGATGACTGCTGAAACTGAAGATACTTCTGTGGATTCTGGTGCAAAAGAATTGCATATTGATGAAAATATTGTTGTATCCAAACCAAAAAAAAATACACCTGCTGAAAATGAAGTTGAGTTGGAAATAAAAGGCCCGATGGAAAATGAAAGTGTGGAATTATCTGAAGATATTCCGCAACCGGTAACCGAATTAGAAGAACAATCAGCCAACAATGACAGGCTTTCGGTTAATTATGAACCAACGCTTGACCTGAGTCATTATAAATATCCATCGCTTGATTTGCTGGAAACTCATGGCACTGATAAAATAGTGCATGACCCTGCCGAACTTGAAGCCAACAAAAACCAGATTATTTCAACTTTAAAAAATTACGATATACAGATTCAGCGCATCAGCGCAACTGTTGGGCCAACAGTTACGCTGTATGAAATTGTACCAGCACCCGGTGTGCGCATCAGCCGTATTAAAAACCTTGAAGATGATATTGCTTTAAGCCTTGCTGCATTGGGCATACGCATCATTGCGCCAATACCAGGCCGTGGTACTGTGGGTATCGAAGTGCCGAATGTCCGCAAGACAGTGGTGAGTATGAAAACACTCTTGTCATCAGAAAAATTTCAGAATAATAATTTCTCACTTCCGATAGCTATTGGTAAAAAAATTGATAACGAAAATTTCATTGTTGATCTCGCTACAATGCCTCACTTACTGATGGCGGGCGCTACCGGCCAGGGTAAATCTGTTGGTATCAATACCCTGCTGGTTTCATTGTTGTATAAAAAACATCCATCTCAATTAAAACTGATTTTGGTTGATCCCAAAAAAGTTGAATTAAGTTTATATCGTGTTATTGAAAGACATTTTCTTGCCAAACTTCCCGGCGAAGAAGAGCCTATCATTACTGATACAAAAAAAGTAGTGCATACTTTAAATGCGTTGGCTACATTAATGGATATCCGGTATGACTTGTTGAAAGAAGCAGGCTGCCGCAACATAAAAGAATACAACGAAAAATTTGTCAACAGAAAACTCAACCCACAGAAAGGACACGAGTTTTTGCCTTTTATTGTTTTAGTGATTGATGAGTTTGCAGACCTGATCATGACAGCAGGTAAAGAAATAGAATTACCAATTGCCCGGTTGGCACAGTTGGCAAGAGCAGTAGGCATACATTTGATTATTGCTACACAAAGGCCTTCTGTAAATATTATCACTGGTACGATCAAAGCCAATTTCCCTGCACGTATAGCATTTAAAGTGTCTTCAAAAATTGACAGCCGCACCATCCTTGATACAGGTGGCGCTGAACAATTGATTGGTAAAGGCGATATGCTCATCAGTTATAATGGCGAACTTACCCGTTTGCAATGTGCTTTTGTTGATACACCTGAAGTGGAAAAAGTTTGCGAATTTATCAGTGATCAACAGGGCTATCCACAGGCTTTTCAATTGCCGGAATATGTGGATGAAAAAGAAATGGAAGGCAAAGACTTTGATCTGAGTGACAGGGATCCTTTGTTTGAAGAAGCTGCGCGATTGATTGTACAAAATCAAATGGGCTCCACCTCTTTGATACAACGCCGTATGAAACTTGGTTATAACCGGGCAGGAAGGTTGATGGATCAGTTGGAACAAGCTGGTATTGTAGGTCCCAACCTCGGTAGTAAAGCAAGGGATGTTTATATAAAAACTGAAGCTGAATTAAACGAAAAACTGGATATGATTTAAGAAATGAAGCTTTGCTACAATATTATAATATTGATTTTAATTGCTTTCATTTTTGTTTTCTATAAATTCTTTATTGCAGTCATAAATAAAATCAAGCACTTCTTCTTTGCCGGTTTTGTTGATGGCGCTTGTTACAAAAAAAGGCGGTAAAAACTCCCAGTTTTCTTTCATCTTAGCAAAAAATAATTGCACGTTGCGTTGAACAGCGCCGGGTTTTTCTTTATCTGCTTTTGTAAAAATAATTGTGAAAGGCAATTGCCATTCTCCGAGACTGTCAATAAATTCAAGGTCTTTTTTCTGAGGCTCATGACGTGCATCTGTCAATACAAAAATGTTGATAAGGTTTTTTCTTTTGCGCAAATAATCTTCAATCATTTTACTCCATTGCTTACGTTGCTTCTGAGCAACCTTTGCATAACCATATCCTGGTAAATCCACTAAATACCATTTGAATTTTTTATCCTGTTTTTGCTGTGATTGTTTTGCAGAAGAAATAATATCATAGTGATTAATGAGCTGTGTTTTCCCTGGGGCTGATGATGTTTTGGCAAGGCTTGCATTGTTGCATAGCATATTGATCAGAGATGATTTCCCCACATTGCTCCTGCCAATGAATGCATATTCTGGCCGGTCTGCCTTCGGGCATTTTTCAACTGAAGGACTTGAAATAAGATAAGCAGCTTTTGTAATAACCATCTGCAAATTTATATCACAGCCTGCACTACTGTTTCATTAATAAAAAAGTTGTGGGGTGAGTGTGGCAAACTGGTGCAGTATATAAATTTCTGCAGCAATCATTACCAATGCAATTGAGTATGGAAAAATATCAAGTGGGTCAAACACATCGGTAAATTTTTTTCTCTCCCTGTTTGTAATTGCCCTGTCCATCATTTTTATTTCAATTTACCAACTATGTTGCAGAACAATCAAATGAATGGATGAACGGTATCACCTGCGTTTTCTTATCAGGCTGTCTTTAGGATATTTAGTTTCCATTTGTTTGCGAATGCCTTCACTCCATGTAACCAAAGTATTTTTTTCAGCAGTGGTCAACCTGGCATCTCCGTGAGTGATGGTATATGATTTAATTGGCATTTCATCTTTTTCAATTTGCTCTTTTATTTCTTCAAGTTTATGATACTGCCTGGCTAAACTATAAGTTGAAAATTCATCAAAATTCAATTCATCTTTCCCATCATCAATATGGCTTTTCATCCACCAGGCTACAGGTTGGATATTGTTATACCAGGGATACCGGCTGTTATTACTGTGACAATCATTGCAAGCTTTCACTAAAATTGAATCAATATCAGCGGGTACTGTATATAATGCTGCAATATTATTTGGCTGAATGCCCGGATGAATATTTTTTTCTGATTTGAAAAATTGTAATACAATTATAATGATAATCAAAATCAAAAGTATCCGTTTCATGTTTTAAATTTTATGGATTTGCAAGAATATTGCCGGTCATTTCTTTTGGTATGGGTAATCCTAAAAATGTAAGAATTGTAGGCGCCAGGTCGCCTAATTTTCCAGGTTGAATTTCACCTTTCCATTCTTTATCAATAATAAAAAATGGAACAAGGTTTAATGAATGTTGTGTGTTAGGCGATCCATCTTCATTGATCTCATAATCTGCATTTCCATGGTCGGCAGTTAAGAATATTGTATAATCATGAGCCAAAGCAGTGGTCACAACTTTCTCAACGCAGCCATCCACAGTTTCTACTGCTTTGATGACTGCATCCCAAACGCCGGTATGTCCTACCATATCGGCATTTGCGAAGTTCAGGCAAATAAAATCAGCATATTCTTTTTCTATTTCAGGCAAAAGTTTTTCTGTTACTTCATAAGCGCTCATTTCAGGCTTCAGGTCATACGTTGCCACTTTTGGTGAAGGCACCAAAAGCCTGCTCTCACCAGTAAAGGGTTGCTCCCTGCCACCACTGAAAAAGAAAGTAACATGCGGGTATTTTTCAGTTTCTGCTATTCGTATTTGTTGCCTTCCCTGTTGTTGCATTACTTCACCCAATGTATTATTCAGGTTGTCATTTTCAAAAATGATATGAACATTTTTAAATGTTTTATCATACTCAGTCATTGTTGTATAATGCAATGAAAGTGGCTGCATTTGCTGTTCAGGGAAAGCCTGTTGAGTAAGCGCCATCGTTATTTCACGGCAACGGTCGGTCCTGAAATTAAAACAGATGACTGCATCACCATCTTTAATTGTACAAACAGGTTGTTGTGCCTCATCAATAATGACGGATGGCTTAATAAATTCATCTGTTACATTTTCTGAATAGGATCGTTCAACAGCAGCAATTGCATTAGTAGCTTTTACACCTTCTCCTTTTACCAAAGCATCATAAGCCAGTTTTACACGCTCCCATCTTTTATCCCGGTCCATGGCATAATACCTTCCGCTTACTGTAGCAATTTTACCTGTTGTAACGTTCAGGTGTTGTTGAAGGTCTTTTAAAAAACCCAAACCACTTTTTGGATCTGTATCCCTGCCATCAGTAAATGCATGTACAAAAACATTCTCCAGGTTTTGTTCTTTGCAAACGGAAGTGATTGCTTTTACATGTGAAATGTGAGAATGTACACCACCATCGCTCACAAGGCCAATCAGGTGTAAATTTTTATTATTTTCTTTAGCATACCGGATGGCATTCAACAAAAATTCATTTTTCTGAAATTCACCATCTCGGATGGCTACATTAATGCGTTGTAATTCCTGGTACACAATCCTGCCGGCACCCAGGTTTAAATGGCCTACTTCACTATTACCCATTTGCCCATCCGGCAAACCCACTGCTTCACCACAGGTAACTAATGTTGTGTTAGGATACTTCTTATATAAACTGCTGACAAAAGGTGTTTTAGCATGTTGTATTGCATCTGATGCATATACTTTTCCCAATCCCCAGCCATCCATAATAATTAAAATTGCATGTTTGCTTTTCATGTGTGCCATTTTTATATTTTACTGTTCCCGCTTGATCGGGATATTGTCCATAAAAATTTTTATTGCCTTGTAATAAATTGCTTTAAGGTTCTGATGATTATATTGTGGCTGCAAAGCTACAGCCTGTAGTAGGAAAAATAAGAAATTTTTGAATGTCATTTCACAAATACATAACTATAGTACTTAAACAATAACCGTTATCTTTAGTCGAAGTTCAATATTTAAAAAAATGAAAAAGATATTAACAATTATAGGTATTCTCTTTACTCTGACTGCATTTTCGCAGAGTAGCGATGGGGTGTTAGCTGCTTTAAAAGCAGGTAATGCTGCACAGTTTAGCAGTCATTTTGATAAAACACTGGATGTGAAATTTCCAATGAAGGCTGAAATAAGAAACATGCCAAAAGCTGATGCTGCTACAGCGGTAAGCCAGTTTTTTTCAGCTAATAAAATTACCGGCTTTCAATTAACCTCTCAGCGGGAGATGAGTGGAACAATGTATATCGCCGGCAAACTTACTGGCGATACCAATAGTTATAACCTTACAGTGATGTTGAAAGACAATTTAATTATCACAGTGCGGTTAAATTAGTTTTTGTAAATTGTAATTTTTTGATAAGAGGAACCTTTCACCATGGTTCCTTTTTTAATGTTTATAAGTGATATCTTTTCAATTGTAAATTTGTCAATGTGACTATACAAAAAATTGAAAACAATTAGATGGATAGAAATAATATTGTATGATGTTTGCTCCAATCACTGTTCAGTTGTATTGTGATAATTATCCTGTAAAAGTTCATTTGATTTCTACAGGTGCTGTTGCTGTTAAAACAAAGTTTAGAGAAAACAGGCACCAGGGGATAAGGGCAATGCTTTCTTTTTTGTTTGATAAAAATTTTACTGATTGGATGCCCGTTTATGTTTTGATAATAGAGCACAGAGAAGGCATCTTTATTTTTGATGCAGGTGAAATAACCGCAGTGAATGATAAAGATTATTTTAAATCATCCGGTTTTATTGCCAATTGGTTTGATACTACCCAATTCAAATTTTCAATCACTAAAGAAGAAGAGCTTATTGAACAATTGCATCATCTCAATATTTCAAAAGAAAAGGTTGCTGCAATAGTGTTGACTCATTTGCATTTTGATCATACTGATGGTATCAGGTATTTCGGCGACACAAAAATTATTGTCAATAAAGACGAATGGGAAAGACCTTTTGGTGATCTGCCAAAACTTTACCCTGCCTGGTTTAAACCTGTGCAGGTTGATTTTGATCAACAATATGATGTTTTTGAAAAAGCATATTGCCTCACTGAATCAAAAGATATTATCCTGGTTGAAACACCTGGCCATACTTATCACCATTCATCAGTAGTCATAAAAACTGATGAAACGACATTGTTTTTTGCAGCAGATATCTGCTATTCCCAGCAACAGTTGAATGAAAATAAATTTCCTGGAAATAATACCGATAACCGGGTGGCACAAAATACCTACAATACAGTAAAAAAATTTGCACAGAAAAATAAACTGGTTTTTATTCCATCACATGATGCAACGGCAAGAGAAAGGTTGCAACAGCTTTTTGCATTGTATTGAACCATTTTTCTGCACCGCATCTCAGCATTTTGGTAAAAACTTTTTAAACCTTGTGCATCATTCATTTCAACAAATAATACCATCTATCTTTGCACGATGAATGCTTCAAAACTTCCCAATATCAGAAATTACAGTTTGGATGAATTGCAAAACTTTTTTGCTGAGGCAGGTGAAAAAAAGTTTCGTGCCCAACAGGTATATGAATGGCTTTGGCAAAAGCATGCAGGAAGTTTTGATGACATGACCAATATCAGTAAAGAACTCCGGATAAAATTAGCAACACATTTTTCATTGCCTGCATTGACTATTGACACCACCCAATACAGCGCAGATGGAACAGTAAAAACAAGGTTTAAAACATTCGATAATCATTTTGTTGAAGGTGTTTTGATACCAGCAGAAGAAAGAAAAACAGCCTGTGTATCATCACAGATTGGTTGCAGTTTGAGTTGTAAATTTTGTGCAACAGGGAAAATGGAACGGGAACGTAACCTTACGTTTGATGAAATTTATGACCAGGTAGCTTTGATCAATGCTCAAACAGAAAGGATATATAACAAGAAGCTGAGCAATATTGTTTTCATGGGGATGGGTGAGCCATTACTGAATTATTCGAATGTTTTAAAAGCAATAGATAAAATTTCGGCAGAAGATGGTATGGGCATGAGCCCACGACGTATTACTGTTTCTACTGCGGGCATTGCAAAGATGATAAAGAAATTAGGCGATGACCATGTACGGTTTAAACTCGCACTGTCATTGCATGCTGCCAATGATAAAAAACGAAACGAAATAATGCCCATCAATGAAAACAATAATATTAAATCGCTCATTGATGCGTTGAATTATTTTTATAAGCATACAAAAAGTGAAGTAACATTTGAATACATTTTGTTCCGGAATTTTAATGATACACAAAAAGACGCTGAAGAGTTGGTGAAGCTGTACAGGCAGGTGCCTGCAGATCTCGTAAATATTATTGAATACAACCCAATAGACGGAGCTTCTTTTGTTAAACCTGATGATACTACTATAGAACATTTCATGAAATACCTGGAAGCAAACCGTGTAAATGCAAGGTTGCGTAGGAGCCGTGGTAAAGATATTGATGCAGCCTGCGGCCAACTGGCTAATAAAGATAATTTCTAAATTATTTTCTGACTATTGTCTTCATTGAAAATAAGTTTTAAAGGTTGCCCTAACCTTTCATGTGTAATGAAGCGTATCATGTATTTTTATACAGCAATCCTGAAAGGTTTTGTAATTTTTTCCCGGTTTGATGAAAGAATTTATCATGAAAGAATCAGTTTTATTATTGTGTGTTGTTGTGTTTTCATTTTTCTCCTGTAATATTTTTACGCCAAATAAAAATTCAAAGACAGGGAGTGAGACAATGCGAAATGCTGATTCTGCTGCACTGGAAGCACTGGCCCCGGCTCCTGTTTCATTTGATGATTCAACATGGTTCACTCAAGCTGCAAATGCTAATGCTTCAGTAATTGCATTGAGTACTTTGGCTCAGCAAAAGTCAACATCAGAAAGGATAATAAATTTTGCCACCATGATAGTTGATGATCATGAAAAGGAAAATGAAAAACTGGAACAACTGGCATTCATCAAAGCAATCAATATTTCTGTAATAAAAAATGATACCACTCAAAAAGAATGGGTTGATTTGAATAGTAAATCAGGGAAAGCATTTGATGTAACATATATCCGTTATTTGCTCAACTGGCATTCAGATGCAAAAGATATTTTTACTGATGGAAGCATTCATCTGCAAGACCCCGATTTAAAAAATTTTGCTGATGTTATGATGTCTCGCATTCAGGTGCAACAGGATTCAATCATTTCTATTGCAAGTGATTTATCGAAGTAGTTTGAAAATATAAATTGTACTTGAATTAATAAAATGAAGTAATGAGTTATGTTGGTTTTTTATGAATCACTATTTATTTACTAACAGCACAACTAATAGCATTCACTTTTTTGTAAATATCTTTTTAATTAGAATTTTAAAATGCGCAAACCGTTTCTTTTTATCTTTTGGATCCAAATAATCAATGAGATTGTTTTCAATAAAATCAAAATAAGTAGGGATTTCCCTTACCCTGTTTCTATAATTATTTTGCGTGGTTTGTGAAAAATGAATACGAAATTTTACAAGCATTAATTCTAAATAAACAAAGTCAAATTTTAATAGAGCACGGTACCAAAATTCATAATCGAGAATTTGTTTCAATGAAGTATTATAGTATCCTATCTCATCAAAGACTGATCTGTCTATCAGCCCGACAATTGGTTCTCCTATTTTGTTATATGGCTTTTTTAAAAAACATTTGTCAGCGAAAATAGATTTTGTTAAGTATTTGTACCTCCCATCATCAATTAAGGTGATTCCTTTTTGGAGGTCGCCGTATGTACTCATCCATCTCTGTATTTTTTTACTTTTTAAATAGGTTAGTTCTACAATAAATGCTCTTTTACAAATACAGATTTTTTTTCCTGAGTTTTCAATTGCATTAACCATTTCTTCAATACAATTGGGCTCCAGAATATCGTCCTGGAAAAGGAGTTTAATATATTTACCATTTGATTGCCTGATGCAATTATTCCAATTTTCTCCAATACCATTTGGTATATGCTTATGAATAAAAACAGGAAATTTTCCTTTTTGTTTAAATTCATTTGCAATATGAAGTGTTTCATCCTTTGAATTATCATCACTGATTACTACTTCAATATTTGTGTATGTTTGTTTTAAAATAGATTCAAGTGAGGAATTTAAAAATTGTGCACCATTAAAAGTGGGGACACATATAGAGACCAGTGCGGAATGATTCATGTTAAAAGAAAATATCAGTTTCCAAAACTATAGAAATGGAGTATGTATTGGAATGAAGTTGAAAATTTTATGAATAAAATAGAAGATGGATAAAATATTTTATAGAAGCTTTTCTTAGATAAAGAATATAGGTTTTTGTCAGAAAAAGAATTTCAACAGGAAGAAACTTCATTAGCAAAAGGAATAGTCATGTTTAAGACAGTCCAAGTATTTTGTCCAGCCAGTTATATACCTGCATTCTGCTTTCTAAACCGACTAAGCTTAAATCCTGAACACACATAAATTTAATATTTGGATCGTTTTCACACTTTGAAAGTTTATTAGTAATATAATTTTTTGAACGGTTATAAGGCTGTAGATAAGATAAACTTGTGTTGCTGTTTATTAAAACGTTATGTTGAAGTAAACATAGGTGAGCTGATAATGAACATGGATTGAATTGATCAGGGTTTCGAAACCTGTATTTTATATTGTTAACCAAAACATGAGGGTTTATTTTAAAATAATTTGCCAGTGTACTTTTTGAAACTGCATAAGGTGTGTGTTCGAAAACAAAATAGCGAACCCTGAATCCGGCTACTCTGGCAGCGTTCCATTGACCTGTATGGAATGAAGCCCTTCTTTTTTTTGCAGGTACAAAGAAGCGATACCAAATGAGGCGAAAAACCGGAATCGGTGCCCAACGCCCTCTCACAACAAGCTTTTTGTTTTGTCTCCAGTCTTCTGGTAATATTTCTTTAATCAAAAAGAAATCATCATTAAAGTAAATAAAGCTTTCTGAGATACCAGGAATATTAAAAAGCATTGTTTCAATTGCGCGGCTATTGAATATTGGCAAGTACACTTCATACCCGGAAAATATTTCCTGATGACTAATATAAATAATGGAAGACAGCCTGTCTGGGAAATATTTTTTTATTGAGGTTTCTATATCTGGTCTTTGGCCATCTGTGACTATATAAATATTTCTTATAAAAGGTGCAAACTTTAGTATGGATAAAATACAATAAGTAATCTCACCACTTGCATCAAACCTGCTTCTTATAACGTTTGGCGAATTTGCTACATTTTCTTTTGCGATATAATATTCTAAATCTTTATTTTTTGATTCGTTGCTTCCATCAACCCAAGTGATTACTGCATCTATAGGCGGTTCTGCAATAGCATATTCAGTTTTTTTCATGACCGTCAAGTTACTGATTAGATAAAGTACAAAGAAAGAAAGGATTTGATGAAATAATGTTAAGTTATTTAAAAGTGAACAATATATTCCTTATCAATATTTAAGAATATGATATGGTATCGTTGAGCTCAAAAAACCTAAAACCAATATGATTATATTTGCCAGCACCATTTTTTTTATTTATAAAAGTATGCTCACAAAATTGCCGGAAGAAAACAAAAAAGATATTGCCGTAATCACAATGGCGAGAAACGATGATTTTTTTCTGACACGGTGGATTGATTATTATGGCAAACAGGCAGGGGAGGAAAACTTATATATTTTTCTTGACGGGGAAGACCAGCCCATACCTAATAATGCCGGCAAAGTAAATATTAAGCATACCAAACGAATTGCAGAGCATGTGGTTGCTGCAGAGAAGCGCAGATTGGGATTCTTATCAGACACAGCTGCAAATTTATTGAAGCAATATAAACTGGTAATTGGTGTAGATGCTGATGAGTTTTTAGTGGTTGATCCCAATTGCGGGAAATCTCTTGTTGAGTATTTATGCTCACAAAATATTAAAACATCATTATCAGGGCTTGGAATAGATGTTGGCCAACATTTAGTATTGGAAAAAAAATTAAACCCTCGGTTACCTTTTCTATCTCAAAGGGAATTTGCTTTGGTTTCATCAAGATATACCAAGCCTTCTGTAATTTCAAAGCCAGTTAGATGGGGCTCCGGTTTTCACAGGATAAGGAAATATAATTTTACTATTGATCCTAATCTTTATCTTTTTCATTTTGGATCTGTAGATTTTCAAATGATTCAGGATAGGTTCTTAGATAAAGACAGGATGGCAACAGGGAGGGAAAGACACATTAAAAAAAGAGCCAAAACCATAGACCTTGTTACAAAATTAAAAGCACATACCGGTGATAAATGGCTGGCAATAGCAAGGCACATTCAATCATTTATCAGACCGGTATATGCAATTAACAAACCATCTATGGCTGGTTGGAAATTGATAATAAAAATCCCTGAAAGATTTAAAAGTGTGGTTTAATAATTTCTCTTATGCCAATACAAGCAAAAGTATATTCGATTGTCGTTACATACAATGGTGCCAGGTGGATTGAAAAATGCCTTTCATATTTATTTTCCGGAACATACAACACAAAAGTAATTATTGTTGACAATTGTTCTACTGATAATACTGTAGCCTTGCTTGAACCATATTTAAAAAAAATAATTTTTTTCCAATCAACAGAAAACCTGGGTTTTGGTGCAGCAAATAATATTGGAATTGTTGAAGCTTTAAAATTAGGAGCAACTCATATTTTTCTGGTTAACCAGGATGTTTACGTAAGAAAGGATTGTATTGAATCATTGGTAAATACATCCATGAAGTTTCCTCAATTTGGAATTTTAAGCCCAATGCAATTAAGCACAAACGGTATTGATTTGGAATTAGGATTCAAAGCACAGATTTCGCGAACTATTAAAAATATTCCTGATATTTCTTTTTACAATTACCAGGAAAACAGTGAAATTAAAATGCCTTTGCCGGTTAAATTTATTGCTGCAGCCACATGGTTTATTCCTGCATATACTATAAGAAAAACCGGTTTGTTTCATCCGGTATTTTATCATTATGGAGAAGATAATAATTATGCATCCAGGGTTCAATATTTCAAATATAAAATTGGTGTTTTGCCAGACGTTGCTATAATACATGACAGAGACCCAAGAAAAAAAGACGAGGCATTTTTATTGATGAAAATGCGTACTTTCCCTTTATATATGTTGTTAGATATCCGGAAACCTTTTTGGGTTGCTTATTTTTTAGGCTTAAACCAATTATCCCGATATCATAAAAAATTAAAGAAAATTACCGGAGATAAATATGATGCACTTTACAAAGAGATTTTAAACAGGTTCTTTGTAAGAATAAACGAAGCCAAACAAATAAGAAAGGAAACAAAGTCTGAACCCATTTTCAGGAAAAACGCCTTTTGACCAACTGGTCAAACAATTCAACCACTTCATTATTTTCAGGCCATGCTAATTTTAGTTTCAGCTCCCGCTTAATCCAGAATTCAGCTTCACCATAAATATTAAAACTGTTGATGGTTTTGATGCTGCGCTCATACATAGTCTGGTCGCCCCGGAACAATTCATTGATAAATAAATATTGGTCATTGATGCCAATTGCTTTTCTTAAATCTTTTATCGGCCCTTGCTTTAAAGAAATTCCAACTTCTTTGTGAGTTGCATTTGATTTTAATTTTTCATTCAGGCTTTCACCATGCGTAGCTATTGTTTCATTTATTTCCTGCTGTTTTAATGCAAGTGTTGGTATTTCCACCATGGGGTCGAAGAAATTAAACCTTTCATTTGTTTCTGTAGCCCTGGTTTCAGTTATTACAGCAGGTTGTTTTTTTTCTTCAACAACAACTTTTTCTTCTTTTTTGATTGAAGGCGCCGGCGCTGCATCTTCGGTAGTATTGATTCTTGTATTTGCAGGGAAAAATACAGATACAGCCTGTGGCGTATTATGACTTTCTTCTTTTGATTTTTCCAGCTCAATCAGTAACAATTGCACAGTAATACGTAATTGCTCTTTTCCGGTTTTGCTGTTATATTGTTCAATCAACCGCTCTATTAATACATCAACTTTTTCCATAAGATATTTACATTTGAGGCTTACAGTAACTAATAAAACGAAGCTAAAGGTAACTTTATTTTAATGTTTATCGAACCCAATATTTCAGGTGACCGCCGCGGGTGGATAGAAGTGATCTGTGGATCCATGTTTAGTGGTAAAACAGAAGAGCTGATCCGACGGATGAAAAGAGCAGAGATTGCTCACCTGAAAACAGAAATTTTTAAGCCTGCAATTGATAACAGGTATCATGATATGAATGTAGTAAGCCATGATTCTTCTGCTTTGCAATCCCAGCCGGTGCAACATTCTCAAAACATATTATTGCTTGCACAAAATGCAGATGTGGTAGGTATTGATGAAGCCCAGTTTTTTGATGAAGGTATTGTGGCTGTTTGTGAAAAGCTTGCCACCAATGGCATCCGTGTGATTGTTGCAGGCCTTGACATGGATTATACAGGAAAACCTTTTGGTCCTGTACCTGATTTGCTGGCTGTTGCAGATTTTATCACTAAACTACATGCAATCTGTGTGCATTGTGGTAATCTTGCCAGTATTTCTTATCGTAAGACAAAACAGAGCGGGCAGGTAGTGATTGGTGAACTTGATATTTATGAACCAAGATGCAGGAGTTGTTTTGCAAAAGGGGAGGATGTATGATGAAATATTTTTTAACTCTTTTTTTTATTGTATTTGTCATGATGTCAAATGCACAATCAATAGAAAAATTTAATGATTATCTCGGGCAAAGTAACCAGGTGATTTTTGTAAAAACACCATCTGTAAATTCAGTTGAAGGTGAAATGTTTTTGTACCAGAGAAAAAGTGTATCGCACCAATGGAAATTGATTGATTCTTTCGCAGTAGTTGTTGGTAAAAACGGGCTTGCAAAAGCAGCAGGAACTATTATTCCTTTGAGCAACAAAATGCCAACAAAACATGAAGGTGATGGTAAATCACCTGCAGGAATTTTTCCGCTTGGTAAAGTATTTAGTTATCATAATCTCAAAAACCTGCAAATGCCTTTTGTACGGGTGGATACTAATTTTTATTGTGTAGATGATGCTGCATCGGTTTATTACAATACATTAATCAGGCAGGACACTGCACAACAAAGCTTCAATAGTTTTGAATATATGCGCCGGCAAGACAGCTTATATGAATATGGTGTCTGGGTGTTGCACAATAGTAACCCTGTTGTTGCTGCCGATGGCTCCTGTATTTTTCTGCATGTATGGCGAAACAACCACTCAGGTACTACGGGTTGTACAGCAATGCAAAGAGATAATATCATCAGGCTCATTAGCTGGCTAAATGAAAAGAAAAATCCTGTATTACTGCAGGTAGTTGGTGAATAAAATTTACAACCAGTCATTTCCAAAGCCTACTGTATTTTGTTGATAATTTGAGTGGGTTATTCATTCATCACCATGCTGTGCTGCCTATATTTGCCGCTATGGCAAAAGCCACAGACGATACCCCATTGATGCAGCAACACAAGGCTATTAAACAAAAATATCCTGACGCTATTTTATTGTTTCGTGTGGGCGATTTTTATGAAACTTTCGGTAGTGATGCTATTACAGCTTCTCAGGTATTAGGCATTACGCTGACCAAAAGAAATAATGGTGCGGCATCAGCCAGTGAGCTTGCAGGGTTCCCACATCATGCACTCGACACTTATTTACATAAACTGGTAAAAGCAGGTTACAGGGTTGCTATCTGCGACCAGTTGGAAGATCCTAAACTGGCAAAAGGAATTGTAAAACGTGGCGTAACGGAAATGGTGACTCCCGGTATTGCTACCAATGAAAAACTACTGGAACATAACAGCAATAATTTTTTAGCCGGTATCCATTTCAGTGATGATACAGTTTTTGGCTTGGCGTTTCTTGATATTTCAACAGGCGAATTTTTTGTTGCTGAAGGCAACCTGGAATATGCTGATAAATTGTTGCAAACCTTAAAGCCTGCAGAAGTAATTTATCAACGCAGTAACCAGAAATTTTTCAAAGAAAAATTCGGTTCAAAATTTTATACTTATACTTTAGATGCCTGGATTTTTGATGAAGCTTTTGCAACAGAAAACCTGCAAAAACATTTTCAGACACATTCATTAAAAGGTTTTGGAATTGAAAAACTGCATTGCGGTATTATTGCTGCAGGCGCAGTATTGCATTATTTAAAAGAAACAGAGCATCCCAATCTTCAACACATCACCAACATACAACGGTTGGAAAAAGAAGATTATCTGTGGATGGACCGTTTCACTATCCGTAACCTTGAATTATTAAATACAGGCAATGAACAACAGTTGAGCCTGTTAAAAGTGATTGATGCCACTGTGAGCCCTATGGGCGCAAGGTTGCTGAAACGCTGGCTGCTATTGCCTTTGAAAGATAGCAGGAAAATACAGGAAAGGTTGAATGCTGTTGAATTTCTCATTTTACAAACCGACCTGCGCAAACAAATCCAACACCTGGTAAAACAATGTGGCGATATAGAAAGGCTGGTGAGCAAGATACCTGCAAAAAAAATTAATCCGAGAGAAGTGGTATTACTTGCCAACGGCCTGCAATATGCTGAACAAATAAAGTATGCCTGTGCTGCATCTGCTAATGAATATTTAAAGAGACTGGCTGATGCAATTAATCCCTGCAGGTATATTTCAGAAAAAATACTGAAAGAGATAAATGAAACACCGCCGGTTGCAGTGAACAAAGGTGGAGTGATACAATCTAATGTGGATGCGGGCCTTGATGAGTTGAGGACAATTGCCAGTGGCGGTAAACAATACCTGATCAACATACAACAAAGAGAAGCAGAACGGACAGGGATTTCTACATTAAAAATTGGTTTTAATAATGTATTCGGATATTATCTTGAAGTAACCAATTCTCAAAAAAATAAAGTGCCCGCTGACTGGATGCGCAAACAAACGCTGGCCAATGCAGAACGGTATATCACTACAGAGTTAAAGGAGTATGAAGAAAAAATTACCGGCGCTGAAGATAAAATCCTGCAACTTGAAACAGAGATGTTTGATAAGCTTTTGACAGAGCTGCAGGATTTTATTGCACCTGTTCAAAATAACGGAAGCGTGTTGGCAATACTTGATTGTCTATGTTGTTTTGCTCAGAATGCAATTCATTACAATTATAAAAAACCACTGCTGCATGATGGGTTTGAGCTGGAACTGAAAGCGAGCCGCCATCCGGTGATTGAAAGAAATCTTGCAGCTGGTGAATCATATATTGCGAATGATATTTTACTTGACCCTGCTACGCAACAAATCATCATCCTCACTGGTCCGAACATGAGTGGTAAAAGTGCATTGCTGCGACAAACAGCGTTGATTACTTTGCTTACACACATGGGAAGTTTTGTGCCTGCAGATGCAGCAAAAATCCCACTGACAGATAAAATTTTTACGAGGGTGGGCGCCAGCGATAACCTGAGTGGCGGCGAAAGCACGTTCATGGTGGAGATGAATGAAACGGCCAGCATCATCAACAATATTTCGCAACGCAGTTTGATCCTGCTCGATGAGATAGGCAGGGGCACTTCCACTTATGACGGCATCTCCATTGCCTGGAGCATTGCTGAATTTTTGCACCATTCACCCGCAGCACCCAAAACATTATTTGCCACGCATTATCATGAACTGAATGAACTGGAAAATAAATTTCCCCGCATCAAAAATTTCCATATCACCAACAGGGAAGTGGGCAATAAAATTATTTTCCTGCGCAAGCTGGCGCCGGGGGGCAGCACCCACAGTTTTGGTATCCACGTTGCGAAGATGGCAGGCATGCCGCCGGAACTGATTGACAGGGCCAATGAAGTTTTAAAACAACTGGAAGCCAAACAGGAAGGGAGCCCAAAAATGGATATGAAAAAAATTGCGGCGCCGCAATTACAGCTTTCTATTTTTGATGAACATTCAGCAACATTTGCTGCCATCAGGGATTTGCTTTCTGCTATTGATATCAACCGGTTAACGCCTGTTGAAGCATTGATGAAACTAAGTGAAATAAAAGGTTTGTTGAAGTAATGGTTTCTGTTGATAATTTCCTTCTCCGCAATACCTGTTAGCATAGCTATGTGCGCTGAAACGACATGGCGGTTTCAGTAGTACTTAAGCTAATTTCTTTCCACAATTATTTTCATTATATTGTTTCATAGCTCCTCCGCTCGGGTCATTAAAGATTATCGGATTATTTATTGCAAACTGATAAGGGCTTTGCGCAATTGTTTTTTCACTCAATGCATCCACTCCCGTAAACCTCCCTATCTGTGCATCATACTGCCTGAAATATGTTTCATAATAATCCACATCAAAACTTGTTTCCAATGTTGTGCCTGCATTGAATTTATATCTTGTTTATGATTTCATTGATGCATGTTTCCCGGTTGACTTAGTTATTATCCGGCTTTTACGTTTTGCATTTTTCTTTTTAATAGCATTCATTATTTTTCTAAAGTCTGAAAGTTCCTGTTCTGTCCACGGTTCAGATTTTGTTGACAGATCTATATTTTTTGGTTCTTTAATTAGTCCCATATTTTTATTTTTTGAAATATTGTGATATAAGTCTTAATGCGGCACTTGTTTCAATAAACATCCTTAATCCCCGAAAATGAGTCGCATGAAGTATTTGTTCATAGTGTTTTATTAAATATGATTTAGCATCAAAAGCAAGAAAGCCTTCATAACCCTTGTCAAACGAAACTTTACAGGCGTAAGCAACTAAATTTCCCGGCACTCCTAAATATACCTTCGTTTTGCCTTTATTAAATTTTGAACTTTCAATGAGGTGCATAAATATATGATCATGTTTGTCTTCAATGCTAATGAGACCTTGAATTATTATAGGGTTATTAACCGTGCTCAGCTTATAGACTTCTTTGATCTTGTCCTTTAATTCTTTTTGCCAATTAAATTGCCAATCATTTTTCTTTAGTTGCTTAATGTCAGTTTCCATCAACCTCACTATTACTGTATCAAATACCTCACCGGTCACAAGGTTTTCAATTGAGTTAGTCAGTTTATCAATCTTGAAATCGAGTCCTGTTCCTTTTCGTTTTTTCACCATGTGAATTTACAAAATATCTGTTCAGGCAAGTTATTAAACATGTAACATTTTCATTAAAATTTCACTCAATACATCTATTCCCGTAAACCTTCCTATCTGTGCATCATATTGCCTGAAATACGTCTCATAATAATCCACATCAAAACTTGCTTCCAACTCTGTACCTGCATTGAATTTATATCTTGTCTGTGGTTTCATCGCGGCAGCAGAAGAAATTGCTTTCATTTCCAAACCAAAAGGATAATATCCTTCTTCCTGCAAGAGATGGCCGTGTATGTGGGTAATCCACCTGAGGGCGGACAGGCCTGCAAGTTATGTCCTTAATTATTAATTTTATTTCAATAAATATAAAGGATTACTCCAAATGACTTTCCATTTACTTTTATCATTCATTAAAGTTCTGTATTTATTAAAATCTACTATCTGAGATCTGCTCTTTTTAAATATATCGTTGATAACAATTAAACCCAACTTTGTTGTTTCAACTTGTTTGCTATAAACAGTGTTACTTGGTGGATAATCAAATTTGATTGATTTGATAAGAGTAGTTTTATATACTTTTTTTTGCCCACTTTTTATTTCTAATTCAGTTGGGTAATTACTGTCGCAATCATCTCCAGTAAAAAAAACATAATTATTATTTATAAGAAAATTGTCTGTCCATGAACAAGTCATTAACCATATGTAAATGTTCTTTGATGAATTATTTTGTATGGATAATTCAATGTCGAATCTTTTTTCGTTTGCTGAATCTCCTTTGGCAGTATATTCATAATCCTTATAAATTTTTTGATAATAAGCAATACCATGTGATACAACATAATCTTTTAAGACTTTTATCTTTATTTCAATTGTTTGCGAATACATCTGCTGCCCTTGCAGATTATTTGTTTGCAATAATGAAATAGTTATAAAATAAAGTAAAATAAATTTCATGACTTTTAATATATTAAAACGAATTTGATTCACGGAGCTTTAGTAGAATTTGGTATTTGCTGAAATGGTATTTTCGTAAAAACGTTATTAATGAAAGTCCATCCATAACTAAAGGTAATATAGTATCTTTTATCATTCATATCAACCAAGCTTAGTTGAGCTGTCCAGGATACATTTCCATGAATTTCATCTCTTGATGGCCTGTCACCAAAACTAACTGAAGATTCTGGGTAATAATAATGAAAAGCATTTTTCGGAAGAGATGGATCATAATAAGGGGTATTTGCTTTTTCATGCCCGTAAGGAGTATTTGTTGTAACAAGCTGAACCCAGTTCCATTTTTGGTTACGTCGCCCTTCATAATCTGTCAAATAACTAAAAGCTAATTTTATTTCTAAACCTCTATTTATTCTTCCTTTTTCATTTACGAATTCCAAATAATCATAGCCTAAAACACTTACGACCCCCATCTTCTTATCATCTTTGTCAAAAACATCAAATTGTTGTAATTGAAAATTAAACTCCCAATTTCCTTTATCATCTGTGTTCTCTATCGCATTAGTAAAACCTTGAAACAATCCTTCGGCTATTGCACCAACAGTAAAAATATTTCCATATTTGTCTACTGTAAAAGAACCAATTTTTTCAGATAATGCATCACCATCTCCTCTCCCTAAATTAGCATTCATTTCCGCTGCCGCAAATGGGTTGCTCCAGTACTTATCCCAAAAACTGGTGTACTCTTCGGGGAGTATCCTCAATTGCGGGTTCCAGTTGGTGGGCCGGTCCCTCATCGGCCTTCCACTTTCATTATATTGTTTCATAGCTCCACTTGGGTCATTAAAGCTAATAGGATTATCGCTCCCAAAATGATATGGTGTTTCTGAAAAAGTTTTTTCCGCCAAAGCATCCACACCCGTAAACCTCCCTGTCTGTGCATCATATTGCCTGAAGTAAGTTTCATAATAATCCACATCAAAACTTGTTTCCAGCATTGTGCCGCCATTAAATTTATATCGCGTTTGCATCTTCATAGCTGCCTGTGAACTTATTGCTTTCATCTCCAAACCAAAAGGATAATAACCTTCTTCCTGCAAGAGATGGCCATGTATATGCGTAACCTGCAAGTTATCCCAATATGTGTAAATATTCGGAGTTTAGCTCGTGCATATTTATTTTTTTATTGTCTCGCTGATTGCTGCGCAATTCATTGGAAACATAAATATAAACATATCCATTTTTTGTTATCGGCCTTTGCGGGTTGTATTGCTGCACAGATGAACCGCCACTACTGCCTACCTGTTCAAAATAACTGTTGTTGCCATCGTTAGTAATAACAGGTTTTAACTGTTCATCCAA
>JAFDXI010000124.1 GCA_018268035.1 Bacteroidota bacterium | reverse complement strand
ATGTACGCGTTAAGGGCGTATCTGCTACATTAAGAATACCAGAATCTAATGGCCCCACGCTGCAAAATAACTGAGATAAATTACAGGTGGCGGCAGTTTCCTGTGCATTTACCCCCCCCCCAGAAAAATTGTAATAAAAGGATTGCATAAAAATATTTCATAGAGATTAACTTAAAGTTTAGAATGGTCTTCGAAGATACATTTTTTTTGCTAAATATTTGCTGATGCGAAAACAATTTGCCGGTAATATTTTGTATGTTTATTTTGATTTTGCAAAACATATATACAAAGCATTTAAAAAAAAATAAAACATGCCCATCGTTGCACCATCATTATTAGCCGCTAATTTTTTAAAGCTCGAAGAAGAATGTAAAATGGTTAACTCCAGCGAAGCAGACTGGCTGCATTTAGATGTTATGGATGGGCAGTTTGTACCGAATATCAGTTTTGGAATACCTGTAATTGAGCAGGTGAAAAAAGTCATTACAAAATTCTGTGATGTGCACTTAATGATTGAAACACCAGAGAACCTTGTACCTGCTTTTAAAAAAGCAGGTGCAGACAGCATCATCGTGCATTATGAAGTGTGCCCCAACCTGCACCGGAATATCCAACAGATAAAAGAATTAGGTATGAAACCTGCTGTAGCCATCAATCCACACACACCTGTTTTTTTATTAGAAGATATCCTTGCAGATTTACACCATGTGCTCATCATGACTGTCAACCCCGGCTTTGGCGGCCAGAAATTCATTCAACATTCCCTGGAAAAAGTAAGTGCTTTGAGAAAGATGATTGATGAAAGAAAACTCGATGTTTTAATTGAAGTAGATGGCGGTGTAACAGTAGAAAATGCGTCTTCTTTAGTAAATGCAGGTGCGGATATCCTGGTAGCAGGCAATACAGTTTTTAGTTCAAAAGATCCATTACAAACTATAAGTCAATTAAAAGCAGTCAGCAGGTAAAAATATTTTTCAGTTTTATCGTTAGTACAATTATATCAGTTATCCTTTTCGTCAATAATTTTTCCAATATCCGTCACTTTATCAATCTTACCTTCAGCTTCGAGCATACGAACAGCTTTGGCTCCTTGTAAAAATTCTGAAGCAAAAATGAAGTCATTGAGTTTTTCATTCTTGCTGTAAATAATATCATCCTTCGATCCTTCCCACTCTTTTTTGCCTTTATAGAGATAGATAATATTATCGCCAATTTCCATCACGCTGTTCATGTCATGCGTCACAACAATTGTAGTGATGTTGTATTCAGCAGTGATGGATTTAATCAGCTTATCAATTACAAGTGAAGTTTGCGGGTCAAGCCCGCTGTTGGGTTCATCACAAAAAAGATATTTCGGGTTTAATACAATAGCTCTTGCAATGCCCACTCTTTTTTTCATGCCGCCGCTTATCTCAGAAGGGAATTTATTATTTGAACCGGACAATTCCACTTTTTCCAATACTTCATTCACACGTTTCTTTTTATCCTTACTACTCATATTTGAAAACATATCAAGTGTAAAAATGATATTCTGTTCCACTGTCATTGAGTCAAATAATGCAGAACCCTGGAAGAGCATGCCTATCTGCTGGCGCAAAGAAGTGCGTTCTTCCCGATCCATTTCAAGCATGTTATGGCCATCATAAAAAATTTCACCGCTATCAGGTGTGAACAGGCCAACCATGCATTTTGTCAGCACTGTTTTACCGCTACCACTGGCGCCGATAATTAAATTGCATTTACCGGTTTCCATCACTCCGCTGATATCTTCCAAAATCACTTTATCGCCAAAACTCTTATGTACATTTTTTATTTCTATCATAAAACGTCCCTCCTGTCAAGGAAGTTTAATTTTATCAATATGGTATTTAAATTCTCTTCCCAATTGTCAGTAGTTACTATTTTATCATACCCGCAAAACAAATTTTTCAATAATTACTTACAAAATATTCCTTACCAATTTTTACAAATCAATCTCCACCTGGTTGCGCAACAAATCATCAAACACATCCCGTTTCCTTATCAAATGCATTTTGCCATTTTTAAATAATATTTCAGCAGGTTTTAATCTTGAATTAAAATTACTGCTCATTTCAAAACCATAAGCGCCGGCGTTATAAAATACAAGATAATCTTCTTCCCGCACTTCATTTATTTTACGGTCCCAGGCAAACGTATCGGTTTCGCAAATATTCCCTACCACTGTATAAATACGCTCTGCACCTTTTGGATTACTGATATTTTCAATGCGGTGATAGGCCTCATAAAACATGGGCCTTATCAAATGATTAAAGCCACTGTTGACACCTGCAAAAACTGTTGCAGTTGTTTGTTTCACCACATTTGCTTTCACAATAAAATAGCCTGCTTCACTCACTAAAAACTTTCCGGGCTCAAACCATATCTCCATTTTACGACCACTCTCCTTTTCAAATTTAAGAAATGCTGCAGCAAGTTTTTTCCCAAGGTCATGCACGTCTGTTCTTACATCATCTTTATAATAAGGCACCTTAAACCCGCTGCCTAAATCAATATATTTTACTGTTTCAAAATGACGTACCATTTCAAACATCACATCAAGACCTGCAAGAAATACATTGGTATCTTTTATTTCGCTGCCTGTATGCATGTGCAGTCCTGCAACATTCAGGTTCGTACTTTTTACAATGCGTTCAATATGCCGCATCTGGTGAATGGAAATCCCAAACTTACTATCCACATGACCTGTTGAAATTTTAAAATTTCCACCTGCCATTATATGCGGGTTCAGTCTTATAAAAATCGGATAAGCATTTCCATATTTATTACCAAAACGTTCCAACATGGAAATGTTATCAATGTTCAAATGAATGCCTAATTGCTTTCCGGCCTCTAATTCTTCAAAGTCAACACAATTGGGTGTAAATAAAATTTTATCAGGAGTAAATCCGGCTTTCAATCCCAGCTTTACTTCGTGGATGCTTACGCAATCGAGGCCGGTGCCAAGTTGGTGCATTAACTTTAGTATGTTGATATTGCTTAAAGCTTTGCAGGCATAAAAAAATCTTGCATTACATTCCTTAAATGCTTTATCCAAATCATTTACCTGTTCTTCAATTTTTTCAGCATGATAAACATACAGCGGTGTGCCAAATTTTTCAGCTGCTTCAATCAGTTGTTCCTTGCTCAGATGTTGCGACATAATGCGCAAAATAAGGATAAGATTTCCGAATTATTAGAATGGCTTTTTTCTTTAGAAAAAGTTTCTCTAAAGTTGGTGTTGTATTAATCTTTAAAATATAATTGCGATGGATTAGGAATTATCATCAATCTAATTTTCTTCATCTCCATTTTCAATATTGGCATCAGCATTATTTATCTCATCGCTTACAACCTGATCACTATAAGTATTTTCAGTGTTTTCATCGCCCGGAATTGTCGCAGTATCTTCTATTATATTTTCTTCATCAATCGTTTCCTGCGATTTAAAATCATCTCCGCTAACAACAGTAGGCTGAACCAGTTGTTCCGCCAGCACTTCTTTGATTTTTGGTAGGTCATCTGCAGAGTTGATACCAAAATAATCCATGAAACTTTTTGATGTTGCATAGACCAAAGGTTTCCCCGGCTGATGTTCCTTTCGTCCGGTGATAACAATCAATTCTTTTTCGAGGAGTTTCTGGATACTATAATCGCTGTTGACACCACGTATGCTTTCTATCTCACCTTTTGTTATAGGGCTTTTATAAGCAATAATTGCCAATGTCTCCATAGCGGCAGTTGACAAACGTTTCAGGAACCTATCTCCATTTAGTTGAGCAACGGTTTTATGAAAATCTTTTTTGGTAAGGAACTGCCAGCCACCTCCACTTTCTTTTACTTCAAAGGGATAAAATTCTGACTGGTATTTTTCACGAATACCTTCGATACAACTTTCCACCTGGTCAAGCATAATGCGTTCTTCCAAAAATGCAAATGCATTGTTGATCAACTCAACAATTTCCAGTGAAGTCAAAGGCTTCTCACTGGCAAAAATTAGCGCTTCAATATGTGGAATGATGGTACTTAGCTCCATGCATTTAACCCTTAAAATGGAATTTAATATTGATGGATGTTTTGAATGCCTTTAAAATAAAAGTTATTGATGATGGTATAACAGATTGCAGGTAGCTTATCCTTTTAATGCTGCTGCACCACTAACAATTTCTGTAAGTTCGGTAGTGATAGCTGCCTGCCTTGCACGGTTATACGAAATACGCAATGATTTCAATAACTCATTGGCATTGTCGCTGGCCTTATCCATTGCTGTCATTCGGGCGCCATGTTCACTGGCATTAGCATCTAATACAGCTTTATATAATTGTGTATTCAGGATTTTAGGCATCAGTTCAGCTATCAACCCCTCTTTATCGGGTTCAAAAATAAAGTCTGCTTTTTTAGCGCCATCCTTTTTTTGGACTTTAGGTATAGGCAAAAATTGTTCAACAACAAAACGCTGAGTCGCAGCATTTTTAAATTCGCTATACACCAATTCAACTGCATCAAATTCTTTATTTTCAAAAGCTTTCATTGCCGCTACTGATGCCGCCTGCACGTTTTCAAACTTCAGGTTAATGAAAATATCTTTATATGCAGCACTGGTTGGGAATCCTGCTTTAGAAAAACTTTCATAACCCTTTTTCCCAATGCCCCAAACAGTAATATTCCCTTTACTTAATTGGCTGCTGTATTTCTCTGTCATTGTTTGCTTTGCCAGCTTGATAATATTGGTATTGTATGCACCGGCTAAACCACGGTCACTGGTAATAACTATCATCAAGACTTTTTCTACAGTTCTTTCTTCTGCAAGTTTCATATCTGTGCCACCTTCCATATTGCTGACAATATTGCTGAGCATTTCCTGCAATTTTCTGGCGTAAGGACGCATTTGCAAAATGGCATCCTGTGCACGACGTAGTTTTGCAGCACTCACCATTTTCATGGCTTTGGTTATCTGCTGTGTACTTTGAACTGAAGTAATACGGTTACGAACCTCTTTTAACTGACCTGGCATTTGTATTTTTTAATATTCGATAATCGGGACAACCGGGGCAAAAAGGCATATAAAAAATTTCGCGCCGGAAAACCCAAATTTTTCGGCGCGAAGGTAAGGGAATAAGTGCAAGTTTCCAGATTATCCCCCCGTAAGTTATTTAAGAAATGTGAATAATATCCTACACATTAATCTTCCAGATTTACATCACCTGCAATCAGGTTTACTTTGTATTCACCAGTATCGCTAATGTATTCTAACTCAGCAGAAACCTTAAAGTCGTCAGATATTGTACTATAATTATTCAGGCCAAATGAGCTATGCGTGGATTCATTTTCTGAAGGAGCAATGATATTACCAGTTAAAGTTACTGGTGTCTTGCTCCTGCTTAAGTTCAATGAAGCGCCGGCAATCTGTTTACATAATTCATTATATTTTGCAGCGGCATCAGTATAGCTTGTCCCTTTATAAAAATTGACATGATACATCAGCTCATTATCCCAGGTATATAAGATAACATCTTGTTCTATTGCTTTAGGAAAAGTAATAAAGCTTTCATACGTATCCATGTAATCATCTAAAGAATATTCAACTGAATCGGCATAATCAAGTTTAAAAGCATTGTAGTCATTGGAATATTCATTGACAACGATACTTAAAGCTTCTGAGAAAGTTTTGGGCTTTAAAGAAATAGCATTCCCGTTTTCATCAGTAAATGAAACAATATTCACAGGTATTCCATTTTTAAATGAGCCTTTTATTGTTTTACCATTTTTGAAGACAAAATATCCATTACCTGTAAAACTACCATCATTAAAATCGCCGGAATAAAGATCATTATTTGAATTTGCATACCATCCTTTACCTGTATAGCCGCCCTGATCATCTATATCACCATAATATATTGTAGGCTTAGCTACACCAATTACAAGACAGTTTTTGCCCTGCAAATAATCTTTCACATAGTTCCCTTCAAAATAATTCTTCCCTGTTTTATATACCGAGCAATAACCATAAGCGCCATCTTCATTTTTCTTTCCGATAAACCTGGAAGAATCACCCAGAGTAACTCCATCTGCCAAATAACCTTTATCATATTTACCAAAATAATGATAGCCTGTCTCGAGATTATTAAAAAACCCTGTGTCCTGCATCAGGCTGTTATTGTTCCTGTCAATTAACCCCATAATTATTTGATTACTGGTCTTTTCACCATACATATTTTGGCTTTTTAGAAAGCTATTAAAGCTTGCAGTTCCGCTACCAGTCCATTTACCATCAGTCCAATTACCTTCATATAAAGTTTTGGAATCAACTTCATATTGATAACCTGAACCATTTTTTACACCATTCACATAAATATTATCGCTTATAGTATTTGAGACAGAATCTATATAAATACATCGTCCATCAAATGCATCATCTTTAAAGCTCCCTTCTAAAATACTTTTGTCGGCATACAACAATATGCCACTTCCATTTCGTTTGCCTCCGGAAAAATTTCCTACATACAAATTGCCTGATGACATCAGATCGGTGCCTTGCCCATCCAATAAACCATTTTTCCAAGTGCCACTTAAAAAGTTTCCACTTTCAAATTGTAAAACACCTTTGCCGCTGAACTGGCCATTGACAAAATAACCCGCATATTTTAATGCACTATTATTAGAATATATAGCCACTCCAAGACCATTGGGTTTGTTATCTTTTATTGCCCCAATATAATCAAAAGAAGTTCCCCAGGCATCTCTTAAACCTTCAATTCTGCCCGATGTTTGTGCGTTAAGCTGTAATGCTAAAAATCCAAATAATAAAAATGAAATAGTCTTTTTCATAAACAACAGTTTAGTTAAATTTTGGTAATTCTATAATATACGTTAGTTCTGAAATTTTATTGCGAAAGCTAAAGTATTAAATTGCGGCCCAAAAAGACTGACAGTTTGGCTTTAGCAAGCAATAAGCACAATTTTTGAAAATAAATATCTTCCAAAACCGACAACCAGGCAATTTTTTAATTAATTAATTATGCTCAATATTATAAATAAAATTTTAGGTGGCAACAAGAGTGAAAAAGATGTAAAGAAAATTACTCCCCAGATAGAGAAAATCAATAGCTTTTTTGCACAATATCAATCCTTAACCAATGATCAATTACGTAATAAGACCCCGGAATTTAAACAAAGGATACAAGATCATTTAAAAGAAATAGACGCAGAGATTGCTGCAAAAAAGGCGGAAGCAGATGCTTTACCAGAAGAAGAAATGCAAAAGCGGGATGTGCTTTACAAAGAAGCTGATGAACTAAAAAAAGACAGGGATAAAAAAATAGAAGAAGCGCTTAATGAAATCCTGCCAGAAGCTTTTGCTGTTGTAAAAGAAACCGCACGGAGGTTTACTGAAAATACAGAGATTATTTCAACTGCAACACAACACGACCGTGATTTAAGCATCAGGAAAGATTATATTACAATTGATGGTGAACAATCTGTTTATAAAAACAGTTGGACAGCAGGTGGTTCAGTGATTACCTGGAACATGGTACATTATGATGTTCAGCTAATTGGTGGTATAGTATTACATCAGGGTAAGATTGCAGAAATGTCAACAGGTGAAGGAAAAACACTTGTATCTACCTTACCGGCATACCTGAATGCTTTGGCAAGTGAAGGCGTTCATATAGTGACTGTGAATGATTACCTGGCCAAACGTGACAGTGAATGGAACGGAACTATTTTTGAATGGCTCGGTTTAACGGTTGATTGTATTGATAAACATCAACCCAATACAGAAGCCAGGCGCAATGCTTACCTCGCCGATATCACTTATGGCACCAACAATGAATTTGGTTTTGATTACCTCCGTGATAATATGGTGCATACACCTGATGAAATGGTACAACGCAAACATCATTACGCTATGGTGGATGAAGTGGATAGTGTGTTGATTGATGATGCCCGTACCCCATTGATTATTTCAGGTCCCGTTGGAAAAGATGATACCACGCAGCAATTTTTTGAATTAAAACCCCGCATTGAAAAACTGGTGGAAGTACAAAAAAGAAATGTAAACCAGTTTCTCAATGAAGCAAAGAAAAAGATAGGAGAAGGCAATGATGATCCAAAAGATGGTGGCCTTGCTCTATACCGTGCATTCAGGGGCTTACCCAAAAACACTGCACTGATAAAATTCCTGAGTGAACCAGGCATCCGTGTAAAGATGCAAAAAACTGAAAACCATTATCTCGCCGACCAGGAAAAAGAAATGCATAAAGTGGATGAAGAACTGTATTTCTATATTGATGAAAAAAATAATTCAGTTGAGTTAACAGATAAAGGCATTCACCTCATCACAAAATCAGGTGAAGATCCGAATTTCTTTATCCTTCCAGATATAGGAACTGAGTTAGCTGCTGTGGATAATGATACCAGCCTTGATCATGATAAAAAGCTACACAAGAAAGAAGCTATTTTAAATGAATATGCTGTAAAAGCTGACCGCATTCATACAGTAAGGCAACTATTGAAAGCTTATACACTATTTGAAAAAGATGATGAGTATGTTGTATTAGACGGTGCAGTAAAAATTGTGGATGAACAGACAGGCCGCATCATGGAAGGGCGCCGTTATTCAGATGGTTTGCATCAGGCTATTGAAGCAAAGGAAAATGTAAAGATTGAAGCGGCTTCTCAAACTTATGCTACAGTTACTTTACAGAATTATTTCAGGATGTACCATAAGCTCGCAGGTATGACCGGTACAGCAGAAACCGAAGCTTCAGAGTTGTGGGATATTTATAAATTAGATGTGGTGAGCATACCTACCAATGTGCCTTGCATCAGGAAAGACCAGGAAGATTTGGTGTATAAAACCAAACGCGAAAAATATAAAGCTGTTATTGATATCATTGAAGAAATGCGCAACAACGGAAGACCTGTACTTGTGGGTACTACATCAGTTGAAGTGAGTGAGTTACTAAGCCGCATGTTGCAACAGAAAAAAATACAACATAATGTATTGAATGCAAAACAACATGCGCGTGAAGCACAAGTGGTAGCAGAAGCAGGTTTGGCCGGCAATGTTACTATTGCCACTAACATGGCCGGTCGAGGTACGGATATCAAACTCGGGCCGGGTGTGAAAGAAGCAGGTGGACTTGGTATTATTGGTACTGAACGTCATGAAAGCCGTCGTGTGGACAGGCAATTACGTGGCCGTGCAGGAAGACAAGGCGACCCGGGTTCATCCCAGTTTTTTGTTTCGCTTGAAGATGATTTGATGCGCATGTTTGGTAGCGAACGTATTGCCAAAGTAATGGACTTTGCAGGCTATAAAGAAGGCGAAGTGATTCAACATAGCATGGTTACCAAAAGCATTGAGCGTGCACAAAAGAAAGTAGAAGAAAACAACTTTGGTATTCGTAAACGCCTGTTGGAATACGATGATGTGATGAACAAACAGCGTACTGTAATTTATACAAAACGCAACCACGCTTTGTTTGGTGAACGTTTAGCGCTTGATATTGACAATTCTTTTTATGATGTAGCTGATGGATTGGTAAACACATTTAAAGACAATAATGATTTTGAAGGTTTCAGATTGGAAACCATCGTTAACCTTGGCCTCGATACGGATATCAAACCGGAAGAATTTGAAAAACAGGATGCACAAAAAGTTGCACAACGTTTATACGAAGAAGCCATTGCAAACTACCAGGAAAAGCGTAAAGCACTTGCTGTGACAGCATTACCTGTTTTTAAAAATATACGTGACACACAGGGTGCACAAATTCAAAACGTAGCCGTTCCTTTCAGCGATGGAAGAAAAGGAATACAGGTTATTGTAAACCTGGATAAGGTATTACAAACAAATGGAGCAGAATTGGCCAATATGCTGGAACGTAATGTTACATTGTCTTTAATTGATGATGCGTGGAAAGAACATCTGCGTGCAATGGATGATTTAAAACAAAGTGTGCAAACAGCATATTATGAACAAAAAGATCCATTGGTAATTTACAAGGGTGAAGCTTTTAATTTGTTCAGCCAGATGAATGGCGAAGTAAGCAGCAGCATTGTTGGATTTTTATCTCACGCTGAATTGCCTGTTCAACAAAACCAGAATGCACCTATCAGAGAAGGCAGGGAACAAAAGACTGACATGAGTAAGATGCGTGCCAACAAACAACAGGTAGAATCTGCCGGCCAGGATTATGGTGCAAATGAAAACGATTATTATGACCCATCCACACAGGTGAAACAGGAACCTGTAAGAGTGGGGCCTAAGGTTGGAAGAAATGATCCTTGTCCTTGTGGCAGTGGTAAAAAATATAAAAACTGCCACGGTAGAGAAGAGTAAAAAAAATCAGACAAGATAAAATAACCTGCAAAATGCAAAGCATTTTCATAATAGCTTTGTTGCCTGCAGGTTTTTTTATAATAATATTTTTATTATCATAAGTAAAAAATTCAGCATTTCAACATGAATACCTCATTGTTGTAAAATGCAAATGTGATTCTCGTTGGAAAAATTAAATTGCGAAACCAATTTAAATACCGTTTTTTTCAAAAAATCAAATTAAAAAACGGGAAAAAAACTTTTTTAAAAAAAATAAAAAAAATGTATTTTTAGATATTCAATTAAAATTTTTTAAAAAATTAATCTTGTTTGGTTCTGAAACGCCCGGATAAAATAAAAGCACCAAGAAAACCACATTAATAAATCATTGAAATTTATTTGTTGCCTAACCAAAAATTCATTTGATAATTTCTAATATATCAACGATTTTTTCTTCACATTAAAAACACCAATTATGAAATCAAAATTTCAAACAGGTCTTGTGGCTATTTTGTTGCTGATAGCCGTGTCCTGTAGCAAAGACAGCAGCAACTCTTCCACAAATGTTGCAAACAACAGGCAGTCGAACAGTGTTTCAGGCAGTACAACCTCCAATGCATTTGCTGCCACTATGGATGATGCATCATCAACAGTGTTAAGCATTCCCGGTCAATGGGTTGTTTATTATGACTGGGATTGTGATGGCGGCCCCGGAGCAAGTGTCTTTACTTTTAATGCTAACGGCACCTGGTCAAGTGATGAAGGTTATACCGGTCTTTGGGTAACCGAAAGGCACATGCTGATGTTTACTTTTGACAATTCCGAAACCACATACTCAGGGGTAATTTTTTCACAACAGATCAAAGGTATCCAGGCAACATTTGCTTATGCAGGCGCATTACAGGGATGCTTTAATATGGCACCATATTCAGGCAGCCTTACCAATAAGCATAAAGATGGCTCAACTGATGCATCAGGCAAAGGAAGATAATAAATTTACTTAGAAAAAACCTGTTGAGAAAAACTCAACAGGTTTTTTTGATGAAATAAAAATCAGCACTCCATTATGCCCATTTAATTATTTGTTCTATCCTGATATGCAGGATGTGCAGGTGCAGTAAACCCTTTTGTCTGTATTAAATTTTTTATCTCAGAAATACCACGTTCCAATTGTGGATCTATTCCTTTTGCCATTGCTCCCAAATCTTCGCGTACTTCAATATCAGGGTCAACTCCATGCCCTTCTTTAAACCATGTTCCATCCAGGTTATACATCCTGAATGTGGGAACAGTTATTGTTCCACCATCAATCAATGTTGGTGCTCCGCTCACACCAATCAATCCACCCCATGTCCTTTCGCCAATCAATGGGCCGAGGCCTTTTTTCCTGAAATAATCAGGGAATGCATCACCACCAGATCCACTCCATCCATTTATCAGCATCACCTTGGGGCCAAAGTTGGCATTGGGTGGCCATGGCCATGATTTACCATCACGCACTGCCCAATATGCCAATGGTGACCTGTTCAGCATTTCGATAAAACGATCAGGTATCTGTCCGCCATTATTAAAACGTTCATCAATGATCAATGCCTTCTTATCCCATTGAGCGCTGAACTGACGGATGAGTTCATCCTGTCCGTCAATGCCTGTACTGGGCACATAAATATATCCAACTTCACCATTGGTAGCGCTGTCAACATGTTTGCGCATTGATTCAATCCAGGCAAGATTGCGCAGCCTGTATTCATCTTCCATAGTTTGCACAATTGCTGTCTTTGAATTTGTAAATGTTGGTATTGAATTATAAGTCAACTCAACTGTTTTACCTGCAAGGTTTTGAAATACCGAGTATGGTTCCTGCGATGTTGTAAGCGGCACACCATTTACAGCTAAAATATAATCGCCTTCTTTTATAGTGATCCCCTGTGCATCCAAAGACGAATGCACTTCTGCATCCCAGACTGCTCCATGAATTATTTTTTTGATCCTGTAAAAACTTCCGTCTGCCTCCCAGTTGACACCCAGATATCCAACACTTTCATGTTTGGGTTCTTGCAAATCACCACCTCCATGATATGTGTGTGATGCGCTTAACTCACCAATCATTTCACCTAAAATAAAATCAACATCTTCTCTTGTTTTTGCATCTTTTAGCATGGAAGCATATTTTGTCTTCACCGCAGCCCAGTCAACACCATGCATTGTAGAATCATAAAAATAATCCCGTTCAATGCGCCAGGCATCTGTAAATATTTGTTGCCATTCCTGTTGCGGGTCAACCATCATCTGCATCTCACCTGTATGCAATGGCTTATCAAATTTTTGATCAGCATCTGGCGCTATCACTGCATAACTATTCCCTTTTGCCACCAGCAATTTCTCACCATTGGCAGCAAGTAGAAAATTATCAACTTCATCTAAAATTGTTTTTTCTTCGCGATTATCAATATCATAATATTTCAGTGAAGATTTTGCATTATCAGGAGCACCGGTGTTAGGCATTTTTAAATAAATAATTTTACCCTTCACAGTAGCCAGCTTACCATAATTGCCTGCATCCATCGAAAGCAGTTCAAGCCTTTGTTCCAGGCCATCAAAATCTATATCAACATTTTTTGTAGTGTCATCACCATCGTCTGCCTGATCCTTTTTTTCTGCCTTTTTATCTTTCCCGGATGCAGTGTTTTTATCTTTCGCTTCATTTGCCGCATCAGGCTTAATAGCTACTGTATCATTTTTGGGTGCTAACAATGAGGGCGTAGATTTCATTAAACTGATAACACCGATTTTACTCGAGTTGGCATAAATAAATGAGTTGTCCATATCGCTGTAATAAGGTTGAAAATTATCAGTAATAACAACATATAAAAATTTCCCATCTTCGCTAAACACAGGGCTGTAACAATTATAATATCCACTCAAAGCCTGTTTAACTTTTTTGTTTTTATAATCAAAAATAAAAACAGCATTGTGCTGGTTATCCAAATCCCTTGCATAAGTAATCCACCTGCTGTCAGGTGACCAGCTTATCAGAAAGTTTTCCAATGCACCATCAGTATATCGCAATGCATTGTCAACATCTGTTGTTTGATTAGTTGCAATATCATAAATCTTTATGCGCATGGCTTTATCAATAAATGCCAGCTTTTTGCTATCTGGCGACCAATACAAATTATACCTGTAACCTTTGCCATAAGCAGTCAGTTTTCTTGCACTGTTTTCTATTGTAGGATTGGCAACATACAACTCATATTCACCAGAAGCATCACTCCAGTAAGCAACCTGTTTACCATCGGGCGACCAGGCCGGATATCTTTCAGCAACACCTGAAGTCCTCGTAATATCTTTTACAAAACCATCAGTTGCAGGCACTGAAAAAATATCTCCTCTTGCTTCAAACAAAATGCGTTTACCATCAGGACTGATCGCATAATGCTGGATTAAATTATCAACTGTTTCCAATTTAGGTTTCATCATCGCATCATCAGTAACAGCATTGATGCGCACTTCCTTTTGTTGCTCCGATGCAAATGAATAGAGATATAATTTTCCGCCGGCTTCAAATACAATATCGTCCGGCCCCAATGATGGATAATGGATATCATATCCCGTAAACTTTGTAACCTGTTCAAATGATTTCGCATCAAGATTATACCGCCATAAATTCATTTTTTCCTCAGGCCTCCTGTCTGATAAAAAATAAATGCTGTTGCCATGCCACATCGGATATTCATATCCTGCATCAGTTTGTTGTGAAATATATTCAGCAGTATTATTTTGAAAATTATAAACGCAGATATCAGCTTTCCATCCACCTCTGTACCTTTTCCAGTTGCGGCCAACCTGTGTGCGAAAGACCAAAGCCATTTGATTCCCATTGGGTGAATAAGAACCAAACTCAGCATAAGCCAAAGGGAGTTTTGTATCAGCGCCACCAGTTGCAGGCACCGTATAAAACTGATTAAACCTTTCTTTACCACTTTCCCTTGAAGATGCAAACAAAATATTTTTACCATCATTTGTCCAGTCAACTACCCTATCGGTGAAACCATGCGCTGTTATCCTCAAAGGGATGCCACCATTTACAGGCATCACATACACATCATTATTGCCATCATAGTTGCCGGTGAAAGCAATAGATTTTCCATCAGGTGAAAACTTTGGATAACTTTCCACACCTGGTGGTGAACTTAATTTGATTGCATTACCACCATCTTTTGATACTACCCAAATATCATTGGCATAAGCAAAAACAATTTGTGTGGCAGAAACATCAGGGTAACGAAATAAACCTGCATTGTTTTGTGCAGATAAATTGCTTACAGCAATTGCTGCAAGAAAAAGTGTTGTGATTTTCTTCATAAGCTAAAATTGAAACATTGTATTTTGATTATACAAATATTCATTTTGAAACCCTACTAAAAAAATAAACTTAGTATAAAGGAAATATAAGCGGATGGGAAACAAAACTCTATGTTTTTCATCTATACAATTTCATCCCGGGTAAATGTGTGAGTGTATTGAATGTTGAGCATTAAAAAAACAAATAACTCAATTGTTAAATCCGTTTTTATTGTCAGCCCCCAAAACATCATATTCAAAGATTAATAAAACCAAAAATACTAATCGAATAATGCCAATTATGAAAGGGATCTCAATTCAATTCTCCTTCATTATCCACAGCAAAGCTCATTTCTTTAATTGCATATCACTCACCAGCATTACATGATCACTGAGATTTTCATCCACCATATCAAACTGATTGATTACAAATGAAGTGTCGGGAAGGATATAATCTATGCGCAACATTGGCGTTAAAGAATTGTATGTTTTGCCCACACCAAGTCCTTTTTTAAGAAAGGCATCCTGCCTGTATTTTCCACGAATATTAAAATATGTATATGAGGTGGGCACATCATTAAAATCACCACACATAATTGAAGGATGTTTCACCGAATCTGTTTGTGAACAAACAATATCCGTTTGCACGCCACGCGTGGTAAATGCAGCTTTCATTTTTTCAAAAATATTTTTCGAAGCGTCAAGCGATGCTTCATTGCTTTGTTTGATCTTATTGAAATCTGCATAGTCGGCATTATTAAAACCAAATGATTGCAGGTGCGTTGTGAATATGCGCACCGTATCGTTGTTTATTTTTACATCTATATAAATCAGGCTGCCTGTATATTTTCCAGGAAAATCAATCTTTGCTGAATCTATTATCGGATATTTTGAAAATAATATTGATCCAGAAGTATAATAACCATTTTCTTTATTGAAATCTTTGGAATAAAAGTAATAAGGAAACTGTTTGCTGAATAAACCGATATTATCTGCATTCTCACCCTGAGTATAAGAATGGTTAAATTCCTGCAAACAAATAAAATCAGGCTGAAGGTCAAGTACAGACTGGGCAAGTTCTTTACGATTGTGTTGTTTTATATCCGCCTTATTACTTAACCCATACATATTTGCGACGTTCCAGCTTATTATGCGAAAACTATTTTTAGGCTTCGCAGTATTATCACTGTCTGAAAAATGGGCAGCAAATGTTACACTGATTTGTTTTGCACTAATCAGTAAAGCAACAAGCGGTACCAGGGATAGTTTTGGCTTTACTATTAACCAAAAGAAAAACACAAAAACAAGGATAAAAAAAAGATAAGGAAAAGTGAGGCCAAGAAAACCAACAGGCCACCACCTTTGTGGGTTAAGAAATGGCACTGCCAGTGTGAGCAAATAAATCACACAAAATATTACTGTAAATACAAGTAACACTTTTTTTATTGTGCTCCGGATAATATTTGCCATCATTCAAAATAACGAATTGCAAATTATTTTATTTCCATTGCAAATCAGTAATTACAGGATAATGATCAGATAATTTCTTTTTGATGACTGTGCAATTCACAACTTTTAGTCTTTTATCAGCGAAACAATAATCTATCCGCAAAGTTGGTAGTATCTTATAAAAAGTTGCACCGATGCCCAACCCTGTTTCAATAAATGCATCGTTGAAGTCGCCTTTGATTAACCTGTAATTAAAAGAGCAGGGCACAGCATTCATATCACCACAATAGATTGCCGGATAAGCAGCTTGTGTTAGTGCATTATGAATGATGGTTGCTTCATCCTGGTGCAACCTTTCCACTTCCCTCAATTTATATTGTATCACTCTCTTCCTGTCGTAAGTGATTTGATATACATCTTTATTGACACTCTGTGTATCCAGAAACAATTGAAAAGATGCAAGATGAGCAGTATATATTCTTACCAATCTGTTATTGAATTCAACATTTGCATACACCAGGTTTTCACTATACTCATTGCTTTTATGTATGTTTATTCGGCCGCTATCAGTTAAAGGCAGTTTTGAAAAAATTGCTACTCCCCTTATAACCAAAGCATCCATTTTATTAGTGCTTATTTTATCATTCGAAAAAAAATGATATTTAAACCCAATTGAATCCAGTTCCCTTCGAACTGATACCCTCCACCTGCCGCCTTCCACATTTGTCATTTCCTGTAAGCATATAATATCAGGATTTTTTTCTCTGATAAGATTGAGCATGCTCAAACGGACTTTGTTATCGGGTGATAAGTTTACAAAATCCTGTACATTCCATGTCATCACTCTCAGCGTGGATGTGTCTTTAACATCGTTCAATTTTTTTGGGATATTTAATGCGAAGGTGTGGTTGAAATTTACTAAACCCGGAGGAAAGCAGATTAACATGACCAGCGCTAATTTTTTTAAAATAAAAAAATTAATCACTATTGCTATCAGCATCAACAAAAAAAGATAGGGAAAAGCAATAGCAAATAATGTGATATAAGAAAAAACCTTAGGAGCAATAAAAGTGCTGAAACAGGAAATGATAAAAAACATCAAAAGAATTAAGCAAAAAATTATCCATGCTGGCTTTATCAGTTTTTTCATATCAGGATCATGGAATTAATAGATAGCTTATAAATTTTCTTTGCTCGCATTTTTCAAAAATTCTTTTTCTTCATCAGTCAGGTGGTGATAACCTTCTTCATTTATTTTATCAAGGATATCATCTAATTTTTGTTGTGAAAAATGATGTGTTCTTTCAAATGGTTTGCGGTTGACTTTATAAAAATTTTCCTGTTGTTTCAGTTTTTTTTCAGGGTTAAACAAATCGTTCACCCATTTGGCAAGGCTGTTGATCCACCTGCCCAAATCATTGCCACGTTTAAGCTGAAAAATAAAAAATAATCCGGATAAACCACCGGCAATATGTGCAACGGCAACAGCGCCATTACTGAAACCCAATGTGCCTAAATCAAGTGCAGCAAAAATTAATGCCAGCACCCAAATAGGAATGCCGCCATTCAACATTGGTAATATTCTGTATTTTGGAGCAAAACTTGTAATTGCCATTGCAACAGCCATGACTGATGCGCCGGCACCCATCATGGAATAAGAAGTAGTGTGTGCATGAATGGATGGAATCAGATTAGCTGCCAGCAAATAAAACAAACCGCCAAAAAATCCCCCATACAAATAAACGGGGAATAGCCTGTCATTACCGGCAAGGTCTTGCAGAATATATCCAAAACACCACAACCATAAAATACTACTGATTAAATACCACATACTGTTGTGTGAAAACATATAAGTAACCACCGTCCAGGGGCGTGCAAGAAATTGATAAGCGTCGGCAGGCATAGCCACCCAGCTATCAATACTAAGGTCAGTAGTTATTGACTGACCCTGTGACAACCCGTACATAACTTTTATAAAAAGAATAGATACAAAAACAGTTGCATTTAAAATGATAAGCCAGGTGAGGGCATTATTATCTTCACCCATCAAAATTTTCCTTCTCCTGTTTTGAGCCCGCACAATCATAAAAATAAAATTGAAATTAAATCAATTAATAAAATTTCCGTTTATTGGTTTTGTTCCAGAAATACACAAGTGCTAATCCGAAAAATGCGCCACCGATATGGGCCACATGAGCCACATCATCACCGGCGCTGTTTTTCAAAGCTAAAAATATTTCAATTGCTATATAACCAATTACAATCCATTTGGCTTTTATCGGCACCGGTATAAAAATAATATACATCAGTGCATTGGGGAATAAATATCCAAACGCAGCGAGACAACCAAACACCGCACCTGATGCGCCCAATGTGGGTTCATTTAATTTGAAGTTGGGATTGTTTAATAACTGCAGTTGTTGTTCAAATGGCAGGCTCTTAAACAATTCAGCAACAGGTTGCATATCATGATAAAGAACCAACATGTGGCATAATGCAGCACCGAGGCCACAAACAAAATAAAAAATCAAAAAACGCTTAGGCCCCCATAAATTTTCAAGCACAGAACCGAATAACCACAAAGCATACATGTTGAAAAAAATATGCCAAAAGCTGCCATGCAGAAACATGTAAGTAAAGAACTGCCACGGCTTGAACAATGGACTTTGCCATGTATGTAAAGCAAAGATGTCAAATATTTTTGTCTGAACTGCATCACCCAAAACGGTCTGGGCAAGATAGATGAGCCCATTGATGATTACGAGGTTCTTAATAACCGGAGGTAATATTTCAAATCTTGTTTGCCTGAATTCTCTCATTCTGGTATTTCGGTTTTTCTGTTTTTTATTTCAATTTCAGTTGAGCCACGTTTTCAATATGCAAGGTATGCGGAAACATATCTACTGGCTGCACTTTTTCCACAATATATTTTTCACTCAGCAAATTAATATCTCTGGCCTGTGTGGCCGGATTGCAACTTACATAAACTATTGCAGGTGCCTGCACCTGTAAAAGCTTCTCACAAAGCTTAGCATGCAAACCTGCACGTGGCGGGTCAACAATCACAACATCTGGTTTGCCATTTATTTCAAAAAAACTATCATCACAAATCTTTGTCACATCACCTGTATAAAACGTTGCATTTTCTATTTTATTTAATGCCGCATTTTCTTTGGCATCTGTAATGGCATCATCAATTAATTCCACACCAATAACCTTTTTTGCCAATGGGCTTATAAAAATACCTATGCTGCCAGTGCCGCAATATAAATCATACACAATTTCCCTGCCTGTTAATTCTGCAAAACTACGGGCAATACCATACAGCTTTTCAGCCTGCCTTGTATTCGTTTGAAAAAAAGATTTCGGGCTGATTTTATAACTAAACCCTTCCAGTTGTTCTGTAATATAACCTTTACCATAAACAACTTCAGGGTCAAGATCATAGATGCTATCATTTCGTTTGCCATTGATGGTGCAAAGCAAAGTGGTTATTGAAGGAAATTCTTTTCGAATAAAATCAAACAACATCTGCATTTTTTCTTCATCCCTTTTTGCAATCACCAGGTTCACCATTATTTCTCCTGTTGTTGCCAAACGCACCATCATATTTCTGAGCCAGCCTGTATGTTGTTTGAAATCATAAAATGGGAAATGATGGTTGCGCGCAAATGTTGCAACAGCATTCCTTAAACTATTAGTGGGTTCTGCCTGCAGATGGCACTGTTCTATTTCTACCACTTTATCAAAGATGCCTTTTGCATAAAACCCGGCAACATTTTTTTGTGCAGCAGCCTGAATATCATCTCCCGAGTGTACCATCTTTCTGAAATCATCTTCTGCTATAAACTGCTTAGCAGAAAATGCATATTCCATTTTATTTCGGTAAAACTTTGTAGCATCCGCACCGACTATTGGCAACATGACAGGCAGATCTACTTTTCCAATCCTGGTGAGTACATCAAAGACTTGTTGCTGTTTATACATCAACTGTTTTTCATAAGGAAGCATCTGCCACTGGCAACCACCACACACACCAAAATGTTTGCAAAAAGGTTTTATCCTGTCCGAAGAGAACTTTTTTATTTCAAGTGGAAAACCTTCAGCCCAATCCTTTTTATTTTTATACAACTGTACATCAGCAACATCACCAGGTACTGTATTTTCAACAAAAACAACTTTACCATCCAATCGTGCCAACGATTTTCCTTCGGCGGCATAATTTTCTATCAATAAATCCCGGAGTATTATTTTTTGTTTTCTCTTCACTGTTGCAAATGTAAATGCACAAAATATTTTTTGACATTTTAATATGCCAGACAGAGCAAATGCGTTACTGTTTTACAAACGATTAACAAAAGCAAGTAGATATTGAAATATATTTACGCAATTTTTAAAGCATGAGAATAACATTAGTTGTACTGTTCTTATTCATTATTTCCACATCATTACAGGCACAACAACCGCCACCAGGCTATGAAATAAAGGTTACAACAAATTATAAAAATTCAAGGCTCTATCTTGGAGATTATTATGGCAAAAGAAAAATGCTCGCAGACTCGGCGATGTCTGATGAAAATGGTTTAGCAATTTTCAAAGGAGATAAAAAATTAGGTGAAGGTGTTTATTTTGTTGTTTCTCCGCAAAGGGTTATCATGTTTGAAATATTGATGGATTATGGACAACATTTTTCTGTTGATTATGATTCTACAAAACCAGGAGATTTAAAATTTACGGGTTCTCCCGACAATAATGTATTTGCTGCTTATTCAGATTTTTTAACCCAAATCTCACCTAAGTTAACAGCGCTTCAGCAGGAAATAAAAGATGCAAAATCTCCTGAAGATTCTTTAGCTGCTACAAAAGAGCTGGCAAAGACTGCAGCAAAATTAACCGACTACAGGAATGAAGTGATTACAAAGCAACCCAATTCAATGCTCGCAGCTTTATTGCAGGTTGCAAAGATTCCTGACCGCCCACCTGTTCCTATCGTTAATGGTAAACCCGATTCTTTATATCCTTTTTATTATGTGAAAAATCATTATTGGGATGATGTGGATTTTTCAAAAGATTTAATCTTACATACACCTTTTTTTGATTCGAAGCTGGATGAATATTATAAATATTATGTATCACCCAATCCTGATTCCATCATCAGCGAAGTGAATTATATGTTGCTGGCTTCGAGAGAAGCCCCTGATCTGCACAATTATTTGTTGGGCAAGTTTACAGATAAATATATCAACCCTGAATACATGGGCCAGGATAAAGTGTTTTTGTTTTTGTTTGAAAATTTTTATTCAAAAGGTGATACTTCCTGGTTGAATGAAAAACAACGTAAATATATTTTCGACCGTGCATACAGCCTGATGGCCAACCAGATTAATGAACAGGCTTCACCACTTGAATTGACTGATACATCAGGTAAAAAAACCGTCTCATTGTATGACATCAAAGCACCACTTACTTTTATTGCATTCTGGGATCCGCACTGCAGCCATTGCAAAATCCAGATACCAAGGCTTGATTCATTTTATGAAGCAAAATGGAAAAACGAGAATGTAAAAATACTTGCTGTTTGTGTGAATGATTATGTTATTGATGACTGGAAAAAATTTATTACAGAACATCAACTCAATGGCTGGTACCATGGTTACGAAACCAAAGAAAAAAGGTTACAACTTGAACAAAACAATCAGGCCGATTACCGCCAGTTATATGACATTACACAAACACCTACTTTCTTTTTATTGGATGCCAATAAACGTATTTTAGCAAAAGGGTTGAGCCTCGAACAATATGATGCTTTAATTGATGCCAAGCTCAGAGGCCATACTCAATAACGATAATGGCCTGCTGCATATATAAAGTATTAATTATTTTTAGGCTAAAACAAACTAACCATTTGGTATTATAACCACAAAAAAACTCCTGCATGAAAACATTACTTTTCTTTTTTGCTGCTATTTTATCCTTCAATCATATTGCAAATGCTCAAACCATTTTTACTTACGGTTCTCATGAAGTCTCAGAAAAAGAATTCCTCGATGCCTATAATAAAAATCCGGATACTACAGGTAACAAAGCAGAAAAATTACAACAATACCTTGACCTGTATATTAATTTCAGACTAAAGCTGCAGGCAGCGTATGATGAAAAAGCAAATCAAAATGCAGAGTTGAAATCTGAAGGTGAAAATTTTAAAAATCAGCTTGCAGAAAATTATATAAATCAACAAGCCAATATCACACAATTATTACATGAAGCTTTTCAACGCAGCCAGAAAGATATTTTGGTAAAACAGGTATTTGTAAAATTTTCTGGCAAAGACACTGCTGCAGCATTTGCACAAATAACAAAAGCGTATGAAGCTTTGAAATCAGGGAAAAATTTTGAGGATGTTGCAACACTTTATTCAAACGATCCTTCAGTGCAGGCATCAAAAGGTGACATGGGATATATCACCGTTTTTACCCTGCCCTACCCTGTTGAGACATTAATTTATAATCTGACTCCGGGGAAATATTCAACAATTTATAAAAGCAAAATCGGATATTTTATTTTCAAAAATGTAAGTGAAAGAAATGCATTGGGCAGGAGGAAGATTGAGCAATTATTATTTAACACACCTGATTTTTTAAATGCTGCTCAGATTGATTCAGTAAAACAGCTTGCTGATTCTGTTTACAACCTGCTTCAATCAGGCACACCTTTTAATAATCTTTCAGCAATCTATGGTCATTATAATTATGACCTGCAAAGCGCTGATGCAATTGAGGTTGGTGTAGGTGATTACAGCAATGATTTTGAAAATGCAGTTTTTACCATTAAATTACCGGGTAATATTTCAAAGCCATTTCAGACAGCTTATGGATTTAATATCATCAAACTGGATGCAATAACTCCTGTTGGAAAGGATGAAAATGATGTCAATTTTATGGGCTATCTGCAATCTCAGATTCAAAATGATGGCCGATTGGAAATTGCAAAAGCAAATCTTGTTGATGGTTGGCTGAAGTTAACCGGTTATAAAGAAAACAACTATAACCATGAAGATCTATGGACTTATACCGACAGCGCCCTTGAAGCTGGCGATGTATTGCCTGCATCATTAAAAAGCATAAAACCTGAATCAGTTTTATTTCATTTCACAAAAAAAGATATTACTGCAAAAGACTGGATAGAATATTTAAGATCAGGAAATATAAATCCTGATACAAAAACCGGTTATTCCGAAAAAATGCATGATTTTGTAAGGGCTGCCTGTAATGATTATTATCGTGCCAATATTGAAGACTTTGATGCTGCTGCAAGCGGGCAAATTAAGGAATTCAATGAAGCCAATATGTTGTTTTATGTGATGGATAAACATGTATGGAGCAAGGCCGCAAACGATAGTGCAGGATTAAGAAAATATTTTGAAGAACATAAAAATAAGTACACCTGGAATAAAAGCCTGACAGCACTTGTCATTTCAGCACCTGATAAAATTGTTGCAGATTCAATAGCTGCCAAGATAAAAAATAATCCTTCCGACTGGAGAAAGATTGTAGCACCTTATAATAACTCTGTTTATGCAGACAGCAGCCGATTTGAGTATGGACAGTTGCCAATAAAGCAGCCAGTCCAATTTGAAAAAGATTATCAATCTTTACCCGAATCCAACGAATCAGGCGATTCTTATGTCTTTATCCATGTATTAAACATTTATCCACAGCAAGAGCCAAGAAGTTTTGATGATGCAAAGGGAATTGTTATCAATGATTTTCAGCAAAAGCTGGAAATTGATTGGTTGGAAAGCCTTAAAAAACAATACCCTGTAAAAGTCAATAAAACAATTCTTGCAAAGTTGCGATAGATATTTTTAGTATAATATACAGCTTGTGGAATAGATATTGCTATATATGTGTTCATAAGTTAAATGTTAAAAAAAAATTATTCTTAAAGCTGTCTTTTAATTTTGCGGCTCGTATAAAGTCGTAGAGTTAAAAGCTAAATTAAGCACCCGAGTAAATTTTTATTACATGATTCAAGTAGCAGCAGGAATTATTATTGCATACCTTGTTACCTTCTTTCTTTTACCTCTTGTTATCAGGATTGCTGATGATAATAAATTGTATGATTTACCGGATGAGCGCAAATTACATTGTAATAAAGTTTCTTCATTAGGCGGTATTGGCATCTTTTCCGGGATTATCTTAAGCTTGTTACTTGTTGCTGACTTTAGCAATTACAGTGCAGAACTACAATATTTCATTGCATGCTTCTTTATGATTTTCCTCATCGGTATTATAGACGATATTTTTGTTTTAAAAGCATGGAAAAAAATTCTTGGCCAGGTTTTAATCACTTTGATTCTAACACTCAAGGCCAATTTGCTTATTACTAATTTGCATGGCTTCCTTGGTATTTATGAACTCACTTACTCTGAAAGCATTTATATAAGTTTTTTTACAATCACTTTATTAATTAATTCTTTCAATTTAATTGACGGTGTTGATGGATTAGCCGGATCAATTGGTTTTATTTCATGTTTATTGTTTGGCACATTCTTTTTGATGAATAATCTCATTCATTATGCAGTGTTGTCATTTTGTGTATGTGGAGCATTGCTGGCCTTTTTGAAATATAATTTTTCACCGGCTAAAATATTTATGGGTGATTCGGGATCTACTCTCATCGGATTGATAGCTGCTATTCTTGCAATTAAATTTGTTGAAAGCGCATCTATACAATCTGAATTCCTGAATGAGTCTGCTCCTGCAATTGCATTTGGTTTTTTACTGATACCATTGCTGGATGTATTACGTGTGTTTGCTATTCGTATTTACAAAAAACAATCACCGCTTGTACCTGACAGAAATCACCTGCATCATTTATTACAAAATAAAGGGCTTACACATACCCAGGTAACCCTCACTTTAGTAGCTGCACAATTATTATTTGCAGCGCTGACACTTCTGGCACAACATCTAAATATTAATTTAATAATTGCATTACAATTCACTTTGTATTTTTCAAGTGTGTATATGCTAAAAGAATTTATTCCAAAACGCAGGAAACTCCATGTTGTCCACAATCAATCAATTGATGTTTTGTTACCAGACCTTAAAGTTTATCCCATCTTTACAAAAAAGGAAAAAGTTTCAATCAGCGAAGACTAACCGGATGTAATCCATCCTGAATCGCTTAGTTTTGCAGCAAAAATATTTTTATGTCCGAAGAACTGGAACTTGTAGTAGATGATGCCGAAACATCAATGAAAAAAGCCATCAGCCACCTCGAAGTAGAATTAACAAAGATCAGGGCAGGAAAAGCTTCTCCCACTATGATTGACGGGATAAATGTTGAATATTACGGAGCTCCAACTCCTATTGCACAGGTAGCCAATGTAACTATTCTTGATGCCCGCACAATAAGTATCCAACCCTGGGAAAAAAATATGTTGCAGCCAATTGAAAGATCAATATTACAGGCAAATATTGGCATCACACCTCAAAATGATGGTAATCAAATACGTCTTTTCCTTCCACCATTAACTGAAGAACGCAGAAAGGAATTATATAAAAAAGCAAGCCAGGAAGGAGAACATTCAAAAGTTGCCATCAGGAATATCCGCAGGGAAGCGATTGAAGAAATCAAACGGTTACAAAAAGATGGATTAAGCAAAGACGTGGCCAGTGATGGTGAAGCAACCATTCAACAAACAACAGACAGATATATTGCACTTGTTGATAAACATCTTACTGCAAAAGAAAAAGAGATGATGGCAATTTAATTATTAATTCAAATTATATTTTATTTATACAACACCTGGATAGTTTCAGGTGTTTGTTGTTTTAGAATAACTTGTTTGCCGGCAACCATTGCTTTCATGATTTCATTATTATAATGCCGAATTGTTAATAATGTAAGATTCTTTTCTATCTGCACATCAAAAATTGCACTCGCATTTGCAGCTAACTGCTGGATTTTTTCAGGTCTATCATCCAAACATAACTGAAGACTGATGGCGCCGGTTTGCATCAGGTTGGGTTTAATTTTTAGTTCACCCAAAATTTTATACAACTCACTTAATGGCTTCTCTCCTACAAATGAAAAATCCTGGCTATGCAAATGCATCAGCACTTGTTTATCCTTTAAAATAATAATAGGTGGCAATCCTTTTATCTGTTTTTTTGAAATCACTGTACCCGGCAACGAAACATCTAAAAAACATTTTACATGCAATGGAATTCCTTTATTTTGCAATGGCTTGATTGTTTTTGGATGTATCACCTGTGCACCGTAATATGCCATCTCGATTACTTCATCAAAGCTGAGCTCAGGTATTAATTGAGCATTGGGAAATTGTTTTGGATCCGCACTCATCACCCCATCCACATCTTTCCAGATAGCCTGTAGTTCTGCATTTAAGATATTCGCAAATACTGCAGCGGTAAAATCACTTCCTTCTCTGCCAAGTGTCGTGCTTTCATTCTCATCAGTGCTTCCGATAAAACCCTGTGTGAGCAAAATGCCGGGAGCCTGTTCGGCACTGTTATTAAAAAAGGTTTTATTTAAGGCTTCAATTTTATTGGTTGTATATATCCAGTCAATATTTGCTTCCCTGAAATTATCATCCGTCCGGATAATATCCCTGACATCCATCCATTTGTTGGCAATACCAGCTTCATTCAGATAAGCACTCATGATGCAGGTGCTTAATAATTCACCCATACAAACTACCTGATCATAATAATAATCAAAATCAAGAGCAGGCTTATCATGCAACAGCCACTCCACTTCAGTAAAAAAATTATTCAACTGTGCTTCACAGGCATTGTAATGTGTTACCAGTAAATACTTTGCTGTAGTAAGATGCTGCTTTTTTATAACACTAAACAATTGCAATGCTTCCTCCTTTTTACCAGAATAAAAAGCTTCAGCTACTTTTTCCAATGCGTTGGTGGTCTTGCCCATAGCTGAAATAATCACTACGAGTTTTTCATGCTGGTAAAGTGATAAAATATTTTTTACACCATGAATCCTGTCAATAGAGTTGATACTGGCGCCTCCGAATTTAAAAACTTTCATGTGCATATTTTTTTGCAATTGGCTAAATATTCAAACTGGTTTACCTGGAAAATTTTCTATAAAAATTTTCAAAAAACTGTTATTGAAATTGACTGAAAACTTTTGCAGGTATGTTTTAATAATTTTTACGGCGCAAAGATAGCAGGTGAAATGAGTGATTAAAAAAACTATATCCAAATAGATTTATAACAATAGTGAATAGTTATTGAAAAAATTAAAAACTAACAGGCGTTCATTTCAAATTTTGAACTTTACATTTGCAACAAACCATAATTATGGCAGTAAACAGAAGAGTGCTTACACTGGATGAATTTACCATCCAGGCTTTTAGAAAAATACCAAATGCAACCGGTGAACTAAGCGCTTTGTTACGAGACATTGGCCTTGCAGCCAAACGCATCAATGTAGAAGTGCAAAAGATTGGGCTTGTAGATATGTTAGGTGATACTGGCAGTGTGAATGTGCAGGGCGAAGAAGTAAAAAAAATGGATGTATATGCCAATAACCAACTGATAGGTGTTTTAAAACACGGCGTGAGTTGTGCAGGTATCGGCAGTGAAGAGATGGACGACATTGTTGTATTCAATGATGAAATGAGCAACCAGAGTAAATATGTTGTGATGTTTGACCCGCTTGACGGCAGTTCCAATATTGATACCAACGTTTCTATAGGAACCATCTTTGGTATTTACAAAAGAAAAACACAGAAAGGAACACCGTGCGATATCAATGATTTCCTGCAACCTGGTGTTGCACAAGTTGCTGCAGGATATGTGGTTTATGGATCTTCCACTATGTTAGTGTATGCAACCAGGAGAGGCGTTAATGGCTTTACTTTAGACCCTGCAATTGGTGAATTTTGTCTCAGCCATCCTGATATAAAATGTCCCACTGATGGAAAGATTTATTCAGTCAATCACGGAAACTTTTTTAAGTATGAAAAATCAATGCAGCAATATATCACCAGTTGCCAGAAGAAAACTGAAAAAGATGGAGGTCCCTATACTAACCGTTATATCGGCAGCATGGTTGCTGATGTGCATCGTACCTTAATCAAAGGGGGTATTTTTATGTATCCTTCTACTGTGAATAAGCCTGGTGGCAAATTGCGTTTAATGTATGAATGTAATCCATTTGCTTTCATCCTTGAAGTAGCTGGAGGTAAAGCCAGTGATGGTAAACAAAGAATAGTAGATATCCAACCAGCACAATTACATCAACGTACGCCATTTATGGCAGGCAGCAGTAACATGGTGGAGGAATGTTTATCCTTTCATGTATAAAAAAAATAGTTATCTGCAAGAATAATTTCTAAATAAATATTGATTCTTTCTTTTTAGTTGATCATGCATGAAACAAGTATGATTTTAGAAAACAAATCTTGTTTCACTTTTTGCTGATTGAAATATTTATCAAACAACAATAACTGACAACACCAGTAAACATCAACCTAATTCAGGATATAAGGCAAACTGTTGCATAAACTCATTCACTTTTGATTTAACGCCGGAGAGATAAGCTTCATCATCAGCATGCATCAGGCAATCATCAATACAATCCACAATAAACTGCATGTGATTTTCTTTCATACCCCGTGTGGTCACTGCAGGAACACCCACACGGATACCTGAAGTTACAAATGCACTTTTATCATCAAAAGGCACCATGTTTTTATTCACTGTAATATCAGCTTTACCCAAAACCTGTTCTGCCTTTTTCCCGGAGATATTTTTATTTCTCAGATCAAGCAACAGCAAATGATTATCAGTTCCATCACTAATACTTTTATAACCTTTCTCATTTAATGCTTGTGCCATTGCTTGTGCATTAGCAATAATCTGTTTGGCATAAACGGTAAATTCATCTGAAAGTATTTCACCAAATGAAACAGCTTTAGATGCGATGATATGTTCAAGTGGCCCTCCTTGTGTGCCCGGGAAAACAGCCATATCAATTAAATTGCTCATCATGCGCAGGTTGCCTTTTACATCTTTTAATCCAAAAGGATTTTCAGCATCTTTCTTCATCATGATGATACCACCGCGGGGGCCACGCAATGTTTTATGCGTTGTAGATGTAACTATATGACAATGATCAAAAGGGTCATTCAATAATTTTTTTGCAATCAGCCCTGCAGGATGTGCAATATCAGCCATCACAAATGCACCGACTTCATCTGCTACTTTTCTTATTCTTTCATAATCCCAATCACGGCTGTAAGCACTTGCTCCACAAATAATCAGTTTGGGTTTTACTTCCCTTGCCCTTGCTTCCAGCATTTCATAATCTACTCTTCCGGTATCCCTGTGAACACCATAAAAATGCGGCACGTATAATTTACCACTGAAGTTAACAGGTGAGCCATGCGTTAAATGTCCACCCATGCTCAGGTCAAGGCCAAGGATGGCATCACCAGGTTTTATCAATGCAAGCATAACGGCAGCATTTGCCTGAGCACCACTATGAGGCTGTACATTGGCATATTCTACATCAAAAATTTTTTTGAGACGGTCAATGGCCAACTGCTCACTTTCATCTACTATTTCACAACCGCCATAATACCTGCGGCCCGGATAACCTTCTGCATATTTATTAGTCATCACATTACCCATTGCCTGCATCGTTTGAAGGCTTGTAAAATTTTCACTGGCAATTAATTCTATCCCGCGGCGTTGGCGTTCGAGTTCTTTTTGTATTAAAGAGAAAATGGCTGTGTCCCTTTGCATGAAGTTTAAAATTTGCAGCAAAATTAAGTATCTGCCCTGTATGCTGCTCAGGCTTTTAAAGTTATTTATTCACCTTCATGTTATCGCCATCATAAAGCAGCTATATTTTGTACATCACACAAGCAGAATGATGATAAGGGTTGTTTATAATTTATATTTGTTTGGCAAAGCATTGGCAAAATCAATGATGATTACATAAACTTTAATTCAATAAAAACAATATGGATACAAGAAGAAAATTTTTGAAAAATGCTGCCCTGGCAACAGCCGGCGCTGTATTATATGACAATAAAATAATTGCAGGCACAACCAACGATTTCACCAGCAGGCGCCCACCACTATCAGAAAGAAAATTTACCAGCGATGCGGTAGAAGCCATCATTAAAGAAATTAAGAACACAATTCCTAACAAGGAGCTGGCCTGGATGTTTGAAAATTGTTTTCCCAACACACTTGACACTACTGTATTTTTTGAAGAAAAAAATGGCATACCTGACACTTATGTCATCACAGGAGATATCAATGCTATGTGGCTGAGGGATAGTTCTGCACAAGTGTGGCCTTACCTGCCTTTGGTAAAAAATGACCCGCATTTGCAACAACTGATGGCAGGTGTGATTAACAGACAGATAAAATGTATTTTAAAGGATCCTTATGCCAATGCCTTTTATAAAGATGAAAATGAAATCAGTGAATGGAAAAGCGATCTCACTGATATGAAACCAGGCATTCATGAAAGGAAATGGGAAATTGATTCACTATGTTATCCTATCAGGCTGGCTCATAAATATTGGGAAATAACAGGCGATACAAAGCCATTTACAGCAGACTGGAAAGAGTCAATCCGGTTAACTGTTCAAACATTTACTGAACAACAAAGAAAACACAATCATGGGCCTTATACTTTTCAACGCACAACATCCTGGGCAACCGATGGTGTACCATTATCAGGTTATGGTTATCCTACAAAACCTGTAGGGCTTATTTGTTCTATGTTCAGGGCAAGTGATGATGCTACCATTTTTCCTTTTCATATACCGGATAATTTTTTTGCAGTGGTTTCATTAAAACAGGCAGCAGCAATGGTGAATGCTATCCATAAAGATGCATCTTTGGCAAACGCATGCCTTAGCTTGTCAAAAGAAGTAGAAGATGCTTTAAATAAATATGCAACCACTGCTCATGCTTTATATGGAAAAGTATATGCTTATGAGGTCAATGGCTTTGGTAGTTTTAATTTGATGGATGATGCCAATACACCCAGCCTGTTATCATTACCATATCTTGAAGCAGTTGATGCAACTAATCCATTATACCAAAACACCAGAAAATTAATTTTGTCATCTGAAGACCCGTTTTTCTTTAAAGGAAAATATGCAGAAGGTGTGGGAAGCCCGCATACAGGCATGGATATGATTTGGCATATTGGCATCACCATGCGTGCGCTGACAAGCAATGATGATGATGAAATTACCGATGCTGTGAAAACTTTAATTGCAACACATGCAGGTACCGGTTTTATGCATGAGAGTTTTAATAAAGATGATCCGAATAATTTTACCCGCAAATGGTTTGCATGGGCTAATACCATTTTTGGGGAATTGATTTTGCACCTGCACAACAACAAAAAATATATCCTGCAAAAAGTTTAGAATGAAGATGGCATTCTGTAAAATCTGGCATTGTAAGTATTGAATTGAAGCTGTGGAGAATTTTTTTTTACTGAATAAGAGTAGAGAAATAAATTGAAAATATTTTTTCGAACACCTATCAAATTTCTCAATTGTTTGTACACCTTAGACAATAGTTGAAATTTCACATTAATTACTTCGTCAATACAAACATGTTATCAATCAGTAAGGATGATTAACTTGACTCAAAATAATACATACTGACAAATGGTTTCTATTTATCAAAAAGAAATGGCAGAAAGATTTTTAAAACTGCACCATGATCCTGAAATTTTGGTTCTGCTCAATTCATGGGATACCGGAAGTTCAAGACTCATTGAAGCTTGCGGCTATAAAGCAATTGCTACTACCAGCATGGGCATAGCTGCATCTTTGGGTTATCCGGATTGCGAAGTCATCCAATTGAATGAATTGATTGGAATTGTTTCAAAAATCGTGAATAGAGTAAAAGTTCCAGTTACAGTAGATTTTGAAGCAGGATTTGGAAAGAATACCAATGAAATAATTGAATCTATCAACAAAATAATTGCTACTGGAATTGTTGGGATTAATATTGAAGACAGCATTGATTTAAACCCAACCTTAATTGATGAAAACGAGTTTTGTGAACGGATATCCTCCATCAGGTCATTATCTACTGCCCTCGGATTTCATTTGGTGATAAATGCAAGAACAGATTCATTTTATACGTCATATGGCAGCACAAAAGAAAAGTTAGCTGAATCAATCAGACGGGGAAACAAATACCGGGAAGCAGGTGCAGACTGCATTTTCGTGCAACCAGTTGCAGAAAAAGAAATAATCGCAACATTGGTTAAAGAAATAGATGCGCCAATTAATATTCTTGCTAACCCGGGAATTGGCTCAGGGATCTTACCACCTTCAGTAAGTGAACTCCAAGATATGGGTGTTGCCCGTTTGAGTATGGGTTCAGGCCTGATGAAAGCATCACTGGCATTAATAAAAAAAGTTGCAGAAGAATTATTGATAAAAGGAAAATACGATTTTTTGTTTGATACATTAACGCCATTACCCGAAGCTGCTATTGCGTATAAAATGGCAATAGGATTAAAAAAATATAAATAATGTAAGTTGATATAACTTTAAGATGTTTCAATGTTAAAACATTAAATCATGCACAGGAAATTATTTTTACTACTTGTTTTTTCATTACCCACTTGCTTATTTGCTCAATCTGCATTTTCTGATTGTGATCATATTTTTACTTCGGTTCATCAAATGCCAAGATTAAAAATATCAAAAGAAGCATACAGTGATTCGCTGACAAGTTTATAACAAGCAAAAAAATTCCATTTAAAAGATAATGAAATTATATATTCAATGGTTGTTACTGATAAATCAGCCATTGATGAACTTATATCTATATCCGGCAAAGTCCAGAAAGAAAATATCTTACAGGAATCAATTCTTCAGTTAGCACATTTGTGGAATCCTGCCATACAAAATGGGTATATCGTTTGTGCTTATGTGAAATTACATCTTCAATTTTTCGGTGGAAAAATCACTGTCGATGTCTTGTAATTTTTTTAATATGAAAATAAAGTGTTCAACTATTTTAAATAATATATTTCGATCTTCTGTTTAATTCAAAATGAATTAATCATTAAAAATTTTTCTTTGTTTTTACCATACAAAAGAGCTAAAACAATTATATCAACCGTATCTCACGATTATTATCCCTTCATCACAATCACTCTACCTACTTGTACAAATCAGGATTTCAAATTTACATTTGTCCATTCTCAAAACTTTGCATGAGCTATAAAACATTTTGTTGTTTAACGTTGCTCCTGTTTTGCCATTCACTTTTTTCCCAGGACAAAACTTTGCAAGCAGTGAAAGTGTCAGTGGCGCCGAAAATAGATGGCAACCTTGATGATTCTGTATGGGATAATGTTCCTGTTGCCACAGATTTCGTTGAAAGCTTTCCTGCATTTGGGAAAAAAGCAATACAGAAAACTGAAGTTAAAATAATTTACGATGATCAGGCAGTTTATGTGGGCGCATATCTTTTTGACGATCCAGGATTGATCCGTAAACAAATCACAGCAAGAGATGAAGAGCAACAAAATGATGCAGATTATTTTTCTGTATTTTTCGACACATATCTTGATCACCAAAATGGTTTCCAGTTTCTCGTTACTTCATCCAATGTGCAATCAGATGCAAAACTTGGACCTAACCTGGCTACAGATTTTGGTGAGTATGGCGATAAAACATGGGATGCAGTGTGGGAAAGTAAAGTAGGCATTCAATCTGACGGATGGGTGGTAGAAATGAAGATTCCATACTTTTCATTACGCTTTTCTAAAAAGAATGTACAAGACTGGGGCTTACAATTTTTAAGATCTGTAAGGCGCTCCAATGAAACATTTACCTGGAATCCTGTTGACCCTAATGTGGATGGATTTGTCAATCAGTTTGGTATTTTAGGAGGGTTAAAAAATATTGAGCCGCCATTACGCTTAAGTTTTTCGCCATATTTATCAGGTGGATATAACAGCACACCTGTAAATAATAGCTATATCAATCAATGGTTGTATAGTGGCGGGATGGATTTAAAATATGGCATCAATGAAAGCTTTACACTGGATGCAACTTTAGTTCCTGATTTTGGACAGGTTGTATCTGATAATGTAGTAAACAATCTCACGCCTTATGAAATTAAATTTCAGGAAAACAGGCCATTTTTTACTGAAGGAACAGAGCTTTTTAATAAAGCAGGATTATTTTACTCCAGAAGGATAGGCGCCACACCAGAAGGGTATTATGATGTGCAGGACTCTGCTGCATCACACCCGGATCTTCAATTGACAAAAAATCCATCATTAACTCAACTCTATAATGCTATTAAGTTATCGGGCAGGACAGAAAAAAAGCTGGGCATTGGCATTTTCAATGCTGTTACAGCGCCAATGCATGCTACGTTAAGAAATATTACTACAGGGAAAGATTCTTTTGTAGAAACTGAACCATTAGCAAACTATAATATCCTTGTTTTGGATCAGGCATTAAAAGGGAGGTCATACATAACTTTTACCAATACAAATGTTTTAAGAAGTGGAAATAACAGGGATGCAAATGTATCGGCGATTGATATTGCATTGTTTGACAAAAACAATATACATCGGCTCAGTGCAACTGCAAGGTACAGCAAGATATGGGGGTTAAATCCTTATGATGGATACAATACAGATGTGAAATTTGCGAAGGTCAGTGGCAGGTGGCAATATGAATTAGAACAAAGTATCATTTCAGAAAAATATGATCCAAATGACCTGGGCATTTTATTCGCACCAAACAATGTTGCCTATAAAGCGAGTGTCAGCTATGAACAAAACACACCAACCAAAAATTTCCTGACTTATCACTATACACTTTCAAGCGATCTGGAATATCTCTATAAACCTTTTGTATATAGTAACCTTGAAATTAAAAGTTTTACTATGTGGGTATTCCATAATTTTTGGGATGTTGAGATCAATGCTTTCATTGACCCTTTATGGAATTATGATTATTTTGAATTAAGAACCCCTGGAAAATATCTTGCCTATCCTCAAAATTTCTCAATGGAATTAGAAGGGAGCTCAGACAGTCGAAAAAAATTCTTCTTTAATTATGGATTTAATTTCTCCAATGCACCAAAATATGATTACAGGTCCTTTGGTATTGATCTTGGTGTTCGATACCGTTTCGGTAACAGGCTTAGCCTCGAATTACAGACAAGTTCAGATAAAGAAATTAATGAATTAGGTTATGCATTTACAAGAGAAGATAATGGTGACCCTATAGTAGCATTCAGAGATAACATTGATTTTTCATCAGTGCTTTCAGGCATTTATAACTTTACGCCCAGGCTGAACATTACTTTGAGAGCAAGACATTATTGGAATAAAATAAACTATAAAGAATTTTTTGATGTGGCCAATAATGGAAAATTAATAGACAGAACATTCATAAATAACCAGGATCAGAACGTGAATTTTTTTAATACCGATGTGTTTCTTACCTGGGATTTCCGTTTAGGAAGCCGTATCATTTTAGCATATAAAAACTGGTTAGGCAATAATGAACAGGTAGCTATTCCAACAGACAGAAAAAATACTTATATACATAATCTTTCCCAACAATTTAACCTGCCCCATGGCATTGAATTCAGTGTACGATTTATTTATTTTTTAGATTATAATCAGTTTAGAAAAAAGAAATAAATTCCTATATACGTTGGTATCATTTAAAGTCACCTTAATATTTTGATATTATATTACTAAAGTTTGGAGCATTTGCGAATAGTTTCAATTTCACAAACCCATTCAAACATTTGTCTTTTTACTTTTAGTATTTATATATTCCAAAATATCACCGGGCTGGCAATCTAATGCTTTACAAATGGATTCTAAAGTGCTAAAACGGATAGCTTTTGCTTTTCCTGTTTTTAATATTGAAAGATTAGACAATGTCAAATCAACTCTTTCTGAAAGTTCATTCAAAGAGATTTTGCGTTTAGCCATCATCACATCTAAGTTTACAATGATTGGCATAATTTATACAGTTAAATCGTTTTCATTTTGAATTTCAACACCTTTTCTAAAAATAGTTGCAATGATATAGATAACGGCTGACATAACTATAAACGCCTGGCTGTCTTCCCAAAAACCGTTGAGCTGATCAGTTGCATATCCATAATGCACCAGGTATTTAGCAATTTGCCGGGCAATGGAACTTAAAATCCCGATGCTTAAAGTATAATAACTGATTTTTGTTATTTGTTTTGAAACAAAACTGTCAAATGGTTTTGACAAATTAATTTTCGTAACAAGAATGACAACTAAATAAAACATGTGAGCTTTAAGGATTGCAATGATCAGGATAAATGCATATATCCCAAAGAAAGCCGATTTATTTTGTTGATACATTTCATGTAAATCCAGTTTTTGATAGAGGTTATGAACAAATTCGGGATTAAAGATGCTGAAAATAAAATTTACTACCAGGCCTCCGGCATCTATACTCAAACCAACAAAAATGATCCAGGCAATTATTTTAAGCCCGGTAAAAATGAAATTATCTGTTTTTGGCATAAAAATGAATTTTTAATTAAGGTGCAATATTAATAATTATTATTGTTTTTCAATAAATTTATATTTTTTATCAAAATATTTTTATTGACTTAATTTTAATATTTTTTTGAATTTATAAAACAGATCGAAAAGAGGAAGAGATATACTTAATCAATAAAATTGAAAAAATATTTGAAGCAGATTGATACAATTTCCGTCATTAAACCGGTCAGTCATTTCAATGTGACAAAAAATAACAAGGCAGGGATCTCAGCTACGATAAACATCTATTTTGATCAGGCCAGCAGGAAAATAAAATGCAAAACATGCAATATTAAAAAGCTTTTTCTTGCTGCTAAATGATCTGCAGGGGTATGAGAGGTATTTGCATTCAACTATAATTATTAATCCGATATATAAGAAATAAGTTTTCGTGTTTTAATTTTTACATCTAAAATTATTATCATTTATACATTTTCTTTCATCAACTCAAAATTTACCAATCATGAAGTACTAAAATTTTTATGCATTCAATTCTTTTAGCTATTTCTTATTTTGCAAAAAAAATTATTCAATGCCTGCACAAAAAGCCATAAGGTTGTTTTTCGTTTCAGCAATTCTTTTTGTTTTTAAAAGTAATTATGCTCAGGTTACAAAGATGCCTGCTTATCCATTAATTACACATGATCCCTATTTCAGTATATGGTCAACAACAGATAATTTGAATGCATCCAATACAAAACACTGGACAGGTAAAGAACAGGATTTGTTGGGGCTGATAAGAGTAGATGGGAAAACATATAATTTTTTAGGTGCCCCGGCACATCCATTGCAATGGATTGCTCAAACAAGTATAGACCAGCCACACGCTTCAAAATATGTCACAGATAAACCTGCAGATAACTGGATGGATGAAAATTTTGATGACAGCAAATGGATTGCAGCTACATTTCCTTATGGCAATAAAGAAGCAGCACCATCAACAGTATGGGATACCAAAGAAATTTGGACAAGAAGAAAATTTGATGTGTATGATACGACAATCAAACAATTGCTCCTGTCAATGAAAAACGATGATGATGCTGAAGTGTATATTAATGGTGAGAAAGTTTACACTACAGGTTATCAGAGTGATTATAAAATTCATGAATTGCCCACATCCATTATCAGTCAGCTTCACAGGGGTACAAATATTCTTGCCATTCATTGCACCAATACCGGAGGTAATGCATGGCTTGATGCAGGTCTTGCCACGCAGGAGCCAATACAAAATATTATTCCTGCAAGCCAGGATGCTGTTGTAGTTACAGCAACACAAACAAAATATTTATTCAGTTGCGGACCAGTAAATCTTGAAGTGGATTTTTTATCACCACTCATTGCCAATAACCCTGACCTTCTCTCCCGCCCTGTTTCATTTATACATTTTGCTGTCACTGCAAAAGACAGTAGCATTCACCAGACTGATATTTTATTTTCTGCAAATGCTGCTATCGCTGGTAATACAGGAAATGAATTGATGAAAGCCACTGCATATCAAACACAAAACCTTGATGTTTTAAAATGCGGAACGGATGCACAACCTATATTACAGAAAAAAGGCGATGACCTTAGAATTGACTGGGGCTATATGTATCTCGCCACGCCACAAAAAGGTTTTGATGTAAAATTTACTTCCATTCAAAATATTGTAAAAGATTATTTAAGCAATGGGATACTGTCAACACCATATCCGGGTAATTCAGTATTGGATAAGAATATTTTACTGGCAACAAGTTTTTCATTGTTTACCGGTTCAACAGGGAAAAACAGTAGTGCAACAATTATGATGGGTTATGACGATATCTATTCCATCCAGTATTTTCATGAAGCTTTGCAAGCCTGGTGGAAGAAAAATTTTAACTCAATGGATGAACTACTTGAAACATCCATGCAACAATATTCCACCACAATACAAACATGTGATCTTTTTGACAGGCAATTGTATGATGATGCTACAAAAGCGGGTGGAGAAGATTATGCAAAACTTTGTGTGATGGCTTATCGTCAATCACTGGCTGCACATAAATTAATACGTGGCAAAAACAATGAAATTTTATTTCCTCAAAAAGAAAATTTCAGTAATGGTTCTATCTGGACTGTTGATGTAACATATCCATCATCACCACTATCGTTGGTGTATAATCCTAATCTCTTAAAAGGAATGCTGAATGGTATTTTTGATTACAGCGAAAGTGGCAAATGGACAAAGCCCTTTCCTGCTCATGATATCGGAACTTATCCACTTGCAAATGGTCAAACTTATCCTGAAGATATGCCTGTTGAAGAAGCAGGTAACATGATTATATCTACAGCAAATATTGCAAAAGCAGAAGGTAATGCAGATTATGCAAAACAGCATTGGAATACATTGACACGTTGGGTTGATTTTTTAGTTAAAGATGGATTAGATCCTGCCAATCAATTATGCACTGATGATTTCGCAGGTCATCTTGCTCGCAATGCAAACCTTTCTATCAAAGCTATTGTAGGCATTGACGCTTATGCAATGCTGGCCAATATGCTGGGCGACAAAAATACTTATCATTATTATGATTCTATCGCACACAGATATGCAGAACAATGGATGGCTTTGGCAGCAGATGGTGATCATTATGACCTGGCCTTTGGTGCAAAAAATACCTGGAGCCAGAAATACAACCTGGTGTGGGATAAATTGCTTGATTTAAATTTATTCCCACAATCAGTTTATGATACTGAAATCCGTTTTTATCTGCAACATCAAAATAAATATGGACTTCCTTTAGACAGTCGTAAAACATATACAAAAAGTGACTGGATTTTATGGACAGCAACATTAACTTCAGATCAAAATGATTTTGAATCATTGATCTACCGAGTTTACAAATATGCTACAGAAACACCAACACGAGTGCCTTTATGCGATTGGCATGAAACAACCGATGGAAGACAAGTTGGATTCCAGGCACGCAGTGTGGTTGGTGGTTATTTTATAAAAATGCTTGCATGGAAATGGAACAAAAAGAAATGATGCAATAAAAACATATCACACTCCAACTTCCTGATTTCAAAATCTTCAACATAAAAATTATCTTGTACCTTTTTATACAAGGTAATGACAACAAATTTCACACAGCTCACCATTTGCCTGTTGGCAGGAATTATTGCAATAGTATTGCTGACTGTCAGGCTTAAACTTCATGCATTTTTTGCTTTGGTGATTGCTTGTTTAATTGTTGGCATTGGTGTGCAAATGTCTTTCATTGAAATAGTCAGCACGATGAAAGATGGGTTTGGCAATATCATGAAATCATTGGGTTTTATCATTGTATTAGGCACAACGTTGGGAGTTTTGCTGGAACATACCGGCTGTACAAAAGTGATGGCTGGTTATATTTTAAAAATAGTTGGCGAGAGAAATGCAGCAATTGCAATGAGCTTAACAGGTTTTATAGTAGGCATGCCTATTTTCTGCGACTCAGCATTTATAGTTTTAAATGGCATCAATAAATCGGTTGCTAAAAGGGCAAATATTTCTCTTGCTGTAACGACTACTTCTCTTGCTACAAGCCTGTTAACAATACATTGCCTGATACCACCTCATCCCGGCGCATCATCTGCTGCAAGTATAATAGATGTTGACTTTGGTAAATTAATTTTAACAGGCATCATCACAGCATTGCCTGCAATATTTATCAGCAATTGGTGGGCACAAAATGCATCAAAAAAAATTGAGAAAATAATAGTTGATGAAGAAATTACTGATGCATCTGTTCATCACCCGCCATCAGTTATCAAAGCATTCTTACCGGTAATTGTACCTATCCTGTTAATTGCGCTGAAATCATTTTTATCATTAGAAAAATCAACAACAAAATGGATGAATATCATTTCAATTACAGGCATTCCTGAAATTGCATTGGCAATCGGTGTATTACTTGCTTTTAATTGTGGCAATAATTGGAAGAAAGATACTATCAGCAAACAATTACAGGAAAGTGTAGAAAAAGCAGGCAGCATATTAGTAATTATTGGCGCAGGAGGTGCATTTGGTGCGTTATTGGCTGCAACAAAAATTGGTGAACAATTCAGTAGTATTTTGCCTTTAAATTCACTTGGAATTTTATTTCCTTTTCTTGTAACTTTTGTTTTAAAAACAGCACAAGGCTCTTCAACTGTTGCAATAATAACTGCTGCATCCATCATTCAACCATTATTAATTCCACTCGGTCTGGATACTGATACCGGAAAATTACTTTGTGTGCTTTCAATGGGTGCAGGTTCAATGATGATTTCACATGCCAACGACGCTTATTTTTGGGTAATTACAAAATTTGCCGGATTAAACATGAAAACGATGCTGAAGGTTTATTCTGTTGCAACAATTTGGATGGGATTAATTACACTGTTAATGATTTATCTTTTATCTTTTATTTTATAACACATGCAAATATTAATTGCTCCCAATGCATTTAAAAATAGTCTTGATGCCAATTCTGTTGCACTGGCAATCGGTAAAGGGTTGCATCAAAGCAAACTAATTTGCAACACCAGTTTCTTCCCCATTGGTGATGGAGGCGATGGCACAGGTGAATTAATTTCTCATTATAAAAATGGAACCAGGATTAAGACAATAGCACATAATCCACTTGGAAGAAAAATAAATTCATTTTATGAATTGATAGATGAGAATCAAACAGCGGTAATAGAACTTTCCAATATATCAGGTATAAAGTTGTTACAACAACAAGAACTCAATCCAATGCTGGCAAATACATTTGGTACAGGTGAATTGATAAAAGAAGCATTGGATAAAGGTGTAAAAAAGATTATTATATGTATTGGCGGAAGTGCTTCTGTTGATGGTGGCACAGGAGCTTTGCAAGCACTTGGTCTAAAGTTTATAGATGATCAAGGGAATGAAATAAAAAATATTCCGGAAGATTTAATACATCTATCTGTGATTGATGATTCAAATTTTGATAAAAGAATCCTGAATACCGAATTGAAAATACTTTGTGATGTTGAAAATGTTTTATTGGGTGAAACCGGGGCAGCAAAAATTTTCGGCCCACAAAAGGGGGCCGATGAAAAAGATATCATTCATCTCGAAGCTGTACTTACTAAATTCAGGGATATTATTTTGCAACAAAAAGGTGTGGATATTGCTACAATAAAATATGGTGGTGCGGCAGGTGGAGTAGCATCCGGTTTATTTGTTTTTTGTAATGCCACGCTTGTTAATGGTATTGAATATTTCTTAAACCTGACTGGTTTTGATAATATATTGAACGATGCTGATCTGGTGATAACAGGGGAAGGTAAAATTGATGAACAGACATTAGAAGGTAAAGGTCCTTATGGTATAGCTGTAAGAGCAAAGAAAAAAAATATCACCGTTATCTGTGTAGCAGGTAATGTTCCATTAACTATTAATCAGCCTTTACAACAACTCTTTGACATATTATTACCAATAAATAATGAAGCTGCTGATTTAAAATCTGCCATTGAAAATACTGAGAAAAACCTGGTAAGAACAGGAAAATTAATTGGCGATATACTTGCTGTGAGAAGAAAATAATTTTGAGACAAAAAACTCAAATTCGTATAATGATTCAGTGCGATAAAAAAATGCCCCGTTCAAAAATGAACAGGGCGTATTCTGAAAAAGCCCCCGAAAATCAATCAACCTTTACGGTTAAATAATTTGAGTAAGTCCAATTACCATTATTATCTTTAAAACGCAGCAGGTAATACATAGTGCTGCTTTTAGCATTTGAATCGCTGAAGGTGTAATTTTTCTTTGTAGAAGAATTACCAGAAAGATCTACAGATTTCGCAGTACAAAAATTATTTGTTGTTGTACCACTCATTAATTCAATACTGCTTAGATTGTTCTCAAAAGCCGTAGTGAAGCTAATAGTTACTGTGCTTGATGCAGGCGATTCGGCAATCATGTTTTCAACCGATACATTGGCATCCTGAAAAAAAACGTTTTGGTTTGCGGCCCCTGGTTTTGAAACATTTTTTGAACAAGAAACCAAGCATATACCCGTAGTAATGACTAATAAAAACTTTTTCATTTTTTTAATTGTTTAAAGTTTTCTTCGAGACGGGAATTAAAAACGGGTATTAGCTAAATGCCAAAACAAATGCCAACAGTTTAATAAATTTTTAATTTTATAATAATCAACTAATTATGAAAATTCAAGAAGATGCCAATAGCATATTTTTTCCCAAAATGAAATAATTTCATCCCAATTTGAAAATATAATGTTGTTTGAATATTATGGTGTTAGATAATTAACTTCGCAAACTCAATTAGTTAATAAAAATTTTAAACATAAAATCATTTCATGGATATAACAACGATTGTCATTACAGGAATTGCCGCACTTGCAATAGGAATAGTATTGGGTAAAATAATTTTTTCCAAGAACACACAAAAAAAGATTGAAGAGGCTGAAAATCAATCACAACAAATTATAGCAGAAGCACAACTTAGAGCTGAAACAATTAAAAAAGAAAAAATTTTAGAAGCCAAAGAAAAATCAGTTCAGCTAAAAGCAGAATTTGATAAAGAAGTGCTGGAAAGAAACAGAAAAATAAGTGAAGGTGAAAACAGAATCAAACAAAAAGAAATTTCGATCAATCAAAAAGAAGCTTCATTTGAAAGGCAAATCAAGGAAAATGATGCCATAAAAGAAAACCTGAATCGCCAGTTGGAAGTAGTAGCTATGAAAAGAAACCAACTGGAAAAACACCAGGAAGAACATATTAAAAAACTTGAAAAAATTGCAGGGTTAACAGCAGATGAAGCTAAAGCACAACTTGTTGAAAGTCTGAAGCAGGAAGCTCAAACCCAGGCTTTACAGATACAACAGGAAGTAATTGAAGAAGCCAGGCAAAAAGCAAATAAAGAAGCCCGCAAAATCATCATTCAATCAATTCAAAGGACTGCGGCTGAGCAAACAATTGAAAATACGGTTACAATTTTTAACCTTGAAAGTGATGAAATCAAGGGACAGATCATTGGTAGAGAAGGGAGAAATATCCGTACAATAGAGGCTGCAACCGGTGTTGATTTGATTGTTGATGATACACCTGAAGCTATTGTATTATCTTCATTTGATCCATTACGCAGGGAGATAGCGCGGCTCAGTTTACAAAGGCTGGTTGCTGATGGCCGGATACATCCAGCCCGCATTGAAGAGGTAGTAGAAAAAACCCGCAAACAATTGGAAGAACAGGTAATGGAGATAGGTGAACGAACTGTAATTGAACTGGGAATTCATGGCCTGCATAAAGAACTGGTAAGAATTGTCGGCAAGATGAGGTTCAGGTCTTCTTATGGTCAGAATTTATTAATGCACAGTCGGGAAGTAGCCAATTTATGTGCAACCATGTGTGCTGAGTTAGGTTTAAATCCAAAACTGGCAAAACGTGCCGGTCTATTACATGACATAGGAAAAGTACCGGATGAAGAAACAGAATTAAGCCATGCATTACTTGGTGCTAAACTAGTTGAAAAATATGGAGAGAATGCTGCAGTAGTTAATGCTGTCGGCGCACATCATGATGAAATGGAAATGCAGTACATTATTTCACCGATTGTTCAGAGTTGCGATGCCATCAGCGGTGCCAGACCTGGCGCACGCAGAGAGATAATGCAACAATATCTTCAACGTATTAAAGACCTGGAATCTCTGGCCATGGGTTATACCGGTGTTGAAAAAGCTTATGCTATACAGGCTGGAAGAGAACTGCGTGTAATAGTTGAAGCTGAAAAAATCAATGATAATGACAGTGATAAACTGAGTTTTGAGATTGCTCAAAAAATACAGAATGAAATGACTTATCCCGGTCAGATAAAGATTACAGTTATCCGGGAAAAGAGAGCAATCAACGTTGCCAGATAATTTTATTCTTTCAAAAAAAGTTAAAGCAATTGCCAATAGATTCAAATAATTACAATTATTTGGAATTTCCTGTGCATCCAATTACCTTTGCCATCCTTTAAAAATAATGGCTATGAACGCAGCAACACAATTTGTACACGAACAGTTAACTGCAAAGAAACAATACCCAAAATTTAAGGCAGGCGATAATGTCACTGTTAATTATAAAATTATTGAAGGAGGCAAAGAACGTATTCAGGGTTTTCGTGGAGATGTATTAAAAATTCAGGGATCTGGGGCAACAGCCACTTTCACTGTTCGCAAAATATCAGATGGTGTTGGCGTAGAAAGGGCTTTCCCTTTTTTCTCTCCCAATGTTGAGTCTGTTGTATTGAACAAAGTAGGTAAAGTACGTCGTTCAAAACTTTATTACTTACGTTCACGCAGCGGCAAGAGCGCCAGGATCAAGGAAAAGAGAATGTAAACAGTTTGCAAAATATTCTCAATCATGGAATATTTTCTTTGAGCTATTGTTTTTCTTATACCTTTGTTTTCTAAATATTTTTTATGAGTAGTCCAGGCATATCCGAATGGGTCCTTATCATCCTCGCTGTTTTAATTTTATTTGGTGGAAAAAAAATTCCTGAATTTATGAGAGGACTTGGAAAAGGTATCCGTGAATTTAACGATGCAAAGAATAATGTAAAAAGAGAGCTGGAAGATGGTATCAATGAACCTCCGCGTCAATCTTCTAACAACAACCAATCTCAGTCAACTACCACACAACAATAATTCTTTTAATCGCAAAGCCTTTGTTGAATTATACGTCCATCAAAGACTATCAGTCTTTATTAGCACAAGGTGAAATATCCTGCGTTGATGTAGTATCTCATTACATCAGGGAAATTAAAAAATATTGGCACCTCAACGCATTTCTTGAAGTATATGAAAAGGAAGCTTTAGATCGTGCTAATGAGCTTGATACACTTAGAAAATCAGGCAGGAAAACCGGAAGACTCCATGGTGTTATTGTTGGCATCAAAGATGTTATCTGCTATAAAAACCACATCACTTCTGCAGCTTCCAGGATGCTTGAAAATTTCAATTCTGTTTATAATGCCACCGCTATAGAAAAACTATTACAGGAAGAAGCCATTATTATTGGTCGTCAAAACTGTGATGAATTTGCTATGGGAAGCAGCAATGAAAATTCTGCTTTTGGAAATGTTTTAAATGCTATAGACAATTCAAGGGTACCAGGTGGCTCCTCTGGCGGCTCTGCTGTGGCAGTACAAGCAGGCCTTTGTATGATTAGCCTTGGTAGTGATACAGGAGGCTCTGTACGACAGCCTGCAGATTTTTGTGGTGTCGTAGGCCTGAAACCATCTTATGGAAGGATTTCCCGATACGGTTTGATTGCCTATGGTTCTTCTTTTGACCAGATAGGCATTTTTGCTAACAATATTGACGACGCAGGTTTAGTCCTTGAAATCATTTCTGGAAAAGATGTCTATGACAGTACAACCATTGATGATGTTTTTTTCTCAGACATTGAAGCATATACAGGTACTAATAAAATTGGCTACTTCCCAGTTATGTTTGATCATCCTGGCCTTGACAAAGAAATTGCATCAAAACAAAAGGAGTTTATCAATTCCCTCACTAAACATGGCATTGAAACATTACCAATAGAATTTGATTTATTAGATTATATTGTTCCGGCATACTATATTTTAACAACTGCTGAAGCATCCAGCAATTTATCACGATATGATGGTCTCAAATATGGTGTATCAGGATTTTCACCTGAGCTGGAAGAACAGGTAAAAATTACTCGTAGTAAATTTTTTGGTAAAGAAGTACAACGTAGGATTATGTTGGGCACTTTTGTATTAAGTGAAGGTTATTATGATGCTTATGTAACTCATGCCCAAAAAGTTAGGCAAATATTATTAGATAAAATAAAGGACATTTTTCAACAGGTTGATGCAATCATTCTACCTGTTTCTCCAACAACAGCCTTTAAGATTGGAGAGAAAAATAATGACCCGATTGAGATGTTTCTTGCTGATATATACACTGTTTTTGCCAACCTTACCGGCATCCCTGCTATTTCAATTCCTCTGTTTCAACACACCAATGGCATGCCTTTTGGCATTCAGTTAATGGCTTCTCATGCAAATGAATTAACTTTGCTCTCCCTGTCAAAAAAACTCATTTTCATTCAAAACAGGTAAGATTAACCAAGGCCTGTAAAATTGTGTTTATGAAAGAATTTTTTCTTCAGATGGGAAATACAAAATTGAAAACGGCTATTGTTTGCCTCATATTTTCTATTTCACTTTCTACCCTTACCATTCAATCATCTGCCTCAACAACTCTAAAAAATATAAAACCAATTGATACAACAGGACAACCTGCGGTAACATCAATTACAGATAGTTCAAAAATCTTTGGCAGTCTTTTATCAGACAACCCTTCCGACAACATGAATTACTCCATGAATGCGGATGCAAAACTTTTTATTGATAATTTCATAAAGAAGAACCAGGATTATTATACCAAGATGAAGGTATGGGGCAAACCATACTTCGATTTGTATGATAAAATATTAAGCTCTTATGGTTTACCAACTCAACTAAAATATTTGTCTGTAATAGAAAGCAGTTTAAGTTCAACCTCTGTTTCCTGGGCCGGTGCTGTAGGCCCCTGGCAAATTATGCCTGAGACTGCCCGGGAAAATGGTTTAAACACCAGTTATTATAATGATGAAAGACAGGATTATATTAAAAGTACCAATGCAGCATGCAAAATTTTAAAAGGGTTATATGGTGACTATGGTGATTGGCTTTTAGTGATTGCTGCCTATAATTGCGGTTCCGCACCCGTGGACAGAGCTATTGCAAAAGCGCACAGTAAAAGTTTCTGGGATATTCAATATTTATTACCTCTCGAAACAAGGAACCATGTAAAAAAATTTATTGCCACACACTATTTTTTTGATGGGAATACCAATATGGGGGATATGCCAGGTTCTGCACCCACAATAAATGCCGGTGATAATTCAATTGCAAACAACGCTTATTTACAACTGGCAGCCAACAGTACAACCATTAATCTTTATGGTAAATACAATTCCGTTGTTATCGCCAATAACCTGATGATGGATATAAATATCTTCAACCAGTTGAACCCGGATTTTGATAAATCAATCAGTAAAGGCGACATTTATCCAATGAGAATACCTTCTGATAAAGTGGACTTGTTCCAATCTAAAAAGGCTGATATGCTCAAACAGAGTGTTGAACTTCTACTCAATGGTTCCAATATTACTACTGCAGGAAAATAATTATTGCAGCACTGAAGTTATTGCTTTTGCTTTCAACAAACATTCGCCATATTCTTTCTCTGCATCTGCATAAAAAGTTATTGCACCACCCACCATGTAATTAAGATACTTATTAGTGGCATTATAAAATATACTCCTGATTATAACATTAAAATCAAAGTCCTTTTGTGGCGAAATATATCCTACACTACCTGAAAATAAACCTCGCTTCGAAGTTTCGAATTTTTCAATCAACTTCATAGCGCTTATTTTTGGAGCACCGGTCATTGAGCCCATCGGAAAAGTAGATTGAATAATTTCTGAAAATGAAATACCTGGAATCAACTCTCCTTTTATTGTTGAAATCATTTGATGAACCTGAGGGAATGAATATATACCAAATAACTCTGTTGTCTCTACCGAACCCTTTGTACATATTTTACTGAGGTCATTCCGGACAAGGTCAACAATCATAACATTTTCACTTCTCTCCTTTTCACTTTTAAAAAGATTGTTTTTTTCTATTTCATCCAATCGCTTGTCAATGTTTCTTGGAGCTGTACCTTTTATTGGCTGGGAAAAAATAGCGCTGCCTCTTTTAGATAAAAATCTTTCAGGGCTTGCACACAACAGATATTTATCATTCAGTTTATAATAACAGGAAAAAGGTGTGGGAGAAACCTGTTGCAGTCTATCGAATGTATCTAAGGTATCTAAACAAATATCTTCTGCAAAAAATTCCTGGCAAAAATTAATCTCATAACAATCTCCACGCCTGATATGCTGTTGTATCTTTTCAACAGTTGAAACATATTCCTCTTTACTGATGGCTGGTGACAACAGAATTTTTTTAAATTGTTTTTTATTTCTTTCAACGTAGGTCTCATCTTGTATTTCTGAAAAAACATCTCCCGGGTTTTTATACTCCGAATGAATAGTTAACACTTCGCCCTGTAAAATCAGAACTATTTCTGGTATAAAAAAAAATACATCCGGGAAACCGATTCTATTTTCATGACCAGATTCCAGTAGTTCAATTTTATTTTTCAGGTCATAACCAAGATGCCCAAATATCCAGTTATCATTTTCTGTATTGAAACAATTTAAAGAAGAAAAAATATCATCTGAATCTTTCAAAACTTTTGTTGCACCTGCAGCGATAATGCAATCATATTGATGGTAAGGATCGTAATAATCATTATTGTCCAAAAAACAACAAATGCCAAACCGGTCTGCCCAGTTTAGCATTTGCATTTTCAATTCCGGAATATTCTTTACATGAAATGTCGCATCATTATTTTGCACCGGGGATAATTCAATTTAAAAATCATCATCTTCATCATCGAAATCATCTGAATCATTGAACAGGCCAAACTCTTTCATATCATCATCAAGTTTGAAATCATCATCGTCATCATCACCTTTCTTACCTCCTGGTGATTTTTTCCCCTTTGATTTGGGAATGTCAAATTCATCGAAGTCAGGATCCCAACTTTCTTCTTCTTCTGGTTTATCCCATTCATCTACTTCATCTTCTCCCAAATCATCATCGTCATCATCTTCATCTTTTAACTTTTTTGATTTGGATGCAGACTTTTTTTGTGACGATTTTACATCATCATCATCTTCAAATTCATCATCTTCAATATCATCATTTTCTTCTTGTTTTTGTTTTTTTGATTTTGAAGATTCTTTGTTAGAGCCGTCTTTACTAGTAAAGGGCTTCTGACCGGATTTTTTTTCTTTATCTGATTTGGATGCCATATACATTTAAAATTAGCAAGTGTAAAATTTCAACGAGTTTTTTAATCAGCAAAAAAAATTTTTCAAGACCCCGTTTTTATTATTTGTTCCCTCTGGGGGCCATTGGAAACATACTCAACCGGGGCGCCAATATATTGATTAATAAATTGAATATAACGCTGCATCGCTTCGGGTAATTTGTTACCAGTTTTCAATACAGTACTATCACAATTCCAACCATCAAAAGCCTTATAAGCGGGTTTGATATCCGATTGCATTAACTGGAAAGGCACCTGTTCAGACTCCACACCATTGATGGAATAATTTACACAAACATTTAATTCTTTAAAACTATCCAACACATCGGCTTTTGTCATCACAACCTTTGTAACGCCATTCAACATACAAGTATATTTCAAAGCTACTAAATCAATCCAGCCGCAGCGGCGGGGCCTCCCAGTTGTCGCACCAAATTCATTACCAATCTTTCTGATTGCTTCACCAGTTTCGTTTTCCAGTTCTGTTGGGAATGGACCACTACCTACTCTTGTGCAATAAGCTTTCGTAACCCCCAAAACTTCATTTATTTTTTGCGGCGCTACGCCTAAACCCGTACAGACGCCCGCAGAAATCGTACTTGAAGAAGTTACAAAAGGGAATGTACCAAAATCAATATCCAACATTGAGCCTTGCGCTCCCTCAGCTAAAACTTTTCTTCCCTGACTAATATGATTGTTGATAAAATATTCGCCATTTACAATATTTAAAGTGCGCAAAAATTCTATCGCTTCAAAAAACTCTTCTTCCCATTGAGTGATGTCTTCTACAAAATTAAAATTATCCAGGAGTTTTTGATGCTTCAAACGAAGTTTAATGTACTGAGTAATAAAAGATTTATTTGTGATATCGCCTACCCTCAAAGCATTGCGCCCTGTTTTATCCATATAGGAAGGCCCAATACCTTTTAATGTGGAACCAATTTTGCTTTCGCCTTTTGCAGTCTCTGATGCTTTATCCAATGCCCTATGTGTTGGCACAATTAAATTGGTGCGTTGGGAAATGAATAAATTCTTTTTCACATCTATTCCAAATGATGCAACAGTATCACACTCGCGTTTTAAAGTCACCGGGTCCAACACTACACCATTTCCAATTATGTTGATCGTATTCTGATGAAAAATACCTGAAGGGATCTGATGCAAAACAATTTTCCTATCGCCTACATATAAGGTATGCCCCGCATTTGGCCCACCCTGAAACCTTGCAATGATATCATAATTAGGCGCAAAATAGTCTACTATCTTGCCTTTACCTTCATCACCCCACTGCAAACCGAGAATAACATCAACCATTAGATTTTTTTTTGTTGCGGCAAAAATAAAGGTTGGCTTTAAGAAGCCAATATTATTTAAACTAAGATTTATATTTTTTTTTCAACTACAATTTTCATTTTCCCCAATAAAATACAGACAACTGCTTATACACAAACATTTTTTTATTACCAGCTACTCATTCAAAAGCTTCTATCATCCTAAACGAATTTATATTTGCGCAAAATGTATATTGTAAAATGGAAAGTAAGAATGCAAGCGAAAGTGCAACAATAATGAATGAACTTGTTTTACCCAACGATACAAATGTATTTGGCAATTTAATGGGTGGCAGGTTAATGTATTGGATGGATATTGCTGCGGGCATTACGGCTGTGAAACATTGCAATGCACCCTGCATGACTGCAAGTGTAGATAACCTTAGTTTTAAAAATCCAATTAAACTGGGTAATGTTGTGCGGATAGAATCGAGGATTACCCGGGCTTTTAATACTTCAATGGAAATACATTTAAAAGTTTGGGGAGAAGATAATTTGCATCAGTACAGATACGAAAGCAATGAAGCCTTTTTTACATTTGTTGCTTTGGACCCCAATAATAAACCAAGACCTGTTCCAGCAGTAATACCCGAAACTGACGAAGAAAAAGCTTTATATGAAGGCGCTTTAAGAAGAAGGCAAGTGCGTTTAATTCTCGGTGGTAAAATGAAACCAGGTGATGCAAGTGAGTTAAAAGCATTTTTAAACAGTGCCCAGGTGTAAGCGCTTTTTTACATTTATAAAAAATCAACCATAGATAAAACACCAATAACATTTCTCAAAACATTTCATTCTGTTTGTCTTTGATTTTCCTAAACGAATGTTAATAGCATAAAACGTTTATGTAATCCTGAAAAACAATCCATCATTCTGTAAATAAAATTAAACTCATGAAGAAAATACTATTAGCACTCTCTGCAAGTTTATGTTTGCTTATTTCTAATGCACAAAATATGAACAGTACTATAAAACAACGTACAATAAACGTTACAGGTCATGCTGAAACCGAGATCACACCAGATGAAATTTATGTACAAATCGAACTCCGGGAGTATAATAAAAAAAATGGTGAGAAAGTAGATATTCAAACCATCATCAACCAGTTTTTAATTGAAGCAAAAAGCATGAATATTGCTGATACAGATGTGGTGGTGCAGGGATATTCTGGATGGGACGGTAATAATTGGTGGTATGCTAAAAGCAAAAAGAAAAACCCTGATTTGAAAGCTGGTGTTACGTATGAAGTAAAAGTAAAATCAGTGGATGAAATGGATAAACTGGTTGATAAATTAGACGACCAGGCCACTCAAAATTTTTATATCAGCCGCACTTCTAACAGCAATATAGACAACATAGAAAAAGAGCTGAAACTACAGGCATTGTTAAACGCAAAGCAGGAAGCAATATATTTATCTTCTGCTTATGGTGATCATATAGGCGATGCATTAACAATCAGCGACTATAATGAAAGCAGTGATTATCCAAGGCCAATGTATAAAGCTGCCGGGTTGATGGCTAATGATGCAGCTCCGGCAATGAATGTTGATTTCAAAAAAATAAAAATTTCAATGAACATCAATGTAACTTTTGAACTGGTAAAATAAAAAAAACAAACAGGCGGTTTTAATAACAGGATGAAGTATCAAGATTGTTTTGCATTATAATTTTGCTAAAGATTCTGCAGCAATATGTCCACAAGTCCATGCATTCTGAAAATTAAAACCGCCAGTTACAGCATCAATATTCAACACCTCTCCACCAAAATAAACATCGCTCAAAATCTTACTTTGCATTGTTTTAAAATCAACTTCTTTCAAATCAATTCCACCAGCTGTAACAAATTCTTCTTTAAATGTACTCTTACCCCTGATTTCAAACTGGCATTTACAAAGCTGGTTTGCCAGGCTAAATAATTGTGTTTTGGAAATATCGGCCCATCTTGTATGATGATTAATTAAAGCAGCCTGCACGAGGCTTTCCCATAAACGATTTGGAATATCAAACGGCGATTTTAATATTACCATTTTTTGCGACAGTTGTAATTTTAATGCATTGAGTTTTGATACGATTGAAGCTTCTGTTTCATTTTCAAGCCAGTTCACGATGAGAGTGAAAGAATAATTTTTTTTGTGCAACTCTCTTGCTCCCCATGCAGATAGTTTCAAAATTGCAGGGCCACTAAAACCCCAATGTGTAATCAATAATGGCCCTGAAGATTGAAGTTTTGAATCTTTAATAAAGACAGCTACCTGTGCTGATACTCCAGGCAAATGGCATATACGTTCATCTTTACAATTGAATGTAAATAAAGATGGAACAGGTGGCACAATTGTATGTCCTAACTGTTGCAACAATTTCCACATTGCAGGGCTGCTACCCGTAGCTATACAAATTTTTTTTGCAAAAAAGATTGATTGCTGTGTTTGCAATTGCCAATTATCATCCTTCAATTGCATTTTCAAAACATGTTCACCCATCAACAATGTGATGCCATAATTTTTTTGCAGTTTTAAAAAACAATCAATGATAGCACGCGAATTATTTAATTGTGGAAACATACGGCCATCCGCTTCTGTTTTTAAAACAACGCCATGTTGCAAAAACCATTTTACTGTATCAGCAGCGCCAAATACATGGAATGGCCCTCTTAGTTCTTTATTACCACGTGGATAATAACCAGTTAATTCATTTGCATCAAAACAGGCATGTGTAACATTACAACGGCCACCTCCTGATATGAGTACTTTTGAAAGCACTTCTTTGCCCCGCTCAAGAATAGCTATTTGTAAAGTTTTATTTTTTTCTGCAAGATTGATGGCTGTAAAAAAACCGGCAGCCCCGCCACCGATAATAATTACATCAAACTGATGTTGCATCAGGCGAAGATAAAATCATCATCTAATATCTTTTTTACTAAAACTGCACAATTAAAATTTTAGCAATCAAGCGTTCTAAATTCTTTTATTTTTGAAAAATGCAAACTAACGCACTCAGAGAACAGTTTTTAATTGACCCCAATATTACATATTTAAATTTCGGTTCATTTGGGGCTTGCCCCATCCCTGTCTTCGAAGAATATCAAAAAATCCAACTGGCACTGGAAACAGAACCTGTTCAATTTATTGCAGTGGATGGCCCGCATAATCTTGAATATTCGAGGGGAGTACTGGCAACATATCTCAATTGTGATGCTGATGATATTGTTTATGTTACCAATCCTTCTTATGCAATTAATATTGTTGCAAAAAATTTTAAACTCGATGCAGGTGATGAAATTTTAAGTACTGATATAGAATATGGCGCACTTGACCGCACCTGGAATTATTATTGTATAAAAGCTGGTGCAAAATATATTCGCCAGCCTATAACTTTACCTGTAACATCGAAAGAACAAATTGTTGAAGATTTTTTTAAAGGGTTAACATCTAAAACAAAAGCAGTCTTTATCAGTAATATCACTAGCGCAACTGCATTAATTCTACCGGTAAAAGAAATAGTTGACATTGCAAAATCAAAGGGACTAATCACTATAGTTGATGGTGCACATGCACCAGGCCATATAGCATTAGATTTAAAAGCGCTTGATGCAGATGTTTATACAGGCGCCTGCCATAAATGGATGTGTACACCAAAAGGTTGTTCATTTTTATATGTGAAGAAAGATTTACAACACCTCTTCGACCCGCTGGTTGTAAGTTGGGGTTATGGAAATGCAGGTTTTTCAAAGTCACAATTTATAGATTATCATGAAATGCAGGGCACAAGAGATTTTTCTGCTTTCCTCACTGTTCCAAAAGCTATTGAATTTTTAAATGAAAACAACTGGACTGATGTGGCAGCCAATTGCAGGCATATAGCACATTCAAACTACAAACGGTTTTGCGACCTGATGGAAACAAAACCGCTGGCTCCTGTGACAGATGAATTCCTGGGGCAGATGAGCAGCATACCTATTCGCACAAATTCATCTGAACAATTACAAAAGTTTTTATTTAATAAGTATAAAATTGAAATTCCTGTAACTTGGCAAGACAATAAAACTTTTATCAGGTATTCAATCAATGCATTTAATTCACAGGCTGATCTCGATGTACTTTATACAGCATTATCAGAAATATTACAAGGCACAGATTTGATTCATGTATAAAAAATTTTCCTTTAAGCGATCAATAATAATTTAAATAGATAATGACGCCCAACAACGATAACGATAAGAAAAGATTAATGCCTTATGTATTCGGTATCATCATTGTTGGCGCTATCATCATAATTATCTTTGTTGACTGGGTATTTAGCCTGTTTAAATAAATCATTTATTCATCATCACTTTGAATTACAAATTCATTAAGCATCAATAAATACCTTTCAACTATTATTTTTATAAAAAAAATCAAATGGAAATTTTAGGTGTAGGTTCAAGAATAAAACATCCTTCTTATGGTGATGGAGTAGTCATCAGGTTGCATAAGAGAATATATGAAGTTTGCTTTTTGGAAAGCGGCATCAAATCAGTTGCAAAGGATTTTTCTGTTGAAGTGATTGAACGAATAGAACCCGAATACAGTGTGAGCTTTAGTGAAGCAGAAGATGCTTTGATAAAAATTTTGCGGGAATGGAGCGATGTTACCGAAATTATAGCAATGGGTGAAAAATGGAACAAAGGCATCTTGATTTTAAGACCAGGTGACCCATCATTAAAAGAAAAAGAAATTCCAATTGAAACTTTCTTTCACAAAATAGTTATGCTGCGTGACAGGCTTAGGGTGATGGAGCAACGCATCAATGCACATAAGCTATTGAGTGATGAAGATAAATTTGAACTGCAGCAATATATTACCAGGATTTATGGAAGCCTGACCACGTTTAATGTTTTATTCAAACATCAGGGCGACCAGTTTGTAGGCGAAAAAAGTTGATGACGATTTTTATTCACCGATTGCATATTTAATTCCCCAGTTAAGGATATTCAGAAATAACCGGTCGGAATATGATTCTTTGGTATGACCGAGACCCACGTAAAATGAACGTCCACCATCATATTTATGATACCAGCAAACCGGATGGTATCCGTCATTCTCACCACCAGAATAACTTTTCTCATCTACTGTCAACAACACATGCACTTCATCCCAATGTGTTTGTTTATAATTATACCATTCATCAAAATGTTTCCATTTTGAAGGAAGTGAGCAATCAGCCATGAAATTATTATCTGTTACATTTAAAATAGCTTCCTGAGATTTCGGATGATTTTTAAAATAAGCTCCTACCAGTTTATTATACCAGGGCCATTGAAATTCTGCATCCGAAGCAGCATGTATGCCCACATACCCTTTTCCTGATTCTATAAAATGCATCAACGCATTTTGTTGTGCATCATCCAATAAAATACCTGCAGTATCTGTGGTATTCAAAAAACCACAGCAGCATATTTATCCAGGTTTTCATCAGTAAAAGCTGAGGCATTGTTTATTGTATCAACATCAAAATTTTTTTGCCTGCCAAGTTTTTGAATAGCAGCAATACCATCAGGTATTGATTCATGATAATAAAAAGTTGTTTTATAAAATACCAACAACTTAGGTTGAGCAGTTGCTACATTATTTGCAATAAAACAAACAAAAAAATACAGAAAAAAGATTTTAATAAGCTGCATTGAAAAATATTTGAAGAATGAATTTTCAAGCCAAAGTAAAGGAAAAAATACAGCCCGGCATAAGCCAGGCTGTAAGCAACAGGATTAAAACCATCAATAGCAGCAGGGATAAGAGCATCAATAAAAAAAACAAAAAACTTTATTAATTCAGACAAATGCAATTAAATGCCGGATAGCATTTCTATCAAATTCTCAATCGCACATCTTCAAAATACTATTGTGGCAAATTAGATTAATTGGGTACATTAATCAATAGCATAAACATGCTATAAAATCAGGGATAAAGCAAGTCAGGGTTGTGATCAGATTTCCTCTTAATATTTTTTGGGCGAGCTCAGTTTTGGAATGCACTTTTAGCTTGCTGTAAATATTCCGTACATGAGAGCGAACAGTATTTTCACTAATGTTCAATTCAGCCGCAATCTCTTTGTATAAAGCGCCGGCTGTAAGATGCTGAACAAGTATATGCTCCTGCTCTGTAAATAAACAATGACGACAGGATTTCTTTGTATTGTTTTGAAAATATTCATGTATAACCGTGTTGAAAGAAGGGCTGATATACACTTTTATTTGCAATGCAGCTTCTAATGCAGGAATAATATCGGAAAATAAAGCTGTGCTGGAAATACAACCATAAACTCCTTGCTGTATCAGGTTTAATATTTGCTCAAAATTTTGAAATTTTCCGGAACAAACAATACGAGCTCCTTTTATTGAAATGGCTTCTTTGAAAGCTTCTTCAGTATAATTGACAAAGCAAACCACAGCCCCATCATTCATATTACCCTCTATATTAACTCCATTGACATTAAGGTAAGCAGCATGTTGCTTTACCAGGCTTTCAAGTTGCTGTTGCTGCTTGTTTTCAAACCCGATAAATAATACAATAAATTTTGAAGAGTAATGATAATACATATTCACATTAACGCTATTGTAAACTTAATTTATTTTTAAGACATACAGGCATCATGTTCATCAATCCGTTTATTTTAAAAGATAATTAGCACTTACTTTCGCTGCGATGCCACAAGCAAAAGATTATTATCGTATTCTCCATGTCAGTCCATCAGCAACAGGCGATGAGATAAAAAACGCTTATCGCAAACTGGCAAAACAATACCATCCTGACCGCAACCCGGGTGATAGCCTGGCTGCTGCTGAATTTGCTGATATTGCTGAAGCTTATACAATCCTTTCTGATAAAGAGAGCAGGAAGCAATATAATTTTAGCCGGCATCTGACTGCTCCGGAAGAATACAAAAAACCTATTGAACAAATTGACACCCTTATAAACAGGATGCATGAAGTCAATCACTATTTGAAATATATAAATGAAGCCCATTTTAGTGAGGAAACATTATTTTATTCTATCATTCAGGTATTGCCAGAAGATATTGAATTGCTGAGTGGAACCAATGAAACCAAACTGAAAATTTTTCTTGAAACAGTTTTACAATCTGTGCAACCATTACATTCAGGCCATACCATAAAACTGGAAGAAAAATTGCACCCATTATTTGCTAAGAATCATTGGTTTTATGAATCAATAGAAAGATTGAAAGAACAGCAAAAAAAATCTGAGCGTTGGGAAAAATATAAAGTGATGTTAGCAGTATTAATGGCAATAGTCTTATGCATTTTAATTTTTTATGAAGGAGGAAGATGAAAAATATTGCACTATCATCATTGCCCGTTACCCAAAATGGTTAGGAATATTTGGTTTCTTCTCAATGGCATTTTTCAGAATTCCGCTTTTCTTCAACAAGAGAATTAATTTTTATAAATTAATGGGCAGTGGCAGGAATGGGAGTTTTGATATCCATCCTGACTGGAATCAATGGTCAATATTATTTACAACAATTGACAAATCTGTAAAAGCTCCTGCATTGATGTACAGCTACTTTCATTTTTTTAATTGCGACTTAAAAGAATTTGTGTTACAACCTATAGAAGGACATGGATTGCGGGATAAGAAAAATGTTTTTGGAACAGTTAAAGGGATGATTAATGATACTGATACCGTTGCAGTATTGACAAGAGCAAGTATTCGTTTTTCCCGTCTAAAACATTTTTGGAGCAATGTGAATAGTGTGGCTGCAATTTCATCTGTTGCAAAAGGGTTGATTGTATCTTATGGCATTGGAGAAAGTCCCTGGATAAAACAGGCCACTTTTAGTGTTTGGGAAAATAAGGCTGCCATGGTGGACTTTGCCTATACCCTGCCGCAACATAGAACAGTAATAAAGAAAACAAGAAATGAAAACTGGTATAAAGAAGAAATGTTTATACGGTTTAAAATAATTGCTGTCAAGGGGTTTAATCATATTGTTGAAATGAAAATGCTTAACTTGCAGCCATCAAATGATAAAGCATAATTCAAACGGTCAATTACTTGCCATCTTTCTGAATCTTATCTAATGCTGCCTGTTGAAGGTGTGCATTAATCAGCTAACTATTTTCTCAATCAAAACATTTTTTATGCATGATAAACAATATTATGTAGAATCTGAAATTGGAACTTTACGAAAATTAATTATTCATAGCCCCGATGGAGGTATCGGGAAAATCATCCCAAGCACTTTTTCTGATAATTTATATGATGATATAGTTTATCTGAAAAGCATGCAGAAAGAATATAACCACTATGTAAAGCTGCTGCTCTATTTTCTCGACCCGGAGAAAATAAAATATATCCGGGAATACCAGGCTTCTGCTGATGAAAAATCAAAACCTTATTGTTTTATCCCTGGCAAAAAGGAATATTTCAATTCGGATAAAGTGTTAGAAGTACAACATATTCTGGAGCAAATATTAAAAGATGAAAAAGTAAAACTGCGTTTAATTTCTGCTATTTGTTCTTATGAAGAATCAAGCCATAAAACACAGCAACAATTAGAAGCTATCACTGATACAGCATTGCTGGCCAAAATTCTGATCAGTGGCATTTTGCCAAAAACAGCAAGTGGTTTGCAAGAAGATCAATACATTTTCCCACCAATTCCCAATTTTATTTTTACACGTGACATCGGGATAATGATTAAAGATTATATTCTTTTAAGCCGTATGGCCACAAATGCGAGGAAACGGGAATCGCTCATTACAAAATTCCTTGCTTTGTATTTTCTTTTTAAAGAAGATGCAGGCAAAGTGATAGAAGTAATTGAAGACAGTGATTTCTTTTTATATGAAGAAGTGGAACGCAAAGCAAGGATCATCAGCATTGAAGGCGGCGATATCATGATGGTACATCCCACACATTTAATTGTTGGCTGCAGCGAAAGAACATCTTCCAATGCTGTTAATGAAATCATCCATACTATTTTTTCAATAAAAGATCTGGGTATTGAAAAAATATCTGTGGTGAAGATTGCCAAAAACAGGGCACAGATGCATATTGACACCATTTTCACACAAGTGAAACGAAATGTATGGGTGTTGTATGGAAGATATTCTGAAAATATTATTGCAGCAGAAAATAAAGTGAAGCAAACCTATTTGAGACAACTGATGCACCATCCGGATTTGATTGCAATTGAAGAACCGGAAGTATTACAATTTTATAAACCTGCTGAAGAAAACTATCAGCCTGATAAAGATTATAGTTTCAAAAAGCTTTCCGGTATTGAAGAATTATTAAAACAGGTAAGTATTGAAAATTATAATTGCTCATCAAAAGATGTAAAAATTATATACAGTGGCGGTAATGAATTTCCTCATGATGACCGGGAACAATGGACAGACAGTTGCAATGTAGTAGCATTAAAAGAAGGTGTTGTGATTGGTTATGACAGGAACGATTTTACTGCCAATAGTTTCAGGAAAGAAGGGTTTGAAGTTATTACCACATCAGCACTGTTTGAAAAGTTTGAAAAAGGTTTGGATCCTCAAAGTATTAAAGACACTTTAATCTTATTACCATCAGCAGAATTGTCAAGGGCACGTGGCGGATCACATTGTATGAGCATGCCATTATTAAGAGATATCTTAGTTTAAAGAAACAAAAAGAACTTTTTAATTTCAAATTATGCAAAACACTTCTCATGTTTTAATGATCAGGCCTGTTCAATTTACATTTAATGCTGAAACAGCCGTCAACAACAGCTTCCAGGTGGCAGGGCATGCTGATGATGCACAAACAAATGCTTTGAATGAATTTGATGCTTTTGTTGAAAAACTCAGGCAACAGGGTATTGATGTGACAGTCATAAATGATACTCCAGAACCACATACACCAGATTCCATTTTCCCCAACAACTGGATTTCATTTCATAGCAATGGAACTATTATTCTATACCCTATGTATGCAACCAACAGAAGGGCAGAAAGAAAGCAACATATTCTGGATGCAATCAATAATAAATTTTCTATTACAAGCAGGATAGACTTAACAGGTTTCGAAAACAAAAATCTATTCCTCGAGGGCACCGGAAGTATGGTATTGGACAGGGAAAATAAAATTGCTTATGCTTGTATATCGCCAAGGACTAACAAAGAAGTGTTAGAAACATTTTGCAATGAAATGCATTACACTCCCTGTACTTTTACCGCTACTGATGATGGCGGTGGTGAAATTTATCATACCAATGTTATGATGTGCATGGCAGATCAATATGTTGTTATCTGTACAGGTTGTATCAAAGATGAAACAGAATGCAAACATGTGGTTAATACCATTCAGTCAAGTCATAAAAAGATGATTGATATTTCAACAGAACAGATGAATCATTTTGCTGGCAATATGTTGCAACTGCAAAATGATACTGGTGAAAAAATATTAGTGATGTCTTCTCAGGCATTTTTATCATTATCAAAAGAACAGGTTGCAATCCTTGAAAGCTATAACAGGATTGTTCATTCTGATCTCACATCCATTGAGACTAATGGTGGTGGAAGCGCACGTTGCATGATCGCTGAAATATTTTTACAGCCAGTATAATGCCAGCACTTTCTACATTACACTATTCTGGTTTCTCAGAGTGATCAAATGAATAGCAATCATTGAGCTGGCATATCAATTTTTCAACCATGAACTATTTATGAAATTTTGAAATGCGCTTAAAAACTTTACGCAAGAAATGCGCATTATTGGAAGAAAAATTTGTCATGAATTGTACTAACCCTTTTTTTATAATGTAAGTATAATATGGCGGCCTTTCGATATCAACAGGATTGAAATATTCCTTGAAACGCAATAATTTTTCACTGCCACCATAGCTGATATTATAATAGGCTTTATGTTCATTATAAAAACAATCCTGCATCACAAAAAAGTGCAATTTAGCAGGCGGCGATTCATTAGCTTTATAACCTTTGACTCTTAAAGCGCTGGTATAATGATAAAATGAATTCGCATCTTTGGTAACCAAAACAAAATTGACAAGTTCATCATTCAGATATGCGGCATAAATATCACAAAGCCCATATTTTTTGCCTTCAAGGTAAATTGTATTATAGATTTCAAATGGCAAAAAACCGTACTTTTTTTTCTCTGTTACTTCCTTGAAGAGGTCGCGTATTTCAATCAATGCTTTATTATCGTCTATTTTAATAAAATTGAAAGGTACCCTGCCAGCCAATACAATCTTTCGCCGGCCTTGCAACTTAAATCCTGCCAATAATTCTTTTTCAGGCTTGTTATAAATATTAGAATCAAATCTGATTTTTTTATGAAAAGGGAAAAAGATTTTTGGAATAAAAGAATCATCTGTTTCAATTAAATCATGCAACAGCGAATTCAAAGCAGGCCTTATCTGGAAGTGCATATAATTACGCTTTTTAGCGAAAGCTTTCAGGTCGTTAATAACTGCCTTCAGGTCTGCATCTGCAACAAAAACAATTGGGCCATTATCAATAATACCAACCTTAAAAAACCACCAGCCAATCTCTATTATAGCAGCGTAAGCTACCACTCTTTCAGCTTCAACATATTGTATAAATAAAGATTTTGCAAGGGGGGAATTGTACTCGCTTGCTACATAATACGGATATTGATAAAATACAGCATCAGTAGCCTTAAGCTTTTCATTCCATCCGGGGATCTCAGATTTCGGGATCTCTTTCCAGTTCATCCTATCAAGTTATTGAAAAAATTGATTACTTTTTTTTGTTATTTGCACCACTGCAAATAATATGCAATTCAACTAAATTAAAAACAACATCTGTTTAATTTGGGATAAAATTCCAATATGTTTGCTCAATAAGAACATTTTCAAATTCAGGACTATATGAGCCTTGCCATTTTTGCATATTATTTTCTGTTAGCCATTATTGCAGTAGGTATATACTATTACAACCGTATGCGCACTGGTTTTATTGAAAAAAACAATCAGCTTACCAATGAAAAAAACCAGATTGAATTAAAAAATAAAGCTTTCAGCAGCCAAATGAACCCACATTTTGTCTATAATTCGTTAAGTGCTGCTCAATACCTGATTATGATTAATGAAAACAAAAAAGCATTTAATTATTTATCGGATTTTTCATTATTACTGAGACAGATGTTTGAAAATGCAAAAAAGTCATATATAACTTTAACTGAAGAAATTAGTTTTGTCAACAGATATATTGACCTGGAAAGATTAAGGTTTAATTATGGTTTCATCTGTGATATTGATACAAATCAATTAGACCCGACAAGAACATATTACGTACCTACTATGATGATACAGCCGATAGTTGAAAATGCAATCAGGCATGGCCTTGCACCTAAAAAAACCGGTGGTGAACTAAAGATTAAATTTTATGTTGAAAATGATTTGCTTCATTGTATGATTGACGACAATGGTATAGGCTTGAAAAAAGATCTTCAAAATACACCTAAGCAAAAATCCTCTGCATTAGGAATTATCAATGAAAGGATTCAACTCATCAATCAAAACAATGAAAGACACGGCTATTTAACCATTAAGGACAAAAGAATATCCGGTTGCGAAGGGGTAACAGTGGATTTAGCATTGCCAATTCAAAATAATTAATTCATTTTTGTAGAAATTCTAATATTATGAAAACTGTAAAAGCCGCAATCCTCGATGACGAAATTTCAAACATTGAAATTTTAAAGCGGATACTGCTCGATTCTGAGAATGTTGAAGTTGTTTGGACTGCAGATAACCTTGATGACGCTCAGGAAAAAATTGAAAAAGGTGAAAAGCTAGATGTTGTATTTATGGATATTCAATTGCCTCCATACACTTCATTTGAACTGCTGCCAAAACTTTCCAACATCAATTTCGAAATCGTATTTGTAACAGCTTACCAGGAGTATGCTGTCCGTGCCTTAAAGATGGCTGCTATGGATTACATACTGAAGCCATTTAAAGCTTCAGACATTCATGCCGCCATAGAAAAAGTAAGAAGCAAACAAAGTAAGTATGGTGAAATCACCGGACTTGTAAAAAATTATTTCACCAGCTCTCCTGAAAACTTTTCAAAAATAGTGGTGCACGTTGCTGATGGTTATGATATTGTTGACATCAACAAGATCATGTACATTGAAGCGTTGGATAGTTATTCCAAAATAAAATTAACGGGCAATCAAACTTATGTAGCTTCACGATCTTTGAAAGATTTCGAAGAATTGTTGACAGAAAAGGGTTTTTACCGTGTTCATAAATCATATCTTATCAATGTGAGACACATGATAAAAATTGTAAAAGGTGTGGGAGCTTCCATCATTATGACCGACGGTGCTTCTATTCCTATTTCTGCCAGGAAAAAAGATGTTTTCTTTGAAGAATTAAAAGGTGTAATTTCTTTTTAGATATCCTGTTTTCAAATTATTCAACAGCATTACCATTGTGAATGCTGTTTTTTTATTTCAATATTGTTGCGCCCAATACCCGATTATCACTATTCAAAAAAATAAAAAAAGGCCGCCTCATAGTATTGAGGCAGCCTCTTTTTTTAGTTTATATTATTGCGTTTTACTTTCCTTTTTTTGCTGAATCAACCAATTGTTTTGGTTTTAGCATTGGCATCATAGGCCTTTTAGGAGCATCTTTTATATCCAGCACTTCTATATCAAAACCAATATTGGAGAAAGCAGGAATTTCTGTACCCTGGGCTTGTTGTCCATAACCTAACATAGCCGGAATAAGAAATTTACCCTTTCCACCTTTCCCAAAATATGGAAGGCATTCGCTAAAACCCTCTATTGCACCTCTTGAACCAACAGTAATTGAAATAGGGTCAGTATGATGCTTTGAGGTATCCATATTGGTATCAAATACATAACCGTTTGATAAAAGATAACCACGATACATTACCGAAGCAACTTTTCCTGAATCAGCTTTCAATGCAGTATCTCCGGGATTATCAATAACAACATAAGCTCCATTTTTGGTTTTAATACCTTTTATGTTGTTCTTCGCCATATAATCTTCAATTTCTTTTGTCTCTTTACCCCTGAATTCGGCAATAGTACTGTCATAATCTGCCAGCATTGATTTTTCATCTTTAAAAATCTGCAACAACTTAACTCTTGTAATCAGGATCTGGCCCTTCACTAAAATAGGTGTATAATCCTGAATCATGCCTTTGCTTTTTAATGAGTCAATGCTTATGCTTATTTCAGCACTGTCACCAACACTGAGCATAGGCATAATTTCCATAAATGAATATCTGGCCATTCTGCTGGTATCAACCGGGGTATATGCCGGCAAAGAATTGAAAGTGCTTTGCAAAACTGAATCTCTGTCTTTCAATAAATATTCAAGATTGAATTTTACAAATTCACCAGCTTTGGGCTTTTCACCACCCTTACCCTCAAAAATTTTATAAACTAACCCGGTAGGGGTTTTCTCATAATTCATGTTACATGCGAATAGCCCCATAACTAGTAACACTACGATAGATTTTTTCATTGTTTTTTTGTTTTAATACTTATTGCTTAGCAATAAAAAAATTATGATAATTGATTTTCGTAATATTTAATCACCTCTTTAAACTTTGTAACATTTTCATCAATCGTTGCATTGCTTCTACCCCCTGCAGCATTTTTATGTCCGCCTCCTTCAAAGAAATTACGAGCCATTTCATTTACGTCAAAATCACCTTTGCTCCTGAAACTCCATTTCCTTTCCTCCACTCTGTCTATGAGTAGTGCACCCAACTTTATACCTTCAATAGTCAACAAATAATTCACTAACCCTTCCGTATCGCCAGTTTGTATTTCATACTTTGTAATATCCCACTTCGGTATCACCATCAATGCTGTATTATACTCATAAAAAACTTCAAGCCTGTTTAATAATGCATTTCCTATAAACCGCAGCCTGTTTTCTAAAAAGTTGTCATATATTTTTTCATGAATAATACTATGCTCAAGTCCCATCTCTTTGAAGTGTGCAACAGCTTTATGTGTTTGTGCCGAAGTGATGGCAAACCTGAATGAACCTGTATCTGTCATGATGCCTGTATAAAGGCATGCAGCAATATCAAGATCAAGTTTATCAGCATAAGGCGATTCAACAATATAATCATACACCATTTCACAGGTAGAGCTTTTCCTGATGTTGCTAACACCATAATCAAAATGCTCTTCAGCAGGTTGCTCGTGGTGGTCTATCAAGACTTTCACACATTTGGCTCCAAGTAAAATTGTTTCCATTTTTTTAGTGCGGTGCATGCTGTTGAAATCAAGACAAAAAAGCATATCAGCTTTTTCCAATAATTCCGTGCTTTTCTGTTGTTGTATTTCAAAATCCAATACATCCTTGCAGCCAGGCATCCAGCTTAGAAATTTGGCCCAGTTGGTTGGGGAAATAACTGAAACATCATTACCAAGATTTTTCAGGAAATGAAAAAGTCCAAGCGAAGCACCCATTGCATCACCATCCGGTTTTTGGTGCATAGTGATTACAATATTTCTATTTGATGCTACTAATGGATATGTATGCGAAACTGGTTGCATAGAAAGGCCGCAAAATTGCGGCTTTAGAAGCATACAGTCAAATGAATTTTATTTTTATTATTATCTATAACAATTTAATAGTTTTTTGGCATGGCTTAAACCTTAGTTTTGCGTCCAATTTTAAAAAATATGAGTAACACAACATTCACAATGATAAAGCCCGATGCTACAGGAAAAGGTTACACCGGAGCTATCCTCGATCGCATGATAAAAGCAGGTTTTGCTATCAAAGCAATGAAATGGACAAGACTAACTAAAGAACAGGCAGGTGCATTTTATGCTATTCATAAAGAAAGGCCATTTTATGGTGAGTTAGTAGATTTCATGAGTAGCGGGCCAATTGTTGCTGCCATTCTTGAAAAAGAAAATGCTGTAGCAGATTTCAGAAAACTTATTGGTGCGACTAATCCTGCACAAGCTGATCAAGGCACTATTAGAAAAGATTTTGCAGCATCAGTTGGTGAAAATGCAGTTCATGGAAGTGACAGTGATGAAAATGCAATTATTGAAGGCAATTTTTTCTTTTCGCAATTAGAAAGATTTTAAAAAATTTACTAAAGATATTTTGACGAATAAACTTTTATAGTATATTCGTGCTTTAAGGGTTTAGGGTTGAAAAAAGGGGCGACGATTCTTCGTCAGCCCCAATTTTTTTTGAGCCATTTTATTATTTTTTTGATTAAGAATACTTTCAAAATCTTCATCATAACTACTACCACATTAGTTTATTTTTCAAAAAACATTTCCCCGATTTTTTATGCATTAAATAAGTGAACATAATTTCAAAAACGAAAGCAATTATTTCCGCAATGCAAAAAATTCAACAGATTAAGTCTGGTCATGTAATCAAAAATGTGTGGTAGCGTTTTGAAAAAAGACACTAACCAATCTCATCTAAAATATTCAGCATAAAATCAAACGTTGCTCACCTCTCACAATCCGTAATTTATACACTGTTATAGAATTCAATTATGAAAGCTCAAATGTTTAATCATTTCATCATATAAAGGCTGGTTGCCTTCTTTAATGCATTCAGGAGAATGGCTGTCAAGAATTTCATTGTGTTGCAGATAATTGTTATAATACAATGATGAATCCATAAATCTTTTTAGGTGGACAAATGCAAAAAAAGCAACACTGTTGATTAAATTTTCATTTTGGCGTTTGTCTTTTCTTTTAATTTGCAGCCGTCAATCAAATAAAAATCAAACTTCCATGCTAACAAAATATAATCGGGTTGTATTAAAACTTTCAGGCGAATCATTAATGGGTAAAGGTGTGGACGGTTTCGAACCGTTTAATCCAAATATTATCGAGCAATACGCAAATGATATTAAAAGCATTACTCAATCAGGTGTGCAGGTAGCATTAGTGATTGGTGGTGGTAATATTTATCGAGGTGCGAATGAAACAGAAACCGGTATTGAAAGGGCACATGGTGATTATATGGGTATGCTTGCAACCAGTATCAATGGTATGGCTATGCAGGCAATGCTGGAACGTATAGGTGTTGATACACGTTTACTCAGCGCCATCAAAATGGAACAGGTCGCTGAACCTTATATCCGCAGAAGGGCGATGAGACATCTTGAAAAAGGTCGTGTGGTAATCTTTGCTGCGGGCACAGGCAACCCATATTTTACAACTGACACTGCCGGCTCGTTAAGGGCATTGGAAATAAAAGCAAATGTGATTTTAAAAGGAACCCGTGTTGATGGAATTTATTCTGCAGATCCTGAAAAAGATTCTTCTGCTGTTAAATACGACCAAATCTCTTATCAGGAATGTATATCAAAAAACCTGAAAGTAATGGATATGACAGCTTTCACGCTTTGCATGGAAAATCATTTACCTATCATTGTATTTGATATGAACAAACCCGGCAATCTTTTAAAAGTGATTGAAGGTGAAAAGGTAGGCACACTGGTGAGCTAAATGATTGTATAATTTTATAATTGACAATAAATCTTTCAGTAATAATTAATCTAACAATTCAATAGGGATAATATTGTGAACAAGAGCATAGCAGATATAAGAAAAGATTATTGTTTAAGTCAATTAGATGAACATGATATTGCATCAAATCCTTTTGAACAGTTTGCACGTTGGTGGCAGCATGCTATACAAAGTGAAGTGATGGAAGTAAATGCGATGACGCTGGCAACCGCCACACACGATGGCAGGCCTTCTGCAAGAATAGTTTTATTAAAAGATTATGATGAAAAAGGATTTGTTTTTTACACCAACTATCAAAGCCACAAAGGCAGGGAACTGGATGAAAACCCACATGCTGCTTTAGTTTTTTTCTGGAAAGAAATTGAAAGACAGGTAAGAATTGAAGGCGTGGTGGAAAAAGTATCCACAGCAGAAAGTGATGCCTATTTTAACTCAAGGCCTGAAGGCAGCCGCATTGGCGCGTGGTCATCACCACAAAGCACTGTTATTGAAAACAGAGATGTGTTGGAAACAAATGCAAAACATTTTGAAAAAGAATTTCAAAACAGCATTCCCCGGCCTCCGCATTGGGGCGGATACCGGGTTATGCCTCATAAAATAGAATTCTGGCAGGGTCGCTCAAACCGTTTACACGATCGCATCCAATATACCAAAATCCTACAAGGGAGTTGGAAGGCCGAAAGATTGGCGCCATAAATTATTACGCCAATATTTTATCAGGCTTTGTGTTCAGCAGTTTTTTCTGCTTTCTTTTTTGCCGGTCTTGCAGGCCTGCTTTTACCAAATGAGCCTTTAGATATTTTTCCCCTCTTTGTTTTTTTATCTCCTCTTCCCATAACTATTGTAAATAAAATTTTAATGTAAGTTATAAACTTATGACGGTTTATCTAACCAATAAACCGCCAAAACTATTTTTCGATAATTATAATTTTGCAGAAAGTTCTTTACCTGCCTTAAAACGTGCAACTTTTTTTGCTTTTATTTTTATTGCTGCACCAGTTTGCGGGTTGCGGCCTGTGCGGGCGCTACGCTTAGAAACTGAAAAAGTACCAAACCCTACTAATGTCACTTTATCCCCGGATTTTAATGATTTTGTTACAGCCCCGATAAATGCATCAAGGGCACTATTTGCCTGTGCTTTGCTCAGGTCGGCATCTTCAGCAATTTTTGCTACTAATTCACCTTTGTTCATAATAAATTGTATTTTAAAATTAATATAACGGGCGACAAATGTATTTTCTTTTTACACTTGAGAAAATAAATTTTACGAATAATCATAATTATCATGCCATAAAACATTTTACATACAAAAATTACATAAGTATGTATTTTGCCGTTTAATTAAATTTTCTACTAACAGGGGATGGATAAAATAAACTATTAAAAAGATAGTTTCGCAACATCCATTTTGAAATAAATAAAATGGATTATTCAATACTGAAAACATTTTTTACAAAAAAGTTTTAAAAAAAATTGAGCTCGTATATCCATATAGGAAAAATAGTTGCAACCCATGGAGTAAATGGCGGGCTTGTTATAAAACATGCGCTTGGGAAAAAAACTGATTTTAAAAATGTAACTGCAATTTTCATTGAAGTAAAACGGGATGAACAACTACCCTATTTTCATGAAAACACAATTGTAAAAAATATTGAAGAGTCCATTATAAAACTTGAAGGCATTGATACAAAAGAAGCAGCGTCAAAGTTATTGCAGAAAAAAATATGGATAACAAAACAGGATTTTGAAAAACTGGTAAGTAAAGATGCACCCGTTAATCTTACAGGCTTTATTGTTTTTAATTATTCTGAAAAATTAGGTGTAATAGAAGCAGTCATAGAACAACCTCAGCAAATATTATTACAACTAATCATCAACAATAAAGAAGTTTTAATACCTATTAATGAATCAACATTAAAAAAAATTGACAGGAAGAAAAAAGAAGTTCATGTTGTATTACCGGATGGATTGCTTGAAATTTACCTTTGAAACTAAACGAATTTTAGATTCCTTTTTTGAATAAAAACAGTTTCTACATGAATACATTCATAGCTTCATTCTACAACAGTCCTGCTTTTTTCAAATTGCATATTATGCAGTTTGGCATAATAACCATTGAGTGCAAGTAACTCATCATGCGTCCCGGATTCTTTAATCTCACCTTTATCCAAAACAATTATTTTATCAGCTTTACGAATAGTAGAAAGGCGATGTGCAATAACAATTGCTGTTCTCCCTGTTATAATAGTATCAATAGCTTTTTGTATCAACTGTTCACTTTCTGAATCAATGGATGAAGTAGCTTCATCAAGTATCAATACTGCGGGATTGGAAAGTATAGCACGAATAAATGAAAGCAATTGTCTTTGTCCAAGGCTTAAAGTGTTTCCCCTCTCCATCACGTTGAAATCATAATTTTCCGGCAGCCGCATAATGAAATCATGCACACCAATCAGCTTTGCTGCTTCAACAACATCATCTCTTTTAATATCACTATTGTGTAATGTAATATTATCCATCACAGAACCTGAAAACAAAAATACATCCTGCAATACAACAGCAATATTACTCCTCAATGCATCAAGGTTGTATTGCTCAATATTTACATCATCCAGTTTTATTGAACCCCTTTTTATATGATACAACCTGCTTAGTAAACTAATGATGGATGTTTTGCCACTCCCTGTATGTCCTACAATCGCAACTGTTTCCCCTGGTTCTACTTTAAAAGAAATATTTTTTAAAACATAATTTTCTTCATTATAAGCAAACCACACTTTGTCAAACTCCACCTTGCCATTGAGTCTGTCAACCGGTGATAAAACATCCGGAGATGAAGGCGGTATTGAATCGGGATTATCCATTACCTTAAACACTCTACCTGCGGCAATCACTCCCATCTGTATCACATTAAATTTATCAGCAATCACCCGGAGAGGCCTGAAAATCTGGTTCAGGTAAAGAATAAAAGCTACCAACACACCTGCAAGATTTTCATTTTTTATTGGATTGGATGCAGCTTTGCCTGCAAGATACCACACCAGTAAACCGGTAGAAACAGCTAATACAATTTCAACAATCGGGAAAAAGATAGAATAGGCAAAGATGGACCTGATATTGGCATTACGATATTTCCGGTTAATCTTTTTAAAATTTTCAAACTCCCTGTCTTCTGCTACAAAAGCCTGGACTATCTGCATGCCTGTAATTCTTTCCTGGACAAAAGCATTCAATGCTGCCACAGCATTTCTCACCTGGATAAAACTTTTGTTGACACTTTCTTTGAAATAATAAGTGGCTATCAACATAATAGGGAACGGCACCAATGCGATCAACGTTAGCCTCCAGTCAGTAACAAACATCGTTATCAGCACAATGATAATAGATAGCATGTCTGCAAGAATGGGGATTAAACCATCTGAAAAAATATCATTGATACTTTCAATATCATTAATAGTTCTTGTGGTTAAAGTTCCTATAGGTGTTGTATCAAATTGTTTAAGGTTAAGGCCAAGAATTTTTTTATACACGGCTGTACGCATATCACGCACAACTGCCTGCCCTAACCATGCAGTAAGAAAACTAAAATAAAAGCGAACAGCAGTTTCAATAAAAATAAACACGATCTGAAAAATGGTTACATTAATTACAAATTGCCAGGCACTGCTTAGATCTGCATGTGAGAATAATAAGTCTAAAAACCATGGGGGATGTACATTTTTGCCGGTTGCTTTATCCACAGTCAGTTGAATAAGGAAAGGCCGTACAGGAGTAAAAAACGAAAGTGTTATAGCAAGTACAATACTGGTTATAAACCGCCAGCGATAAGGCCTTACGAAAGTAAAAACACGCTTGAGCACCGGAATATCAAAATGCTTTTTGTCATTGCTGCTTTTGCTCATAACTATTTGCAAATGTAAACAGGAATAGCTTTCATCAAATTACGTTTGAATAATCATGACAGTTTACAACAGTTTATTTACTTTGCACAAAACATAATCCTTTGGATACAAACTCCATCATCTTTACCATAGCAATAACTGCATTAGTAACCGCTGCAATAGTGTATATCATCACCACCAGAGTAAAAGTGGTGAATGATGATACGTTTACAAAAAACATGTCTGCTACCAATACCATACAATTACAGGCTTATGAAAGGTTAATAATTTTAGTTGACAGGATTGCATTGCCCAATGTGATTACAAGAATAAACCAGCCAGGATTGCCAGCAAGGGAAATGCAACTCTTACTGACACAAAGTATCCGTTCTGAATTTGAATACAACATCACACAACAAATTTATGTGTCTGCTGAAGCCTGGAATGCAGTTTGCAACCTAAAAGAGCAAAATCTTCTTATCATCAACCAGCTTGCTAATGTGTTGCCCCCTCATGCATCTGGTTTAGACCTCAATAAACTTTTACTTGAATTTTTGATGAATGACAAGAAAGGCTCTTTGCATGAAGTGGTCAGTGAAGTGTTGAGCTATGAAGCAAAAAAAATAATGGAATAAATAATTGTATTGCTTTAAATTTTATTACTATGCCAGATGAAAAACGTTACACTGACAGCGGGATAGAAATTAAGACAGTTTATACCGGAGAAGATTGGCAAAACACACCTCCTCTCGAAGCGCCTGGCCAGGCATATTTTACCCGTGGCATACAGCCAGATATGTATCGTGGCAAGCTATGGACCATGCGGCAATATGCGGGATTTTCAACTGCAGAAGAAAGTAATAAACGATATCATTATTTATTGTCGCAGGGCGTGAATGGTTTAAGTGTTGCATTTGATTTGCCCACACAAATAGGATATGACAGCGATCATGAACTTGCAGAAGGTGAAGTGGGAAAAGTAGGCGTTGCCATAGATAGTATTGAGGATATAAAAATATTGTTTGATGGTATTCAATTGCAGAATATCACCACATCAATGACAATCAATGCCACAGGTTTTATTTTATTAAGTTTTTATGTTGCATTGGCAAAACAACAGGGAGCAGACCTGAAAAAAATTTCGGGCACAATTCAAAATGATATTTTAAAAGAATATGCTGCAAGAGGTACATATATATATCCACCTAAACCTTCCATGCGTATCATTACAGACATTTTTGAATGGTGCAGCAAAGAGTTGCCAAAATGGAATACTATTTCAATTTCAGGTTATCATATCAGGGAAGCCGGCAGTACAGCAGTACAGGAAATTGCATTTACATTAAGCAATGGTAAAGCTTATGTAAAAGCAGCTTTGGAAAAAGGTTTGGATATAAATGTATTTGGCAAAAGGCTATCTTTCTTTTTTAATGCTCATAATAATTTGTTTGAGGAAGTAGCCAAATTCAGAGCAGCAAGAAGAATGTGGGCCAGGATTATGCAATCTCTGGGAGCGACAGAACCAAAGGCGCAAATGCTGCGTTTTCACACCCAAACCGGCGGTAGCACATTAACAGCACAACAACCATTGAATAATATTTCGCGGGTCACAATTCAATCACTTGCCGCAGTATTAGGCGGCACACAAAGTTTGCATACCAATGGCTATGACGAAGCATTGAGCCTGCCCACAGAAGAAGCTGCACGCATTGCCTTGCGTACTCAACAAATTGTTGCTTATGAAAGCGGTATAGTGGATACAGTTGATCCTTTGGCAGGAAGTTTTTTCATCGAGAATTTAACCAATGAAGTTGAAATGACAACATGGAAATTAATGGAAGAAATAGAAGCTATGGGTGGCAGTATTGCAGCCATAGAAAATGGTTTTATGCAAAATGAAATTGCCCGCAGCGCTTACGAATATCAACGCAAAGTGGAAGCAGGTGAAAAAATTATTGTCGGAGTAAATAAATTTCAATCTAATGATGCATCTCAAATCCCTGTTTTTAAAATTGATGATAGTATCAGAAATATGCAGGTTGAAAAATTACAACAACTGAAATCAAAACGAGATAATATAAAAGTTGAAAGTTGTCTTGATGCATTGAAAGACAAAGCTGTTACCAATCAAAACATCATGCCAGCAGTCATTGAGTCTGTTGAAAATAAATGTACGCTTGGTGAAGTAGCTGATGTGTTAAGAAAAGTATTTGGAGAATATTAATTCAGTTTAACAAATAACTGTTTATATCTTTAAATAATAAATCATCATTTATGAAAAAAACATTTTTCATTTTTATTACAATTCTACCAGCTTTTTTTATATCCAGAATATATGCACAAGATTCTATCAGGCATTATTTTGGTGTAAAAGCAGGTATTAGCATTCCTAATATTACCACTGGCGGGGGATCGGTTGTCAACGAACTCAACTCTGGGTATAGTTCAAGTTTAGGTCCAGACTTTGCTATTTTTTCAGAGATGATATTTTCAAAACATTTTTCAATTACTTCTCAATTGGAATACAGTGCTCAGGGTGGCAAAAAAGACGGATTCCAGGCATTGCCAACACCAGAGAATTTAACACCTTACTTCACTATGCAAAGCAGACCTGTTCCGGATGTGGTTTATGCAACATTCAATAGTACAGCAAAAATAAATTACATGATATTAAGTGAGCTCGCAAAATATATTCTACCCTTTGGGCAAAAATCCAACTGGGCATTTTATGGAGAAGCAGGGCCCTTTGTTGGGTTTCTTGTTTCAGCACACCAGGTGACCAGTGGCAAGAGTGATATCTATGCTGACAAAACGAAACAAGAAAACATTACAGGCATTACACAAATGGGTGAACAATCTTTTGATAATACACAGGATATTAAAGACCAGTTGCACAAAGCAAACTTTGGAATAGAAGGAGACATTGGATTTTCATACAATTTTTTCCGTTCAAAAATTTTTATTGAAGGCGGCGGCAATTATGGTTTCCTCAATATTCAAAAAGGAACAGAAAATGGCAAAAATCATATAGGAGCAGGTACAGTAAGATTGGGCTATGCTATAGGAATAAAATAATCAGGAAATTTTTTAAGATTTGAATCTCAAGAAGCTGTTTGACTAATGACCTCTTGAGTGAATTTTCATATTAGAATGTTAGCAATAAAGCTAAAGCATTAACAGGCTGTGTTATTTGAATACTGAAAAAAATATCATTGCTTAAATTTCATAAGAGCAAGATCTTTTGTGTATGATATAAACTTTGTTTTACTGAAAAAAACAAAGTAGTCACCATAACAAAACAGAACTTCACGATAAAATGTTTTTATATGTTATCCATTTATCCAATAGTGATTGAAATATCATTATCAAAACATTATCTTTAATGCTACAAACCTTTCAACATGAATTCAAAAATTTCAGAAGGAGTTGAAATTAGCGTAGAATGTTTTTACCAGTCAGATTATAGCAATCCTGCCAATAATGAATTTATGTTTGCCTATAGGATTACTATCGAAAATCATAATAATTACAGTGTAAAATTATTACGCCGCCACTGGAAGATTTTTGATAGCAATGGTGAATACCGAGATGTGGAAGGTGAAGGTGTTGTGGGTGTTCAGCCTGTATTGCAATCTGGTAAACAATTTCAATATGTGAGTGGTTGTAACCTGCGTAGTGAGATGGGCCGTATGTTTGGTATTTATGAAATGGAAAACCTGAAAACAAAAACAGAGTTTGAAGTCAACATCCCACCTTTCGATTTGATTGCACCATTAAAAATGAATTGAGCATAAACGTTTAAAAAATCAGTAATATTTTTGATAGCTATCAAAGTCTCCTTTGATAAAAAAAACCTAAAATAAACACCATCATTTTTGTTTTTACATCCAATTCTTCATTTTATCATTCCAGACTTAAAAATTAAAAAAGGATTGAAGAAAATTATTCATCAATCCTTAGCTTATAATTTAACCACAGAAGATATTAAGAAATATAATTTCTTCTACCGGCACTTGACCTTCTCCTGTTATGGATGTTCCACAGGTTGGCAGCAGTAAAAGCATGTTTCACTGTTTTAATTTCCACATCGTGAGCAATGGTTTCCTTTACTTCTTTGGTTAATTCTTCAAAATGCTTTGCATTCATTTCAGCGAAGAGGCTTACAAATTCTGTTCTCATAATTTTTATTTTTTAATTGTTTTTGTTTTATCAATTTGACAAGTCAAAGATATAACAATTGATAGTACTATGCAAAACATAATACATGTCATTTAACAGTAATTATAAATAGATAGTAGTATCAATATTATCAATCTACTCATAATCAATAATATATAAAAAAGCCGCACACATTTAGGAATGATGAGCGGCAAAATAAATTGATGAAAAAATTTAGATAAAGCCGGAAAATGCAATAATCAGAGGTTTTCAATGAGGCCGGCGATTCCCTGGCCACCACCCACACAGGCAGTAACAAGGCCATATTTCTTATTAAGTCGTTTCATATCATTTAAAATCTGGACAGTCAGCTTACAACCTGTACATCCCAGAGGATGGCCAAGTGCAATGGCACCACCATTAATATTTACAATATCCGGATTTAAGCCGAGAGTCCTGATAACAGCCAATGATTGGGAAGCAAAAGCTTCATTCAATTCAACCAGGTCTATGTCTGCCAGGCTCATATTAGCACGTTTCAAAAGTTTTGGGACAGCAGCAATTGGACCTATACCCATAATACGAGGATGGACGCCGGCAGCAACACAATTAACTAAACGGCCTATTGGCTGCATGCCCAATTCTTTCACCATTGATTCACTCATCACAATAACAAATGCAGCGCCATCGCTTGTTTGAGATGAATTACCTGCAGTAACAGTTCCGTTTTGTGCAAATACAGGTTTCAATTTTGCAAGGGCTTCAGGTGTTGTATCGGCACGAACACCTTCATCTGTATCAACTACAATCGTCCTGGTGCTGCGCTTATTTTTTTCATTTAAGTAAACCTGTTCAATTTTTATTGGTAAGATGCCGCTTTTAAAATATCCCTCATCAATTGCCTTCTTTGCTTTCTGATGCGAATGAAATGCAAATTCATCCTGGTCTTCACGGCTTACATTATATTCTTTTGCTACTGCCTCTGCAGTCAATCCCATACTTAAATAATAATCAGGTTCATCTTTGGCAATTGAATAAGCAGGTACAGTTTTCCATCCAGCAGTAGGCACAAGGCTCATGCTTTCTGTACCACCTGCAATAATGCAATCAGCCATTCCCATTCTTATTTTTGCTGTTGCTATTGCTATCGTTTCAAGACCGCTGGCACAATACCGGTTTACTGTTGCTCCCGGGGTATCAAAACCCAATGCCCTCGCAGCAATAATACGCCCCACCTGTAATCCCTGTTCTGCTTCTGGCACAGCATTTCCTACAATAACATCATCTACCCTTTTTGCTTCAAGCTGTGGCACAGATGCCATCAATCCTTTGATTACATCAATCGCTAAATCATCAGGCCTGTAAAAACGGAAACTACCTTTTTTACTTTTTGTTACTGCTGTTCTGAAACCAGCTAATATATAAGCTTCCTGCATAAAAAAATTTTAGAGAACCAAAAATAGGAAAAGTTGTTTATGCAACTAAATTTTAGCAATAACATTAAGATAGTATTCCGGATATTCAAAAATTATTGTGATTAGAAATATCCTGTAACAGGTTTATTACTACTTGTGATATTTTAAATTAATAGTATAGCTGAAAAATAAGTATAAAAATTTTTATAGCATGTGCAATCATTGACGCATTGATTTATTTGAAAGAAGAAAACGGAATTCAATATTTTTCTTTTTGTTTGCAGTAAATTGATTTGTTATTTTAAAAATTATCTATGATAAAAAATATTTCAGTTATTGGCGCAGGCACAATGGGGAATGGCATTGCACATGTATTTGCACAAAATAATTTCAATGTTATGCTTATTGATGTAAATGCCGGCCAGCTTGAAAAAGCTTTACAAACAATCTCAACAAATTTTGACAGGCAAATATCAAAAGGAACAATTTCTGAAGATGTAAAAAAGAACGCACTTGATCATATCAGCACTTTAAAGTCAATCAAAGAAGGTGTTCAACATGCAGATATCGTAGTAGAAGCAGCCACCGAAAATATTGAAATGAAATTAAAAATATTTAAAGAGATAGATGAAAATGCCCCGGCAGCAGCGATATTGGCTTCCAATACATCTTCCATATCCATTACAAAAATTGCTTCAGTAACAAAGCGGCCTGAAAAAGTTATCGGCATGCATTTTATGAACCCAGTACCTGTGATGAAACTGGTGGAGATCATCAATGGCTTTTCTACTGATGCAGGTGTTACGCAAACAATTGTTGAGTTAAGCAGGCAATTGGGCAAAGTGCCCTGCGTTGTAAACGACTATCCTGGTTTTATTGCCAATAAAATTTTGATGCCAATGATCAATGAAGCTGTATATAGTTTGTATGAAGGCATTGCAGGAGTAGAAGCAATAGATACTATCATGAAGTTGGGAATGGCACACCCGATGGGACCATTACAATTAGCAGATTTTATCGGACTTGATGTTTGCCATTCTATCTTAAATGTTTTGTATGAAGGTTTTGGCAACCCAAAATATGCACCATGCCCATTACTGACCAACATGGTTACAGCAGGAAAATTAGGCGTAAAAACCGGTGAAGGATTTTATGTTTATACAGCAGGCAGCAAGGAACTTTTAGTCAGTAGCCGCTTTCAATAAAATGTTGAAGTAGTTTATAAACTATTTAAAAACTTGAGTATTTTATCCCTGTCTGTTTTATTCAGGTTCATATACTGTTGCTTTGCATTTTCGGCTTCACCGCCATGCCATAAAATAGCTTCTTCAATAGTGCGGGCACGTCCATCATGCAAATAAAAAGGTGTACCATTTGTTTTTGGAAATAATCCGATTCCCCACAATGGCATTGTTCTCCATTCTGTGCCTGTTGCTAAAAAATCAGGACGGCCATCACCCAGGCCTTCACCCATATCATGCAATAAAAGATCTGTGTAAGGATGAATGCGCTGATTTGAAATTTGTGGCAATGAAAGATCAACTCCTGTTTGAATAGTGGGAATATGGCATTTGGCACAACTAATTTGAGCAAACAACTGCTCTCCTGCTTTCACATCAGGGTCCGTAACATTTCTCCTTGCCGGAACGGCTAATGATTTTACATAAAAGATGACAGAATTAATGATGCTGTCAGGCAGCTCAGGATCGTCACTTAATTTATCATACTGCAACTGGCCTTCTGTACTTTCCTGCGGTTCAATATAGTTGGTAACGCCCATATCCTGCTGAAAGGCAAATGCCACCTGGTGGGCCAAATCATCCACATTGGCTTTCAAGCCAAACCTTCCCAAATCAGTAGTTTTAGTTACATCATTATATACATAATTAGGCCTGCCGCTAATGCCATCACCATTCAGATCATCCGGATCTGCAAAAGAAAGAATAGTGCTTTCCGGTATTGCCTGTAACAAGCCTACACCAAATACAGGAGGCGCCATTCGTGGTGATAATTCATAGGTTGCAGGTAATGGAATATATGGATTAACTAATTGATAAGATGGCTTTCTTAAAGTCACCACAGTTCCGTCAGGATAGGTAACCGGCACATCAGTGTAAGAAATATTTACCTGTGCTTCCGGCATTGAACTAAAGACACTTTTGTCTTGTAATTGGCTACCAAAACCAGGAATTGGAAGTGGACCATTATTGGCATCTTTGCCTGGCAGACTCAACCTTATCAACAATGATGAATTATTAAAGCCCGCAGTTGGTGTGCCTTTACCGTCATTGTGGTGACAGGAAATACAACTGACATTATTAAATACCGGCCCAAGGCCACTATTCACCGGTGCCGGTGCTGATACAAAAGTTTGTTCGAATTGTGCATCGCCTAATTCGTGGAACTGAAGGTTCCTGGCACTCATTCCGGATATGGGGTGCGTAAATGCTTTTGATGTAGCATCAAAAACAGTTGCAGCCCCTCCACTCAAACGGCTATCATATCCATCATCCGGAAATACATCAGCTTTATTGCAACGTGTCAGCGTTGCAATACCTCCTGCTATCAAAAATATTATCCATACCTTCTTCATAAAAAATTTGCTTCAACAGGTTTTTGATTATATTCCTGTTAATCCTGCACATACTGAATAATAAATGGCATCAGCTCTTCCTCAATCGTTTCGTTCAAAGAATTAAGCGCAGTCATAGTTTGTTGCACCTGTGTACGCTGGTTGATGATTGCTTCTTCAAATGGAATAGTGATGTTGTCAAATGAACTGATTGCTGCAGCTATCTGTGACCTTATTTTTGTATCAAGTGATTTATTTCTTTCACTCACCAGATTAGTGATTCCTGTACTTCCATTTTTTCCAAGATATACAGTTTGCAAACCGATAATATTGTTTTTAAAATCTGTAGTAGAATTATTACTGTATGGTGATTCAACAATATTTGGGTTTTGCGCTTCATAAGGTTCTTTCATTTTACCATCACCCACTTCTTCGCAAATGCCCTGCATTGCACCTACTATTGCATTAAATGCTTCCTGTTTTGTCTCATAAACTGTACTACCATTGCCTGCTGTTTTCAACTGCTGACTAAAAGTAGTGGAGCCTTCAGTCCAGCTTGAATACAGAGAATTACAAATATTAACCACATCAGCAGAAGCGCTCATCATATATTGCTTCTGGCGATCAGTTAATTCTGCAGCGCTTTTATTAGCATCTTCCCCAAAGATTAAATATTCAATAGGATGAAAACCCCTTAAGCTATAAGGCAGGTTTTCAATATCTGACAATTCAAGAGCATTACTACTGTTTAATAATGAATCAAACTGATTGGCATCTGTTGGCCATGTATCCATTTGCGGATCATATTCATTGTCTTCAACAGGGCCAAATAAAAAACCTTCACATTGTTCCCACACAGTACGTAAAGATTTCCATGAAGTCCTTGCAGCTTCTATGTTGGCATCTGTGGCATCCGTATTAAGCGCTGTAATTTTTGTATTCAAATCAAGTGCTGCAGCCTGGAGGTCGGCATATTGAGGTACAGCAATATTATCTGCAAAATCATTCAACACTGTTTGCTCAGTTGTGGGAAATGTATCAGGGGTACTTGTGTCTGCTTTATGGCATCCTGCAAAAAGTATCGCGACAATTATTATTTTGGCGAACCTGTTCTTCAATTGGTTTTGTATCATTTGTTTAAGTTTTAATTTTTAATATTGAAAAAAAAATCTATTCTATGGTTGGAAATTATTAATGTGAACATTCAACATATTACCATTAATACTCGTTTTAAAATGATGCAAGGGCATTTCAGCAGGTCCTTTTTTTACATTGCCCTGTTTATCAAAATCACTCCCGTGCAAACTGCAATGATAACCGTTGCTTGTTGGTGTCAATTGGTTGTCCTGGTGTGTACATTGCAGCAATAAAGCTGTATAAGAATTATCTGGATTTTTCTGAACTGCCACATCAAAATACCATCCGGTGGGGCGAACTATCTGGAGCGTGTTTTTTTCAAAAAGATTTACTGGCACCTGCAGTTCACCATTGGTGATAGCTGTTTTATATACCGAAGCAGCAGGTGAGCAGCTTTCAATTTGTATCAATGAAAATCCCGCTGCACCTAACAGGCAAATTTTACAGGAGGATGATAAAAAATTTCTACGTTGCATTTTCTTAAACATATATTGTTTGAAAGGATGATATGAATTATCAAATCCTTGTTCAAACATTTTTTAAAATGAATAGCCTATACCAATATTTAAAAACTGGTTGCTCTGGCTATAAGGCAATGCATTTGGCGGAGGATTAATTATTAAAGCAGGATTCTGTGGGCCTGTGTGTTGCAGGCGAACATCTGCTTTTACAACTACATTCGGTATAGGCAAATAACTGAACCCTGCAATAATCTGTGTTTGCTTCTCTGTGCCATCATAAATACCTTTTGGAGCAGGCGGCAAACTTGAATTCAAGTCAAATATTTCACCTCTAACAAATGATATTAATTGTGCTGCTTTTTGTTTATGATATAACCAGTCATACCCTACTTCTGCATAAGCACCATACATACCACTACTGATATTTTTGGCATAAGCCGTATTTACTTTTGCTGCGTCAGGATAAGCAACATAAACACCCAATGCCTTTGCACTGAAACCGTTTTTTGCATATTGCACATCAGCTTCGCCCAGGTAAAGCGGGGTGCCAAATGCGCCATTATCCAACCCTAAACTATCAGCGCTGTGTTGGTTTAACCCAACAGTTCCACCCACATAACCTGATACCTGAAATTTAAAATCTGAAATATTATATTGTACTGCTGCCGTTAAAGCAAGATTGTTGGCAAATGCCTGACTACCCAAACCACGTCCATCCCTGAAGCCAGAACCATGTTGAAAATTGGCGCTGTTCAATCCATTCATGATACCTACATCATAAGTAAGCGGGATATTGTTGAGCGTGCCATAATATGCAACTCCAATCTCTCGCCAGGTAGCAGGAATGATGAGTTGTTCTACTAAGGGCCTTTCAACACCATTAAAATTAACAGGCAAATGGTTTTCATTCAAGATACCAATGCGTGGTATGTATAAACCTGCAATAAGATAATTTCCCTGATTAAAATTAAATTTCAAAAATGCCTGCTCCATTGAAATGTCACCTCCAAATGAGCTGGTGTTTTCATCACTGTTTCCACTTGCCACTACTGCATTTTCCAGTTCCATCTCAGTAAAGAGAGAAATTTTTTCATTGAAACGATGGCCAACAAACAATACAATCCTCTCAAGCGAGACTTTGGATTGTTTTAAATAAAAATCTCTTTGATAAAATGCATCACCATAACCTGAAATAACAGTCTTGGATTTATTGCTTCCCGCATGCAAAGAATCTTCATTGGTGAGAACAAGGCTTTGTGCAGTCGTTTTAAATTGTGCTGATGTATTTATAGAAAAAAATAAGAAAAACAAAAATGTAGAAGTAATCAATGGTTTCATCGGCGCAAAAATATTCCCATGAATCCTGCTCGCCTTACGATATAAGAAATGTGGTTTACGAAATCAGGAAAGCCGTTGATTTTTAACTATTCATAGCAGCTTCATCAACAAACCAATGTAACTCACCATTTACCGGTTTGATGATTTGAGAAGGATAAGTGACAGGGTCATATTGTTTGTGTAAGACATTGGAAAGAGCAATTGTTTTATTTGCACCATTAACAAGAAAAGCAACCTGTTGAGCCGCATTAACAACAGATGCAGTCAATGTTATACGATACATATCCTGCTGTTGCAACCATAAATAAGTACACCATTTTTTTTGTTCTTCGATTACTTCTTTGTGTCCCGGAAATAATGAAAGTGTGTGTGCATCATCACCCATACCAAGTAATACTATATCAAAAGTGGAGCCACTGTTACCATCTTTAAAATATTGCTTTAACAATATTTCATAATTGAGTGCTGCCGTTTCGGGCTGTATGTTTTCAGTCTGCATAAAATGGACATGTGCATTATTGACTGCTATATGATCAATTAAAGTTTCTCTGATCATTTTTGCATTACTACGTTTGTCATCATAAGGAACAAAACGTTCATCACCTATAAATATATTGGCCCGACTCCAGTCAATCTTATTTTTATACGTTTCACTTGCCAGCATTTTATATAACTCCTTAGGAGTATTGCCGCCTGTTAGTGCAATTGAAAACCTTTCTTTGACAGATAATGTTTTACAAATTTGATCTACCATCCAGTTGGCAATATGTTCGCTTAATTCATCATAGTCTTTACAAACGTGGAGTTCCATATAGAATGTTTAAAATTTCAGATGTCTCAATGTTACATCATTAAATTAATTTAAACAAACAAAGGAATTTTTAATAACAGATTGGGACAACAAAGAAAATGTACAAAATAAAAAAGGCTGCACATTATTTGTAACAGCCTTTAAAATAATCATCAAAGTTTTATTGCTTAATTAATTTCCAGGAATATTGCTGATCATCCTGGTGCCATGTTACCCTGTAAGCACCGGCAGCAAGCTTGCTGATATTGATTTGCACAGCAGCATTATTGCTTATCATTTCTTTATGCAAAACAATTTTACCATTCATATCATACACTGTGATAGCAGATGACCTGTTACTAACAGGCAATGTGATTGTAACCACATTATTAGCAGGATTGGGGAATAAAGAATATATTTTATTCTCTGCATTAAGAGCAATAGCATCATCGCTTGAATAGTTGGCTATATTACCCGCACATTTATTCAACTTAAATGGCGCTGACATTTTATCACAACCGCCTAACCCTGCATATACATGTACTTTATATGTGCCTGCTCTTTTTGCAACATAAAAGCTATCTGTTGCATTAGCAATAGGATTCCCATTGAGGTACCACTGATAATAATAATTATCTTTTGCTGTTGCAGATAAACGTATTTTTTGTCCACTACATATTGTGTCTTCAGGTGCTGTTATTTTTACAAACGGTTTATTGGCATTGATAGTAACTTTTATTTTGGAAGTTGCCTGGTTGCCACACATATCTTTTACCGTCAAAGTATAAGTTGTGTTTTTTGATGGACTTGCCCAGGGGTTAGGATCATGAACATCAGACAAACCTGCTGCCGGTTTCCAGGTATATTTATAAGTATTACCTGCAATAGCAGTTGCATCCATTTCATTATAATTTGTATTTCCAATGACCCCGATACTGGTTGCAGTGCCTGTTTGGGTGTTGGCAAGACGCAAATCACCAACATAGTTTTGGCCTGCAGTCATAGCAGTTAAATACAGACTATCCGATATCGGATCAAAATCCGCATCCTGCGCATACCCCAGGTGACTATCTGCGATTGAAGGCAAACCTGTTGCCTCACCTGTTGTTTTATTTATTTTATAAATCCTCCTGTCATTGTTACATAAGGCATACATCTGGCCTTCATTATTAAAGGCAATCCAGATAACATAGTAAATAGGTACAGTTGCAACAAATTGTACATTTCCTGTGATAATGTCAACTGTATAAATCTGAGTTTGCGTTCCGAATGATGAAGCAGCATATAGTTGTTGCCGCTGTGGATCCCATGCTAAACCCACCCATTCACCTGATGCAGGCGTAATAGTATTTATTAGTTGCTGAGAACCATTCAAAGTATCAATCCGGAAAAGTTTATTCGTTATCCTGGTAATTGCATAATAACCATAAGGAGTAAAATCACCCCCACTAAAGAAATAGCCATTATTTTTATCAGAACTATTCACAACATTTTTTGCAATGGTATCAATAGATGAAGGATTTGATAAACTGAACCTGTAAAAATTATTGGTGTACCAATCCATAGCATAAGCGCGTTTCTCATTCAGATAAGGCATACCCCCTTTTGCAGCTTCCATACTTCCAATACGAACGCCTGAAACACCTGTACATAACGAAATATCTTTTCCGGCATCTGCAATCAATGTGCCTGCACTCTTCACTTCAGTTATAGTAATTGGAGATGAATAAGCAACGCATCCGTTACTGTATGTAGCAGCAACATAATATTCACAGCTTTCTTTTATTGTAATTGTTGTTTTGGCATTGTTTGTAGCAACACCATTTTTATACCACTTATAATTTACTCCTCCACCAGGATTAACAACACTCAATTTTACACTATCTCCATCGCAAAATCTTGTTGCACTTCCCGCAGCAATTTGCACATTACAGAATTTTCCATTTTGTGCAGCCAGCACTGCATGATAGGCATCAACTCTACCATATCCCAATTCATTGTTCCAGGTGCCATTGTTATATCCAGGGGTTAACTTAAAATTATAACCAGGTATCTTATCAGTAGTATTTTCAATAATAGTCCTGACCTGGTCTTTGGTATATGAACTATTCACAGACAATACCAATGCAGCTACTGCCGCAACATGGGGCGTGGCTGCTGAAGTGCCATTAAAAATTGTATAATAATCATTAGTGCTATAACCACCCGCACCACTGATATCAGTTGAAGGTATCTTAACACAGGGAGCAGCCACTGAGAGACCTTCACCATAACTGGCGCCCCACCAGTATTCACCATCACAACTGTTGGGGTCTTCGCGCTGGTTACACATATTTATACCGCCAACCGCAATCACTTCACTATTGAGTGCAGGATAAGACATCCCTGCATTATTATTGCCTGCAGCAAAAACAACAATGCTGCCTTTACCATTCCTGCCCTGCGTTACAGTACGATGAATGGCATCATCAATAGCGCTGCTTACAGATCCACCACCCCATGAATTACTTAAAACATCTGCGCCATTAGTCCATGCATAATCAATACCTGCTGCCATATTACTGTTGGTTGTAAAATATCCATTTGCATCAGCAAGGTTTACAGGCATAATTTTACATTTAGGAGCAATACCTGCAATACCTACTCCATTATTATCCAAAGCACCAATAATACCCGCACAATTAGTTCCATGTGCATTATTACTGCTTAAAGGCCTTCCATCACCGATATTTGATGTGAGCGTCGTTGCATCAAATCCTTGTACCATGTGGGATTTTAACTCTACATGCCCGGTATCTACACCTTCATCTATAACTGCTACGATTATAGAACCTTTCCCTTTGGTTATCCCCCAGGCGCTATCAACATTCATGTCAGCGCCAGGCACACCATTGTATTGATCAGCTGAGCCGGTATTTTTATGATCCCATTGCAGGTAATATAAAGGATCATTAGGATCATCTTTCATCTGATAATTTTCAAGATCAGGTTCAGAAAATTCGAACAAGCCAGACTCAAAAAAGATATTGGCCATCTTTAATCCATCATAACCATTTTTATTTCCAGCGCCAATAATGAATGTTGCATTATCAAACATATAAGACCGCATCATTTTGCAGTCATGCTGATTGATTAATACATTTAACTGCATCACAGAAACAGCAGGTTTTAATTTTACAATAAACTCATTTCCATAGCTGGATAATTTGCCATACAAGCCATTTATACATGGCCTTGCATATAAAATCAGTTTATTATTTTTTAAAGCATCAATAACGGCTTTACCTTTTTCAGTAGCAGTGAGTTCATTTAACCTCACCTGTACCTGATTTTTTAAAGCAGTTGGTTTGATGGAATCAATTGGTAATTGCGCAACCGAAGCAAGCATGCTCCTTATTTCCTGGAATGATCGTCCTTCAGCAAACCCAATAACCATTTGCTTATAAGTAACGTTGTAATAAACCTTTTGGTTGTTGTAATAATAATACACATTTTCACCACGGTTACGATTATTCAATTGGCTACCATTTTGTGCATTAAGTTGGAAAAAAAAATAGGAATAGCGTTAAAGCAAGTAATACCTTTTTCATAGAGCAGTGTTTTTATTTAAAAACTAAGATAACTTATAAACTATAAGCAATAAATAATTTATGTGAGCTACATTAATTTTTATGCAAAATGGATATGCCTTCCATCATAAAAATTACATGAGCCCTGTAAAAAACATAAAAACAGTTTCTGGCCTGTAAAGAAATTCTTTTATAAATAGAACAGTATTCCCGTAATTTCTGCATTAAATGCACATAATTTAAGCAATCATTATTCCATTACAAAGTTATAGTTTGCCTTTCCGGAAATCTATCCACATATCTATGTTTATAACCTTTTGATAGCTATAAAACCCTTTATTTTTCATACTTTCGCCCCCTCATATTTTTTATATAGTTATAAAGGTAATTTCCTTCACTTTTTTATGAACGAACAACAGCAGCAGGATCCTAATTCAAAGACAAATTACGGAGCAGAGAGTATCCAGGTTTTAGAAGGTTTGGAAGCAGTGCGTAAACGGCCTGCCATGTATATCGGGGACGTAAGTACCAAAGGGCTTCACCACCTGGTATATGAAGTGGTGGACAACTCAATTGATGAAGCCCTCGCAGGATATTGTAAGAATATCACCGTAAATATTCATGAAGACAACAGCATCAGCGTAAAAGATGATGGACGTGGTATCCCAACAGGTATCATGGCCAAAGAAAAACGCAGTGCCCTCGAAGTGGTGATGACTGTATTACATGCCGGTGGTAAATTCAACAAAGACACATATAAAGTATCAGGCGGTTTGCATGGTGTGGGTGTGAGTTGCGTGAATGCGCTTAGTACAAAACTGCATGTTACTGTAGAACGTAATGGCAAAATTTATGAACAGGAATACCATACTGGTATCCCGCAATATGCTGTCAGGGAGATAGGGCTTTCTGATGCTACCGGCACCAACATCCACTTCTGGCCAGACAGTACTATTTTCACATCTATAATATACAGCCGTGACATTTTGGAGGCCCGTTTACGTGAATTAAGTTATCTCAATAAAAGAATCAGCATTACCTTAAATGACCTACGGGAAAAAGACGAATCCGGAATTACTTATACAAAACTTTTTTACAGTGAAGGCGGTATTGTTGAATTTGTGGAAATGCTGGATAAAAACGGCAAACGCAATTCTTTACTTCCAAAAACATTATATGTAGAAGGTTTTGATGAAACAAGTAATGTAGCTGTTGAAGTAGCGCTCACCTATAATGATGATTTTAAAGAGCACATCTTTTCTTACGTTAATAACATTAATACGATTGAAGGCGGCACGCATGTTTCAGGTTTCCGAACTGCTATCACCAGGGTATTTAAAACTTATGGCGATAAAAACGGTTTGTTTGAAAAAGCAAAAGTGGAAGTGGAAAGTGATGACTTCCGTGAAGGATTGAGCGCTATTGTTTCCGTAAAAGTACCGGAGCCACAATTTGAAGGTCAGACAAAAACAAAACTGGGCAACAGTGAAGTGAGTGGTATTGTACAAACTACTGTGGCAAGGGCATTAGAAGCTTACCTCGAAGAAAATCCCAGGGAAGCAAAAAATATTGTCAGCAAAGTTGTACTGGCAGCACAGGCACGTGTAGCTGCAAGAAAAGCAAGGGATTTGGTTCAACGCAAAAGTGTTTTAAGTGGAAGTGGCCTGCCCGGTAAACTGGCAGATTGCAGTGAACGTAACCCTGAAAAATGTGAACTTTACCTGGTAGAAGGTGATAGCGCCGGCGGCACAGCCAAACAAGGCCGCGACAGAACATTCCAGGCTATTTTACCATTACGCGGTAAAATTCTGAATGTGGAAAAAGCAATGGAGCATAAGATTTATGAAAACGAAGAAATCAGGAACATATTTACAGCAATGGGTGTAACTATCGGCACACCTGATGATCCGAAAGCGTTGAATACTGTTAAGCTCCGTTACCACAAACTCATCATCATGACGGATGCCGATGTGGATGGTTCACATATTGCAACGCTGATCCTCACCTTCATCTTCAGGTATATGAAAGAATTGGTGGAACAAGGTTATGTCTATCTTGCTCAGCCACCTTTATACCTTGTCAAGAAAGGAAAAGAACAGGAATATGCTTTTAATGAAGACCAGCGCAAATACTGGATCGAAAAACTGGGTAATGGAAAGGAAGATAGTGTGCACATACAACGTTACAAAGGTTTGGGCGAAATGAATGCTGAACAATTATGGGAAACAACGATGGACCCTGCACGAAGGACCTTGAAAAAAGTAACCATTGAAAGTCTTGCAAATGCTGATGAAGTATTTAGCATGTTAATGGGTGATGAAGTAGCACCACGCAGGGAGTTTATTGAAACACATGCAAAATATGCAAGGATTGATATCTGATAAGGGATGACTTTTTTCTGTCAAACCAAAAAAGATTTCCAGTATTTTTTCAGATAGTTATTGATAAAAATCAAATGAAACGGTTGTATGATTATTCAGATCATACAACCGTTTCAACTTAATTAATGCTTATAGTCTTTTTCAAAGAATTATAACCGGTTGCATCTTCCCAAACATTTTCATTAGCAAGACGAATAGAATATTCAGGGCGTTGAGAAAGATTGTCTGCAGCATCAGGCATATTTAAAAACAATGCATAACTACCAGTTGGCATATCATTATCCATAACCACTTTTACACTTAGCGTAAATAAACCACTGAACCATTTCCTGATATCTGTTTCAATATCATAAACAAACTCTTGTTGAGTAGTTTTGTTGCGCATTATTAATTGAACAGGCCTCGCATTATATGGTGATGCATAACCTGCATTTTCTATATCGAGGTTAAAAGATAATTGTGTACCGGCTTTCACAGGCTCTTTGGGAAAAACACCATCTCTTAAAACAAATCTATAACCAAGATTTTTTTTGATGGCATCCATACAACCTTCATCCTGCCAGTCATTGTTAACATCATTATTGTATTCACTGTTTAAAAAGCTATAATGCAAATTGGCCATTTCAGTTTGTGCCTTACCACTGGTTTCACAATTATTTTCAGGACTGTATGTATCATCACAGGTTTCACCGCCCACTACAGTATATTTTCCATCTGCGGCTGCATAAGCATGCAGTATTGTATAAGCATCAGTGCGGGGTGATGATGAATTACCATAATCATCATAAGTGCCATAATCATTCGGTGATGAGAGAAAGCAATCATTGTGAAAACCGATTCGTGCAGCATCGCTACCATCAAATGAATTGGCATCAGTTAATGCAGGTGAAGAAGTTGGCGCATCAACACCATAAACATAACGTTGTTTCATTTGTGGAGTACGCACTTGTATCATTCGGCTTTGTGGTAATGCATCCAGTAAAGCTTTCAAGACTTCATTCTTATCACTCCAGTTTTTATCAGTCAGTTTTCCTTTACCATTTGATGAGGGATCACCAAAATAATCACTGTAATAATTTTCTCCCCAGGTGCCAATAAAACCCATCTGCATACAGGCTATCACATCTGAATTTTCCTGTAATAATGGTTTTAATTGTGAGATGTGTTGCAATACAATATCTTTTGGCGCATCACCATATTTAGGGCAGATAAATCCTTCAGGACATGCTCCGCTTTTTGCTGTGATGGTATAACAAAAACGAATGATGAGTTTTACACCCGCATCCCGGGCAGCAGTAAAATCATTTTTAATATTATCCAGCACATCCTGTGTTAACTCATTTGATGTAAACCCATCTAAAATTGTGTTTCTAAAAACGAGTGTGCTGTAAAATTGATAGTTACCACCACCCGGCTTTTCCTGCGTGCGCCACTGTTTCATTTGATTCACATCCAGCGATTCATAATTGCTTACATAAGTTTCAGCCACGTGATAAAATCCACGTTCAGGGTTAGCAAAATCATCGTTGCTTAATGTATAAACAACTGTATCAGTGGCAGGTGGTGTATAAATAACAGGATTGCCTATTTTATTGCATTGCATCAATGCAATGGCGGCAAAACCAAGAACTAATCCGGACAAAAACTTTTTCATTCAATAAAAGACAGTTTCATTAATTCTACTGCAACAGAATATCAATTAATCATTCAGTAACGTAACCGCAGTTGCGAATATTAGCAAAATCTATTCACTCATGTCAAGAAAGAAAGGATCGTTTTCAATATCAGGTGAATATCCAATAATTGCACTCCAGTCATTGGCAGCAACCTGTACACCTATTTTCAACCCTTTTCCTGTTAAGCCTTTAATTTTACTCCTGCTGATTGAAAACTCAAACTTCTGTACATCACCAATCTGTTGTATTGTACCTATTTTAAAAAATTCATTGATGTTTTGATATTTATAATTATCGAAATTCTGTTGGTCAGCACCAATGAAATAATATGGATCCAGCCAATCGCCTATAATTGTGCCTTCCAGTAAAACATCATAAGCGCCATTGGGAATTTCACCAGTCAACAGACCTGTTGTTATATTGTTATCAGCATCAATATAGAGGTCATAAATATTACCATCTGATGCTTTTGTGTATTGTTCAAAATATACATAAATATTATTGCCATCATAATCATATTTGGCTTTAATAAAATTACCTGCATCAGGCCCAGCTAAAACAACATTATGCGTAACAGTATCCCAATCTGATAATGTTTTATCATCCATTTTTATTGAAGAAACTTTTGCTATCTGGATCACTGTGGAAGCTTCACCCGTTTTTCCTGCAGAGGAAGTAGCATACAATGTGGGCACATATTTTCCTTTACCCGGATATGTATGAGTTGGACTTTTTTCTTCTGAGCTTGTGCCATCGCCAAAGTCCCATTTGTAACTGACAGCACCTTCCGATTTATTTGTAAATTTTACCGTTGCGCCATCCACACTGATCTTATAAAACGCAAATGGTTCCGGCCCAATATTTTCTTTTTTGCAGGAAGTAAGACCACCTGCAACAACAATAACTGCTATCAAAAAAATAAGGTTTACTTTTTTCATTGTCATGATTTATTAACCACGTTTATAAATATTTTTAAAAATATGTTTTAGCAAAATGATTATTCTAAACTTTCAACAACTCACGATTTTGTTATTGACATATCAGATTTCTTTTATTCACTTTTAAATAATTATCATTGCAAGCTCACTATCCTCCCCTAAGGATTTTGCGTACACAAATCATTACTTTGTATTTCATCAATCGGGATATAATAAATTATCCTGCTGTCTGTCGGCTGAATGATCATATTTGCATAGCCTGTAGGCGCTTTTGAAAGATCAATATCCGTTTCTTTCAATCCAGGTAAATGATATCCCCAATAGGTCCTGTCCATCACCATTTTATTTCTATATACATCAAAAGTGCGATGGCCTTCAAACGCAAGCTCAATACGCCTTTCATTCAATACCACTTCCAATGCAGTAGAGCCATTAGGCACTACACCATTATATAGACTGTTTTGTAAGCCCCTTTTTTTTCTGATGGCATCCACATCATTCAAAGCTGATTGCGCATCACCCATTTTTGCTTCCGCTTCTGAACGGTTTAAATACATTTCTGCTAACCTAAACATGATAGGCGAACTTAATGTGGGGCTGCCATCCTGAAATGAAAATTTACTGATATAATAAATCGGGATACCATTTTTTGTGTCAATATCTCCATTATCATCTTTTAAAGGAACGATATATTTCCAGCGAATATCTTCCGGATGGGCGCTCATGAGATCTCTGATAGAAGAAGTTGCAAACTCTTCGCCCCAACCACTATTACCATCACTATAAACCATTGATGCGATTGAGCCAAATTTGCCATAATCTTCATTGGCTGTAAAAGCAATACAGAAAATTGTTTCACTGCTACCCATTGCATTGGCAAACATATTGGGGAAAGTATTGGTATTGGTTAGTTCAAACTTTCCTGAATTGATCACTTTTGTTGCATACGCAGCAGCATCTTTATCATCATCCATGTATAGGTACACACGTGAAAGAAGAGCTTCTGCTGCCTCTTTACTTGCATACTCAACGCCTCTTGGTTTATTCATTAAGTCTTCTGCTTTTAATGCGTCTGCAATCACCTGTTGATAAACTTCTTCTACTGTTGATCTTGCCTTCACAGAAGGATCACTGTTGGATGTCCTTAAAATAATGCCAGGCGCAGATTTATCTTCAGTATAAGGCATCGCAAATAATCTTACAAGATTAAAATGTGCAAACGCTCTTAAAAAATAACATTCTCCCAAAAGTTGTTTTCTATCAGCATCATCAGTTGGCTCTTTTTCCACTGCTTCAATAACAGTATTGCAATCACTGATGATTTTATATGATATATACCAGAAATAACGGGTATTGGTTTGTGTGGGTGTATGTGCTAAACTAAAACTATAAAACAATGGATCTTCAGTGACCTGGGCACAAACAATATCATCGCTTGCAAAATCGGATAACTGGAAATATTGGCGCAGGTACATGTTATTATCATCAGCAGTACCGTTAAATTCCACATGATCTTTAAACAATGCATAAGCACCATTAACAGCAGTGGTCAAACCGGCTGTTGTTGATGTTAATGTTTCAGTGGTGATAGCATCACTTGGCGATACATCTTTGATACAACTATTTAATAGTATAACACATAAAGAAACAACAAACAGGTAATATGTTTTACTCTTTATCATTTTTAAAAAGGCATGATTTTCAGATAACATAAAAATCTTTTTCATAGTTGTTACATTCACTTTCATTGCTTAGAATTTTATGTTGATGTTTAAAAGATATTGATGATTGTTAGGATATTTAAAATCACTCACACCTGGTGTTGTATATATATCTGACTGAATAGTAGTTTGCGGATCCTGGCCAAGGAATTTGGTGAAAGTATAAATATTATCACCGGATATTGATACTGCAATATTCTGCATGCCACACCTTGCTGCAAAACTCTGTGGCAGCGTATAACCTAAAGTAATATTGCGAATAGAAAGATAGCTACCGTTTTGTAAATACCTTGTTGAAACCTCAGTTGAATTAGCTGCATTCTGCGGGCTTGGATTGGTAGCGATATCACCCGGTTGTGTCCAGATACTATAACCCGAAGGCAAAACAATCTGGTTATAATAAGGTTCATTGCCATCATTCATTACAAACCTTAGATCATTGCTGTAAACTTTATTGCCATACAGGTAATAAATATTCGCGCTTAAATAAAATGCTTTATAGGAAAATGTATTGGTGAAGCCTCCCTGGTATTTTGGTAATGCTGATCCAACTTCCTGCAAAGCAGCATCAGCATAATTGGAAGTGGTGCCTCTTGCTGTAATATTCCCGTTATCATCTTTAGTAACAGTCTCCCATAAAGGTGCTCCCGTTTGCGGATCAACACCTTTCCAAACCGGCATATAAAACTCATATAGATTTCCACCATTACGATATATTTGAGAAATAGCCCATGAACCTGTTTTGACAAAATCAGCAGGCAGGTTTTTCAATGTATTTGTATTAAAGCTGATATTAAAATCAGTAGTCCATGTAAAGTTTTTGCTGCGGATATTGGTAGTGGACAAAGAAATTTCAATGCCCTTATTTTCAATTTCTCCTGCATTTTCCCATTTGGTTTCAAAACCTACTGATAAAGGCTGTGACACCTGAAGCAATAAATTTTTAGTAAGGTTTTTATACAGGTCAACTGTCAATGCAATACGGTGGAAAAAACTTATATCAACACCGATGTTGGTTTGATGTTTACTTTCCCAAGTTAAATCAGGGCTTGGCAACTGTGATGGTGTTGCTGCAGACTGGCTGTTGTATTGGCTCGTTAATGAATACAATCCGAGGTAGCGTGACGCACCAATATCCTGTGTACCAGTAACACCATAACCACCTCTTATTTTTAAAAGATCAATCACCTTACTGTCTTTCAAAAAATTTTCATTACTCATCAACCAACCAGCTGATACAGCAGGGAAAGAACCATATCGTTTACTTTTTTGGAAAGCAGTTGATCCATCAATACGATAAGAACCGGTTAAGAAATATTTATCCTTATAACTATAATTCACTTGTGATAAATAAGAAACCAAAGTAGATTTATCATAATAGCCATTCACAGCAATATTATTGGAAACAACATTTAATACATGCAAGCCAAATGGCAGGCCCCTACCTGTACCACCCAGCGTTTCTGTTTGACCACCTTCAATAGCTATACCTGCAAGACCGGTAATTTGGTGATCACCTAATTTGAAATTAAATTTTAAAAGATCATTGGAAATACCACTATAATCTAAAATACTGCTTTCATCCAAATAACCAGTACCATGATATTGGCCTGCTACATCACCTGAATAATAATTAGTGCTTTTGCTGTATGCCGCAGCTATCCTGTTGGTGCTTGAAAAAGTCAACCAATTGGTGATTACATAATTAAGATTCAAATCATAATTTACATCAAAACCTTTGTAAGGATGATTAGAATTATCAATGGTATGAACCGGGTTTACTTTATCGCGGCTCCACCATTTGAATGTGGAGTTACCATCAACATAAACCGGGTTACCATTTTTATCATAAGGATTATCCCAGGGCAGATTTAAAAATGCATAATAAATATCATTATAGTCATAACCCTTACCTGTTACACCACTTACATTAATAGTATTGGTCAATGTTACTCGTGGGCTGAAATGCATGGTGGATGAAGCTCTCAGATTTACACGTTGGTAATTGGTATTCATAAATGTGCCATCTTCATTATAATAAGATGCACCTATATAATAATCATTCTTGTCTGTTTTGCCTGATATAGAAAAATAATAGTTCTGCATAAATGCAGTATTAAAAATGGTTCTGGGCCAGTTATAATTTTGTTGCTCAAGACTCCTTGGCCTTTCAGCATAAAATTTCAATAAATCTATTTTATATGAGTTTCCTGTATCAGTAGGAATATAATCACGATAAAATTGTTTTTGATAATCATACAATTGTTTTCCATTCATCAAATTAAGATTGCCAAAATCAGGTGTACGAAAACCGGTAACAGCTTTAAATTCAAATGCTGTCTTATTGGTTTTTGCTTTTTTTGTTGTAACAACTATAACACCTGCGTTTGCCTGTGAACCATACATGGCTGTTGCTGCTGCATCTTTTAAAACAGTAATACTTTCAACATCGTTCGGATCAAAGTTGCCACCAATAATTCCATCCACCACATACAATGGTGTTTGCGATGCATTGATTGATGAAACTCCGCGCAACCTGATTTCTGCTGATGCTCCTGGCTCACCAGAACTATTAACTACCTGCAAACCCGAAACTTTTCCCTGCAACATACTACCCACATCATTGGTTGTAACATCTTTTAGTTTTTTTGCATCAACAACTGAAACCGCACTGGTGAGTTCGCCTTTCTTTTTATCACTATAACCAACCACCACTACTTCATTTAAATCTTTATCTGTTTCTGCGAGCGGGATTATAATATGATTGTCTGAAGCATTAACCAATATTTCAGCTGAGGCAAAACCAATAGAGCCCGCAGTTAATGAAAAACTCCCCGATGGCGCTTCTACCCTGAAATAACCACTATCATCCGCAATGACCGATTTACCATTCTTAATAACAACTGAAGCTTTGCTGACCGCATAGTGTCCGTTTGATGATACGACCCTACCTTCCAGCCATCTTGTTTGTGCTGTTGCAAACACAGCCATCATTAATAAAGGCAAAAGCAAAATTCTTTTCATCTAAATCTGTATTATTTTTTTTATTTGTCGCATGGAAGCAACCAATCTATTATTGCTTTGGTATTACAAAATACTTTTGGCTCTTTCCATGTTTTTATTTGAAAATTTAGTGATTACTCCTTTGTAATTGCAATCTCAACTCAACCAGCTGTTTTTATCCTGTCTTCGAAATTTTTTAAAATCAAAAAATCAATATTCCAAAGGTAACGAAAGAAATAATAACATAATAAAATTTTTTAAAACTTTTTTATAGTTATTTTTATCAAATCATAAAAAAATGGACAATGATAAAATCTTCCAAGCTATGGCTGTTTTATGCGATCATTACTACAATTTTTTGGGGCATCTGGGGCGCTTTTATTGAGATACCGGAGAAGGCAGGGTTTCCTGCTACTTTGGGCTATGTTGTATGGAGCTTAACAATGGTGCCTTGTGCCATCGTTGCATTAAATATAATTAAATGGAAACCTGAAACAGATAAGCAATCTGTATTCCTTGGGTTAACTGTTGGAATTTTAGGTGCAGGTGGCCAATTGATTTTATTTGAAGCTTTGCGTGAAGGCCCTGCTTATATTGTTTTTCCTTTGATATCATTATTCCCGGTGCTCACGATTATTTTATCAGTCACCTTTTTAAAAGAAAAGACCAATATAAAACACTGGATAGGTATTGCACTTGCAATCATAGCTGCGGTGTTTTTAGCTAATCCAAAATTATCAGGGAATGAAACAACAGGAAACTCGTGGTTATGGTTGTCTGTAATAGTTTTTATCATGTGGGGATTACAGGCTTATGTGATGAAGTTTAGCAACAACACAATGAAAGCTGAAAGCATTTTTATGTACATGACTATTGGTGCCCTGATGCTCTCCCCTTTTGCTTTATGGATGACAGATTTTTCGCAACCTGTCAATTGGGGATTCAAAGGCCCTTACCTCGCATTCATGATACAGATATTAAATTCAATTGGCGCACTTACTTTGGTCTATGCATTAAGACATGGAAAAGCAATCATTGTTGTACCACTATCAGGTTTATCACCAGTGATTACAATTATTATCTCTCTAATTATTTATGCAGTAATTCCAGGAACAATTTTATTAATTGGATTGATACTTGCTGCAATCGCTATTTTTTTATTGAGCGAATGAAAGTGCGAGTATAAAGACTTTAATTCTGCTTTGAAATTTTTTCTGCATTTTCTGCCACCTGCAATGCTTCAATAAACTGTTCTATTTCTCCATTCATGACTGCATCAAGGTTATAAGAAGTTAAACCAATCCTGTGATCAGTTACTCGTCCCTGCGGATAATTATATGTCCTGATTTTTGCACTGCGGTCTCCTGTACTCACTAAAGTTTTTCTCTGCCTTGCAATTTGTTCTTCATGTTTACGCACTTCTTCTTCATAAAGTTTAGTACGCATCATGGTCATCGCTTTTTCGCGATTGCCCAACTGTGTTCTTTCAGTCTGGCACATAACAACTGTACCTGTTGGAATATGTGTAAGGATAACTTTTGTTTCTACTTTATTTACGTTCTGTCCACCAGCGCCACCACTACGTGCTGTTTCCATTTTTACATCTGCCGGGTTGAGTTCAAAATCCACTTCTTCTGCTTCAGGCATTACTGCCACTGTTGCAGCAGAAGTATGCACACGTCCCTGTGTTTCTGTATCAGGCACCCTTTGTACACGATGCACACCACTTTCAAATTTCAAAGTACCATACACATCTTCACCCGTTACTTCAACCATTACTTCTTTATAACCACCCACTGTGCCTTCGCTTTCACTCACAACAGCAGTCTTCCATCCCTTTTTGGATGCATAACGTAAATACATATCCAATAAATCACCGGCAAACAAACTGGCTTCATCGCCACCTGTGCCTGCACGAATTTCCAACACCGCATTTTTATCATCCTGTGGATCTTTGGGTATCAGCAATTGAGTGAGTACTTTTTCAAAATTTTCTTTTTTCTCTTCCAGTTCAGGCAATTCCATCTTTGCCAATTCACGCATTTCTTCATCACTACTGTTTAAACCTTCTTTCGCAAATTCATAATCTGCCAGTACTTTTTTATATTGTTCATAAGGCTTTACAATTTTTTCCAATTGTTTGTATTCCTTACTGAGCCTTTGAAATTCCTGTTGGTTATTGATTATTTCAGGGTTGGTTAATGCAATACCCACCTGTTCAAACTTTGCCTTGATTGCATCTAATTGATCCAGCATATTTTTAGTTTCAAAGTACCGGCCCAAACTGCATTAATAAAGAACAATTCAGGACGTCCCATTTTTTAAAGGGTGCAAATTTATATGTTTTCATGCGGTAAATAATAAAATGATAAGCCATGAAATTTAAGACACTAATTTTATTGCTTTTACGCATTCTTTAAATTTGAACATTTAAATATCAGCTATTGAGTTATAAGAAATATAAGGCAGATAAAATATTCGATGGGAAACAATTCCATGCCAACAATCCGGTTTTAATTACCAATGAATCAGGTGTCATTGAAACAATTATTGAAGATAAAGATGCCGGTGATGATATACAGATTTTTGAAGGAATAATTTCTCCTGGTTTTATCAATTGTCATTGCCACCTCGAATTAAGCCAGATGAAAAATGTGGTGGAAACAGGATCAGGCCTGGTAGATTTTCTGATACAAGTAACAGAAAAACGCAATAATCCTGAGGAAGCTATAAGGTATGCCATGCAATTGGCTGATGAAGAAATGTATCGTAATGGCATTGTCGCAGTAGGCGATATTTGCAATACTGCTGTTTCAATAGCAATAAAAAGGCAAAGTAAAATTTACTATCATAATTTTATTGAAGCTTTAGGATTTTCGCAGGAAAGGGCTACTGAAATTTTTGAGAAATTCAAAGACATTTATAACACATTTTGTGAAGCAGGATTTAATAATTACACATCAATAGTACCGCATGCACCCTATTCAGTCAGCCCTGCATTGTTTATGCTCATCAACCATTATTCTACAGGAAAAATTATTTCCATCCATAACCAGGAGACAGATGCAGAGGATGAATTATTTCAGGCAAATACAGGCAACTTTCACATACTATATCAACAGTTTCATATCAATACAGATTTCTTCAAACCCACAAATAAAAGCAGCCTCCAATCTTATTTGCCTTTATTAAACAAAGCCAGTAAAATCCTGTTAATCCATAACACATTCACCCATCAATCTGATATTGATTTCACAATACAACAGGCAAAAAATTATTCGCAGGAAATTTTTTGGTGTTTATGCCCCAATGCTAATTTTTATATCGAAAAAAAAATACCCCCTATACAAATGTTACAACAAAACAATTGTCAACTTGTATTGGGAACTGATAGTTATTCCAGTAATTGGCAATTAAATATTTTGGATGAAATAAAAACCATACAAAACAATTATACTTCTGTTGCATTACAGGATTTATTTCAATGGGCAACAATAAATGGTGCAACAGCTTTGGACATTCAAAATAAATTCGGAAGTTTTGCAAAAGGAAAACAACCGGGCATTGTTTTGATTGACCACATTACTGATGATAAATTAACAGAGCAATCCACGATAAAAAGACTATTGTAACCAGGCTAATATTTGTTTAATACAACCCATCGCTGCTTATCCTACCGGTTGGTGCCTCACCGGACGGAATATTAATCAAGCCAAAATTTCTTTCAACACCGGCAGGCTTTTCATTTCTTTAAAGTCTGTGATATGATAGGAAACAAATTGTAATAAAGATTGCAGCACTTCATTACGGGATTGTCTGTTAAGTTTGATTTTGCCAAGTGTATTAATCCGGTTGATGTTTTGTATTTCAGAAATTGCTGAAGCAATTGCACCGATAACAAAATTTGAATTGACTGGTTCCTGCTGCACAAAAACGCCTTCCTGTAAATCAAGCACCGGAGTATCTTTAGAAAAATTCCCCTGCAATTGAAAACCTAAATTTGCTGATAACTGCAGAATGAAATATTCAGGAAGATTGGCAGCAACTGCATCAACACTTTTATCTGCCTGATGAAGATTTTCTTCGAGCAGAAAAAATAAATCAGGGTTTGATTCGGGTTGCTTTACAGCATTAAGAAACAGTTCAATCATAAACTGTGCGATTGCAGTGCGGGCTACATCAAAAAAAACTTTTTCATACAAATAATCCCATCTGTATTCTTTGATGAACTGTAGATTTTTCAATGGATTATGATAAGCCTCCATTTCCAAAATAGCACCCGGATGAAAAAATATTTGTTTTGACGATGATTTTTTTGAAGCCTGCCGTACACCTTTTACAATATAGCTTTGCAGGCCAAACAATTCAGTATAAACCGAAGTAATGATACTGGTTTCACCGTAATGGATGGTCTTTAAAACTATACCTTTGGTTTTGTTAGTCATACAGTTGTAATGGGCAAAATAAAACTTTAAACTTTCATTGCAGAAAAATGATTGGAAACCTTTACCTTTGCCGTCCTTTCACAAGGTACAGTATGGTGACTGTAACCCGTTTTGTTGAAATTATTTGATATTATTTTAAAATTATACAGATGAAAAGGACATTCCAGCCACACAACCGCCGCCGTAAAAGCGTTCATGGTTTTCGCAAACGCATGGAAACTGCTAATGGCCGCAAAGTTTTAGCAAGCCGTCGTGCAAAAGGCAGAAAGAAACTTTCTGTTTCCGATGAAAGGAAATTAAAATAACATATAAAAGAAACGATATTCAAGACCGGCAAAATGCCGGTCTTTTTGTTTAATTGCGTTTTAGCATTTTATCAGATATCCTTGCTAACACTTCATCTTTATATGACCTGCTGATAGGCAATGAAATATTTTCGAGTATCACTTCATTGCCATCAATTGTTTTAATAGCATTGATTGAAACAAGAAATGATTTATGTATGCGGATAAAAAGATGTGGTGGCAGTTGTTCTTCCACACCTTTAAAAGTAAGGTAAGTTATATATTTTCTTTTGAGGGTGTGTACCTGAATATAATTGCTTAGCCCTTCTATATACAAAACATCAGAGACTTTGATTTTTTCAATTTTCTGATTGCACTTGATAAAAAAATAATCTTCCTGACCAGACAAAGTATATTTATTTTTCAGATTCAGATAATCATAAGCCTTGACTGACGCTTTATAAAATCGTGCAAAACTGATAGGTTTTAAAAGATAATCAAGAATATCCAGCTCAAATCCTTCTACAGCATAATCCGGGTAGGCTGTAGTGAAAACAATGAGTGGTGGGTTTTGGATATTTTTTACAAAATCAATACCTGTTAGTTTTGGCATTTGTATATCAAGGAAGATCAGGTCAATTTGTTTTGACTGCATCCATTGTTTGGCTTCTAATGCACTCCTGCATTCTGCAACGCAGTTCAGAAATTCAACCTGCTTTATATGCTCTTTCATCCCTGCGCGGGCAATAGGTTCGTCATCAACAATTAAACAGTTAATCATGTTGAAAAATTTTTAGAGTGGTAGTATATAATCCCTCACCTTTATTCACCAATAGTTCATAACGATCCGGATATATAAGCTCAAGCCTCCTTTTCAGGTTTTGAATACCAAGCCCGCCAGAGTTCAATAAAAAATTAGCTCCAATATTTTTATCATAAGTATTTGAAGTCTCCAATGAGAAACAATTGTCATCAGGCCTGTTAAAATGAATGTGAATTTTATTACTGGAGGGATCTTTAAAATGTGATACATGTTTAAAAGCATTCTCAATTATAGGCAAAATAAGTAAAGGGGCAATCTTAAAATTGCCCATTTTCCCATCTACCTTCAATTCTATATCTGAACCTTTTTCCATACGCAGGGTTTGTACGGAAACGTAGCTCCTCACATAATCTATTTCTTTTTTAATTTCTATTTTATCGGTTGTACATTCATACAACTGATAGCGTAACATCTCAGATAACTTTTCTACTGATGCACGTGCTTCATAATTTCTTTTATCAATCTGAAAATAAATTGTATTAATTACATTAAAAAGAAAATGAGGGTTAATCTGTGAACGCAGGAAATTTAGCTCAGCGCTTATTTTTTCTTTTTCCACTTCATACAATTGCTTCTTTAAGCGGAAACTGTCAATCATTATTTTTATTGCACCACCAAGAAAAGCGGCGATAATTGCAGTCCAAGTAAACAGGTTGATATTAAATTTTAATTTAGCAGGATCTGAAGTTATAATTTCCTTTGTCTGCTCAAAGTAATAGTCAACAGAACGGACTGCTACCATCATTAAAATCCCGCTGCCCACAACTGTAAGGGCAAGAGATAAAATAAAAACAAAATATTTTTTTTTGTACAGTAAATAAGGTATCAAAATATGAGCTGTAAAATAAAAAGGAAATAAACTCATCACTATTACCATACCTGCATTGCACACCTGGGGAAAAAGCGGATCTGTCTTTACATAATAAACATAAAATGTGCTAAGCCACAGCAGCATCCAAAAAGGAATATGCAACAGTTTATATTTAAATAACCATTTATTATAATCAAAAGAAAAAGCCATTAGAATTTTTTACTGGCAATTTACAGGTAAGTTTTCAATAGCGTCCTAAACGTTTTAAAAAAAATAGAGAAAGTTGTCTGTATCTCAAATAGCTTTGAGTTGCACAACAAAACCAACTTTCTCTATGTCAAAAATAGCTTTATTCGCCCAAATCATTT
>JAFDXI010000123.1 GCA_018268035.1 Bacteroidota bacterium | reverse complement strand
TTTTAGTTTCTGATAGGAGACTTTTATTCCAAAAAGTATATTTAATAATGCAGTAAAATCAATACTTTCATGGACATTATCCTGTGTTTTTAAAAAAAGTCCGGATGGTAGTGAAGAATTAAATAAAAATTCATTTCACAAACGCTACTGAATTTAGAAAATATTTTCTTTGATAAAATCAAATGAATTGGAGTGAATTTTATCTGAAGCCAATTCACATAAAATTTTAATCTTTGAAAATTATATAAGCGCTTATATATTTGCTGCATGAGTTTTTACCAGGACCTCGGTTTCCTCGTTTTCGGGAGCCGTTTAAAAAGATTGGGGGACACATTTATCAATGATGTAAACCGTATTTATAAAGCCCTGGATATAGAATTTGATGCATCCTGGTTCCCTGTATTTTATTTCCTTTCTCAGAGCAATGAAGTTTCTATAAAAGAAATTGCAAATGAATTAAAAGTCTCTCATTCGGCTGTCAGCCAGTTGGTGAGTGGTTTGCAACAAAAGGGTTTAATAAAATCAGTGGTTTCAAAAAAAGATGCCCGTCATAAAGCTGTAACTTTTACTGCCAAAGGAAAAAAGCTTTTACAGAAATTGCTTCCTGTATGGGATGCACTTGAGAAAGCAATGGATGAACTTGCAGGTTCATCACCTGATGGTAAAAAAGTTTTAAATGCTTTATCTGGTATTGAAAAGGGGTTACAGGAAAAAACATTATTTGAGCGCATTGAAGCGCATATTTAATTGATTGTTTGCTATGAGTTATAATTATCTCCCGCTTGATACAAGCCTACTCGATTTTGAACTGGTGAATAACTTACTTGATTTCAACCAGCATATCTCCATCACTTTTGATGCGCATGACCGCATCAATAAATGCCGTAGTTATCTCGACAAAAAAATGGAAGACGAGGATGCGTTGTATTATGGTATCAATACGGGTTTTGGTTTTTTACAAAATGTGCGCATCAACAAAGACCAGATTGAAAAGCTGCAAGTCAATTTATTAAAATCACATGCCTGTGGTATGGGCGAAGAAGTGCCGGCAGCAATAGTCAAACTGATGTTGATGCTTAAAGTAAAATCATTGAGTTATGGTTATAGCGGTGTGCAGATAGATACAGTGAAACGGTTGATAGAAATGTTTAACAATGATGTGTTGCCGGTGATTTATACTCAAGGTTCTTTAGGCGCTTCAGGTGATCTTGCACCATTGAGTCATTTGAGCCTGCCATTGATTGGTCTCGGCGAAGTGAATTATAATGGGGAAAAACGCAAGACTGAAGATGTCTGGAATGAGTTAGGATGGAAAGCTATTGCACTGCAGACAAAAGAAGGTCTTGCAATGATTAACGGTACACAATTCATGAGCGCTTATGGAATGTATTGTCTGAAGAAAGCTGCACAACTAATAAAAATGGCTGACATCATTTGTGCTTTATCAATAGATGCTTATGATTGTGTTACCAGTCCTTTTGCAGAATGTATTCAAACTATACGGCCCCATAAAGGACAGGTGGATACTGCAAAAAATATCCGCGCATATTTAAGCGGTAGTGATATTGCTTCACAAAAAAAATCACAGGTACAGGATCCGTATTCTTTCCGTTGTGTGCCGCAGGTGCATGGGGCAACAAAAGATGTTTTTGATAATGTGCTTGATGTTTTTTTAACCGAAATAAATTCTGTTACTGACAACCCCAATATTTTTCCTGATGATGATATTATTGTGAGTGGTGGAAATTTTCATGGCCAGCCTTTGGCATTGCGTTTGGATTTTTTAAGCATTGCAATGAGTGAACTTGCCAACATCAGCGAGAGAAGAATTTACCAGTTGATCAGTGGACAAAGAGGTCTTCCTTTATTCCTCGTAAAAAACCCGGGATTAAATTCTGGTTTTATGATTCCTCAATATACTGCTGCCGGTATTGTTAGTGAGAATAAACAATTGTGCACACCTGCAAGTGTTGACTCAATTTCTTCCAGCAACAACCAGGAAGATCATGTGAGCATGGGCGCCAATGCTGCAACAAAATGTTTGCGGGTTATCAATAATGTAGAAAAAGTTTTAGCAATAGAACTGCTGACAGCCGCACAGGCATTGGATTTCAGGAGGCCATTAAAAACTTCGGAGCCTTTGGAAAAATTGCATGCTGCATTCAGAAAGATTGTTTCATTTAATGAAGAAGACAGGGTATTGCACGATGATATGATGAAAGCAGTGGAGTTTGTAACTTTATACAAAATACAACAAGAGGATTCATTGTAATATTACGATAGATGATTTTTCCTTGTTTTATTATAAAAATATACTGTGAATTTTATTTGAATTGATATAAAAAATTTTGATCATGACAACAACACATTCTAAGTATGACCCGATAAAATATAAGACACCAACGGGAACACAATTACACTGTAAAAGCTGGATCCAGGAAGCAGCATTACGCATGTTGTTAAACAACCTGAATCCTGAAGTTGCAGAAAGGCCTGAAGAGTTAATTGTTTATGGTGGGAGAGGAAAAGCTGCAAGAAATTTTGAAGCATTGGATAAAATAATTGCTGCATTAAAAATTTTAGAGAATGATGAAAGCCTGTTGATACAAAGCGGCAAACCTGTTGGCATTTTAAAGACGCATGAAAATGCACCACGTGTACTGATATCCAATTCTCAACTCGTTCCTAAATGGGCAACATGGGAACATTTTAATGAGCTGGAGAAAAAAGGCCTGATGATGTATGGCCAGATGACAGCAGGGAGTTGGATTTATATCGGTTCTCAAGGAATTGTGCAGGGCACTTATGAAACTTATGCTGCTGCTGCTGATAAACATTTTGGAGGTTCATTAAAAGGCACATTGAATGTTACTGCGGGACTTGGTGGCATGGGTGGCGCACAACCATTAGCCATCACAATGAATGAAGGTGTTGCATTGGTAGCAGAAGTAGAAGAATGGCGCATTGATAAACGTTTGCAGACAAAATACCTTGATGAAAAACATGTTGACATTGATGAAGCAATTGATGCCGCATTGAAATACAAAAAAGATGGCGCTGCAAAAAGTATTGGTGTATTGTGCAATGCAGTTGATCTTCTGGAAAGATTGATTGAGAGAAATATTATCCCAGATACTTTAACTGATCAGACTTCTGCTCATGACCCGTTGATTGGTTACTGGCCACATGAAATATCTTATGAACAGGCAAAAGTTTTGCGTGAAAAAAATCCTGAACAATATATTGAATATGCTTATTGCAGCATGTATAAACATGTGCAACTGATGTTGCAGTTGATGGACAAGGGTGCAATAACTTTTGATTACGGAAACAACATCCGCGCAAGGGCTATTGAGTTTGAAGAAAGAAATCCCGCTTCATCTCTTGTGGAAGAATTCAAATCACTTTTTCAAAGAGCGCCTGATCATGGGGCAGGGGAGTTGTTCCCAGGTTTTGTACCGGCATATATCCGTCCATTATTTTGCGAAGGTAAAGGGCCATTCAGGTGGGCTGCTTTGAGTGGTGATCCTGCTGATATCGCTGCAACGGATGACGTAATTGCGAAGTTGTTCCCTGAAAATAAATCATTGCAGCGCTGGTTAAAACTGGCTAAAGAAAAAATTGCATTCCAGGGCCTGCCGGCACGCATCTGCTGGCTGGGCCAGGGCGAAAGAGAAAAGGCTGGTCTCGCATTTAACGATTTGGTGAAAACAGGTAAGATAAAAGCGCCTATCGTTATTGGCCGTGACCATTTGGATACGGGTTCTGTTGCAAGTCCCAACCGCGAAACAGAGTCTATGATGGATGGCAGCGATGCTGTTGCAGACTGGCCTTTATTAAATGCATTACTCAGCACTGCAGGTGGCGCCAGTTGGGTAAGCTTGCATCATGGTGGTGGTGTAGGTATGGGTTATAGCATCCATGCAGGTATGGTGATAGTTGCAGATGGCACTGATGCTGCAGCACAACGTTTGAGCCGTGTATTAAGAAATGATCCGGGTATTGGTGTTATCCGTCATGCAGATGCCGGTTATGAAATTGCAAAAAAGACTGCAAAAGAACATCACCTCGATATTGATGAAAGAATGAAGTTGTAAAACTCTTTTTAAAGGTGATTAATATTTTAATTGAATTATTGTTTTTAAAAAGAAGCGAAAAATAGACCTGAAAACTATAAGTTATGAATGAGTTTTTTTATTGAGCTACAGGAATATCTCTATATATCATTACATGCTTAAATGATTTAATTGGCAATTTATAGTGATTTGAAAATTGCTTTACTCATTTCGCAAGATTAAGAAGTTCAGAAAAACTTTTTTCTTTAACTATAATGTCGGCATGATGGTTTAGTAAATCATCTTTAGAACAAAAGGCGATTCCCAGACCAGATTCTTTTATCATACAAAGGTCGTTCATGCTGTCACCAATGGCAATGCAGTTTTCAATCCTGATGTTGTGTTTTTCGAGTATGCTGAGTAATGCATTTGTTTTGCAGAGAGCATGTTTGCACAAACTCTTTGCGTTATTAAAAAGAAAAGAAGGAATTTTTATTTCACCGGTACAAATGCTTTTTGAAAACTCTAATTCGTTGGAAAGCGAAAAATCCATTCCCAATTTGTTTTTAATATGATTGGTTATGCAATCATAACTATCTGAAATAATACCAACCATATAGCCGCGCTTTTTCAGGTTTTTAATTATTTCTTTTGTGCCTGATATAATGGGGATGCTGTCTGCCACTTCAATCAATTCATTAAATGTTTTTCCAATCAAAAGGGTTGCAATCCTTTTTGATAGAATGATTGCATCTGTAACTGATGAGCGAATATTTCTGAGCTTCCTTTTGAAATTAAATTTCTCTGCACATGTGTCAATGAACCTCCCTTGCAGAATTGTGTTGTCCATATCAAATACCACTAACTTATTGAGGTTGCTGGCTTGATTGTTTAAAGCAAATTCCATTTGTGATCTGATTTCATTCAGCGCACCAAGCTCTTCAAAATTGTAACGTGGACTTTTTGTAGATGCAGCTTTCATTATTATTGTCTGCGCTACTTCTTTACTCATTTTACCAAGAGCATGCCAGGGTTTACTCTTGTTTTCAATATATCCGATTACCACATCTTTCATCCTTACATTCATCAGGTGCATGTCAATGAGAATGCCAATATCAACACCATAATCTTCCCGAAAATCAAGTTGTTTAAAAAGAGATTTCTTTCCTGCAATCATACCACTGAGAGGTTGAGTAAATTTCAGCAGTTCAGGAAAGAAAATACTCATTAATGGTTTGGCAGTAAGTTCTGTTACCCTGCCTGCATTCCGGGAGAAAGAAGATTTTACAAAATCAGCTTCATCATTTAAAATAGGTTCGGTAAGTAGTTGAATTGTTTTTGCAGGATAAGGGTTTATGTCACCATCAAGGAAAACTATTATATCATTGGTAGCACAGAGTACACCATCTTTCATTGATGCGCCTTTCCCGATTTTGGTACTGGTGATCACTTTAGCACCATGTCGTTGTGCAATAGCCACAGTATTATCAAGTGATTTATCATCCACAACCATCACTTCAGTTACATGAGTTTGTTGCATTGCATAGTTAACAACACTGGCAATGTTTTCTTCCTCATTGATTGTAGGTATGATTACTGTTATCATTAGCCCAAAATATATACTTGATGTGTGCTATCAAAGATAAATTTTTTCAACTTTTTTCATACAGCATTAACTGTTTGTTGTGTTTGTAAAAAATGAAAAAAATAAACTATTGAATTCTATATCTTTTTACAAAAAAATTTCTTTTGATCTTAAGCAAATGGTTAGCCTGTCGCTAATTTTTTCATGTTTTTTTCGGGTTGAAAATCAAAAAAATGAGATTGATAAATTAATATGATGCGTAAATGAATGAAAATTATTATTTACTGAGAAAGCAAAATTGCATTCATCTAAGCTAAAATTTTATTGACTTGATTTTTTCAGAAAGCTCTAAAACTTTTTCAACAACTCAAGCATGTTGAAGTACCTGGTTAATGATGCTGTTTTTATCAATCATACCAGGATGCCGCCATACAGCATTTCCATTTTTAAATATCATGAAAGTTGGAACTGCCTGTACATTGTAAGCCTGAGCGAGTTGAGTTTGTTTATCAATGTCCACTTTTACCACACGTGCTTTGCCCTGTACAGACTTCGCCACTTCTTTGATAACCGGTTCCATTGCTTTGCAGGGGCCGCACCAGGTTGCAAAAAAATCAACCAAGACAGGTTGTTCAGATTGTATTAATTGGTTGAATGATTCCATGAATTTATTTTTATTACAGGTAAATGTAATTTTTTTAATAATAAAATTATTGTTTCAAATTTTCTGAACTGTCTTTGTTTTTATTGTTATTTTCTGATGATGAAAATTGAAATAACAATGTAATAAACTGTTCTGCTAATATGAACCGGGATTTATAAAACAATTCAAACAATTATTTTTTTAATAAAAATTTCCTACTGACATACTGTTGACACTCCGGGGATTCAATTTTGTATCATAAAATTTAAAATCATGAATACACAAACTATCATTACAAAAGATGAATTACTTCAGCATTGGTTAGCACATCATAACCTGACAAGAAAGACTATTGAAAAATTTCCCGAAAAAGAGTTGTTTGAATTTTCAATTGGAGGTATGCGGCCATTTGCAGAGCTGGCAAAAGAAATAATGGCTGTTGATACACCAGGTTTAAAAGAAATTATTACTGGTGAAAAAACAGAATTTGTTAATGACAAATCAATAACTACAAAAGAAACGCTTTTGAAAAAATGGGATGAGGATACACCGTTAATCAGTGAGTATTTTAGTAAGCTTCCTGTGAACAGACTACATGAAAAATTCAAACTTTTTGGCATGTATGAATTAACGATTCTCAACCACGTTTTTTATTTTATAGATAATGAAATCCATCATAGGGCGCAAGGTTATGTTTACCTGCGGGCTTTAGGCATAGAGCCACCTTTTTTCTGGGACAGGTTTTAATATCTAAGGGCTCCGGCCCTTTTATTTTTCAAGAAAAAATAAACATGGCATATTCATCTTTTCTGACTTAATTTTTTCTTCCACCTAACCACAACAGTGCATTAATGATAAGCTGGTTTTGTGTAGCATTATCGAATGTGTTGGAGAGTTGTCTGTTGGTGCCTCCATCATAGTCCATGTCGTTATGCCCCATGTTGAAATATACCATTTTGTATTTGGTGTTTGTCCATACTACCGGGTAATAACCGCTGTGCCATATTTCAGATTGTTTTGGCCCATTGCCTAATGGAAAACTTGATGAGTCAATAGACAATAATATTTTTATTGAAGGATTTTTGGTGAGATCATTTTCCCATCTGTACCATTCATTGGGTGCAGATTTAAAAGTATGTGGAATGCCTTTTGTTACCGGGTATGTTGAATCTTCTACTCTCAGAATGGCTGATGTGGGATGCCATGTGTTACTTTTATATTCACCACTGCCAAGAAATTCATTGTGATACCAATTCCAGTTTTGCGGATAATCGGAAGGTGTTAAAGCAAATGCTGCGAAATGAAAACCCATCCATGCACCACCATGCCTCATGTAATTTTTAAACGCAATTCTTTGCAAAGAATCATCAGGCCTGCTGTCTAAAAAAATCACTATCTGGTATTGATTTAAAAAATTTTCATTGAGGTTATGCCAGTCGTTGGTAGAATCGTATTTGAAATTGTATTGTTTGGCCAATATTGAAAACCAGTTGTTGGCATTGTGTACAAAGCTGATGTGTGCAAGATCTTCTTTCGCAGTATAAAATGCAATTACTTTAAATGCTGGTTCATGATTTTGAGATGAAGCATGAGATGTAAAAATGATAATGAATACAATACCCGCTATTATTCGTTTAATTTTCATGCTGAATAAATGTATCGCCGTATTCATTTTGATAAACCTGCAATCAGATTAATGGTCAGGGCAACAACAAATGTATTCAGGCAAAAAGATATCAATCCATGTCCTAATACTATACGCCTGATGGTTGGAGAGGAAATTTCAATATCTGAAACCTGGAAAGTACATCCAATGACAAAAGCGAAATATGCAAAATCAAGGTAATCAGGTTGATATTTTTCGGCTTCATTACCTGGAAACTCAAGCCCGAAACTGTCCTTTCCCGGAAATTTTTTACTATCTCCATAATATAAGTGTGCATAATGAAATGTATAAATTGTATGTACCATTATCCAGCTTAATAATATACCTGCTATTGCATCAGGGATATAAAATACATTCTGTATCAGGTTATCATTTTTTGAAATAACAAGTAACAACACAGTAACCATGCTTGCAAAAGATGAAATGACTATCAACATATACACATACAAAACACTGCCATCATCATTTTTTGCCAGTTGCCTGATCTGTGATACGGGCCTTTTCAATAAAACAATCCAACATAATAACAAATATGCTATTGCAAAAACATTCCATAAAAGCATGGCTACAATCAACGCAGGTAATTTTAATGGCAGTACGATAAAATAAACTGCGATACTAAATGCCAAACTAATTAACAAACGATGTATGGGATGCAGCTTTAAAAAAATATTGCCATCAGCAATTTTCTCTTGTGTCATTGTATCAAATAATAACCGAAGATATTATTTATCCAAAAGTTTAAGAAATGATTAATCTGTATTTTATAAATTGAAATATAATTGCATGTTTCTTAATTTGCATTCTGCAATTGAATTGGAATGAATATTATCACAACTTTTTTATTTGTTTGTTTTTGTTCTTTGGTTAATGCCCAGGCGCCAAAAATTATTGCAGATGGCACTATCACTTACACAATATTACAGACAGTTGATGGTAATCAAATCACATCTGGTTCAAAGGTTGTTTATATCAAAGGGAAGGATATTCGTACAGATCTTATCACTCCAAAATTTAGTCAAACTGTTTTATATGACAGCCGGGAAGGCAAAGCAACTGTCATGAAAAATATTGGCCAGTCAAAGTATATTTCTTATTATAATGAAGATGACTGGAGAAAAAAAAATGAAAAGTTTAAAGATGCTACTATCTCTTTAACTGGAAAATCTAAGTCTATTCTAAATTATTCCTGTGAGGAAGCTGTATTGAGGTTAACGAATGGTGATGTCTATACAATTTATTTTACCCCTTCATTCATACCTTCTATAGATGAAAACCCTTTTTTATTCAAAAATGTTCATGGGCTTGTTCTGGAGTTTCAATCTACTGATAAAAAAGAAGGCGAAATCATTTATAGAGCAGATAAAATAAACTTTGATCCTGTGCCATCTGCACAATTTGAAATTTCTGTAAAAGGATACCGCTTGATTACGAATTAAATTAATTTAAACCGTTTGGTTGGGTAGGTGTTTTAAAAAATGGAACTTTTACTTTGTATTTGTAAGGAAATACATAAGTGGTATTTCCTTTTTCCATCTTTAGAAATGTTTGTCCAACAATTGCATTTTTAGTATTATACTGGTAAATATCTGTTGAACCTTTGAACTGAAAACCAGATAACCTAAAGCCAGGGTATGCTGATTGTTGAAATGAGTTTCGGTTAAAGTTTTTCAGACTGAAATTGATGGTATCTTTTTTCTTTTTGGTAGCAGAACCATTATCTATAAATGAAGCAAAAGTATTGATGCTGAGTGCAAAACCCAGTAACAAAAGAGCCTTTTTAGGAGATAATAGTTTGTTCATCGCTGCAAATATACAACTTTAACATGAAATATACTTTTTAATAACGTTTTTAATAAAGAATTGTTACAGAAATTGGAAAAATTATTTTCGTTCTATATCTTTCCACAACCTTTATGCCTATGCACGAACATTCGTTTAGCGAAAATGCTGATGAGATGGATGACCTGATCAGGCAATATGAAGATCTTCGGTCTGGTAAAAAATCATCTTTTCTTGATGAGGAATCATTCGAAATACTCATTTTACATTTTAATGATAAAAATGATTTTTATAAAGCACTTGAAATTACTGAAACTGCTTTGGATTATTTCCCGTATTCAGGAGGGATGTTAATTAAAAAAGCTGACTTACTGATTGCAACACATCGGTATAATGAAGCGCTTGATATTCTTAGGCAGGCTGAACTGTATGAAAGCGAAAATATAGATATATATATATTACGTACTGATGCTTTTCTTGCACTTGATTTGCACGAACAGGCTGCTGCCTTGCTGGAAGAGGCCTTGCTGATTTTTGAAGGAGAAGAAAAGATTGATCTCCTGTTTGAACTGGCTGATGTGTATGATGATTATGAAAATTTTGAAAAAGTATTTGATTGTCTGAAGCTGGTACTGGAAATGGAACCCGCCAATGAAGAAGCTTTGTACAAGATTTGTTTTTGGACAGATTTTACAGGCAGAAATGAAGAAAGCATAAGATTGCATCAAAAAATTATAGATGAACAGCCCTATTCAGAATTGGCCTGGTTTAATCTCGGCTCTGCATATCAGGGGTTGAAATTATATGAAAAAGCAATTGATGCTTATCAATATGCCATTGCTATAAATGACAAATTTGATTATGCTTATCGCAATATTGGTGATGCCTATATCAGGCTCCGAAAATACAGGGAAGCAATAGAGGTTTTGGAAAAAGTAGGTGAGCTGACAAGACCAGAAGATGTAATCTTTGAGGCTATTGGGCATTGTTATCATAAGCTTGGAAAATATGCAACTGCAAGGTTTAATTACAGAAAGGCCAGTCATATCAATGCCGGCGATAGTAAGCTTCATTATAAAATTGCCCTCACCTATATCAATGAAAAAAAATGGGATAAAGCAATTGACCAATTAGAAACTGCTTTGCGCATACATAAAAATATTCCTGATTACAATATTGCTTTGGGGCAATGTTTCTTAGAACAACAAAATTTTAAAGATGCTGTTCATCACTTTAGTATGGCAGTTAGGAGCAGACCAAAAAATATACTTGGATGGAAAGAATTAATTACTTGCTTGTATAAGTCGAAGCATTTTGATGAAGCCATTCAACAATGCCATGTTGCATTAAAAGTTACCGAAGATAAACCATTGATTAATTTTTTATTTAGTGCGGTATTGTTTGCCTCAGGTAAAGCAAAAGAAGCATTGCTGCAACTGGAAGCAGGTTTGAAGAAAGCGCCAAAACTGGTAAAAAACTTTATAGAATTAAATCCTGCAATTTTTCAAAACACTGCAGTAGTTGATTTGATTGCCCGGTACAGGAAGACAAAGAGAAATAAATAATAACATTTATCAGTAAGGCTCAGAATACTTTGCATATTCTTACTTTTGCAGCTGCAAAAATATTTACATGAATTTTAATCTTAGTCAGATCCCCGACAGAAACAAGAAGCCAAGAGTTAGTGGTGTTACAATGGTTATGGATAAGGGACTTAGTGTGGAAGAAGCAAAAAATTTTTTAAGTATTGCCCACCCGCATGTTGATATTTTAAAACTGGGTTTTGGTACATCCTTCGTTACGCCAAACCTGAAAGAAAAAATTGAAGTATATCAGTCTTATAACATCCCGGTATATTTTGGTGGTACCTTATTTGAAGCTTTTCTGATCCGAAACCAGTTTAATGACTATATAGATGTATGCAAAACTTATAACATCAGTTACATGGAAGTAAGTGATGGATCAATCACTATACCACATGCAGAAAAATGCGGTTATATAGAAAAGCTTACTAAATATGGTACAGTATTAAGTGAAGTGGGGTCTAAAGATGAAACCAATATTTTTCCCCCATACAAATGGATTGAATTGATGAAAGCCGAATTGAATGCAGGTTCGGCATATGTAATTGCTGAAGCCCGTGAAGCAGGTAATGTGGGATTATATCGTGGCTCTGGTGAAGTAAGGCAAGGTTTGGTCCAGGAAATATTAACTCAAATACCTGCAGAAAAAGTTATATGGGAAGCTCCGCAAAAAGGACAGCAATTGTATTTTCTTGAATTACTGGGCTGTAATGTAAATCTTGGAAATATAGCACCCACCGAAGTAATACCTTTGGAAGCTATGCGTGTGGGTTTGAGAGGCGATACTTTTCATTTATACCTGAACAAAGCAAATTAATCATGCGCAGGTATGGTTTGATTGGCTTCCCGCTTTCCCATTCATTTTCCCAAAAATATTTTTCAGAAAAATTTGAAAGGGAGCACATTGCTGATGCTGATTTTGTCAACTATTCTATTCCCCAAATTGAAGATGTGGAAACAATCTTTTCAAATGAACCTTCTTTGCAAGGTTTGGCAGTTACCATTCCTTACAAAAAATCAATAATCCCATATCTCGATCAACTCAGTGAAACTGTACAGCAAATAAATGCCTGCAATTGTATAAGAATAAATAAGGGCAAAAAATCAGGACATAATACTGATATTATCGGTTTTGAAAAGTCATTTATTAAAAAACTGCAGCCACACCATAAAAAGGCTTTGATATTGGGTACAGGAGGCGCTTCAATGGCTGTAGAATTTGTTTTGCAAAAGATGGGTATTGAATATTTGTTTGTTTCAAGAAATGAAGCTGCCAATACCATCATTTATGATGACTTGCAGGAAGAGATATTCCATCATTACAATATCATCATCAATTGTACTCCATTGGGTACTTTTCCCAACATTGATGATGCTCCTGTTTTGCCATATCAATTTATCAACAAATCCAATTATCTCTTTGACCTGGTATATAATCCGCCCCTAACCCGCTTTTTACAATATGGAAAAAGAGCAGGAGCCACATTCCAAAATGGTTTGGATATGCTGGAAATGCAAGCAGAAGAAAACTGGAAAATATGGAATGAACATGATTCGTCATTCATTGGTTGAAAAGATATAAGACAGAATAATTAAAAAAATTTTTGTGGTGACAATAATTTAATATTATTGCAGCTTGTGATTAGCGTAATTAAAGCAGGACAATGCCAAAAAAACAATTATTTACACTTGAATACCCCGTAAGATGCTCACCCAGTATTTTATACGGATTTTTATCAACCCCCGCCGGGTTAGGAGAATGGTTTGCTGATAAAGTAGATGAACGAGATAATGTGTTTATTTTCTCTTGGAATGGCTCACAGGAAAAAGCAGATGTAGTAGATTCTGAGCTGGATAAATTTATCCGTTTTCATTGGCAAACTGCACCCAAAGATGAATACTTCGAGTTCTGTATTGAAAAAACAGAGATAACTAACCAGACAATTTTGATTGTAAAAGATTTTGCTGAGAAAAGTGATATTAAAGATCAGTCAAGGCTGTGGGAAACACAAGTGAAAGATTTGTTTCACCGATTGGGTAACTAATATCTCTTAATCAATAGACTTTCTTTATTATTCTCTGCCGGTTTATTTTCTATCCGGAAAAAGATTTTCAGCATTTGTTTTGAATTTTTATATCAATATGTATAGAAGATTAACCTATGCTTTCAATAATTCAAGAAGTCTTGTATAATTTTCTATAAAAAATTTTGATGAGTTGTTCCATTTATTCAATGGCATTTTCGCAGCCAGCTTTAAAAAAGGCTGGTTGAATATTGCATTAATATCCACTTTTTGTAAAGGCAGATAATTATCTTTTTCAAAATGGTGTTGCCAGACATCCCCATCATTCACGCAGATAAAGAAATTGCGCTCATACAATGATGACAGGTTATGGTGTATATTGTTTTTAAAAGTTTGAAAATATTTACCAGATACCTGTAGCGTAATACTGAAATAATTGCCCCACCAAAAAAAACTCCTGATAGCAAAAGCATCGTCCTTCGAAAAAGTACGTGGATAATCCATCATTACATAGGGGAGGTGCAGATAATTTTCTCCCTTATAAATTTTAGGATGCGCCTTAAATATTTCTCTGTGTAACTGTGGTTGGTAAGCTAAAAGTATATTTTTATAATTTTCACTTAGTGTCCCAAATAAATTATATACTTTTTCGATGATTCTATTCTTTGTTAAAATAAATTCGCTGCTGTTTACAAACCGTGATTCATTTTTTGAAAGCTCTACATTTGTGCCAGGCATATATTTATTGATTAAAGCCATTGCAAAGTGATAAAAAAACTCGATAAACTTATTGTTAAAGCTTTTATCGGCCCGTTCGTTGCAACATTCCTGATATCACTTTTTGTTTTGGTGCTGCAGTTTTTCTGGTTATATATTGATGACCTGATAGGCAAAGGGCTTGATGCATTGACCATTTTGAGGCTTATACTTTATGTTGCAGCATCAGCCGTTCCATTAGCATTACCTCTAGCTTTATTGCTATCCTCCATCATGACATTTGGCAACCTTGGTGAATCTTTTGAACTGGTGGCGATAAAATCTGCCGGCATACCATTGTTGCGTTTTATGATGCCTTTATTGATTGTTTCTATTTTCATCAGTGCAGTTGCTTTTTTGTTTGCCAACAATATTATCCCTGTGGCAAATCTGAAACTGAATGCATTAAAATATGACATCATTGTAACCAAGCCTGCACTCGATATTAAAGAAGGGGTTTTTTATGACAAAATTGAAGGCTTTGTTATAAAAGTTGGGAAAAAAGAAAAAGATGATAGCACCATCAGGAATGTTGTGATCTATGAAAAAAATTATGAAGCACAGGATAATTTTATGATAGCTGAAAGTGGTGTGATGAAAGTAACACCTGATAAACGCTTTCTTGAATTTATATTACGGGATGGTTGGAAATACCAGGAAAACGGTGGGAGGTTTGGTGGCAGCTCTGAATTTATCAGGCTTGGATTCAAAGAATATAAAACTGATTTTGACCTGAGCAGTTTTAAGATGAACAAATCGGAAGACAGCTTATTTAAATGGGATCCTAAGATGCTAACTGTACACCAATTAAACCTTTCCATTGATTCAATCCGGCAATTAAATAAAACTAGTATTGAAAAATTGAAATCACAATTACAGCCTGCAATCATTTTTTATAAATATCAGGACAGCACCTGGAATCTGCCGGATTCTTTGAAAAATAAACCCATCAGGAAAATGGAGTCTATCATTCCTGATTCTTTGATGTTGCAGAATTATGAAAAGTCATTAACCGTTATTAATTCAATAAAAGGATTTATAGATTTAGGAACTGCAGAATATGCTTCCACACAAGATTTATTGCGCAAAAACTGGGTAGAGTGGAACAGGAAATTTACTCTGTCAATTGCATGTATTGTATTATTTATTATTGGCGCTCCATTGGGTTCCATCATCCGGAAAGGAGGATTGGGTTCTCCACTTGTTTTTGCAGTAATATTCTTTGTCCTGTTTCATTTATTAAACACATTCGGAGAAAAATTTGCGAGAGAAGGTGTTACCAATGTATTTACAGGTATGTGGCTCTCAACTTTTGCATTAATACCTGTTGGAATTTTTCTAACTTCGAAAGCCATGCGTGATTCGCAATTGTTTAATAAAGAATTTTATTACAGGTTTTTTAAAAACTTAAAAGGAATATTCAAAAAAAACAGACAAGACCCAACCGGAAGTAAAGAATAGTGAAACAGAATATATCATCTTTTAAAATAAGTAAACATTATGGAGAAGAATAGAATTAAAAGCAGGCGGGAATTTATTAAAGACAGTGGTAAAGCTACATTGGCTGCAGGTTTATCAACAACTGTTTTGTCAACATTAGCTAATGCGGGCACCCTTCAAACAAATTTCTACAATAAAAAAAATATTCCCTACACACAAACACCTTTGCCATATAGTTATACGGCTCTGGAGCCATCCATTGATGCAATGACGATGGAAATACATTATACAAAACATGCTGCAGGGTATGCTAAAAATCTTGCCGATGCCTGCAAACAGGAAAATGTAAATACACAGGATACATCATTGGAATCTTTGCTCTCATCTGTTTCAAAATATTCTGTCCAATTGCGGAATAATGCTGGTGGTCATTATAATCATGAATTGTTTTGGAAAATAATGGGACCGAAGATATCTGCATCTTCTCCCTCCGGTAAATTAGCTGATATGATTCAACGTGATTTTAATTCGTTTGAAGCCTTTCAATCGCAGTTTGCTGATGCTGCTAAAAACAGGTTTGGCAGTGGATGGTCATGGTTGGTTTATACCAATGATAAAAAACTGATTATTGGATCTACGCCTAATCAGGATAACCCACTGATGGATATAAGTGACCTCAAAGGGCTCCCTGTGATGGGACTTGATGTGTGGGAACATGCATATTATTTAAAATATCAAAACAAAAGAGCGGATTATATAAATGCCTGGTGGAATATTTTGAATTGGAATTTTATCGGTGAGCGTTTTGAAGCAAATATTTAATTCGTAAATAAAAATTTTCATTGCAGGAAGCTAAGCAAAATTATCAGGTTCAGAAATGGATCACGGCATTGTCTGTGATCCTTTTTGCAATTAAGATTATTGCTTATTATCTCACAAATTCATTAGCCATACTTTCTGATGCCTTGGAAAGTATTGTCAATGTTGTTGCAGGATTTATAGGGTTATACAGCCTGTATGTTGCTGCCAAACCAAAAGACCTTGACCATCCTTATGGCCATGGAAAAGCAGAATTTATTTCTGCTGCTGCCGAAGGCGGGCTCATCGTTGCATCAGGTCTGCTCATCTTATATGAGGCTATCATTCATTTTATACAATCAAGCTCCATTCAAAAATTAGATACTGGCGCCTGGATGATTGCAATGACTGCTATTATCAATTTTATTGCCGGGTTTATATGTATTAAAATCGGTAAGAAAAATAATTCACTCGCATTACATTCAAGTGGAAAACATTTAATCATAGATACTTATTCCACATTAAGTATCATTGCAGCTTTGGTGATCATTCTGTTCACCGGCTTTCTCTGGCTTGATAAAGTAGTTGCTATCATCATTGCTATCATCATTATTTTTAATGGCTACACCATCATCAGGAAATCTCTCGCAGGTATTATGGACGAAGCTGATATGAAACTCCTGAAACGTTTGGTGAAACTGTTGAACGAAAATCGCCGCACCAACTGGATAGATATTCATAACCTGCGTATCATAAAATTCGGTAGCATTTTGCATATTGATTGTCACCTCACCGTTCCTTATTATCTCAATGTGCTGGAAGCGCATGATGAAGTGGAAGCATTGCAAAAGCTGATCAAATCAGAATTTGGAGAAACAGTTGAAATGTTTGTTCATACAGACGGAACTTACCCGGTTAGTTGCTCGATGATACACTACAAAGATGGTGATAAAACATTGCAGGCATTACATGAACAGCAGGAGTGGACGTTGGAAAAAATTATGAAAGACGAAAGACACGGTGTTGCTGAATTTAAAATAATTGATTCAAAAAATAATTTGGATTGATGCAATCCATAAAAAAATATTTAATAGAAAACTTCATCAATGAATTTTTATGTTGAAAAAATTTACGGGTTTATTTGTGCTTTTTATTTTATCAATTGCATCCATTGCACAAACAAATGTTGCGCATACCCGCATCAGCATTATAACCTGTGGACCGGGTGAAGATTTATATTCTTTATTCGGTCACACTGCAATCCGAATAGTTGACAGCAGCACACATTCAGATATTGTTTATAACTGGGGCGGGTTCACTTTTGACCAGCCAAATTTCTATCTTAAATTTTTACGCGGACAGTTATTGTATTATTCTTCTGCCGATAATTATTCAGATTTTTTGTATGAATATATTTATGAAAACAGAAGTGTTTATGAACAGGTGTTGAATCTTGATAGCGCTTCCAAATTAAAAATTATTAATGCTATCAATTTCAATATGCAGGGCGAGAATAAATTTTATAAATACAATTTTCTTTTAGATAACTGCACCACAAGAGTAAGGGATATTGTATTTGAAAATAATAAGGATTTTATAATTAAAGACAGTATTGTACCTGCCAATACCACAGCAAGGGATATGATACATTATTATCTTGACAGGGGCGGAGAACCATGGACAAAACTGGGAATTGATATTTTGCTTGGCAGCAGGGTAGATTGGGTTGTCTCTAATACTGAAGCAATGTTTATGCCTGAGTTTTTAATGAAAGGGCTGTCATCTTCATACAATGATCAGTCTCCTTTTGTCATTAAACAAAACAGGCTGTTACAAGGTGAAGCTGTTCAACATGCTTTAGGCCCATATTTGCCATTAATTATAATAGGCGTTAATTGCCTGATCATATTTATTCTTTCAAGATTAAAAACAATATTGGCCAGGAAAATAATTTCAATTATTGATGCATTGCTGTTGTATGTTACAGGTTTATTGGGGTTGCTTTTATTGTTTATGTGGTTTGCAACAGATCATACGGTGTGCAAAAATAATTTTAATCTTGCCTGGGCGTTCCCTTTAAATTTCTTCGTTGCATTTTTTCTTATCAGGAAACCAAATTGGCTTGGCAACTATTTTCTTATAATGGCTGTAATAACTGCTGTGTTTCTTGGCGCCTGGTTTTTTATACCGCAGGAAATAAACATTGCTCTGTTGCCTTTTGTGTTATTACTTTTAAACCGTTATGTCGCGCTTGCTAATAGTTTTAAGAGAATGAAATAATGAAAAAAGAAATTCAATATAAAAATTCACCTCTTGTATATTTTCAATTTGGAAAGGGTTTGCCTGTAATCTTACTGCATGGTTTTGGAGAGACCAATGCTGTATGGAAAAATCAGGCCGGACCACTCAGCAAAATATGTAAACTTATAGTTCCTGATCTGCCCGGATCTGGTCAATCACCTTTGATGGAACTGCATTCAAAAAAGCTTTCTATGAATATGCTGGCAGATGCAGTTTATGCAATTATTCAAAATGAAAAAATTGATAAATGTGTGATGCTTGGCCATAGTATGGGTGGATACATCACTTTGGCTTTTGCTGAAAAATATCCTGAACTTTTAAAAGCTTATGGTCTTGTTCACTCAACAGCTTTTCCAGATAGTAAAGAAAAAAAACAAATCAGATTAAAAGGAATTGATGTTATAGAAAAATATGGCAGCTATGCATTTTTGAAAACTGCTCAACCCGGTTTGTTCTCTGCAGGTTTTAAGAAAAAACACACTGAAGTTGTGAATGATTTGATTGAAGAAGGCAGAAGCGCTACCAAAAAATCTTTGCAACAATATTATTATGCCATGATGAACAGGCCCGATAGAACAAGTGTTTTAAGAGATAATAATCTACCCGTATTATTTGTTTTAGGAACAGAAGATAATGCAGCGCCATTAAGCGATGTTTTGCAACAGGTGCATCTACCTGAAATTGCATACATTCACATATTGGAAAATACAGGTCACATGAGTATGCTGGAAAAACCCCTGAAACTAAAAAGGATATTGAAGGATTTTATACATGAAATGGAATAAATTTTCAGTTGGTTTTATTTTCTCTCTGATATTGGTTTTATCAGTTAATACTGTTTATGCCGATCACCTGAAAGGTGGCTGGATAAAATATGTTTTTTTGAGCCAGTCAGGAAACAGCGCTCAATATAAAATAACATTTTATCAATATTCGGATTGCAGCGAACCGGAAAAAGTAGATGATAGTATTCATCTCTCCATACATGATGCAGGCACTGGAGCAGAAATAGGTAGCGCACATAATGTCATTCTAACAAAGCTCACTACTGAAAGCAAAACAGACTTTGGCCCTTGTTTTCAAAACCAACCCAATGTTTGTTATTTGATTGCAGAATATAATGTCACAGTTAACCTGCCTTTAAATATTGATGGGTATGTAGTAGCGGTACAGCGTTGTTGCAGGATTGTTGGTATTGAAAATGTTGCCAATTCCAATCTGGTGGGTTTGACTTATACTGTCACTATTCCCGGTGGTGCAGCTTATGAAGACAACAGCCCTGTTTTTGCTTTTAATGAAACTGTAGCTATCTGTTATAATGCACCATTCACTTTTGATTTTTCTGCAACAGATATTGATGGTGATTCTCTAAGTTATAGTTTATGCAGTGGATTGACAGGTGGTACTGCTAATGACCCGGTAATTGAAAACCCGCCTGCACCTCCTTATGCTACAATTCCTTATCTAACCCCATATTCGGGTGGGCAACCGCTTGGGCCTACCGTTATTATTGATCCGGTGACAGGTATTGTATCCGGTAATGCCCCTGCACAAACAGGCACTTATGTGGTAGCAGTTTGTGTAAGCGAATTCAGGAAAGGTGTATATATTGGTAAAACAAGAAAAGAGCTGCATTTAAATGTTGCTAATTGCAGCATTGGCGGCGCTTTATTAGATCCTGTTTATATAACCTGTGATGGCTTGACATTTAATTTTAAAAATAATGCCAGTATTGATGCATCATATTCTTATTACTGGGATTTTGGTGTTACTGGGATTACAACAGATACGTCAACAAAAGCAACACCTTCTTATACTTATCCTGATACCGGCGTTTATAATGTTCAACTAAAAGCCAATAATAATAAGGGCTGTGAAGATTCTGCAAAAGCACAGGTGAAAATTTATCCAGGCTTCAATACAGATTTTTCTATTAACGCAAGTTGTATCCAAAATCCATATTTCTTCAAAGACCTGACTACTACAAAATATGGTTATGTAAATTCATGGAAATGGTTTTTTGGCGATGGCATTGATGATTCAGGCACTGGCGCCCCTCCGGATGATACTACTCAAAATCCGGCTCACAATTATACTGATACTGGAACAAGAACAGTAATGTTGATTACTACCAATTCAAAAGGTTGTATTGATACTGCAAAAAAAGCATTAGATGTTACACTTGGCCCCGATCTTCAGCTTGCTTTTCCTGATACCTTAATTTGCAGTATTGATACTTTACAGTTAAAATCAAGTTCAACAACAACAGGTGCAACTTTCAATTGGGATCCTCCTTATAATATCATCAATCCCAATAGTAATTCACCACTCATTTATCCTAAAACTACAACACTCTATGGAATTACTGTCTCGTATAAAGGTTGCGATACTAAAGATTCTGTTCTGGTGAATGTGATAGACAAAGTTGATCTGAACCTTCCCAATGATACAACGATTTGCAAGACCGATAGTATCATACTCAATCCCGTAACCAATGGATTGTATTTTTCATGGTCGCCTCCATTGGGATTAAATAAAACTGATGTAGAATATCCGGTTGCTACACCACAGGCCAACACCAACTATGTTTTGAAGTCATCAGTTGGTAAATGTTTTGCGACTGATAATATCCAGGTCAATGTTGTACCTTATCCATCAGTCAAAGTGAGTGATGATGTATCTATTTGCTACGGCGCTACCACACAACTGAATGCGACAATTGAAGGGACTTATTTTGCCTGGTCACCTTCCGGGTCTTTAATTAATGCAAATACATTAACACCAATAGCTGGACCACAACAAACAACTGATTATATATTGAATGTCACTGATACAATTGGTTGCCCTAAACCAGGCAGTGATACGGTTCGAGTAACTGTTATCCCAACAGTTAAAGCTTTTGCAGGTAATGATACGGTGGTAGTGAGATCACAACCATTGCAACTAAATGCTACTGGTGGCACTAACTATAAATGGGATCCTATAATAGGTTTAAGTGATCCGTTTATTGCAAACCCTGTTTTGAATTTAACTGGTCTGCCCGATACTGTTCTTTATAGTGTAAGGGTTAGCACTCCTGAGGGTTGTTATAATACTGACAGTATAAAAATTATTATATTCAATTCGCAACCTGAAGTCTTTATCCCCACTGCATTTACTCCCAATGGTGATGGCAGGAATGATGTATTCAGGCCTATTGTTGCCGGCATGAAAAAATTCATGTATTTAAGAATCTATAATCGTTGGGGGCAGTTGCTTTTCAACTCAGGCAACCCAGGCGTGGGATGGGATGGAACTTTTAAAGGGCAGAAGCAACCTGCCGGTGCCTATGTTTATGTAATCCAGGCTGTGGATTACACTGATAAACCTTATCTGAAGAAAGGAACATTTGTATTAATCAGGTAGTTAAAATAAGTTACAACCGGAAATTAAATTTCTTCTAACATTAATCAGCCCTTTGTTACATAAGGAATTTAAATAATTTTCGTTTTAATGCTTTAATCTTTGCTTTAACTTTCCCGCATGAGGCAATCTTCATTAATCGTGTTTTTAATCTCTTATTCCTTTTTATTGATTTCCTGTAATCAGGATAATCAACAAAAATTTGAATTTTATTACTATCCTTACAGGAATGTTTATTATGATGTTGCCAATAACCTGTATTTATTTTCTGTAGATGGAGGACATACATGGGATTCAATAAAAGCTACAACTGATGAACAACCTGCAACTTTAGGTGAGAAAAAAGTTGTGTATAGTGCAACCCATGCTGTTTGGATTGATAATAATGAACACAGGCATGATTTTAATGGCCGGTTGATTGATGTTACAAAAACCAACAATGAAAATACTGAAACGAACCTTGCAGCTGATAGAAAAGCGAAACAAACTGTTTTAGCAACACCTGCAGTAAAGCAACAGGAAAAAAAATTAAATTTCTTTCAAAGGCTTTTTGGTAAAAAAAATAAAGATAAAAATGACAAAAACTAAATCTTCTTTCTGGCAACGCATGGGCTTTCACGATTGGTTTTTAAAACGTGAAATAGAATATACCACACATCAGACACAGCCATTAACAACGGATGAAATATATCAGTATATCGTTGATAAATTTGAAAACTCCATCAAAGAATTATCTTTTGCCAACAGGATTGTTTTTTTTCATGAATATATTGTGTGTTTCAACCAGGAAGATTATAACCAGTTTACACAAAATAAAAATGGCATTTTTGGTTTGATTGTACAGGAGTCAGTAAAAAAATTTTATGATATACTCAATCAGGAAATACAAAATGGTAAAACAGTTGCACCCTCCAGTAATAAATGGGTGTTTCGTTTTGTTGCACATCCTGAATATTTGCGTGGCGATAAAAGTTTGATTGGAAAATTAATGCCTGGCAGTACACAGCCTAAAAATGAAAACCTGCGGATTACTTTTATTCCTCGTCAGACAGGTATTGCAGAAACCTTTGATGTTAATCCTGAATTGCTTGATGGTTTTATTTTTTATAGTGATGGTTATTATGAAGTAGCTTATGACAATCATTTAATGTCACCTGATCATTCAGTGACCTCTGTTAATGGGAAAGTGGTGGCAAGGTTGGAAACAATTATCCCTGACAGGGAATATGCCGGAAAAAAGATTGAATATTTTATGAAGGATAAAGAAATAACTGTATCTGGTAAAGATGAAAATAAAGAACAGTCAAATATTTTCCGCATCCCTTCTGAATGGGTAAATACCCCTCATCTGAAAATCAGATATGATGATAAAGACGACAGTTTTTATCTCGCCTCTTATGGTGAAAAAACAATTGTAAATGAAACGCAAATACCATCGAGCAACCATAATGACCTAAAATGGGTGCGACTGCCTTTAAACTCAAGAATTGTATTGAATGGAATTGTCGGGGTTAATATTTTTAAATCTTAAACATATAAACAACGCATTCAAATGATGAACATTATTTTATCATCATCGCTCTTTGTTGTTTGCCTCATAATGCTTGGCGCCAACTTCAGGGATGTGAAAAAAACACACAGAAAAAATGGCAGATAATTTTTTTGGACTGACTGATGCCGGCAAACTGCGTGATAATAATGAAGATAATTTTATTGCTCAGGCAACGACAGATAAAAGGTTTATCATCGGGAGTGTTATTGATGGTGTGGGTGGATATGAAGGCGGTGAGGTTGCATCTGAATTAGCAAGAACTTCAATATTAAATTTCCTCAAATCTTCTTTAGGTGATAATATTCCCGGCACACTGAAAAAAGCTGTGCTGGATGCCAATCAAAAAATTATTGAAGAAAAAAAGTTATCCTGCAAATATGCAGAAATGGCCTGTGTGCTCACACTGGTTATTGCAGATATTAACAACAATAAATTTTATTATGCGCATGTAGGTGATACACGTTTATATCTTTTTCGTGACAACTCTTCATTAGTAAAAGTTTCGCATGACCATTCTTTTGTCGGATATCTTGAAGACAGTGGCCGGATATCAGAAGAAGCAGCCATGCAACATCCAAAACGAAATGAAATCAACAAAGCATTGGGTTTTGATGATGATAAAATTCTTGTTGAGCCTGATTTTATTGAAACAGGCGAATCTCCATTTTTACCAGGTGATGTTTTACTGTTGTGCAGCGATGGCCTGAGTGATATGATTGATAGTAAAACCATCACAGGTATATTAAATGCTCCGGGAAAATTAAAAGATATATCTACTGCATTGATTGATGCTGCAAATCAGGCAGGCGGTAAAGACAACATCACTGTCGTCATTATTAAAAACGATAAACAACCAACACAACATCAGGCTACAAAACCTGTTGCATCAAAAAAAGATGAAGATCAAAAAATTGAACCAACGGTTGTTGAAAAAACAAGTGCTACTGTCCAAAAGCCCGTTACCCCAAAAAAGAAAACATCTTTTACCGGATTGATTTGTATTTTTTTATTGCTAGCATTAGCAGGCTTTTTATACAAAGATTTTTTTAGCAGCACCAATGAAATAAAAACGAATGCTTTGCCATTGATAAAAAATGTTTTATCACAAAGGTTACAGGATAATATCAATAATACAACCGGTAAGGAAATTGCATTGAATGAAATTCTTGGTGGAACAAAAAATGTAACTATCAATGATTCATTAAACATATCGAAAGACTCAATTTATATCAACGGTAATGGAGTTACACTTGTTTCTGACTCTTCATTCAATGGAGCAGCGATGGTTTTTTCAGACAACTGTAAATATATTGTGATGGATAGTATAACATTTCAAAACTTCAATATTGCATTGCTTGTGAATAATAAATCACTTCATTTAAAAAACGTACAGTTTGTCAATTGCAGGTACCCGGTATTAATGTCACAGCTTTTTCAAAATAGTAGGGATAATTCAGTCGGCATTACTGACAGTGTGCATGCAAGATTAGATTCAGCTAAAACCCGTAGCAGTAAATAATGAAAACAACCACTCATTCATCTGTCAACAGAAACACTGAAAGACTTTTTTTATTGCTGATTAGTGCAGTGATGGCAGTGCTTTTTTATAAAATTTATATTGTTCTCAATAATGATTTTACTGAGTTGCCTGTGCGTTTGAAGCAGGGCACGATGATTAACCTCAACAATGATCAGCCTGAACAAAACATGAAATCTTTGTTGCAGAAAGGCCGTTATTTCCAGGATGAAAAAGATATTGATCTTATCAGTTCCACTTTTGCCCGTGCAAGGATGAGTGATCATACACCAATTGATAATATTGGCGACCTGAATAAAAAACAATACAGTGTAAATGCTGCTGTTGCCATGACGCAAGGTGGGGAATCATTTAGGAAAAGAGTAGCAGCAGAGCGTATAGCTTTAGGTATTTCAACTGAAGATGATGCTGTTTTCGAAAAACAAAAAAATCATCCCGCTTCCATCACTTCTGTCAATAATATAGACATGGGCCAACATAGCATCAGTGGCCAGGTAAAAGAAGAAGATGCTCCGGTTTCCAATGTGATTGTCCGTTTGCGTCTGATATTGCCTCAAGACAGTCTGTACAGTAATGATGTGGAAGAAGTGGATAGCCTGCTATCTGAAAACACCATTACAGTAAGAAAAACTTTTGCTGAAGATTCTTTGCATCATAAACAACTGCAATCATTAACTGTATATACACAAACAGATGCAAATGGGAAATTTTCTTTTAAAGGTTTGCCGGATGATAAGACTTATTCTGTTTTGCCCCTGCAATTAAATTACACTTTCGGCAGGTCGCAGGGTATTGAAAAATTAGATCATGATGCAAGTTTTAATTTTTATCGTTCTCCGCATCAGTTAAGATTATTCTCTACAAAAGATTTCAGCTCATTAAAAAAAGAAAAAGCTTTTATTGTAAGAACGCCTGCTGATGTAATGCAATGGTTTTGGATTATTACTATTGGTTTTATATTAAGTTTTATCGTCCTGCATATTGTGCTTAGTATTTGGTTCAGGCAGGCCGACCAATTAATCCTGCCTTCGATTATGGTCATCACCGGTTTATCATTCATCACATTGATAAGCCTCCAGGATCCTTTGCGGGATTGGTTTTTAGCCAAGAGCTCATTTTATTATTTTATTGCGGGCATCGTTGGGATTATTTTATTGCTGTTGTTTGATTTGAAAAAATTTACAACTGATTCGAGGTTTTATCGCCTTCTTATTTTTACTAAAATCAAATCAGCATCCAATGGCTGGCCCTGGGCTATCATCGCTACAGGGTTATTGGTGATGACGAATTTATTTGGTACAGGCCCGGAAGGCAGTGGTGTGAAAGTAAACCTCTTTGGCTTTCAGCCCAGTGAAATTGTAAAATATACTATTGTCATTTTTCTGGCAGGATTTTTTGCAACCAATGAGAAATTTATTTCATCATATTTCACCTGGACTAAACGCAGTCAGTTTTTCATCTTTGCATTAACAGCTATCCTCGCAACTATATTTTTATTTTTACTATTGGGCGACCTCGGTCCTGCAATGGTTTGTTGTTTCACTTTTATTGTATTGTTTTCTTTTTCGCGTGGCGATTTTATTCACATGGCTATATCCATAGTTTTTTATGTGATAGCTATCTGGATATCAAAAGATGTATTGATGGCAACAATCATCACTGCGATTGCATTTGTAATTTATACTTTCACTGTTACAAAAAGACTGAGTGAATCATCAGTGATGGCATTGGTAATTATTGCTGCATTTTTATTATTGGATAAAATACCCATGCTTGCGCATTATTTCCCCGGACCCATGCAAAGATTGATTGATAGAAAAGCCATCTGGCAGGATCCCTGGAACAATGAAGTGTTTGGTGGAGACCAGATTGCCAATGGTATATGGGCTATGTCTGGAGGAGGTTTTACCGGGCAAGGTGCAGGAGAGGGTTTTGCTAAAACAATTCCGGAAGCACATACTGATATGATATTGCCATCAATGGGTGAAGAGTTTGGGCTTGCCGGTATTGTGAGTGTGTTTATTGTGTTCTTTATTTATCTGCACCGCTCAATCATCATTGGCAGACAATCAGGAAGGCCTTTCCTGTTTTATGTTTGTTCAGGAATTGGTATTGCAAGTTTTATTCAATTTCTATTGATTGCAGGAGGCTCAGTTGGCGCATTGCCTTTATCTGGCGTTGCATTACCATTTATGAGTTATGGCGGGTCATCTTTAATTGTAAATATGCTTGCTGTTGGTTTTTTATTGTCGGCATCAATGATACATGGTTCACCTGTGCAGATGAAATATATTGCACAACAACAAGACAGGAATTTAATACCTGCTTTATTGGGGGCCTGCACCGGCATTGTATTGCTGAGCATCAGTGTTTCAAAATATATTGTCAATAATACCAAATGGGTGGTGCAACCTGCTTTGGTTGCTGACAGGAGTGGTGCAAGGATGTTTAGTTATAATCCGCGCATCAGCATTTTAATGAACAGGCTGCAGGCAGGCAATTTACTCGACAGAAAAGGCCGCATTTTAGCAACCAGTCACCAGTCAGTTATCAGTGATGAAAGAGATTCACTATTGGCGCTGAATATTCCTAAGAAAGATATTGATGCCATGTTTTATAAACGACTCGATCGTTATTACCCTTTCGGCAATCAAATGTTTTTTTGGATTGGTGATGATAATACCAATATTTTTAAAGGTGCATCCAATGGATATTTTGCTGAATACAGTGAAGCTGAAGCAATGCGGGGTTTTCCTATTCCTGAAAACAACTTCACCGTGAGTGCAACACGCTACCATGAACAAAAATTTTTGCCTCAGACATCAATTGAGATGAGCGTTGCACAAAAGGATTATAGTGCTTTATCTCATTTATTGATTGAAGGTATCAACAGTACTTCAGTTGATTCATTCAAACAAAAAAACCGTGATGTGCAATTGACATTGGATGCTGCATTGCAAACAAAAATTCAGCAATCAATGCAAAGTGATGATTCACTTGTCAACTATCGCATCTCTGTTGTGGTGATGGAAGACAGTACAGGTGATGTGTTGGCATCTGCTAATTATCCATTGCCACAAACTGATGATTGGGAAATGATGAATCTAACGCCACAGGAACAAAATCAATTGCAAGGATGGATTACTGATAATGACTTAGGTTTTACCATTGCTACACAACCTGGTTCAACAGCAAAACTGGTAACATCACTGGCAGCATTTAATAAATTAGGAATAGCTGCTTCAAAAAAAGTTATTCATGTTTATCCAAAAGACCTCATCCGCACAAAAGGTTATGAGCCTGATGAAGCAGGTTATATTACTTTGGAGCGTGGCCTTGTAAGGTCCAACAATTCATTTTTTATACGATTGGCAAATGAAGAACAATTACAGGAATACATGGGTGATTTATACCTGAAGTCAGGAATGTTTTTACATGGTGTGGGCGGATATTATTACGATTATGATAATGATAAACAACAACAGGAAAAATGGAAAGATATCTGGCGCAAAACTGAATTTACCAGTTTAAAAAGATATGACCCAAATAATATAAAACGTACAAGAGGTATTGGTATTTCAGGTATGGCATGGGGGCAGGGTGCACTGATAGCAACACCGGCAGCGGTAGCAAGAATCGCAGCAGGTATTGCCAATGATGGAACGATGATGCAGAGCCGCTATGTATTAAGTGTAAATGGCAAAACAACAACATTACAAAAAGGCATACCATTGACAAACGATACAAGCTTTGCTTCGTTGATGACAAAATATATGATTGAACAAAGTGCGATGAAATTTTACACTTTGGGTATTGCTGTTGCAGGAAAAACAGGGACACCGGAACGCATTGTAAAAAATGAACGCATTAATGATGGATGGTATGTTTTCTTTGCTCCTGAACCAGGCACAAAAAAACATGTTGTTGTGTGCGTAAGAGTTGAAAATTGTAAAGGCTCCAGTTTTGCAGTGAAACTGGCTGGTAAACATATCGTTCCTGTTTTGCGTGCAATGGGTTATATAGAAAGCTTTGACAAGAAAAAAGAAAAGCCTTTGAATAATCAATCAATGACAGCCAATAAATCAATTGCAAAAACAGGAAATGATATTGAACAATAAAAGATTTTTAAAAAAATTATCAATCTAAAATAAAAGCATCATGCTTAATTTTTCAAAACAAAAAAAACAGCCTAAGGACATTAAAACCCTGCGGAATGATATACTTGATTTCATCAAAGAGCAATTAAAAAAAGCAGGTAGCGGTGAAGGTGGTGGCATACGCGGTTTGCATTTATATATTAATTGTCCGCCTGAAATTAAGTTCATGTATGAAAGTGCAGTGTATATAGAACAACAGGACAATTGCAAAGATGATATTCAGAAGATTGCAGATGATTTTGCCATTGATTTACCAGTTGAATGGTATTTAAAAATTACTGTTGATGAGCCTGCACCACCTGAAGCGAAAGTATCTGCGGATCTGGATGTTGCATTATTTATTTCAACACGTCAGAAACCATCCATACATAAAGAAGCAACTGCTTACTTAAAAATTTTAAATGGTGAAGCAGAACAGGCTGTTTATACTTTACATTCATCAGTTAAAAAAATAAATATCGGCAGGGAAAAAAATGTGCAGGTGGCAAAAGGTTTTATGCGTGTAAATCAGGTTGCATTTCCAAATAACAGTGATAACAAAAGCAATAAATCAATCAGCCGGCAACACGCCCATATTGAATGGAATGAAGAATCGGCTTCATTTTATTTATTTGCAGATGAAGGAGGCATACCTCCATACAATAAAATAAAAATAAAACCTGATCAGGGTAATGAAATAAGATTGGTGACAACAGAAGTGGGGCACCAGTTAAAAGAAGGCGACCAGGTGATGCTTGGAGAATCAGCATTGGTGAGATTTAGTTTTTTTAATGAATAGTTGGATTGTTGTCTATCTTAAAATTTTTAATATTTCTGGAACCCTTTGCCAGATTGGGTTTTAAGCCTCCTCGCTTTTGGAGTGGGGGTTGGGGTGAGGTCTTATAATGCAAAATGATATCATGAGTAGATGAGTAAAAGTGAAATAATAAACTGCAGTGATAAATTTTGTTACAGGAAATAGATTATACAAACCCGCATACAAAAATAAAATTTGTTTATTTGCCGGGTATGTTCAGAAAAATAACAACAGGATTTACTACTATCAATGAGTAAAGTTTTTACAATAACATCGGGTCTTGAAAATATGGGTGCGTTGAAAACCGGCGGACAAGGTTCTGTATATAAAGGAAGGCGCACCGGTGAAATTTTTACTGCAATAAAATTATTGCCTACACCCATTTACAGTGAATCATCTGAAGACAAAAATTTTGCCCGTTTTCAGAATGAAGTTGAAAAACTGAAAAAAGTAAATGAACAACCGAATCCTAATGTTGTAAAAATTTTAAGCTCAGGCATCACTGAAACAGGCAATTTTCCATTCATTGAAATGGAATTTATTGAAGGCCCTGATTTGGAAGAATTATTAAAACCACCACATGAGCCTGTTTTTACCATCATTGAATTTTTAAAAGTTGCAGAACAGTTAGCAGGCGCTTTGGCTCATTGCCATCGTTTCAATGTAAAGCATGGTGATATAAAAAGTAATAATGTAAAATTTAATGTCAATACCGGTAATTATGTGCTGCTCGATTTTGGTTTGGCCATCATGAGTGATGAAGACCGCAGGACAAGCCTCAGGCATGCTGGTGCAATCGAGTTTATGGCGCCAGAACAAAATGAAGGCCGGATGTATTTTGAAACTGATGTTTATAGTTTTGGTGTGGTGATGTTTGAATTGCTTGCAGGTACTGTTCCTTTTCCATTATCTGAAAAAGGTGAAACAGCAAGAAATGCTGTGATGCTTGCACACATGGAAACTGCTCCTCCTAATCTTTTTACATTGAGAGGGAAAGCATTGCCTGAATTGTGGAGCAATGAGAAAAGGGATATTGAAATGCGGATACCTGAGTGGATTTATAATATGGTGTATCGGTGTTTGCAAAAAGTGCCTGAAGAACGTTTTGCAAGCGGGATGGCATTGCATGAATATATTGTACAAAACAGGACATGGTCAAACAATAACAGCGAAAGCAATGACCAGATAAAATTGTTACAACTGGAGAACAGGAAGTTACTTGAACAAAACCGCGATTTGCAAATTGCATTACAACAACTGCGTGAAGGAAAAAATACAGCTACCACATTTGCTGAAAATGTTGAACCGGTTCTATTTCCAAAGAAAAAATCAAATGGCATAAAGGTTTTCTTGTGGGTGCTTTTAGGATTATTTGTTGCAGCAATTTTTGTTTATGCTGTGCAAACAAATTATAACAAACCTATAGCGCAAACAAAAAAAACAATCCAGGTTGATTCATCTGATGCGCTTGCTCCTGCGCTGGAACAACAACTGCAAAATGCAAAATCAATGTTGAGGGAAAATAAAGAAGCAGCGCTTGATATTTATGAACAATTGTCTAATCAAAAAATACCACAGGCAATGTTTGTTTATGCCAACCTTGCTTTAAAAAATCAAAACAACAGGATTGCATGTAGCGATGCATTTTCTATGTTGGAAGAAGCCAGTAATAAAAATTACCTGCCGGCAAAAACAGCATTGGGAATTTTATATGCTTATGCTAATGATGATGCTACTTTAAAAAGCCTAGATTATTATACCCGTTGTGTATTTCCTTATAATGAAACGAAAGGTGCACAACTCCTGATGGAAGCCACAGTGCAGGGCGATGCAACAGCAGCAGAATGGTTAGATAAACTCAATGCAAAAAAATAATTGGCTACAGTTTATGAAACAAGTTACCGGAATGTTTATAGTATAACATTTTAATATACCAGATTGATTTATTTTTACCGCAAACAAACAGCATGAGTACTGAAACATCAAAGCCGTTGATTGGGTTTACCTGTGGGGATTTGAATGGAATTGGCATTGAACTAATCATAAAATCTTTATGTGATAACCGCATCCTTGAAATTTGCACACCTGTTGTTTTTGCAAGCAACAAGAGTATAAATTTTTATCGCAAATCATTACCTGACCTGAATTTTTCATACCAGTCAACAAGGGATTTTTCACGCATCAGCCATAAACAGATTAATGTGTATAGTTGCTGGGAAGATGAGGTGGCTATTGCTGCTGGTACATTAAATGAGATTGGCGGAAAATATGCAAGGCTTTCTTTACAACATGCAGTGAATGCTTTGAAACAAGGGCATATCCAGGGGCTCGTGACTGCACCATTGCATAAAAAAAATATCCAGTCTCCTGATTTTAATTTTACCGGCCACACACCATATTTACAACATGAGTTTGGATTGAATGATGTAGTAATGCTGATGACCGCAAGCAATATCCGTGTTGCATTAGTTACGGAGCATGTGCCTGTAAAAGATATTGCAGCACATATTACAAAAGCTGCCATTCTTAGCAAACTCAATATCCTGAATGAAAGTTTGAAAAGAGATTTTGGCATTGATAAACCTAAGATTGCAGTGTTGGGATTAAACCCGCATGCAGGTGACGAAGGCCTTGTGGGAAATGAAGAACAAACCATCATTAAGCCTGCAATCAAAGAAGCAAAAGACAGAGGGATGCTCACCTTTGGTCCATATAGCGCTGATGCTTTTTTTGCAAGGGGACAATATCAGCTTTTTGATGCTGTGCTTGCCATGTATCACGACCAGGGCCTGATACCTTTCAAATCATTAGCCATTGGTGAAGGTGTAAATTTTACTGCAGGCATGCCTGTTGTCCGCACTAGTCCTGACCATGGCACTGCATTTGATATTGCAGGCAAAGGAAAGGCTGATGCTTCTTCTTTTCTCTGCGCAATTTTTGAATGTGTTGATATTATAAACCAACGTTCCGGTTTTGATGAAAACCATAGCAACCCTTTGCGCAAGATGAGCAATATGCTGATGGCAAATGCACAGGATGAAGCCATAGAAGAAACTTCTGAAGAATAATTTTTCTACAAATATTTTTTATTATTGTTTTTGAATAAAATTATTCAAAATGGCTGAAATTCTTTGTCAGTAAGGGTTCTAAGCCCCCTCGTTTTTGGATAGGGGGTTGGGGAGCCTGCCCACCTTTGGTGGGTGAGGTCTTGAAAGGCAAAGGGTTATCTTATTTAGGCGGACAATAATATTTTTTATCTTTCTTTTATTGCCCCGTTCTGAATAACGGGGTAATTTTTTTGTTTGAAAAATATATTTAATCATCACCGTTCTCCATTTTTTTATTTCCTGTAATAAAACCTTAGATGATACTATTGGATTTCAGACTGTCCGGTAACAAATAAACAACTGTTCGAAACCGGACAATTTTTATTTGCTTTATGTTGTATAACATATTGATAATGAATAATTACTCCGAATGGCATTTCAATTGTTTCCTTCATCCTGACTGATTTTTTTTCTCAAATCTAAAAACAGAAAGTTGCTATGATTAGGAGTTACCTGAAAATTGCATGGCGCAATATCTTTAAGAATAAAGTTTATTCCACCATTAACATACTGGGGCTTGCCGCAGGGATGGCTGTAGCAATCTTAATTGCTTTATGGATTTGGAATGAAGTCACCTACGACCGGTATTTCAACAATCACGATAAGTTAGCACAGGTGATGACAACTTTTGTGGTTGAAAATGATAAAATGGTAACAAGCAGTGCTGTTTGTATGCCAATAGGTAAAGAGTTGCAACAGAAATATGGAAGTGATTTTAAAAGCATCTCAATGGCATCCTGGAATTTTAGTCATGTGCTGGGTGTTGGTGAAAAGAAGATCAGCGAAAAAGGTATGTGGGTAGAAGCATCTTTCCCCTCTATGTTTTCACTTAAGATGATAAATGGCAACATCAATGCTTTAAATGATCCTTCTTCTATTTTGATAAGTTCATCATTGGCTGAAACTTTTTTTGGCAAAGCTGACCCGCTCAATAAAATGATAAGGTTGGATAACAGGGACAATTATAAGGTTGCCGGTGTGTTTAAAGATTTCCCTGATAACACAACTTTAAACGACTCAAAATATTTTCTTCCCTGGAAAAAATATATCACTACTGAAAACTGGTTAAAAGAATCTGCGACTGCATGGAACAATCATTCATGGCAATGTTATGTACAGATGGCTGATAATATTGATATGGATAAAGTATCCGGGAAGATAAAGAACATAGTGATGGCACATAAAAATGCAAAGACTGAAGGAGTGGAGCAGGCATATATTTTCCCGATGAACAAATGGCGTTTGTACAGTGATTTTAAAAACGGCATACCTGCCGGAGGAAGAATACAATTTATCTGGTTGTTTACAATCATTGGTGTTTTTGTATTGTTGCTTGCGTGCATCAACTTCATGAACCTGTCCACTGCCCGAAGCGAGAAACGTGCGAAGGAAGTTGGTATCCGTAAAACTGTAGGCTCATTGCGCACACAATTGATTAAACAGTTTTTAAGTGAATCAATTTTAGTTGCATTTATCTCTTTTATTTTTTCAATCATACTGGTAATTTCATTATTACCACTTTTTAATTCACTTGCTGATAAGCACATTAGTATTCCCTGGGGCAATATATATTTCTGGTTAATTGCGTTGGGATTTACTTTCATCACAGGATTAATTTCCGGTAGTTACCCGGCATTGTATTTATCAAGGTTCAAGCCTATAAAAGTTTTAAAAGGTACTTTCCGTGTAGGCAGGTTTGCATCATTGCCAAGAAAAGTATTAGTTGTAGTACAGTTTACATTTTCAATTGCATTAATCATTGGCACCATCATCGTGTTTAAACAAATTCAGTTTGCAAAAGACAGGCCTGTTAATTATAAGAAAGATGGATTGATAACTATTTTCCTGACAACATCTGATCTGGATGGCCATTATGATGCATTCAGGAATGATATGCTTGCAACTGGTGCAGTAAATAATTTGGCTGAATCATCAAGCCCCACCACCAATATTTTTGCCAATCAGATTGGGTTTAACTGGCAGGGTAAAGATCCAAATTCTATTCCTTCATTCGGTACTGTTGGCGTTACAACAGACTTTGGTAAAACAATCGGTTGGGAAATTAAAGAAGGCAGGGATTTCTCAAAAGATTTTGCAACAGATAGCGCTGCAATGATATTGAACGAAGCTGCAGTGAAACAAATCGGGATGAAACAGGATATTGTTGGCCAAACTATCAATTTCAATGATAAAGATTATAAGGTGATCGGTGTCATCAAAGACATGGTGATGGAGTCGCCATACAAACCTGTAACGCCGACTGTGTTTTTTTATGACCCAACCTGGGGTGGCATCATTACAATTGCAATAAAACAAAATCTGCCGGTAACAACGGCCCTGGAAAAAATTGAAACAGTATTCAAGAAATATAATCCATCATCACCGTTTACATATACATTCAATGATGAAACGTACGCTAAAAAATTTGCTGATGAACAACGCATCGGCAGCCTGGCATCATTCTTCACCATCCTCGCCATATTTATTTCCTGTCTTGGTTTGTTTGGGCTCGCGTCATTTGTAGCAGAACAGAGAAAGAAAGAAATCGGTGTGCGCAAAGTGTTGGGTGCATCAATATATAATCTATGGCAGATGTTGTCAAAGGAATTTGCATTGCTTGTTATCATATCCTGCTTTATTGCCATTCCGCTTGCATGGCATTATTTAAATCTATGGTTGGATCAATATGAATACAGGACAACAATTTCTTTATGGATATTTATTGTTTCAGGTTTAGGAGCATTGATTATAACATTGATAACAGTGAGTTTCCAGGCGATCAAAGCAGCGATTGCAAATCCGGTGAAGAGCCTGAGGACAGAGTGAAGAACAATTAAAAATTACGAATTACGAATTACGAACCTGCCTGCCGCAGGCAGGTTACGAATTTAAAATTATCAATTAACAATTTACCATTATTGAAGTGTTTAAAAAAAACCTTGCCATAGCTTTTCGTACGCTAAAAAAAGATTGGTCATATACCATGATCAACATCGTGGGATTAACTGCAGGAATTACCTGTTGCCTGTTGATTCTATCGTTTGTAAAATATGAAATGAGTTTCGATCAGTTTCACACAAAAAAAGATCTTATTTATAGAGTGAACTATGATGTGGTCATGGGTGGCAATCAAATCATTTCTCCATCTGTGCCAGTATTTGTAGCCCCTTACCTTAAAAATAAATTTCCGGAAATTGAAGATGCAACCCGCTTTATGTCGGCTTATGGTTCCCGAACCATACGACATGGGGGCGCTATGTTTGATGAAAACGGATTTTGCTATGCCGACTCAAACTTTTTTAAGATACTTGACTTTAAACCTGTAGCAGGTGATTTAAACACAGCGCTGAACAAACCCAATACATTAGTGATTACAAAAAATATTGCTACAAAATATTTTGGTAAAACAAACCCTATCGGTCAAACATTGTTGTACAATAATAAAAAAGAATTTGTAGTTACTGCAGTTATCGAAAATGTTCCTTCCAATTCTCATTTTAGTTTTGATTTTCTTACTTCTTTTTACAGCAATCCAGGTTTCGACAGCTCTGAGATGCAGGAAGCCTGGAACAATCCCGATTATACAACATTTCTTTTACTTAAGCCGGGAGCCAATGCTGATGCGCTTTCAAAAAAAATTGATGCATTGGTAAATCCTCCCGGTGAAACCAACCAGGCTGCTTCTCAAAATTCCCTTCACCTGAAATTGGAGCCACTTAAGAATGTTCACTTCGATACACAGGTATTTAATTTCAATAATGAAATCGTTGTTACTGATTATAAATATATCCGGATCTTTATCACCGTTGCAATCCTGGTATTATTGATTGCCTGCGCCAACTATATTAATCTCTCTACCGCAAAATCATCTGTTCGTGCAAAAGAAGTTGGCATTCGGAAAACTATTGGGGCAAGCTTTTTCCAGGTATTTACACAATTCATTGCAGAATCTTTTTTGATGACTTTTATTTCAGTTATCATATCAATTATCGCTGTACATACCTTACTACCTTACCTGAATAATTTGTTAGGCAAACAAATCCCTTTTTACATTTTTGATACAAGTTTTTTCTTATTTCTCATAGGGGGAACAATCCTGGTTTCTTTACTCGCCGGGTTTTATCCCGCTATGGTGCTTTCCAGGTTTCGCCCGGTAGAAACATTGAAGGGAGTTTTTTCCAATACAGGCGGCATAACTGTTAGAAAAAGTTTGGTAATATTTCAATTTACTATTTCTGTAGCGCTGATGCTGGGTACAATCATTGTCCGCTCACAACTTCAGTTTATGCAATCCACTAAATTAGGATTGGACAAAGATCAAATTGTACTCATTCATGGCAATGCCGATATTGATAAGAAGTTGCATTCATTTGCACAAGATCTGAGAAATATTAACGGGGTTCAGGATGTGTCGCTTACATGGCGCTCACCTTTTGAAACGGTTATTGGCAACGGTTTTTCTATTAAGGCTCATCCAACTTCAAGTGATGATTGGCAGAGTGTTGGAGGTATTGCTGCCGACCAGCATTATTTGTCCACTCTTGGCATTTCATTAATTGCCGGCAGAAATTTTGATCCTTCCAGGATCAACGGAGACAGCACAATTAATGAGTTTATTGTAAACCAATCATTCCTTCGCCATTACAATCTCAAGCCGTCAGATGCAATTGGTAAACAGGTAATATTAGGTATAGCAGGAACAGGATCAATTATAGGAGTGGTAAAAGATTTTCATACCAGTTCGATGCATGTTGCTATACAACCTGTTGTTCTTTTTAACAGCCCGAAATGGTACAATGGTATTTTATTACGAATAGCCCCTGGTAAATTGTCACCTGTAATTTCCAATATTGAAAAAAAATGGAAAGCTTCTGTTCCAATGCGTCCGTTCAGTTATACTTTTTTAGATGAAGAATATGATGCTTTATATAGAACTGAACAACGATTGGGTACATTAATGTCTGTCTTTTGCGGGATAGCTATTTTAATAACCTGTCTTGGTTTGTTTGGATTAACAGCATTTATGGTAACACGACGTACCAAAGAAATCGGCATACGAAAAGTATTAGGCGCTTCGGTATTAAGCATTACTGCAATGCTTTCAAAAGATTTTGTAAAGCTTGTAATAATTGCAATTGTGATTGCTATTCCTGTTGCCTGGTATTTTATGCATAAATGGATACAGGATTTTGCCTATCGAATCAATATTGATTGGTGGGTGTTTTTGATAGCTGGATTGATAGCATTATTGATAGCATTGATAACGGTGAGCTTCCATGCAATTAAAGCAGCAATAGCTAATCCGGTGAAGAGTTTGAGGACAGAGTAAAAACAATTGCGAATTACGAATTGTGAATTACAAAGTGGTTTGAAAATTATTTAAAAAATCAACAGCGCTTAAAATGGGAATATTTCGAAAAGGATGTAAAATAAGTAAATCTTTATCACCGGTGATAATGCATGAAGCCTTTACTGCAACAGCAAGTTCAAGGAATTTGTTGTCTTTTGGATCACGGCATTCAGTAATAGTCTCTGATGTTTCACTAAATATGGCCAGATCTTTAAACTCTTTTAAAGCTAATAACTTTTCTTTTGAAGAAATATACTTATCAAATTTTGGTCGTAATAAAACTTCACTCAATTCATTGTACGTTTTAAGGCTTGCAAAAACTTCTCCTTCTTTCACAACCTTTTCAAATGCTTTTCTTGGATTAGAATATCTGAAAATAAAAGCGCTGACTAATGTATTGGTATCAACGACAAAAAAATTATTCCTCATTCAGCAATTTTTCAAGGATTTCTTCTGTAAGTCCATTTTTCACTGCTTCATCACTGATTTTATCAAGCAGTGCAAAGAATTCATCCTCTTTCACGCCACGGGAAAGAATTTCTATTTGTTTTTCAATATTTTTTTCAAGCTGCCATTTTATTTCAGGAGACGCATCTTTCCATTTTTTAGCGGTAGCATCATCCACTTCAATTACTATTCTTTCCATATAATGAATGTTATGTCAATTCAAATTTACAAAAATAATTCAGGGGATTTTTAATAATAAATGTGAAATACATGTTGGTTTACTGTATCAATATTATTAACCGAAATACAAATCATATTGAAAATTCTATAACAATTTTAAAATAGCACAACAATGTTCAAGAATTATGTTTTAACCTCATTCCGTAGCTTCTGGCGGAATAAATTAAATTCAATCATTAATATTTTTGGGCTTGCAGTAAGTATTGCCAGTTGCATTGTAGTATATGTGCTGGTAAAACATGAAACAAGTTTTGATAGTTTTCATTCTAATGCTGATCGTATTTACAGGATTGTGTATGATGAAAAAACTGCACAGGGTATTCAATATACCGGCACTTCAACCTTTGCACTTGCTCCTGCTTTACGAACAGATTTTCCAAGCCTTCAAACAGTTACACGACTCTATTCAAACAATAATGCCATCATTGAAATACCAGCTAAAAATGGTACAAGAAAACTTTTTGAAGAAAATCAATTGACTTATACCGATCCGGAATTCTTTAAAACATTTGATGTTTCTCTGTTGGCAGGCAATCTGAATAATTTGCTTTCCAACCCGGATGAAGTAATCATTTCAAAAGATCTGGCTAATAAATATTTCGGTAACAATATTCAGTCAAACTATCATTCTTTGATTGGAAATATAATTATCGTTAATAAAGCGCCTTATCGCATTGCTGCTGTTATGCAAAATATGCCACGCAATAGTAATATTGCCTGCAACATGATGCTCCCTTTCTCTGTCTTTGCAAGAGAAAACGAAAAAGTAGTTCAGGACTGGCGGCAAAATTTTGGTGACAGTTATACTTTTATTACGCTTCCGACAGGTTATTCTCCCAACCGTTTCGATAATGATCTGGTTGCTTTCAAAAATAAATACCTTGATAAAGAATCTGCTGCAAAAGAAACCTTTCACGCACAGCCATTATCTGAAGTGCATACAGACACAAGGTATGGCGGCACTTTGTATGCTACACCGGTGATTATGTTAATTGCATTCATAGCAATGGCCGTAATTATTTTGCTGGCATCCTGTATCAATTTTATTAACCTGGCAACAGCTCAATCATTAAACCGTGCAAAAGAGATTGGCATCCGAAAAACATTGGGAAGCAGCAAATGGCAGTTGTCTTTAGGATTTATTTCTGAAACATTTTTATTAGTAGTCATCGCATCATTAATAGCGCTTGCGCTTGCGCATTGGGCATTAAATGCATTCAACCAATATCTGTCTTTTATTGTTGTGTTTGATTTGCATTTTGATTATACGCTGTTTTTCTTTCTGATAGCACTTGCTTTGGTTATTACTTTATTGGCCGGCTTTTATCCTGCTAAAATAATGGCTGGATTCAAACCTATTGAAGCTTTGAAAAATTCGATTAAAGCAAAGAATGCAGGATTTGCTAATCGTTTCTCTTTAAGAAAAGGTTTGGTTGTAACTCAGTTTATAATTACACAGTTGCTTATCATTTGCACTATTGTTGTGGCTTCACAGATAAAATATTTTTATAGTAAAGATCTAGGCTATCGGAAAGCAGGCATTGAAACAGTAGAAATGCCTTCTAATGATCAGAAAAAAATAGACGTATTCAGAAACCAGGTGATGTCACTTTCAGGTGTCAGGAATATCAGTTTCAGTTCTGGCCCGCCCACCTCAGCAGGCAATGCATTCAACGAAATCAGGTTGCCTTCAGCATCATCAAAAGATAATATTAATACTGAAAGAAAATTTGTTGATGAAAATTATCTGTCAACTTATAATATCAAATTAATTGCAGGAAGGAACCTGCTTCCTTCTGACAAAGTTTGGCTCAGTGATTCTCTGACCAACTATAATGTTATCGTCAACAATAAAGCAATTAAAGCTTTAGGTTTTAAAAATCCATACGATGCTTTAGGAAAAACCATTTTGGTAGATGATAATAATAATGCAACCAT
>JAFDXI010000122.1 GCA_018268035.1 Bacteroidota bacterium | reverse complement strand
CCTCCTAATCCTGAGCAGAATCCGGTTATACAGGGTTTATTATTTTAAATCAGTTTTTGGCAGCCTGTAACTCAATAGAATCAATAATTTTATTTTAGATTAAAAACGTTTAGGACAGTATTGATAATAAAAATAAGCTTTCAATATCATTTTAAAAAATGGATTTGAATTGTTTATAGTCAAATCAATTTCGGTTAACAATCAAAATGTTTATTACTATTTTGATGTGCAACAATCATAACTAATGTAATAAAACAGCACATAAAAAAGCCCCAGGCTTTTCAGTATGGGACTTTGATAATTTAAGTATTGAATTACTTCTGCTTGCCGGAACTTATTATTGCTGGAATAATTAAGCTCCTTCTTATTTTTTGGAAAAAATTATTTGCTGATCAAACCTGCAAAATACTTTACAGTTCTTACCAGCTGGCTTACATAACTCATTTCATTATCGTACCAGCTTACTGTTTTTACTAATTGTTGATCACCGATGGTAAGCACTTTTGTTTGAGTGGCATCAAACAAAGAACCATAAGTCATACCAATAATATCACTGCTTACAATCTCATCTGTATTATAACCGAAACTTTCATTAGCTGCAGCTTTCATAGCTTCATTCACTTCTTCTGCTGTAACTTTTTTATTCAGGATTGTAGTTAATTCTGTGAGTGAACCGGTAAGTGTTGGAACACGTTGTGCGGTGCCATCCAATTTTCCTTTAATGCTTGGAATTACCAGGCCAATTGCTTTTGCAGCGCCGGTGCTATTGGGCACTATATTTTGAGCTGCGGCCCTTGCTCTTCTCAAATCACCTTTTGGATGAGGGGCATCCTGTGTGTTTTGATCATTGGTATAAGCATGTACTGTTGTCATCAAACCCATTACAATGCCAAATTGATCATCCAGCACTTTTGCCATTGGAGCCAGGCAGTTGGTAGTGCAGGAAGCGCAACTGATGATGGTTTCAGTACCATCAATGATATCATGATTTACATTGAAAACAATTGTTTTAAGATCACCTGTGGCAGGAGCAGAAATAACAACACGCTTAGCACCGGCTTTCAGGTGTGCTTCAGATTTTGTTTTATCAGCAAAGAAACCTGTGCATTCCAAAACAACATCCACATCATGATCGACCCACGGAATTAAAGACGGGTCCTTTTGTGCATATATTTTTATTTCATTTCCTTCTACTGTAATAGAATTATCAGAATAAGAAACTGATTTCTTAAAGCCACCTTGTGCGCTATCATATTTTAAAAGATGAGCCAACACTTTTGGACTTGTCAAATCATTGATAGCAACTACATCTATGCCATCCATGTCGAAAATCTGGCGATAAACAAGACGACCAATGCGGCCAAATCCATTTATTGCAACTTTAATTGTACCCATAACTATATTTTATTTTTTGAGACCGCAAATTTACAATGTTTATGCGAATTGGGCATCAAGTGTTTTGAAGATATTAAACCAGCCCATAATTCAATTCCTACCTCATTTGAGATGCTTTTGTAATATTCCCGGTTCTGATAGTTAGAGATGCAAAAATGTAATTCTTACCAGAGCCATCATCACTTGATCTGTAATCATATTGCCGCAAAATCCCTGTTTGCAGTGTAAATAACTTTTTAAATTGATAGCCTAACCCTCCGTACAATCTGTTGCGGATAAAATAAGGACGGGCATCAGTAAAGAAAACTTCATCTGATGCTGCTACAAAAAAAGTATTAGCTGTTAATACAGGCTTGTTGATTGGGACAGAAGCAGTAAGCCTGTAACGAAAACGATTTCGAAATTCACCATTGATCCATCTTTGTTCTATTCGGTACCTGTGTTCCAGGTGTACCCTGTTGATATTATTGTTTAAAGTAAACTGCTCCCACAACCTGAACTCATTTGCAGTAACTGGTTTTTTAAAACTACCTGGTGATGTGTAGGTTTCATAATTACCAAAACCCAATAAAAATGATATATTGGATGTTAAGTTATAGCCTAAACCTGCTTTCAGTTCATGATAATAAAAATCATTAATCGCATGTTGGCTGCGGGTATTTATTTCACTGTAAATATTAAATTTCTGATTAAAGGAATAATTGTAGCTGACAATATACCATCCACCAATATCATTGTTTTGTGCCAGCACAATATTGTTGTTTAAAATAAAAAAGAAGATGCTGAATGAAAAAATAATCAGGCGCACTTATTTGTTTTGTACTTATATATCAATGACTGGCTTTACGCTTCAATACGCCGCCTGTAGTTTCTTTAATGGTGTTGGCAAAAACAAAGGCGTTAGGATCTTCTGCATACACAACATTTTTTAGCCTGCGCAATTCAAGTCTTGTTATGACCGTAAAAATTATGTCAACTTCTGTGTGTATTTCATATTTTCCTGGCAGGAAACCGCGTTCACCTTTATAAATTGTTATCCCTTTTCCCAGCTCGGTAACAAGCCTTTCTTTTATCCGTTCACTGTGTGATGATATAATGGTGACACCGGTATATGCTTCAACTCCTTCTACCACATAGTCAACAGTTCTTGATGCTGCAAAATATGCCAGGATGGAATACAACGCAGTTTCAATTCCAAAATGAAAGGCAGCAATTGTAAAAATTACTGTATTGATAGCTAAAATAATTTCACTGATTGTAAAGCTGCTCCTTTTTAAAGTGAAAACAGCCAGCACTTCAATGCCATCTAATGCAGAACCAGCCCGAATATTCAGACCCATGCCGATACCAGCAAAAAATCCACCGAAGAGCGAAATAAGCAAATTATCATGTGTAAGAACGGGATAGGGAATAAAATGCGTGCAGATACTGAAAAATATGATGGAGATTGCGGTTTTGGAAGCAAATTTTTTATTCACAATATAAATGGCAAGTATCACCATTGGTATGCTTAATATGGTGAACACAATAGGAAAATTCCATTGATAAACACTTGAGATCAAAAGTGAAATACCTGTGATGCCACCATCGAGTAATTTATTTGGAATCAAAAAACTTTTTAAACCAAAGCCTGCAATAAAAGATCCCAGGAACATTAATAAAATATCATTCCAGCGAAAATCACGGTGAGTCTTGTTATCTTTTTTGTGGGTCGCTTTTACTTTTTTTATATTTATTTTTTTAAGGGCATTCAACTTGTTTTTTGCAGACTTAGTGAAATATTCATGGTTGTCTAAAAAGGTCTCTTCAATCTGCTGCCATCTTTCATTAGTGAGGTCAGGTGAAAAATGTCTCATTTCACGATAGAGCCTGCCTGCATACAATTGATAATTGTTGGTACCGAGATAATATAGGTCTGCATCACATAAAACATTTGAAATTTTATCGTAAGGTGATTGAGGCAGTTTAGTAGTCATGATCAATTCACACACCTGATTGATCTCTTCATTGGTATAATCAAAGCCGGGCAAATATTCTTTTGCGAGATTGCATGATCTTTCTTCATGGTTGATATTACCTTCAATAAAACCAGTATCATGCATCACAGCAGCGGTCTGCAATAATAAAAGCTCATATTCAGACAGGCCTTCTTCAGTTCCTAACTCAAGTGCATGGCTCAGAACTTCTTTTGTGTGGCTGACACTATGATAGGCCAAAGCATGTGGTAATTCGTTATGGAGTTTTTCAAGAATAAATTCTTTCAGTTGTTCAAATTGCATGCGCGATAATTATCCTTTACATTTTAATTCAGCACTTCATACACCTCTATAGGTTCTTTTTTATTTTTTAAATTAAGCTCTCCTACTGGAGCACAGTTAAATGATTCTTTTATTTTTTCATAAGAATCCACTGAAATTAATATTTGACCAGGTTGTGCTTTGCTTTGTAATCTTTGTGCTGTATTGACAGAGTCTCCAACAACAGTATAGTCTAACCGCTTCAGATTGGCAGAGCCAATATTGCCTGAAATCATTTCACCACTATTTACTCCGATAGAGACTTGTGGCACAAAGTCGAAATTAATTTTTTCAGGAGGCAAATGTTGTACTGCATTCCGTATAGCAAGGCAGGCTTCAATAGCCCTGTCTAAATGATAATCGCCACGAAAAACTGCCATCACCGCATCACCGATAAATTTGTCCACATGGCCTTTTTGTGCAATGATTTCTTTCACCATCAAATCAAAATAATTGTTGAGCAATCCAACGACAATATCAGGTTTTTCTGTTTCTGTAATGGATGTAAACCTGCATACATCAATAAAAACAACAGTAGCTTCAATATTTTCATTCGTTGTGAGTGAGTGTTCAAACTCACGTGTCTCCATAAACTTTAATACAGACTCATCCACATACATTTTCAGGATATTATTTTCTTTAATCGCCTGAACTGTTTCTTTCAACTGGTTGACATAATTGATAGTTTTGTTCAAAGTTGTTTCCAGGTCTTCAAAGTTGACAGGTTTGCAGATAAAATCAAATGCACCTTTGTTCATTGCGCTCCTGATATTATCCATATCACCATAAGCAGAAACTATAACAGCTTTTAAAATGGGGTAGGATTCATTTATTTTTTCCAATAAAGTAAGGCCGTCCATTTCCGGCATATTGATATCACTGAACAGCATATCAATATCCTTTTGTTCATTGATTATATCCAATGCTTCTTTACCATTCAGGGCAAAAACAAATTCATACTGCCGTTCCCTGATCTGTTTTCGAAACTTTTGTTTGATCAGCACTTCCAGGTCCGTTTCATCATCTGCTACCAGGATCTTAGGCATGAATTGAATTTTTTAATTTTTCTTTTAAAACTACAAAGTCAACAGGCTTGGTTAAGAAATCATCAGCGCCCAATTCCATAGCCTTGCTATAATTTTCGCTGTCGCCATAAGCAGTTATCATCATCACAACCGGAGGGGGAGTAGCAAAAAGCTGTTTGATTTTCTCCAGTAATACCAAACCACTCATACCGGGCATATTGATATCAGATAAAATTAATACCACTTCATGATTATGCTTATTGATATATGCCAATGCCTCTTCACCAGAAGTAGAAAATGCAAATTCCATTTCACCTGTTCTGATTTCCCGCCTGAAACGCTGTTCAAATAATGTCCTAATATCTAATTCGTCGTCAACAACAAGAATTTTCATAGTCTCTAAAATTAAAGCATGGTACAAATTAAAATAAAAATAAGTAGAATGGTGATTTTCTCAATGCTTAGATTTATGTGTAAGATAAAATAATTATAAATACATACGGTTTAATTTTCTTTACCCCAGCTTGCTGTCAACCTTTTTCAGGCTCTTTTACGATTACTTTATATACTTTTCTCCATTTGTATAAAAATTTTTATGATGTAAAAGGTTTGAAATATTAATAAATAAATCTCCAAAATATTCAGGCAAATACATTTTTCATTTGTCAGTTTGCCAATTGTAAATCAGTTTAAACTCTAATACAATTTCGTTTTCATTTCTGAAATATTACTTTATATCATACAGGGATTTTCACAATAAATTCAGTCCCCACTCCATCTTTACCAGCATCACCTGGTGGCGGGCTTTCCACTTTTAATTCTCCACCATGTGCTTTCACAATATCATAACTCAAACTCAATCCTAAGCCGGTACCACTACCGGAAGGTTTAGTTGTATAAAATGGCTGGAAAATCTTGTTTTTAATAGTTGCAGGAATGCCTGTGCCATTATCTTTTACAGAAATAATAACTTTACCAGCTTCTTTTTTTGTAGTCACTGTGACTGTTGGTTCGTAGGGTTGTTCTGTTGAGCCCGCAGGATTTTGTTTCTTTTTTTCATTCACTGCATAAAAAGCATTATTCACCAGGTTAAGTATTACCCGGCCTAAATCTTGCTGCACAACATGTATTTTTCCGATGCTTCCATCAAAATCAGTTTCAAATTTTGCATTAAACGCTTTATCCTTTGCCCTAAGACCATGATAACTCAGGCGTAAATATTCATCACACAAAGCATTGATATCTGTTGGCTCTTTTTGCCCTGAACTTTTCCTGGAATGTTGCAACATGTTTTTCACAATCGAATCGGCACGCTTGCCATGATGATTTATTTTTTCAAGGTTTTGTGCAATATCGTTCAGCAAACTTTTTACTTCCGGGTCTTCAACTTTTAATTCGTAATTTTTAATTCGTAATTCTTCTACGAGTTCATTACTAACTTCTGAAAAGTTATTGACAAAGTTCAAAGGGTTTTGTATCTCGTGTGCAATGCCTGCTGTTAGCTCCCCGAGGCCTGCCATTTTTTCACTTTGTATCAATTGAGCCTGTGTTGATTTTAAGTTGTTCAATGTTTGTTCCAAAGTAAGATTGAGTCTTTTCTTTTCGGTGAACCGGATAAAAAATAATACAGCAAGTCCAATAAAAATAATTAATCCGGCAATAAAAATATTTCTAATCAACTTTTGTTTGTCTATCTGCGATTGCTGAATTGCCAGTTGTTTATCCTGGCTGGCTTTCATCAATGCACGCTTGTTTTCAAAGTCAAGCTGGTTGGCAAGGCTGGTAAGCTTAGCAGCTTTTTCCTGATTAGCCAATGAATCGGCATACTGTTTATATTTCAGGCTGTATTGATATGCATTTTTATAATCACCTGTCTTTGCATATACTTCAGATAAACTTTGATAAATATCCCGTTGGTTCATAAAATCTGTAGCGATTGTTATTGCCAGTGCTTTGTGTAACCATGACATCGCTTCTGCAGGCTTATTCATTGCCATATAAATTTTTGCAAAGCCCTGCATTGATGAAGCCCGCATAAACACATCGTTGCCCCTGTTGCTCACCTGCAATACGGTATCATAATAATTTAATGCATTTTTATATTCTTTCAATTTAAAATATTCAACAGCGATGTTATAATAAAGGTCAAGAATATATCTGCCATCACCCTGCTTTTTTGCATAGGATAATCCTTCCAGGTTGGAGGCTATTGCTTCTTTGTATTTTTCCTGATCTTCGAGTATAGTTCCGATATAATTATACGAGTTGCTGATAATAGAAACCAGGTTGGCTTGTTTTCTGATCTCCAATGCCTTTGTATGATATTTTAATGCTTCGGCAAGATTACCTTTTCTCATATTGGTTACACCCAAATCATTATATGCCTGGGCTATTAAATCAGGCTTGTTAAGTTTTATCGCTGTCTTCAATACGGATAGTTGCACTTTCAACGCTTCATCATAATCTTTCACTAACATAAAAATGAAACCATTGGCAAACTGGCACTGCATTTCAGATAATGTATCTTTCAATTTTCTGAATATGTACAATGCATCAATATTATTTTCCATCGCATCGCCATATTTGCCCATTGCCCTTAATGTAAGTGAGGATTCAAAATATACATTACCAATATTTGCTGAATCATTAAGTGATTTATAAAACACAAGACTGGAATCAAAATATTTCACCGAGTTTTCAAAATCGTTTTGGTTCATAAAAAATTCTCCAAGACGCATATATACTGAAGCCCTGCCACTAACATCCTTTGTTTCGTTCCATAACGAAGCAGCAACCAATAAACTATCTTTTGCTGCAGTTGCATCAAGATAAGCAATAGCGCCACCCCAGTTTTCAAGCGCTTTTGCTTTTAGTTTTTTGCATTGAAGAAAATAAGCCGGATTGTTAACAGGTTCATTGTAACGAAGCAACTGATCCGCAAGCTCCAATGCCATTGCACTATATTTTTTGCAACTGTCAAAACCATAATTATAATAAGCGTAGGTGGCAATTTCATTTAATATACGGCAACGGGTTGTATCATTTTTTTCATGGGTCAGTTGCAACTTCAATGAATCAATATCCTGCGCAGAAATATTGCTACACAATTGACAAGTAAAAAAAACGACCAACAGTAGCGATTTCATCTTGCAGGTTTTTAAATAAAAAAAACGCGTGTTTTCCAGGCAATGATGCAGCAACGTTTTAATTTTCAAATTTAATTGTTGCATTTATAATAGCACAATTATTTATGTGCGGGCATGAATAAAGACGCAATACAATTTTTCTTCATCAGGAATGAGTATTCCTTTAATGAAATAAAAAAATCTCGTGATAAAAAGCAAATCCTTTAAGCAGGTAGCATTATGATAAACGTTGTGCCTTCGTTTTCTTTGGTTTCCACTTTCAATTCGCCGCCATGTCCCTGGGTAATGATTTCATAACTCAGGCTTAAACCTAACCCGGTACCTTGTCCGGTAGGTTTTGTTGTGAAGAAGGGTTGGAATATTTTATCAATAATATTTTTAGGGATGCCATTGCCATTATCAATTACTCTTATGATGACCATACTGCGGTTTCCATCTGTTGCTGGCTGTTTATTTGTTTTAATAGTAACAGTAGGTTCATAACCGGGTATTTGTTGTTTTAATTTTTCACTCACTGCATAAAAAGCATTATTAATCAGGTTGAGGATCACCCTGCCGATATCCTGTGCAACAACATTTATCTTTCCGACTGTTGGGTCGAAGTCTGAAATAAATTTCGCATTAAAGCTTTTGTCTTTTGCCCTTAACCCATGAAAAGCTAACCGCAAATATTCATCACATAAAGCATTGATGTCAGTAGGTTCTTTTGTTCCAGTACTTTTTCGCGAATGTTGCAACATACCTTTCACAATTGCATCAGCCCGTTTACCATGATATGCAATCTTCTCATTGTTCTGGACAATATCGCTCAACAAACTTTCCTTGTCTTCTTCACTCATTGTTGTGCCTTCGGTCCTGTATTCTTCAATCAACTCATTATTTACTTCTGAAAAATTATTAATGAAGTTTAACGGGTTTTGAATTTCGTGTGCAATGCCTGCAGTGAGTTCACCAAGTGAAGCCATCTTCTCACTTTGTATCAGTTGTGCCTGTGTGGATTTTAATTCATGCAATGTGTTTTCCAGTTCCTCTTTTTGTTTAGTAAGTTCGGCTGTACGTTCTGCCACCTGCACTTCTAGTTGTGCTTTCATGGCAGAGATGACTTTGTTGTTTTGTTCTTCTTCAAGCGCTTTCTCTTTAACCCTGGACAATTCTTTTTGTTGTTTCCTGGTCACCAGCCATACGCCAACACCCCATAAGACAGAAAACGTCTCAATAGAACTAATAAGGTTGTCGTTATCTTTGTAAAAACTTTTGCTGATGAGTTTTACCATCCACCCGATAAAAGTGACAACTAAATAAGGAGCTATTGCAATAACAAGAAACTTAAATTGTTGAAGTTTTTCTTCTTTATAAATAAAATACAACAAGCCAGCCAGTATTAAGAAACCCATTACATCAAATACAACAGATATCACATTACCATGAATAGCAGAAGCAAATAATAAACCAAGGTTGATGTAAATACCGAGTGAGATTTTCTTATCCCACTCCGGCATTGTGGTTTTTGTTTTTAAATTGTCCCGTATATATTTTAATAGCAATGCGGCAAGCGCAAAAGAAAAACTCATGGTAGTGTAAGTTTAATCAAAAATGCTTATTCCGTTGAAATATTATTTAAAGATATTCATTTATGCTATTCAGATTTGAATTTTCATAACCACCTGTAGTTTTATAATTAACTTCGCAGCCATAAAAAATTTTATGCAGGAACTTATAGAAAAACTTCAAAAAGAAGCCGGCTTGACTGAAAAACAGGCATGGCAGGCAATTACAATTGTGAAAGATTTTGCCAAGAGTAAATTTCCCATGTTTGGCGGAGCTATTGAAAAAGCATTTGCTAAACATACCAAAAAAGATGAGGAAGATTTTCTTGACTAAACATTCATGTAAACAGTTTAACAAACAGGAATCATTTGGCGATGGATTTACTGCCCGGTAAAAAAATATATTTCTTCTCCGATTTTCATTTGGGTGCACCCGATTTTGCTACCAGTTTAGTGAGGGAAAAAAAGATTGTTGCATTTCTGGATACTGCCAAAATTGATGCACAGGTTATCATTATCGGCGGTGATGTTTTTGATTTCTGGTATGAATATAAAACCGTCGTTCCAAAACATTTTGTAAGGTTGCTTGGCAAGCTGGCTGAAATAACAGATTTGGGTATTGAAGTGATGTTGTTTGCTGGTAACCATGACATGTGGATGAAAGATTATTTTCAAACTGAATTGAATATACCCGTTTATTTCGAGCCCAAAACTTTTACCTGGAACAATAAAAAATTTTATGTTGGCCATGGTGATGGTTTAGGCCCCGGCGATCATGGATATAAATTCATCAAAAAAATATTCAGGAATAAATTTTGTCAGTGGTTGTTTGGTCAATTGCACCCCACAATCGGGATGGGCGTAGCCAATTATTTCAGCAGGAAAAGCAGGCAGAAAACAGGATCATCTGATGCACAATTTTTAGGTGATGAAAATGAATGGCTGGTCATTTATTGTCGTGAAGTTTTGGCTAAAGAACATTTTGATTATTTCATCTTTGGGCACAGGCACCTGCCATTGAATATTCAACTTCATGATAATGCCGTTTATATCAATCTTGGCGACTGGATCAATTATTTTACTTATGCAGTATTTGATGGCAACACTGTTGAATTAAAAAAATGGGAAGGTTAATTTTCATATTCATACTGTTTTTTTTCTGGCACACTGTAACTGCACAAACAGAAACAGTTCAAGACGTGAAAGAAAAACTTTTCGTGCAGGGAAGTTACACGGATTTTTATGTGGACAACCTTAACAATATTTACCTGTTGAATGCCGGCAACCAAATTAAAAAACTGAATGATAAAGGAGATTCAGTTACTGTATCCAATGCACAAAAAATTTGGGGTGATATCGGAAGCATAGATGTAAGCAACTCCTTAAAAATTGTTGTTTATTATAAAGATTTTTCAACCATTATAGTACTGGACAGGTTTCTCAAAAACGTGCACACAATTGACCTTCGCAAATGCGGGATACTACAGGCAGAAGCTGTTGCCACCAGTTACGATAATAATTACTGGGTGTTTGATGAAGTAGAAAACAAATTGAAAAAGGTGGATGATAATGGCAATATTTTATTATCAACGCCAGATCTCAGGACAGTATTTGATGAACCTTATCTGCCAGAAAAAATCATTGATTACAATGGCAATGTTTATCTCTACAACAAAAGACAAGGCTTTAAGATTTTTGATTATTATGGAGCATTACTACAAAGCCTGCCATTGATTAATTGGAATGATATAGAAGTAGAAAAAAATATAGTTTCAGGATTTATCAACGACACTTTGCATGTTTATAATAATAATGTTTTTACAGAAAAGGTTTTTTTGTTTAATCCTCCGCAAAATGATGCTACCAGGTTATATCACCAGTTGAATAATTTGTATGTTTTAAAAAATGATGGGTTGCATGTTTTTAATATTCTGCAATAAACTGCTACAAATAAATTGTTTTAAACCACATCCTGAATATCACATATTTGACTGAATAGGAAAAAATGTAATTGCTTTAAGATTATTCAATTTGGATATTTACTATTTACGCTTATTTTTGCCGTCCTTTTTAAGGAACGGTGAGGTGGATGAGTGGCTGAAATCAGTAGTTTGCTAAACTGCCGTACGGGTTAAACTGTACCGAGGGTTCGAATCCCTCCCTCACCGCGAGAAAGTTTTTATTTTCAATTCATAAAGAAAGCTTGTGGAGCGTATGCCGAACAGGCTTTTTTGTTAACTTTCCCCCATGTCAACTATAAACTACCTTACTGAAATATATTTATACTACCGCTCACAACAAAATCATAATTAAAATTTCTGCATCGCATATTATTTGTAAGATCCGGTCTTGCCAGATAGCCCCACATCTTAACCAGTTTGAAAAAGCAAATAACTATTTGCAATAAAAATATATAGTATCATTTACAACATTAGCTTTTTCGATGATACCTGCTTTAATAATTGATGATGTTGATGATGTTAATTGAAGTGCAGATTAATACAGTAAGCCATTTTGAATTGTACAGACCCCCTCTTGTAATGGTGGTACAACAAGTATAAAGTGCTAAATCATTGGTATAAGCAAATGTGCTATCGGTAAAAATTAATTTAAAATAAGCCTGAATAATAATTTATTCATCAATACTGTCCTAAACGTTTTTAATCTAAAATAAAATTATTGATACTATTGAGTTAAAGGCTGCCAAAAACTATTGTCAAAAAAATAATCTACCTTTAAAAGCATTTCTTAACCACTAAAACTTGACAATATGAAAAGCAAACATCTATTCTCTTCTTTCTTTTTCATCATTATTCTGTTAACCGCTAATACAACTTCAAAAGCACAGGCTGTGAACATAGATGATTCGCTGGCATTGGTTAATCTTTACAAAAGTACTAACGGCTCCAATTGGCATCACAATACGAATTGGCTCAAAGGACCAGTATCTACCTGGTATGGCGTTACTGTTGATATAACTGGTTCTAGGGTAATTTACCTTATTTTAGATGGCAATAATTTGAATGGAACACTCCCCCACCTCAATAGGCAATTTGACTGCACTCATTAATTTAAGATTAGAAAATAATTATTTAACCGGTACACTACGAGCTTCCTTGGGCAATCTTATAAACCTGACATTTTTAGACCTGCATAATAATGAACTTTCCGGAATGATTCCAGATTCAATTGGTAACCTTACAAATTTGAATTACCTTTTTTTAAATAGTAACAGTTTTAGAGGAAGAATCCCACTTTTTATCGGCAATTTTGTAAATCTGATAGAATTAAACCTGAGTAATAATGAATTTTCCGGTTCATTTCCCGATACTATAGGTAACCTTACAAATTTGAAATTTCTTTATTTAAGTCATAACAACCTTAATGGGCCTATACCCGAATCTTTCGCAAATATGACTAGCCTGTATCAGTTATATCTTGATAATAACAAATTTAGCGGTAGCATACCGGCTTCTATTGGAATTATTCCAAATCTTCAAACTCTAATGCTTAATAATAATGCATTTACCGGAACCATTCCTAAATCATTTAGTAAGCTTACAAAATTGAATTACCTGTACCTAAGCTATAATAATCTCAATGGCCCTATTCCTGCATTCATCACAGGATTAACAAATCTATGGAACCTTTATCTAAATAAAAACAATTTTAGCGGCAGCATACCGGCTTCTATTGGAAACCTAATAAATCTTTATATCTTAAACCTTAGTCAAAATTCACTCTCTGGAAGCATTCCAAAAACAATTGGTAACCTAATCAATTTAGGTAGGCTTATACTGTTCAGCAATAAACTCAGTGGTACTATACCCGCATCTATCGGGAACTGCATCTATATACAAAATATATCGCTTTTTGATAACCAGTTAAGTGGAAGTATCCCTGCATCTATAAGCAACATGATATACCTAAACAAATTGGTGCTAAGCTATAACCAACCAACAGGTAGCCTTCCGAGATCAATATTACAAGTGAAAACTCTTCGATATATTGATGTCTCTAATAATTTAATGACTGATAATAGAAATTTCTCTATTATTAATTCCGAGTATTCCCCTTTATCAGGAAACGTATCAAATAACTATTTTACTTTTAACATGATTGAAGGCATAGTCCAAAAGACAAAAGAAGACTTTATATATTCTCCCCAGGCAAATATTCATATTCACCAGAACGGAAATATGCTTGCTGTTTCTGCTGGCGGCACCCTTAGTAATAACACCTATAAATGGTATAAAGAAGGAGAGACTACACCAACTATAATAATTGGTGACTCTACATTTCAACCCACTGAAACTGGTAATTATTACGCCGAAATATCAAACTCAATTGCCACAGGTCTTACTCTTAAAACGGATACAGTATCTTATACTGGTAGCTTTACAAAACAAGAAGCAAAGCAAATGTATATTTATCCCAACCCTGTAAAAAATACTCTTACTGTTAACAGCTTATCCTTAATAGGTAATAATATGATAACCATAACAGATATTGGTGGAAACAAAAGACTCGAATTAAATGCAGTCAAAGTACCCACTTATAGTATTAATATTGATAAATTAAAACCGGGTAGTTATATATTGAATGTGAAAAATGAAAACGGAACATCTTCAATCAATTTTATAAAAGAATAAATTTTCATATTATTGTTCATATTAAAATTACTGACGGATAAAATCTTAAATCAACACATTATTGAAAAAGTATCAGTCAAAATGAACGGTTTAAACTGAAAACAATTTCGCCATTAACTAAATAAAAAAAGAGAGACTGCCTCAATTAAATGAGGCAGTCTCTCTTTTTGAAAAAATACCCTTTTACCAAAACTTCACATACAAAGCAGTTAATATCAAAAATGTTATCAGAATTAAAACGATTGATGATGGTTTAAGTTTAAACATTTCTTTGTCAAGTGCAAATGCTTTTGGATTTACTTTCGGCCCGGCAAGGCTAACAGCAACCATTATTATCATAGTAAACAGGAAGGCAAGGCCCATACAAATATGAAAAGGTATTTCATAAACGCCGTTCGCATTTGGATAGGCTGTGTACATAAATGTTTCATTACCTAAAACATGTGGCGCCATCTCATTAAAGAAAACTGACAACAGAAAGCCAACAATCACACCTACAAATGCTGCAGCGCCTGTTGTTCTTTTCCAAAACATGCCCAACAGGAACATAGCAAAAACACCCGGACTGATAAAGCCTGTATATTTTTGAATATAAGTGAAGCCACCCGTTCCTCCAATCCCCAATAAATCTTTCCAGGTAAAAAGTATGGCAAGTATCATTGCGACGAAAACAGCAATCCTGCCTGTTATTACCTGTTTCCTTTCATCCGCATTTTTATTAATATATTTTTTATGGACATCAAGCGTATAAATGGTAGAAATACTATTCACCTTGCCAGCAAGTGAAGCAACAATGGCAGCAGTCAATGCCGCAATAGACAACCCTTTTAATCCATTAGGTAAAAAGCTGAGGACTGAAGAATATGCATAATCTTTTCTTCCATCAATCAATTGCGGAAGCTGCCCGTTTTTATACAATACAAAGGCTGCTATGCCCGGCAACATTACAATAACAGGCATCAGTAATTTAAGAAAGCCGGCAAACAAAATCCCTGTCCTTGCTGTCTGCAGGTCTGCACCCAGTGCACGTTGTGTAATGTATTGGTTACATCCCCAATAATTAAGATTGATGATCCAGATACCGGCAAGATAAGAGGCAAGGCCTGGAAATGTAAGGTACCTGTCAATATCGTTTTGAGAAGAGGTAGCATTGGGTTTAGGAATAATCATGTGAAAATGATCAGGTGCATGCGCCATTAAAGCCCTGAACCCTGAAACAACATCACTGCCTACTCCCAGTTTTTCACCTACAATCACCAATGCCATGTACGTTGTAGCCAACCCGCCGATGATTAAAACCGCAACCTGTATCACATCAGTGTATCCAATTACTTTCATACCACCCAGTGAAATCAGCAATGCAAAAATGGATAAGCCAATCATGATAGGGTGCAGGTATTCTCCACCAAGAAGCCCATTAATGGCTACAGCACCGAGGTATAAAATAGATGTGAGATTGACAAACACATATAAAAACAACCAGAAAACTGCCATAATCAACGCCACAGATTCATTATATCTTGTCGTTAAAAACTGTGGCATGGTATAAATCTTATTCTTCAGGTAAACCGGTATAAACCAAATAGCAATAATAATCAGCGCCACTGCTGCAATCCACTCATAAGCAGATACTGCAATACCCAAAAAAAATCCTTCACCACTCATACCAACAAACTGTTCGGCAGAAATATTTGAAGCAATTAAAGAAGCACCAATAGCCCACCATGTCAAAGATCCTTCTGCAAGAAAAAATGCTTTCGCATCATGTTCTTTGCTCCTGCGTTTGCGGTAAACAGAATAACCATATATGGCTACAATTATGAAGTAGATTATAAAAACAACATAGTCTATGGCAGTAAGCTGATTTTTCATAACAACCGTTTTTTAATGTTAGATGATTATTTATTTTGACAATAATATTCACTCCACCTCAATTCATTCCTGAGCTGGTTGAGCCTGGTATCTCGGTTAATCAGGACACACTCAATTCCAGCTATGTCAGCAAAATCCTGCAACTGTTCACTGCTTAGGTTTTGGCTGTAACAAGTATGGTGTGCACCACCTGCATAGATCCATGCAGCACATCCGGTTTTCATATCAGGTAATGGTTTCCATAATACCCTTGCAACAGGAAGTTTTGGTAATTTATTTTTTGGTTTTACTGCCTGCACTTCATTTACCAACAACCTGAAGCGATTGCCCATATCAATGATTGATGCATTTAATGCATTGCCACCTGCAACATTAAACACCAACCGCACAGGGTCTTCTTTTCCACCAATACCAAGAGGGTGAATTTCACAAGCAGGTTTTCCGTCTGCAATAGAGGAACAAATTTCAAGCATGTGTGCACCCAGGACCATTTCATTACCCGGTTCAAAATGATAGGTGTAATCTTCCATGAAACTGTTGCCGCCTTTTAAACCACTACCCATTACTTTCATTGCCCTAACCAGTGCAGATGTTTTCCAGTCACCTTCGCCTGCAAAACCATAACCTGCTTCCATGATCCGCTGTGCGGCAATGCCGGGTAGTTGTTTCATGCCATACAAGTCTTCGAAAGTGTCAGTAAAGCCTTTAAAATTTCCATCTTCAAGAAAGGCTTTCAGGCCAAGCTCAATTCTTGCAGCATCCTTTAATGATTGTCTTTTCTTTCCTTTTTTCTGCAATGATGCACTTAATGTATAAGCATTTTCATATTCTTTTATCAAAGCATCCACTTCAGCATCACTGATTGTATTGATTACTTTAACCAAATCGCCAATGCCATGTGTGTTTACAGAAAATCCAAATTTATATTCTGCTTCTACCTTATCACCATCAGTTACTGCTACATAACGCATGTTGTCGCCAAAGCGCACAAACTTTGCACCCTGCCAATCATTCCAACCTGCTGCGGCTCGGCACCATGCATCAATATTTTTTATCACATCCTTATCCTTCCAATGGCCCACCACCACTTTTCTTTCCTTACGCAAACGGCTAACTATAAAGCCAAACTCCCTGTCGCCATGTGCGCTTTGATTCAGGTTCATAAAATCCATATCTATACTGCTCCATGGGATATCGCGGTTGTATTGTGTATGCAAATGCAGTAAAGGTTTTTGCAAAATTTTCAATCCGTTGATCCACATTTTTGCCGGCGAAAAAGTATGCATCCAGGAAATGATACCAATGCATTTTTGATTAGCATTCACTTCCCTGCACAAGGCAGTAATTTCGTCCGGTGTGGTAACAATAGGTTTAAATACAATGCTTGTACTGATTGCTTTTGATGCGTTGAGGTATTTTGAAATTTCTTCTGCATGTGCCGATACCTGCTTTAAAGTTTCTTCACCATACAGGTGCTGGCTGCCTGTGATAAACCAGACTTCAAACTGTTTAAGATCTGTCATTGTTATTTTTTTAATCTTTTATTTATTAATGAATCAAATACATTTTGCAATGCATTATTGTTTAAAATTTATTGCCCATAATAACTGCCACTGCCATGTTTTCTATCATAATGTTTTTTTATCAAAGCATTTTTCAAACGCCTCGCATCAGCATTCACTGTTTCAGTAATAAAAGCCATTTTTGCAATTTCTTCCAGCACTGCACTGTTATAAACTGCTTTTGCTGCAGTAGCTCCCCAGGTAAACGGTGCATGGTTGCCCACTAAAATCATTTCAACATCAGTATAATTCAACTGTCTTTCTTTTAAAGCATCAATAACCTGGAAGCCGGTCTGGTATTCATAATCACCCTGTATCATTTCATCACTCATTGGCGCTGCACAAGGTATGTCGCAGGTGGTATGGTCTGCATGTGTAGTTCCATAAATCGGTATATCACGCAGGCTTTGCGCCCAACCTGTTGCATAAGTAGAATGGGTGTGCGCAATACCGCCAACAGTTATGAAATGTTTATACAACACAGCATGTGTTAATGTGTCTGATGATGGCCTAAGACTCCCTTCAACAACTTTTCCATCAAAATCAACCACTACCATTTTTTCAGGGGTCAGATCATGATAAGGGATACCACTTGGCTTTATTGCAAATACTCCTTTGCTCCTGTCTGCAGCACTCACATTTCCAAACGTGTATAAAACCAATTTCAATTCAGGCAACTGCATGTTTGCTTCAAAAGCTTCTTGTTGTATGTGGGCATATTTATTCATATTTGAATGTATTATTATGATCTTTCATCAAAAAATTGTTTCGGCGTTTATATCTCTTGTTAATTACAAAAATTCTTTTCAAAATATTCATTCCTATAACCAGTTTTATTTCAGTTCCAGCATTACTGCAGAATGTGCAGGCATCTTTACACTCAATGCAGAACCTTTCAACGCCGCACCGGTAAAGGCTTTCAGCTTAACCTTTCCCGGATTGTCGAACGTGTTGATGTCGGTATATTTATCTGAATTTAATATTTCACCTGTAACAGATTTTAATGATGCGGGTACTGTTGTATTGATTGTTATTTCTTTTCTCGGATCAAGATTTACCAAAGTGATATGCACAGCGCCGTTACTATCTCTTGATGCCGATGCATTGATAGCCGGTATGTTTTCATTTCCATACGCATAAAGCGGGCTCTGAAATTTTAAAGGGATCAAAGTGGCATCCTGGTGATATTGATACATGTCAAGAATATAATAGGTTGGTGTAAGCAACATCTTTTCTTTATCAGTCAGCACCAATGCCTGCAACACATTCACTATCTGTGCCAGGTTAGCCATCTTTATCCTGTCGCTGTGAATATTAAAAATATTCAAAGTAGATGCTGCAATCAATGCATCACGCAGGCTGTTTTGCTGGTATAAAAATGCAGGATTGGTGCCTGGTTCAGCATCTGTCCATATACCCCATTCATCTACAACCAATGCAACTTTTTTCTGCGGGTCATATTTATCCATTATTGCACTGTGCTTATTAATCAGGGTTTCTATATCGAGGCATTTTTTCATTCCATTAAAATATCCATCTTCTCCAAAATTGGTAGCAGAGCCTTTTTCATTCCAGGTGTTTACAATTGTATAGTAATGCATTGAAATGCCCCACATATTTGATACAGGAATATTTTTCATGCACACTTCTGTCCAGTGATAATCATCCGAATTAGCGCCACTCGCAATCTTTTTCAATTTAGTGCCGGGATAATCTTTACAGAATTCTGAATAGCGTTTATAGAGATCTGAATAATATTCTGGTGTCATATTTCCACCACAACCCCAGCTCTCATTACCCACTCCCCAAAAAGAAACATTGTAGGGCGCATCGTGTCCATTTTTACGTCGCATATCAGCCAATGTACTTTCGCCATTGTAATTCAAATATTCCAACCAGTCTTCCATTTCCTTTGGTGTGCCTGTGCCCACATTACCTGCAATGTATGGTTCAGTGCCCAGCAGTTTGCAGAGCTTCAAAAATTCATCTGTACCAAAACTATTATCATCAGGCACCATGCCCCAGGTAGTATTAACACGCACTGGTCTTTTGCTACGGTCACCAATACCATCTTCCCAATGATACTGGTCTGCAAAACAACCACCCGGCCAACGCAGGACAGGGATATGCAATTTTTTTAAAGCATCAATTACATCTAAACGCAACCTGTCATTCTTTGCAACATCAAGATTGGAATCAACCCAGAAACCACCATAAATACAACGACCAAGATCTTCTGCAAAATGGCCATAAATATATTTGCTGATTACCTGGTGCGAAGTATCAGTCATCGTCATCTGCACCTGTTGTGCTGACAAAGCTTTTATGGTTAAGATAAATGCTGCAAAAGCAAACAGTCTTTTTATATTCATAGCAAATGATTTATTATTTTGATAATATTAATTCTTTCAACCTTGTAAAATTTCAATGTTATTGTTCAATAAATTTTCCTAATGCTTTATATTTTTCAAACCGTTTATTATATAAGTCAATATTCTTATTATCGGGTTTATATTCAGCGTCGAAGCCTTGCCCCATTGCCTGCATCGCGTTTTCCACTTTATCATAAACACCTGCAGCAGTAGCGGCAAACATAGCAGCACCTATTGCACAGGTCTGTTCACTTTTATGGATGCGGATTGGCATGTTCATAACATCAGCCATAACCTGCATAATATAAGGTGATTTTTTTGCAACACCACCTAAACCAATCAAACCTTTTACACTGATACCTTCACGGATAAATCTTTCAACAATTGCCCTGGCGCCAAAGCAGGTTGCTTCTGCCAATGCTTTAAAAATATGTGGTGCATCGGTACCCAAGCTTAAATGCATGATTGCAGCTTCCAACTCCTGGTTGGCATCGGGTGTCCTTCTTCCGTTTAACCAGTCAACAGCGAGCTCATCATGTTCATTCAAACTAATTTTTGCAGCTTCACATGAAAGATGTGAGATGAGTTTATCATTTAATTCTTTCATCAATAATGCTGCAACACCAGCATCAATAACAGCAGAATTTTTCAACAGGTTTTTTACAGGGGTTGTAATCAAATTCCTGAACCAGGCATACACATCACCAAATGCGCTTTGTCCTGCTTCCATACCCATCATGCCCGGAATTACAGAACCAGGCACCTGTCCACAAATACCTTTAACCAAAATATTTTTTACTTCATCCATCGGCGCTACCAGCATATCACAGGTGGATGTGCCCATCACTTTGCTTAAATGATAAGGCTCTATCTGTCCACCAACAGCACCCATGTGTGCATCAAATGCGCCAACACCAATGATAACGTTTGTGGATAAACCTAATCGTTCAGCCCATTGACCTGAGAGATGCCCTGCGGCTTTATCAGATGTATATGTTTCAGCAAATAGTCTTGAAGAAAAACCATTCAGCAATGGATCAAGCGAACTAAAGAAATTATTCGGAGGCAAGCCAAATTCAGCAGCCCACAATGCTTTGTGACCTGCAGCACACACACTGCGTTTCATCTGGCTTACATCGTTGCCACCAGTTAAAAGAAAAGGTATCCAGTCACAATGTTCTACCCATGAATAACAGGCGCTGCGAACATCTTCATCAATCCTTACAATATGTAAAAGCTTACTCCAAAACCATTCTGAAGAATAAATGCCGCCCACATATTGCAGGTAGTTCACATCAAATTTTTTTGCGTGATCATTTATCTCTGCCGCTTCTTTTACCGAAGTGTGATCTTTCCAAAGAACAAACATCGCATTTGGATTGTTTTCAAACTGAGGCAACAAAGCTAAAGGCACACCCTGCTGATTAACTGAAACAGGAGTGGAACCGGTGGTATCAACTGAAAGTGCAACAATATTTTCTGCAACATTCAGTCCTGCTTTATGAATACAGTCTTTTATTGTGGTTTCAAGCCCTTCTATATAATCTTTCGGATGTTGACGAAACTGGTTTTGCTGTGGGCTGCAATACAAACCATCCTTCCATCTCGGGTAATAAAATACAGAAGCTGCAACTTCATCACCCGATACTGCATTTAATATAACAGACCTAACCGAATCTGTTCCATAATCAACTCCAATTACAAATTTGTCAGCTTGTTTCATATTGCATCGTTAAATGAAAAGTGAAGATAAGGAGAATTTTATTTTAATTGTCATTTTTACAATTATTTTTTTTTGAAAATACTAATCTCACCCAAAATCAGCATTTCGCATTTAGGGCATCAGATTTGAAACAGCGTCAGGTAAAAAATATATAATTGTCATACAAACAATTATCACTCAATTATAAAAGATGTTGTGTTCATCTGCTATCACTGTTTTGCTTGAACGCCGTTTTTATTTATGTCCTTACCTTAATTTATCAGCTACTGTACAATTACTTTATAAATTGTTGTACTACTATACTGTTGCCCAGGTTGCAAGATTGTTGAAGGGAACCCCGGTTTGTTGGGCGAATCAGGAAAATGTTGCGTTTCAAGACAAAGTGCAGTGCGAAGTTGTATCGGCTTACCATCACGGTTGATAAAACTTCCGTCTAAAAAATTGCCGGCATAAAATTGAAGGCCAGGCTCTGTTGTAAACACTTCAAGGGAGCGCCTGCTAACAACATCTGATAAGACAGCCACTTTTGCCAAAGCTCCATTTTTGTTATTCAATACCCAGTTGTGGTCATATCCTCCCGGCACTGCACTGATATCAAGGCCTATTTTTTTTGCAGTTGTAAAATCAAAAGGTGTGCCTTTAACTGGTTTAATTTCTCCGGTTGGAATCAATGTTGAATCAACAGGTGTGTAGGCATCTGCATCTATCATTAATGTGTGATCCAGAATGGTATTATTCACATCACCTGATAAATTAAAATAACTATGGTTGGTAAGATTAACAGGGGTTGGTTTATCGGTTTCAGCAGCATATTGTATTTTCAATTCATCACTATCAGTAAAAGTATAGGTAACTGTAACTTTTAAATTCCCGGGATAACCTTCTTCGCCATCTTTACTCAGGTAAGTAAGAGATAATTCAGGGCTTGTGCTATCGGCAACCATCGCATCCCAAACCACTTTATCAAAACCTTTCAATCCACCATGCAAACTGTTTTTACCATCATTAGCTGCGAGGTGATAAGTGCTGTCGCCCAATTTAAATTGTGCATTGCCAATCCTGTTGCCATACCTTCCAATTGTTGCTCCAAAATATGGTGGGTGTTTAAGATAAGTGCTTAAACTATCAAAGCCAATAATGATTCCGGATTTATTTCCGTTCTTGTCCGGCACTACAAAAGATGTAACTGTGCTCCCATAATTTGAGATGGTTACATAATCACCTTTACTGTTTGTAAGCGTAAATAAATAAACAGGTTTATCATCTACCGTTCCCCATTCCTTTTTTGTAACACCCTTTTTATTGGCGCCATTTTCCTTTACACCCTGGTTGCATGCAGTAAATAAAATAATTACACAAATAAGAATTTGTAATCTGGTTGCTTTCATTTTTTTTATTTTTTATTTTTTATTAAACCTTTCCACTGAAAATGCTTGTACGTCAATACTGGTTGGTTGCCCATTGGACAGCTCACTCACGAGCCTGCCTGTGCCTGCACCTAAACTCAGGCCCAGCATAGAATGCCCTGTAGCAACGATTACATTTTTATATTTTTTTATTCTACCGATATAAGGCAGACCATCAGCCGAAGTGGGCCGATATCCATACCATATTTTATCCTTTGCAGGTAATTCAATATCAAACTCTGGTAAAAAGCTTTTTACTGCCTGCACAATCCCTTCGACACGTTGATACCGGGGAGGAGTGTTTGTGCTTACCACTTCCATGGTGCCACCATACCGCATTTTATTTCCACTCTCAAATGGTGTAATGGCAACCCTTCCCTCAGCAAGAATTGCGGGATGAATGAGCTTATCCTTGGGTTGGTCTAAAGTAAAGGAATATCCTCTGCCAGGCATCAATGGTATTTTCGTTTCGAGCATTGATGCAACTCCCTTGCTCCACGAGCCAGTGGCCACAATCACTTCATCAGCAGCATAACTTTGTTTTGTCTTTGTCAATACCTGTTGCACTTTATCACCGGTTTTTTCAAAACCGGTTACTTCATCATGTATCATCTGTACACCTTGTTGCGGCAGGTAATTTTTAAGAACAGACATTAATTTATTGGGATATAAATGTGCATCGCATTTAAAATAGATGGCGCCCAGTGCATCAATCGTAGTTTGTGGTTCTGCCTGCTGCAATCCCTTTGCATCCAGCAAATCAACATCCAATCCTAATTTCTTTCCTGTCTCAACAGTATGTACAGCATGCTCAGCAACTTTTTCTGTCTTGAATATTTCGAGTATACCTTTTTTTTCAAAAGCAAAATCAAAATTTTCAATCTTTGTCCATTCAGCATATTCACTCTGACTGAGAACTGCAATATCTTTTAATGGTGTTGCTGCAGTTTCAAGATTTTTCTTTGTAGCGCTACGCATAAATTTCAAACCCCAGTCAATCAAAGAAGGATTGAGAGAGGGTTGTACATAAAAAGGGCTTCGGCTGTTGAACATCCATTTCAAGCCCTGCCATACAATGCCCGGAGAAGCCAATGGAATAAAATGGCTTGGGCACACATAACCCATATTACCATAAGAACAATTATCAGTAAAACCCTCCCTGTCAATGACAATTACATTATTACCAGAACGCTTTAAATACAGAGCACTGCTTAAACCAATTATACCGCCACCGATGACAACGACTGTTTTCATATCCATTAATTTTTCAGTTTATAAAACCTCCATTGAATTGTATAATTTTTGGTCAAAGGTAAATCTTCAAGTATCGCTCTCTCCATTTCAATTGGCATCATATTTTGCCGGATGAATAAATAATGAAATTGTTTGTAAGACATTTTACCAGTGTCAACCAATTCATGTTTCAGTTGCATAATCTGTAAACCGCCAATCATATAACCTATCTGGTACAATGGGTCATAACCACCTTCAAAAGACCTGCGTATTTCACCTTCAGCATTAGCACGTTCATGCCCTACACTATCTACCAAAAAATTAATGCACTGTTGTGGTGACCATTTGCCCGTGTGGTAATTGATTGAAAAAATAATTCTTGCACAACGGTGCATCCGCCAAAACAACATTCCTATTTTATCTTCTGGTGTTTGCGCAAAGCCTTCATCCCACAGCAGCATTTCCCAATACAGGCTCCAGCCTTCAATCCAAAATGCTGTTGGAAAATGCCGGTATGTTTTATATCGTGCTGACATAAATTCCTGCAACGCATGGCCGGCAAATAATTCATGATGTACAGTAGCTCTTGAAAAATGCGGGTTGTTGCCACGCATACTCATCAGCTTGTCATCTTCACTCATACTATCAGTAGGATATGAAATACTGAATTCTTCCCCGCCTGTGAAAAATGGATTTATCTTTTGTTGTTCAGGGGTCATCATGCGCATACGCCAGGTTTCTTCAGCTAATGGTGGAATGGTAATTAAATTATGTTGTTTAATAAAGTTTAATGACGCGTTATAAATGTCAAGCATTGCAGTAGGTTGTTCACCTGGTGGCACATAACTTTCTTTTACTTTTTCCAATGCCGCTTTCCAGTTATCACCATAACCCATTTGCCTGCTTGCTTTCAGCATTTCCTGTTGACACCAGCTAAATTCTTTATTAGCAATCGCAATCAGTTCATCAGGTGTGTAATCAATCATTTCATATTTCAGCCTGCTTTTTAATTCTTCCAAACCAATAGGGTTGCCTTTTATACCACTGCTATCTTTTTGTTGAACAGTTTCAGATCTTTCTTTTGCTTTGATGGTGTTGCCATAAATTTTCAGCAAACTATCAGTAACAGCATACGGTTGTGGCACCCACCATGTGAATAATGGATCATAGCCATTATAAAAATCATAAATACTTTTTAATGCATCCCGCAAACCATCTGTAGTACCTATTGCACGCTCTGCCAAATCAAAACTAATGGACGTTTGTTGTGCTAATTTTTTCTGCAACTTGTTTATTTGGCCGCTCCAGATAGTTAAGTCAGCAGCCAGTTTTTGTGCATTCAGCATTGCTCCACGCCTGCGTAATTTTTCATAAGCATAAATACTATCTGCAAAAGGGAACCACTGTTTGGTTGCATCGTATTCTTTAGCTTCTTTGTTTAACTGGTATTGTTGTTCATGCAAATCACGGTTGAATAAGATATAATCAACTTTTGTCCCTGTGTTGAGTTTATCAAAATCGAGTTTATCTAAAGTATCAATATACCTGTTTACTGTTGCCAGTAACTTCTGCCTTCTTTCGGGAGAATTTTCAATAACATAAAAGCGGGAAAGGTTGCCATAATCTGCATAGTACTGAACCATCACATTGTTCACTTCGCTGGTCTGCTGGTACAAAGGTGGCTCTGGTGCCGGCTGTGCTTTCGCTTGTATTGCAATTGAAAAAATTATACCACTGCATACAAATAATTTCACAAAGCAATTTTTGAAATGCATAACTATTTTTATGTTCAGGCGTGAAATTAAAAACAAGCAATGAATAGTTATTTACGATTATTAACCTTTTGTTGTAGTGAATTAATAAATTAACCTGAAAGGCAATGTACTTACTAAAGTGATTGATAAAATTTGTCTTTAACGCAAAATGTGATAGCGTTATATTATCACAAATAATCAAATTTTTCTATTTACAATGAATTAATATTGGCACAATAAATTATCATTTTGTCATAAAGCTGCAGCATCATCAAATAGTTTGCATTCAAACATTTTGAAAGGCAGATTGATCATTTAGTTGCAATAAAATTTTTATAAAAGATAAATCCATTATTCAATCAGTTAAAATACGTGTAGGATTTCTTCCTGCATTTTTTTCATTTTGTATTATATTCCTTTTACTATGCAAATCAAGAATATTTTTTTTACAATTATTGCTTTCAGCATTTTTCATGTTGCGTCTTCGCAATCATATCTCCCTGAAAAAAATAACAGCAAGTTTAAAGTGCAACCTGAAGTGAAATTACAGGCTTATGCTTTTAATTTAAAAGATGTGAGGTTGATTGACAACAGCCCGTTTAAACATGCAATGGAAATTGATGGCGGTTACCTGTTGTCATTAAGTGCAGACAGGTTGCTCAACCGTTTTGATAAAAATGCAGGCCTGCCGCCAAAAGACAGCGCTTATGGCGGATGGGAAGTTGAAGGGATTTCCGGTCATACATTGGGGCATTATTTGTCTGCCTGTTCAATGATGTATGCTTCCACAGGTGATATCAGGTTCAAGGAAAGGGTTGCATATATCGTGAACGAATTAGCAAAATGCCAGGCTGCCCGCAAGACCGGGTATGTTGGCGCTATTCCTAATGAAGATTCTATTTTTCACCAGGTGCAGAGAGGTGATATCAGGACAGGCGGGTTTGACCTCAATGGCGGATGGGTTCCCTGGTACACAACACATAAAGTGATGGCTGGTTTAGTGGATGCTTTTTTGTATTGCGATAATTTAAAAGCATTAGATATTGTAAAGAAAATGGCTGACTGGGTGGCAACAATTGTTGACCCGCTCACCGATGAACAACGACATAAAATGTTGCGTTGTGAATTTGGTGGCATGAATGATGTATTGGCAAATATTTATGCTATCACCGGCAATAAAAAATATCTTGACCTTTCATATAAATTTCATGATGATTTTGTCATGCAACCTTTAGCTGAAGGTAAGCCAGATCCGCTGGCTGGTAAACATTCCAACACCAATATCCCTAAGATTATAGGCAGTGCCCGTCAATATGAACTGACAGCGAATAAAAGTGATGCAACAATCGCCTCACGTGGTTGGGATTTGCTGGCACTTCATCATGCTTATGTAACCGGCGGCAATGGCAATTATGAATATTTAGGAGAGCCTGATAAACTCAATAATACTCTAAGTGATAACAATACTGAAAGTTGCTGTGCATATAACATGCTCAAACTTACAGGGCAATTGTTTACCTGGCAACCATCAGCAAAACTGGGCGATTATTATGAACGCACATTGTATAATGATATACTGGCTTCGCAAAATCCAAAAAATGCAATGACTTTATATTTTGAACCATTGCGGATGGGTGGTAAAAAACAATTCAGCGATTCATTCAACACATTCACCTGTTGCGTGGGTACCGGTATGGAGAACCACAGCAAATACACGGAGGATATATATTTTGAAGGCACTGATGGCAGTTTATATGTAAACCTTTTCATTCCTTCACAACTCAACTGGAAAGACAAAAATGTAACCATCACACAACACACAAAATATCCTGAAAACGGTGTAACGACAATTATCATTTCAACAAAAAATACAATTGCATTTCCTGTAAAAATTCGTCAACCCTGGTGGGCAAAAAATACAGGTGTTATAAAAGTGAACGGAAAAGTTTTTAATACAATAAAAGATAAAGATGGTTTTCTTGTCATCAATAAATCATGGAACGATGGCGATACAATAGAAACAGAATTTGATATAAGTTTATATACTGAAAGTATGCCCGACAACAAAAACCGAGTAGCATTGTTGTATGGCCCGCTTGTACTCGCAGGTAATTTGGGCGACACCATGCCCGACCCTGTTTATGGTACACCTGTTTTCTTAACAGACAATCGTAATATAAATGACTGGGTTGTGAAAGATGAAAACAAACCACTCACATTTTATACAAAAAATACAGGTAAACCATTTGATGTAACACTGACACCTTTTTATCAGAATATAGACAATCATTATAGTGTTTACTGGGATTATTTTACCAATGCAGACTGGGATGCGAAACAAGCACAATATGAAGCAGACAAAAAATATCAACAGGAATTAGAAGCAAAGACAATTGATAATTTCCGCATTGGTGAAATGCAGCCTGAACGCGACCATAATTTAGAAGCAAGTGAACAATCTTATGTAGGTGATGCTTATGGTCGTTCAGGACGTGAATCACGCAACGGCTTTTTTTCATTTGATATGAAAGTGGAACCCAATAAACCCACAGGTTTATTGTTCACATATAATGGTGATGACAGGAACCGCAGTTTTGATATACTGGTGGATGGAGAAAAAATTGCAACAGTAAATTTAGATAGCAAAGAAGCAGGTAAATTTTATGACGAAGAATATTCAATACCTGCTGCATTGCTGAAAGACAAAACAATCATCAAGGTAAGGGTTCAGTCAGTAAACGGGAAAACTGCCGGAAGGGTTTTTGGTGTGAGGACGATAAAGGAGTAATGAAAAAATACTGATTAATCAAACTCAATATTTTATCCTCATAAACTGATAGAATAAAAAACACACTGGATTCACCAGTGTTTTTTTATGCAATGTTATTAATGAAATTTTACTATCTTATAGTTGAATTGTATTAAAGACATTTATAATTATCTCCGGTATTTTATCCTCAAAACATTAATGGAATAAGGCTTTATTTTGAAAGCGGGATTTTTACTGTTTAAATAAATAGATTTTTTTTCAGGAACATATTGTGTGGGTTGCTGAAATGAATTTTCATCAGTAAGATGCGGTGCAGATAGTGTAACTATTTCTGCATTGGGTTGCAGGGATACAATATTTTTAAAATCAATCTGCACTGGCATTTCATTGTTATATGCATTCACCATTTTTACAATGATATCGCCACTTGTTTCATCTTTACCTGAGATAGCAAAGAATTTATCCGGCTCTGTATAGCTCATTAATAATTTTCCATTCAAATAACATTTCACTGTATCAACACCAACTTGCAATTCTATATCATACCATCTTCCCGGTTGAATAGTATCGGGCAAATTAACGGCAGATGAAATATTACTAACATCATCTCCATTGGTTACTTTTTCAAACACTGCAATTTTATTTACCCATGCGCCAATATGTGCCCTATAAAAAGTATTGCTGTCTTTCACAGCAAAAGGGATGATGAACGCATTATACCCTTCCAGTTTTTTTGCTTTCAATTTTAATGTGTAAGTATCGAAGTTTTTATTTTTCAACATGGCAAATGTTTGTGCGCCTAAAGCCGTTTGTGATAATGCACTGTCACTGGCTTGCCATTGACCTCGAAGCATTTCCCAATTTTTTAAATCATGTATAAAATCACTATTGAAAATGGTTTTTTCATCTTTAATTACTTCAATGTCTTTGTATGCTGTTTTTGTATCCCAGGTGGCAAGTCCGATGCCGCCGCTAAATTGCGGTTGCTTTGATTCCTGCTGTAAAATTTTTACACTGGTTGTAAGATTATAAGTTGGTTTGTTTTCATTAAACATTTTGATGGCATAATAGGATATGCGTGCAAAACTTTTTGCATTATCAAAATGAATGAGGTTGACAGGCCAGTCCACATCATTATCATTCACCAGCAATGGAGCATAACTGCTCATCTTTACCAGGTCACTGTTTTTTTCCATCGCCATCATATACACTGCATCGCTCAAAGATGCTTCCATATCACCATTGCCCACGCCTGCATTAGTTGCATATTCACCCACATACATTTTCCATTTATCCCGTGGATATTTATCAAAATGATCGTAATGAGTAAATGCCCAACCTGCTGCTTTATATGCATGTTCATCTACATAATCTATGTGTTGCATTTGCTTTGTGGTGAATTCATTCACATCGCCAATACCCATGCTTGCTATGATGATTACCTGCGGATATTTTGTTTTGATGGCATCATAAAATTTATTGTAACGTTCTGCATATCTGGGCCCGCTTTGTTCATTACCAACTTCTACATATTTCAATGGAAAAGGTTTTGGGTGGCCATTGGCTGCACGCAGTTTTCCCCATTTGCTTGTAACAGGAGCAATAGCATATTCAATTGCATCCAATGCACTTTGAATATAAGGCTGCAGACTATCATCCGTTGCATAAGTGCCGCTGCGGTATTCACAGGAAACACCTGCATTAAAAACATATAATGCAGCAGCACCAATATCTTCACAAAACTGCAGGTATTCATGATAGCCAAAACCATTGCTTGTATAATATCCCCAAGGACTGTAAGTTTCGGTTCTTTGTTCAACAGGCCCGATTGTTTGTTTCCAGTCAGGTGCAGATTGAATAGTGATGCCTTCAACAAAACAACCACCCGGCCATCGAATGAATGCGGGCTTTAAATCTGCAATGTATTGAGCCAGGTCTTGTCTTAATCCATTCGCTCTGTTCTTAAAAGTTTTTGCAGGAAACAATGAAACAAAATCCAACCATATTGTCCCTGTGTTATTAAATGATAAAACAAATTTTGCTTTGCTGTCTGTTGCAGTTGCATGCAATACCGCACTGTATTTTTTCCATTCGTTATTGTTAGCTGAAGAAAAAATATGAGAGGCCAATACTTTTCCATCAGCAGCTAGTAATTGAGCAGAAATATTTCCTGAATAATTATTACTGTGGAAATAAAAATTCAAAAGATAATCATCACCTTTCACAACATTGATGCCCCAAAAACCTTCATTGATGATGTCAACTTTATTATAATTATCCGCTTTTGAAATATCAACCTGTAATGAATGAGGCGTGGCAGCATTTAAAGGTGATTCAGTTGTTCTTGAAACCTGCAAAACCGCGTTGTCATTGGCTTTGTAGCTCCATGCAGGATATTCAGTTTTTATTCCCCAGGGCATTTTCCAATCACTCACTTCATTGTTGGGCAAAGTAAAACCGGGTGTTTGTGGTGGAACAATAAAATCATTAACCAATGTCATTCCCGACGGGATATTGGCTTCTTCAAATCCACGGTTTTGTATCAGCTCTGCATATAGACCTCCCTCGCCTGCGTGACTAATTTCCTCAAAAAAAATTCCATGCAACATTGGAGAAACAATAGCCATTTTTTTTGATACATCAATTGTGACAGTAGCAGATGTTTGTGCCTGTACTACAGCCATGATAAATAATAACAATGAGGTGAAGCTATATTTGATGTTGCTCATATTTTTTGTCTGAATATACTGGGTGAAAAAATTAATCATTATTGTCCGACAATTGATAATAAATATTTGTTCCTCACAACCTCACCCCAACCCCTCTCCAAAGGAGAGGAGCTTAAAACCCTTGCTGGCAAAGGATTTCAGAAATTTTGAATAACTTCTGTCTGACAACAATAAAAAAATATTTATTGACCACTCACTTCAAGTTCAACAGTTGTATTTGTGCTGTTTAATGTTACAGGATAAAATCCACGTTTGTCAACAGCGTTATTTTTCACAACATAATTTCCTGTTACTTTTTGCAAAGCAGGTTGTTCAATTTTAATATAGGCTGTTGGTGTATAACTATCTTTAGCTGCAAGCAAAAGTTGAATCTTTTTTGAATTAAGATTATAAGAAGCTTTTTGCAACTGACCTGCTGCCAGAGTAATCCATATACCGGCAGGCGCAATAAAAATTTTTTGTTTTGATGCTGTAGTGATATCAACATTTATCCAATCATTTTTAATATTAAGATTGCCGCCAAATGAAAGCCATCCGAATTTTTTATCATGCACTAAATATGTAGCAGTATTAATTGCATAACCATAAAAACCGGAACCATAATCACCATTGATGCCATCATTTTTCAACGTGGATGGAAAAGAATGAAATGCACAGGGAGCAAAACCATCTTCAGTCATGTTTGAGATACCCCCTAATGTGCCACCATAACCTAACCGCAACAAATACAAATCATCAGGATGGTTGCGGTATTCCGTTAAAACAGGAATAGCATTCAGCTCTGAACCGTAATGATGTATCATTCTTTCGATGCGCTGTGTTTTCCCTCCATATAAAAAATCCCAGTAGCGACGAGCGTTGCCATTATATGCCCATGAAGGTATAGCGGGCATATAACCTAAGATTGCATTTAAAGTAACTTCTGCTTTATCAGTATAACCAAAGTACAGACACCAGATATACACTTCTTCCTGGCCTGTAGAATCCCATGGCATTTCGCTGCCAAAAGGAAATTCAAGGTTGTCCCAATGCAATGCCCTTGTTTTCATTTCGGCTTCCATTGTTGTTGCCATATCAATCATTCCTTCTGCTTTCAAATCTTTCAGTATAAAATAAAATACAGAGCCTTCCATCAAACCAAACTGTGTGTAATACTGCGCCTGTTGCATCATCGCCATCGTAGTATGATAAGCCTGCGTGAGGTACCAGTTCCATGTATGATTGGTTACAAGCCCATCATGGTTTCTTGCAATCCTGTATAATACCCAGTAAGCTGCAGCAACATGCGGATAATTATATGCCCTTTCTACTGATGCAGCTTCCTGTTGTGGCCATGCAGACCAGGTTTTGAAATTGATTGACTGATCATAAGTGCCTGCAGGCATTGAATCAGGCGCATAATAAAATAAGCTTTTTCGTACACCGTATTTGTGTACGCCATCACTGTATTGTAGATGTCCCCATAAAGTGGTATCAACAAAACGTTCTAATTTTTCTATTTCATCTTTATCGGGCATCACCAATTGTTTCATTACTGCACCCAGCCAGCCACCGGCTCCGCCTTCGTCGCTGAGTCCGCAAATCCATGCACGGTTGTCCTGCACCACCTGTTGTTGTTTTTCATAATCATAAGTAATAATACCCGGGCTGCGGTGAAACGGGTCGTTGTTGTTTTCATACCACTGTTTTGTGGTTAGAAAATGACCAAAATTTTTTATAACTTCTGATTCAGGCTGTGTGACTTTATATTGAATAGTTTGTACTAACCCATCTTCATATACTATAGTCAGCCTGGCACGTCCGAATGTTTTTCCATGAATAGAATATGTTTGTAATGCGGCATTGGGTGATTGTATTTTAGTTAACTGAAGAGCACCCTGTGGTTCTACTTTCAGTTCTTTTACCTTGCTTTTATATTGAAGAAACAATGTGCCGTTCACATCCTGTGGCAACACATAACCAGGGATGCCCACTGCAACAGGCATGTTATTTTTTTCAAGAGTTGTCTCAATATCTTTTGGTGTGCCTGATAAAATAAACTCCACACCATAACTGCACTTTTCACCGGGTTGCAAAATTTCTGATGTTGGCGTATTCCACGGTTGCGCATTTTTCCATTCGTTTTCTGCATAAGCTTTGCTATGCACCATCCATTCATAAAAACCTTCAAACACAATACCACGTGGTGTGGGGTCATCAAGCAAAGGGTTATATGCTTCAAAAGGTGTTTTGTTATATGGCAGCACAAGCAATGTGGGAGCATGACCATTCAATCTTGTTACCTGCAGGTATCCTGCATCAAGCCCGATATACGGGTCATAAAAAACATTTTGTTTATGTGCTTCTTCCAAAGTCTTTCCATCAAGCAGGTTATTAAAAATCATTGGGATTCCGAGTGAACCGATTTCAACAGGTTGTGATGATTTATTGATTAACTCAAAGCGCAATACAAGTTTACCATCTTTTTCTTCCCAGAATCGTTGCACATCAACAGGAATATCAGCAGGCAGTGTTGCACTCAAATCAGCAGCTGCTAAAATATTACCGTTTGCTTTTAATGGTAATACAGGCTTACGGTCTGCAGCGGTGGAATAATTTTTCCAACCTGTATCACCTGTAGTTTTTAAACGAAGATTGATATCACCTAAATGATACATGCCATTGCTGCTGCGGATTTTTAAACTATCACCGGGAGTGAAATCATAATCTTTTTCTGAAACCGGTTTCAATGCTGCAACTGTTTGTGATGACCGCACCAGTTTCAATATAAATGATGAAGTATTGTAAGATTCAAAACCTTTTTCAAGTTGTAATGTGGAATGTTTTTTTGCAAGCCTTTCCCAGGGTGATTGGGCACACACTATCACACTACTGCATAACAGCAACAATAAAAAAGCAAATGATGTCTTCACTTTAACCAGCATATCCATATCAACAATTTTTATTTGTAATATAAACAATTATAAATTGTGTGAAAGTATTACAGTATCCATTGCGGAAGTTAGCAGTAATTAACCGTTTGTTTGCTGTTATTAACAAGCTGCATTTCAAACGAGATTAACGCTTCATAAAAGTTTAAACATCACCGGGAGCTTCTTCCACTACATGTTTTTGTTTCCAGACAAAATAATAAATAGGGATACCGAGCAACACTATGGCAAGACCCGGGAAAGTAAAAGTTGGTTTATACACTAATAGTGAAACACAAATAATGCAGGCAGCTATCACATACAACAATGGCAATACCGGGTAACCGAAAGCCTTGTAACTACGCGGTATATCGGGGCGTTTTTTTCTTAAAATAAATATACCAATGATAGTGAGGATATAAAAAATCAATACTGTAAAAATGATATAATCAAGCAGGTCGTTGTATTTACCGCTCAGGCATAAAACACTAGCCCACAAACATTGAATCCACAGGCCACGTGCTGGAACAGCATTGTTATTGAGTTTACCTGCCTGCTTAAAAAACAATCCATCATTTGCCATTGTATAATACACCCTTGCACCGGATAATATCAGACCGTTATTACAACCGAAAGTAGAAATCATCAATAACACAGCAATTATAATTGTACCATCGCTGCCGAAAATAATTTTTGCAGCTTCTACTCCTACCCTGTCATTAGCAGCATGAGCAATATTTTGCAATGGCATTACCGCGAGGTACATCAGGTTAGTTGCAGTGTAGGTCATCGTAACGATAAGAGTGCCAAGAAAAAGTGCAAGGCCGATATTGCGCTTAGGATTTTTTATTTCATTAGCAATAAAAGTTACATTGTTCCAGCTATCACTGCTGAAAAGGCTGCCAACCATCGCACCTGATATAGCACCAATTGCAGCAAATCCAAAATATGGTATCAACGCATCACCATCCATTTTTCCAAATGAAAAACCTGTTGACCAATTGACATCCCATGTTGTTTTACTGGCAGCCATAAAACCAAAAATGGTAAGCCCAAGCAAAGCAACAATCTTTACTATCGTAAAAAATGTCTGTATCCATTTACCCTCTTTTACACCCAAAGTATTTACAGCAGATAAAAAAACGATGAGCAGGATAGATGTAATTTGTGCCGCAGATATTTTTAAAAACCCAGCGTGTATCAGAATATTATTTTCACTCAACACTGGAAAAATATAGGCAGCAAATTTGCTGAAAGCAACACCCACCGCAGCGATAGAACCAGTTTGTATCACAGCAAAAAAACTCCATCCATATAAAAAACCTGTCAGTGGGTTATAGGCTTCTTTTAAATAAACATATTGCCCGCCGGCTTTTGGAAACATAGCACTTAACTCACCATAACTCAATGCTGCGAGCACAGTTAAAACACCGGTTAGCAACCACAGTAAAATGAGCCATCCTGCAGAACCAACTGTTCTTGTCATGTCAGCGCTCACAATAAAAATCCCGGAGCCAATCATAGAGCCGGCAACAATCATGGTTGCATCCAGCAAACTAAAAGATTGTTTAAACTGTTTTTGTGCAGGAGAAGATGACATGCAAAAATTTAATTTGTTGCTCTTGTTTTTCAAATGAAAAAATTACAAGACCTGGAACCCGTAAGCATAGGGGTCATCGTCGGGGTCAATGGTGATAGTATTGTATCCATAAATCCTTGCCCAACCTTCAATGCCCGGACGGATTGCAGGTTTGCCACCGATAGATAATTCTTCTTCAATTGTGCCAACGAATTTTGAACCAATGATACTTTCATGAATAAACTTATCGCCTTTTTTCAGCAGTCCTTTTGTAAACCATTGTGCCATGCGTGCAGAAGTACCGGTGCCGCAGGGTGAACGGTCAATGGCTTTATCGCCATAAAAAACTGCATTACGTGCAGTAGATGTTTTATCCAACACTTCACCAGTCCACAGGATGTGTGAGCAGCCATTAATAGTTGGATTTTCCGGGTGAATAAAAGTGTTGGATTCGTTGATGCGATTGCGCATGATACGGCTCCACGCAATCAATTTATCTGCGTTGTAATGTTGAAGTCCTTTAAAATTTTCCTGTACATCAACAATCGCATAAAAATTTCCCCCATAACTCACATCAACATTTAATAAGCCAAGTTCAGGACATTCCACATCAATATTTTCAGCAGCAAGATATGAGGGCACATTTATCAACTTCACAGACTTTACTTTTTTTCCTTCCTGTTTATAACTAATCTCAACCAAACCCGCCGGCGCTTCCATACGTACTATACCAGGTGTCTTAGGTTGTATCAAACCTTCTTCAATTGCAATAGTAATCGTTCCAATTGTTCCATGGCCACACATAGGCAGGCATCCACTTGTCTCAATAAATAAAACTGCCACATCATTGGCCGGGTCGTGAGGCGGATACAAAATACTTCCACTCATCATATCATGGCCACGTGGTTCAAACATCAAACCTTTACGAATCCAGTCATATTCTTTTAAAAAATGCTGCCGCTTTTCACTCATATTTTTTCCTAGCAGCACCGGACCACCACCGGCAACTAACCTTACGGGATTGCCGCAGGTATGCGCATCAATACAAAAAAAAGTTTTCTTCATTTATCTCATTGCCCTTTTTAATTAAAATTGAAAAATTCACAATATCCTATTTACAATTTATGATACTTTTTGAGCTAATTATTTTTTTTAATCAACGGGAGGAATTCTAATGAGCTTCGTTGTAGCTTGTCAGCCGTGGTGGATCACTTACTTGTACTGATGTTTTTTGTGCGACTGTTGTTTCATATTTCTATCAATTCAACATATTCATGCACTATCAATCATTCAAAAAATAATTACAAGTTGTTACCATTATATCAATATCTCAAACTGCCTTAACAGCATCTCTTGTATAAACATTATTTACCAGCCGTAAAATATTTAAAGGGTTTTCATTTTTTAATTCATCCGGCAACATGTTGTCATTAAAATGCTGCAATGCAACAGGCCTCACCCAACGTTTGATTGCAGTTGCACCTACCGATGTAAACCTTGCATCTGTTGTGGCCGGATATGGTCCGCCATGCACCATAGCCGCACAAACTTCCACACCTGTTGGAGCATTGTTTAATAATATCCTCCCCGCAAGTGCATGTTGCAATTCAATCACGTCAGGATATGTTTCAATATCTTTTTCTGTCGCGATGATGGATGAAGTGAGCTGGCCTTTCAGGCTTTGCAAACATTGCATCAACTGGTTTTTATCATCACAAATAATTGCCAGTGAATAAGGGCCAAATACTTCTTCTACAAAATGTTTGTTGCTGAGAAAATTTTCTGCAGTAACAGTAGCTACCAAAGCGCCTGCTTCCATATCACCGACATCAGTTTCCGATTGTGCAATAATCTGCAGACCATGCTGTTCCAACATTTCCGATAACCCTTTATTATATGATGAACAGATACCGCTGTGCAACATTTTCTGCGGTTGCACTTTTGAAATTTCTTTACCAAGCAATTTTAAAAAATGATCGAAGGATTCGCCTTTTATTCCAAACAACAATCCGGGATTGGTGCAGAACTGGCCTGCTCCTAAAGTAACGGAGCCTGCAAACATTGTTGCCAGTTGTGCTGCATTTTTTGATAAAGTATCCGGGTAAAATACTACCGGGTTGATGCTGCTCATCTCTGCAAAAACCGGAACAGGAATTTCACGTTGATTAGCATATTCAACCAAAGATTTTCCGCCTGCATAAGAACCGGTGAAGCCAACACCTTTTGTAAACGGGTGCATCACTAATGCCTTACCAACTGTATTCCCTTTTCCTAAAACATGCTGCACAGTATGTTCAGGAACACCTGAAATGTCTATCGCTTTTTTGATGGCAGAAAAAACAAGCGCTGAAGTTCTTGCATGTGCAGAATGTCCTTTCACAACAACAGTTGAGCCCGATGCCAAAGCACTTGCAGTGTCTCCACCTGCAGTAGAAAATGCAAATGGAAAATTACTGGCTCCAAAAACAATTACCGGTCCAACTGGTACCAACATCTTCCTGATATCAGGCTTTGGTGGTGTGCGTTTATTATCTGCAGTATCAATACTGGCTTCCACCCAACTACCTTCTTTAATCAAAGCTGCAAACATGGCAAGCTGGTTTTCAGTACGGGTGATTTCACCATTTAATCTTGCTGCAGGAAGGTTGGTTTCTTCATGTGCAACTGTCACTAATTGTTCCCGCAACTTTTCAATTTCAGCAGCAATAGTTTCTAAAAATGCAGCCCTTTTTTGCGGAGCTATTTTTTTATATTGATTGAAAGCATTGAATGATTGCTGCATTACACTATTAATAAACACATCTGCATCTATCACTTTTTCGCTTAATGTTTCCTGCATAATATTTTTTTTAAACCGCTAATGTTTTTTCTTCCAGAGAAAGGTAATCAGGTAATACAGGTCGCACTGCTAATGCACTGTTAATGACGTTGAGTGTCTGTTCCCTTTCTTTTCCAACAAGTGTGAGGCGGGGTGCACGCACATATTCTGTGCCTATGCCTGATTGTGCTTCGGCCAGCTTAATATATTGTACCAGTTTCGGCAGGATATCCAGTTCAAGCAAAGGCATGAACCAACGGTAAATAGCAACAGCTTCATCAATCCTGCCTGCTTTCACCAGTTTGTAAATGGCAACAGTTTCTGCAGGAAATGCACACACCAATCCTGCTACCCAACCTTTTGCACCGAGCAACATTTCTTCCATCGCCAAAGTATCAACACCGCATAATAATTTAAAACGTTCACCAAAGCGGTTAATCATTCTGGTTACATTGGTTACATCTCTCGTTGATTCTTTTACAGCCTGTATGGAAGGCACATCTACGAGTTCATCAAACATGGGTATTGTAATCTCAACTTTATAATCAAACGGGTTATTATACAGGATAATGGGCAAGTCAGTAGCAGATGCAACTGCTTTGAAATAGGTTATTGTTTCGCGGTGATCACTTTTATACCGCATTGGCGGCAGCAACATCAATCCTTCAGCGCCCCATTCTTTTGCCAATGTTGCCTGCTTCACAGCTTCACGGGTTGAGCCTTCCGCAATGTTCATTACAACAGGTACTTTACCCTCAACTTTTTCAACACAAAATTTTACAAGGGTTTCTTTTTCTTCGAGGGTTAACACACTTGATTCGCCTAATGTGCCGCCGAGGATGATGCCATCAACACCCGCATCCAGTTGTGCAGTAAGATTCTTTTCAAATGCAGGCAGGTCGAGTTGTTCCTGTTCATCAAATTTAGTTGTAAGCGCAGGGAAAACGCCTTTCCAATCTATTGCCATAAAAAATGGATTTATTTTTTCAAATTTATTTTTTGTATTTAACAATATAGAGAAAAAATTTTTATTGTTTAGATTCTTTAGTGTTTTAATAAAATTGCTTCATGCATTTCATTCATAAATTGTACGCAATGAAATTTAAAACGCATCATTTTAATATTGCAAAAAATTATTCAGTATCCCACCATACCCGGTCTGTAAGTTTAGCTGATTGTTGTGGTTGTGCATTCGTTAATATCTCACTTTGTGGATACAATAAACGGCGGGGTATAGCAGATAAAGCTCCATCCACAGGCTGTAATAATGGGAATCCTGTGCGGCGCCAGTCGTTATATGTTTCGAAATTAAAAATATTGGCTACTGCTTTTTCTTCCATAATGCGTTGTAATGCATTGCCTGAAGATAACTCACGTTTGTTCAGATAAGTTGTTGCTGCAGCAGACGAAGGGTCAATACCGAGTTTTGAAAAATTTGATTTGACAGCATCTTCATATATCGGTTGCGCTGCTGCATAACCAGATTTAATTAAAGTTGCTTCTGCTTTTATAAACAAACATTCATTGTATGTAATGATGTAATTAGAAGATGCTGTGCCAGCGTAAAAATTGCCCGGGTAAGAATAATTAGCCAGTTCATCTATATCAGCGCCAATGCGCCTGCCGTTGTACAAACCGGTATTCTCTGAAGGTAACACTATAACCGGTAAACGCGGGTCATTTCTTTTCACTAAAGTATCCACCAATGTTTCATTCAACACATAAGTGGTTACTGGCGAGAAGGTCAGGTTCCAGATATTTTCAGAGCCAGTATTTCCTTCATAAGAAAATTTCAAATCATCATCATTCGACTGCATTGCATTTTGCAAATCTGTTAATGCTTCGTCCGCCTGTTGTTCTGCATTGTGCCCGGGCGCTTTAGTGAGGTGTATGGCATATCTTGCTTTGAAAGCCCAGGCCGCCTTGCGCCACAGGTCCATATTTCCCCCATAAAAATAATCATCTGTTCCCGGTACAACGCCTGTGTTTTTATCTATATCTGATACTGCATGGGAAAGCAAAGACTGTACTGTGTCATAAATACTTTCCTGGCTATCATAAGGCACTAAGAAATTTGATTTATCAAATCCTTTGGAATAAGGAATATCATTCCAATAATCAGTTGCAGTACCTAAAGTATATGCAGTTAAGATCTTCGCAATTGCCGCATAGTTATAATTTCCATTAGCCTCTGCTTTATCATTTAATATTTTCAGGTTATTCAGACAAACTACATAGAAGTTGTACCAATCGCCATCAAAATCAATATTGAATGACTGATAATTCCACAACCCCGGGTTTGTTTGATTAGCAGCAATATCCTGTACATAATTTTGTATATTGATACTGGCATTTCCACCCTGTATGTTATCGGAAATATTCTGTTCTACAGGTGAAAGCAATAAAGACTCCTGCACATCTGTAGGATTGTTTGGGTCTTTATTTACATCTAAAAACTTCTGACAGCCTGTAGTTAAAACTGCAACTGTTATTGTCAGTATATAAAAAATCTTTTTCATCTTGAATAATTGTTTGTTATTTAAAAACTCAGTTTTAATGAAATATCTAAAGAACGTGAAGTAGGAGTGGAGAAAGCATAAATGCCCTGTGCTCCATTACTGCTACCATAAGAACTCACTTCAGGGTCAGCGCCTGTAAAATGCGGACTGTATATCCAAAGGTTTCTGCCTGATAAAACAATTGAAGCAGATTTGAATGGAGTCTTTGATAATAATGCCGGCTTTACAGTGTATGCCAATGTTACGTTGCGCAATTTGATATAAGTTCCATCCTGGATGATAGATTCATATTGCCTGCTTTGCCAATATGTTTGCGGGTCCACTTTAACTGTATTGGGTTTGTTGTCCACTTCACTGATTCCAGGTACAACAAATGGCTCCCGGTTTTCTGTTGCTTTGGAACTGCCATAGAAAAATCCATAACTATCCACGCCATTTTCCACATCACCACCTTTCTTCATATCAAAAAAGAATGACAAAGAAAATTGTTTGTAGGTTAAAGAGTTTTCCAATCCCGCCAACCAATCAGGAGTAGCATTACCTACAATACCCTGGTCACCAACAACAGGCAGACCATTAGCATCAATTAATAATTGTCCATCAGTGGTACGCTTATATTGTGTACCATAAAATACATTGTATGGCTGACCAACAATAATTCTACCCAACTGTGTTATTCCCGGCGACAATGCCAATACGTTATTTTTAATTTTGGTAAAATTCAATGTCAAATCCCAACTGAAATCATGGGCTTTTACAAGAGTTGCACTTAACAAAATTTCAACACCTTTATTTTCAATGCTGGCAGAATTTACAGTGGTGCCGCTAAAGCCGGTAGCATTTGAAATACTTACACCGGGGATAATTCCATCATAAGATCTACGATAAAAATATGAGCCTTCAAAGCTTATCCTGTCTTGAAAGAGTCGGAATTCAAGGCCTGCCTCATATTCCCGTAACCTTTCATTTTTAAGATTAGGATTACCCAAAGTTGAACTTAACAAAAACCCGGGTTGCCCCTGGTATGGATAAAGAAAATATCCGGCATTAGTATTCCTTCCAGCCTGGATATTAGGAGTAGATAATGAGTAAGGCCCTACACCATCATTACCAACAGTAGCAGCAGAAAACCTGATCTTGCCGAAGCTCAATACATCTTTAATATTTCCTTTCAAAAATTCAGAGAAAATAAAACTGGCTGCAGCAGAACCATAAGGATAAAAATTATTTTCTTTTGATAAAACTGAGCTGCCATCATACCTGCCTGTAAGTGAAAGGTTAAGAAAACGGTTGTACTCAATATTTGCCTGGGTATAAAAGCCAACTTTTCTTTGGAGTGAATGATATTCTGAAGAACTAATTGTACTGCCTGCAGATAAATTATAAAACTGTTCTACAGTTAAACCGTTACCTGTGAGATTTACACTTTGGTAATAGGTAGAAAAAATATTATTTCCCAGTAATAAGTTGACATTGAATTTTCCGAATGTTTTAGTGGCATTGATGATAAGGTCGTTGTTAAATTGCCTGAAGTTGACATTGTTGTCCACTACCTTTCCATTTAAACCAATTGCAGGTTGGGGATTTTCAAAATACTTATCCTGGTCAGTATAAATATCAGCACCTATTCTTTCTGTAATCGTCAACCATTTTGCTGGTGTGATATTGATTGTGAATACGGGGAGGAACCGATTTACCGCATCATGATTCTTCATGTTATCCAGTGTCCATAGTGGTGCATTTCTTGAATAACGGTATAAACGCATGTTTCCGTTTGAATCCAGTACCGGATAAGGGTTCCAGGAAACAGGTTGTCCATACAAAACAAACAGTGGACCGTTGCTGGCACCTTCTGGTAAACGATCTTGTATTGAATTACTATAACCGAGTTGAAAAGTAGTATTGACATATTCGCCCATCTTAGTATTATACTTTCCAAAAAATGAATGCCGTTTGAAATCATTCCCCGGCATGATACTTTTCTGGTCATAATAAGAATAGCTAACGAAATAACTTGATTGACTCCCACCTCCTGCAACAGAAATTGTGGAATTACTTGTAACACCTGTGCGGAAGAAATCATAAGGGTTATATTTTGGTGCAGGCTTACCATTAATTTTCAGTGTATCCATTCTTGGACCCCATGAAGTACTTTGCTTAATAATATCTCCATCTGCAAAAACGCCATTATTGCCCTGGGCATAAGTTGTTTGTCTTTCAGGTAATAAAGGTTTTTCAAATGAAAGGTCTGATGACAAAGTGAATACCGGTGGCTTATTTACGCTTCCGTTTTTTGTTGTGATCAGAACAACACCCCTTGCACCAGAAGATCCATATAAAGCTGTGGCAGCTGCGCCTTTTAAAACGTTGATACTTTGAATAGTGGAAGGATCAATATCTATTACACGGTTAATGCCTGATCCTGCAGCATTACCCCCTGCATTACCTGTTTCATCATTATTGATGGGCACACCATCCACAACAAATAAAGCCTGATTATCACCGGTAGCAGAACTATTACCACGTATGACAATTCTTGAGGAAGCGCCTGCGGTACCAGATGAACTTGTAATCTGAACACCTGCTACTTTGCCGGCAACAGCATTAACCAGGTTTGGCTCATGGGTTTTGGTGATTTCATCACCACTCACCTGTTGGGTGCTATATGTAAGATTTCTTTTCTCCCTTTTTACTCCCAATGCAGTTACTACTACGTCATTCAAAGTAGCTGAAACAGGCACCAGTGTTATGATAATGTTTGATGAATTGCCGGCAGTAATTTCTTTATCAGAAAAACCGATACTTTTAATAATGAGGATGCTGTTTGCATCTCCATTAATAGAAAAACTACCATCTGCTTTTGTAATTACAGATGCCTTACTGTTTTTTAAATGAACAGTCGCACCTGCAATAGGTACGCCTGATGTATCAACAATTTTTCCCTGCAATTCCTGCTGCGCAAGAGCTGCAAAAGGCAGCAACAAAAAGACGATGCAACAAAATAAGATTTGTTGAAATAATTGTTTTAGTGTGTTCTGCATATTCTGAAAATTTAAAGCGAAACTATCCGCTTTAATGAGCTGCCAGTTTATATAAATTAACCTGCCCTGGACTGATTTTAACTTCTTTTACAAATCACTTTTTTAACTTATAAAACAAGTCTGTTCTAATTATTTTAAATGTGCCTATTTTAATAAGTTTTTGTTGCCTGATTTTCATCAATCATAGCAGGATTTTAACCCGGAAAAGAAATTTCTTTGGCAATTCATGATAAAATAATGTAAATTACATCGCGAAATTTTTATAATTGTATAATTGACATTTATTCTTGACGTATGAAAGTACTTGAATTCACATTGCCGGTTGCAGCGAATAATTCAATTATTATAAAAGAAGAAAAGCTGCCCCATTTTTATCCTCATCTTCACAGGCACAATGAAATCCAGTTGAAATGGATTATAGAAGGTGAAGGCACATTGATTGCAGGTAATAGTATGCATCACTTCAGAAGTAATGATATATTCTGGATTGGTGCCAAACAATCACATGTCTTCAAAAGTAAAGATTGTGAAACCGCACAACATCTGAAAAATGGGACCCATTCTATTGACATTTTTTTCAATATGGATGCTCAGTTAGCATCATTCTTTTCACTTCCAGAAATGAGTTCTCTGAAAGCATTTGTTGATCAGCATCAAAATGGTTTCAAGGTACCTGCAGGAAAAGTATCCCTGGTAACCAAAAAAATTCTGCAGATAAAAAACTCAGACAGCATGGAAAAGTTTTTAAATTTTATTGACTTATTAAAGCTGTTTGTATCATTTGAAAATAAAGAGCCATTATCGTCAGTGCATGATTCAATCCAGAGCAATGACTCAGAAAGCCAGCGTATCGCTAATATTTACAATTATGTTTTTAAAAATTACCGGGAACAAATTACACTGGAAGAAGTAGCAAAACTGGCTTACATGACGCCGCCAGCATTTTGCCGGTATTTTAAAAAACATACCCACAACACACTTGTGGGCTTTGTAAACCAGGTGAGGGTAAACGAGGCTTGCAAACAGTTAATGGAAAATAATAACGATACTATTGCCTGTATAGCATATAACACCGGTTTTAACAGTATCACCAATTTCAACCGGGTGTTTAAAAGTGTTGTAAAAAAATCGCCAAAAGAATATGTAGCAAGTTATATGAGGCAGGTAGAATAGTTCATTAGAATTTCATTCTATTCATTATTAACCTTAACGTATTGGCGAATGAAGTACTTTTCAAAATGCAACCTGTGTGCCATTACTAACTATTTACAGGTATTTCAAAAACTTTATGAACTGGGATGTACTAATTGTAGCCAGCAAAAAAATTCAAGAATTACTTCCTTCAAAATAATCCAGAAAGAAAAGTGGCACAAAACCGAAAAATAATTTTAGGGTTTCTACAGATAGATGCCCGGGAATTACAGGTTAATAACCTTACAGGTATTTGCGCAACTTTCATCTAAACAATCAATCACTCTGCTGCTTTTGAAGGAAGTGGTGTTTTCACTTTATAATCCATGATATTCAGATTGGCTTTTGTAAAATTGAATTCATTTGCATCATTACTGCAAACTATCACCATCCTGTTTTTACAATAATGATCAATCAACCTGTAATACAAATCAAATCCATTTACATCCAGGTTTGTACAGGGTTCGTCCAAAAAAATCATTGGTACATCAGAAAAAACAGCCTGAGCCAGTTTCAGTCTTTGTTTCATGCCACTGCTGTAAAGCCTGATTTGTTTACCGGCAGCATGATGGAGGCCCACTTCATTTAATATAAAATCAACGGGCAAATTTTGAACAAAAGGTTTGAAATGATTATGAAAATGGAGGAACTCAGTAGCAGTCATCTCTTCTATCAACTCAAGATAAGGAGCTGCAATAGAAATATATTGCTGGATTTTTTCAGGTAGTATTTTTATTTCATTTTGATACCACTCACAAGTGCCTTCATTTAAAGTTAAAGCTCCGGATAAAACCTGCAAAAGGGTGCTTTTTCCACTGCCATTGGGACCTGTAACAGCATATTTGCTACCAGGCATAAATTCATAATCAAGGTTTCGAAAAATCCATTCCCTTTGAAATCGCTTGCCTGCCTGTGAAAGTATAATTTTCATGAATAAAAGAAACAGGCCGAAGGTAGTTATTCTTCTTCAGGCTCAGATTTGGAATATCTTTTAATGATGCCCCTTTCGCTATCACGGATGAAGCTTACTATTTCATCACGTTCATCACTGGCAGGCAATTCTTCTTCAATGTATTCGAGTGCCTTGGTAGTGTTAAGGCCTTTATTGTAAATGATGCGGTAGATGTCTAATATCTGATTGATTTTTTCAAGTGAAAATCCCCTTCTTTTCAGACCAACACTGTTTACGCCACCATAACTCAACGGATTCCTGATGGCTTTAATAAAAGGTGGCACATCTTTTCTCACGAGGCTGCCCCCTGCAATGAAAGCATTCTGGCCAATTTTTACAAATTGATGTATTGCGGTAAATCCAGCCACCCAAGCATAATCAGCCATCACCACATGACCAGCCATCTGGCTGTTATTGCTCATAATGCAGTTGTTACCTACAATACAATCATGTGCAATATGACTGTAAGCCATGATAAGACAGTTATTACCAACACTTGTTTTCCAGCGGTCACTGGTGCCCCGGTGGATGGTTACAAATTCACGGATGTTGGTATTATCACCTATTTCTACAGTAGTATCTTCACCTTTAAACTTAAGGTCCTGGGGGATAGCGCCTAAAACTGCTCCGGGAAAGATTCTGCAGTTTTTACCTATACGCACTCCTTCCATAATGGTTACATTGCTGCCTATCCAGGTGCCCTCGCCAATAATTACATTTTGATGTATCACTGAAAACGGATCAACTTTTACGTTGTCTGCTAGTTTGGCATTGGGATGTATGTACGTGTGTGGATGGATCATGTGTATCTGCTTGATTATCGCAGGATCTTGTTTTTTTAAAAAACGCGACAAAGTTAATTCTTCATATTAATATTCTGCTAAACATCATCCTACTTTTACAAGTTGTGCAACAAGGTCTGCTTCTGTAGCCACTTTGCCACCTACATATACAGTGCCTTTCATATCACAAAGACCGCGGCGGATTGGACCATTCAGCTCCATTTTCAGAATCATCGTGTCCCCAGGCACTACTTTTTGCTTGAACTTGCAGTTGTTAATCTTAACAAAATAGGTGTCATACTTACCCTCAGGCATTAAATTGATACATAAAATGCCACCCGTTTGTGCCAGGGCTTCTACCTGTAGTACTCCCGGCATAACGGGATTACTGGGAAAATGGCCCTGAAAAAACCATTCGTTAAATGTAACGTTTTTTATACCAATTATATGATTGTCACTTAGCTCAATAATTTTATCTACCAATAAAAATGGGAAACGGTGAGGTAATGTCTTTTCAATATAATCAAATCCAAAAACCGGAGGTTGTGCAGGATCATACACTGGCACATCTTTGAGATGTTTATTTTTCTTAATGTATTGTTTGATTTTTTTAGCAAATTCTACATTGGTGCTGTGGCCAGGTCTGTTGGCAATAATCCTTGCCTTGATAGGATAACCAATCAGCGTCAAATCGCCCACCACATCAAGCAATTTATGTCTTGCCGGTTCATTGGGAAAACGTAATTCAAGATTATTCAGATAGCCCTCGCTTTTAACCTCTATATTTTCTCTTTTAAAAACTTTTTTCAACCGGTTCATTTCTTTAGTATCAACCGGTTTGTCCACTACCACAATAGCATTGTTTACATCACCTCCTTTAATCAAGTTATTATCAAGCAACATTTCCAATTCATGTAAAAAACAGAATGTACGACAGGGTGCAATTTCAGTTTTGAAATCACGGATATTTTTTAAACCTGCATGTTGGGTTCCCAAAACAGGGCTATTAAAATCTATCAGTGTTGTGATTTGATAAGAGGTGGATGGAAGCGCTGTCATCTCAACCCGTTTATGTTCATCATAATAATAAATATTTTCATCCAGGCTGTACCAGGCTTTTGCTGCTTCTTGTTCTATGATACCGGTTTTTACAATAAGATCTGTAAAAGGCATAGAGCTACCATCAATAATTGGTATTTCCGGGCCATTTACTTCAATCAGCACATTATCAATACCCATACCTGTAAGTGCTGCAAGGATGTGTTCCACAGTGCTCACTTTTGCATCACCCACCTGTAAAGTGGTGCCGCGGCTGGTATCAGTAACCAGTTCACAATCTGCTTTTATAAGATGCGAACCGGCAATATCGGTACGCTGAAACTGAATACCAAAACCCGGATTTGCAGGATTAAGCTTCATATCCACCATGACTCCAGTGTGCAAACCTGTGCCACTTATACTGACTGCTTTTGCCAAAGTATGCTGTTTATCCGGATTAAAATTCACTTCCATTTTCTAATTATTTTTTGGTGAAACTTCAAAAATTATTAATCTCTTTTGATACAATATAGTTTGAAATCCTTTCTCCTCAATGCAAATTGAATTTCCTCTATTCACCATCACTATTCATAACCATGCTCCCTTTAATAATTTGGCGTGCAAAGGTACTGGTATTATAAAACAAGGATTGTGAAAATTGGATCAGGATACTGATAATCAGAATAATTTCATGTCTATAAGGTATATGTTAACACTTCAGTAACAACAGATTTTTAAAAAATAATGCAGCCATTATATTCCTACTCTTTCCTGTAAAAGTTGTTGTACCAATTTTTCCAATTCAGCAATTCGTTTTTCCATTTGAGGAAGGTTACGAGCTATGGCCTGACTCCTTAGAGCGCTGGTATAATCATAAGCCGGTGAGCCTGTAATAGCAGTATTCTTTTGTTTAACAGATTTTGTGACACCGCTTTGTGCATTTATTTTAGTGCCTTCTTCAATCTGTAAATGCCCTACAATACCGACCTGCCCACCAATCATCGAATTATTCCCAACTTTAGTGCTGCCGCTCACACCAGCCTGTGCAGCAATTACTGTGTTACAACCAATTTCCACATTATGCGCAATCTGAATCAGGTTATCGAGTTTTGTACCGGAATGAATAATGGTAGATCCAACAGTAGCTCTGTCAATTGTGGTATTGCAACCTATTTCTACATTATCTTCTATTACCACATTTCCTATCTGCGGCACTTTTTGATAAAGGCCATCACCTTGTGGTGCAAAGCCAAATCCATCACCACCAATGACTGTACCTGCATGAATGGTAACGTTGTTTCCTACAACACAACCAAAATATATTTTTACACCTGGATGTAAGATAGTGTTATCACCCACTTTCACATTATTGCCAATATAAACACCCGGATGTAGTTTGACATTATTACCAATAACTGCATTTTCTCCAATATAAGTAAATGCGCCAACGAAAATGCCCGTCCCAAGCTTTGCAGAACTACTGATATAACTCGGCTGCTGTATTCCTGAAATCTGATCTTGTATCATAGCCTGATATTGCTGCAATAAACCCGCAAAAGCACTGTATGCATCAGGTACACGAATAAGTGTTGCCTTAACAGGTTCTTTCAACTCAAGCGAATCATTTATTATCACGATAGAAGCTTTCGTGGTATATAAATAATCTTCATACTTCAGATTTGCCAGAAATGCCAGTTGCTCATGTCCGGCTTCTTCAATTTTTCCAAAGGAACTTACTTCAACAGCAATATCGCCTTCAATTTTTCCGTTGATAAGTCTCGCAATGCTGGCTGCATTGATCTTCATACTATATAATTTTTATTGACCCGGAAATCCGGAAAATTTTTTAAGCAGAGTAAACGAATTGACAAATGTAAAATTTTTTAACAGGCATAGAAAGCGTTTTATGTATCAACGGGTCATCCACCTGCGATATATCTGTAAAAATCCCGGATTTTGAAATAATGTTAATCCTTTCATCTTTCAATGTGTATGTTGTGTTCATCGCTTCTCCGGTAAAAACAAAATAACCTGCTTCTTCCTGTGAAATATTCATTTTCATTGCCAATTGTCTTCGTTTTTCATCCACTTCATTTTCATCAAATGCATGTGTCTGCAACTTGCATTTATACAATTTTCTGTTTAGCAAAGCTGTACATAAAGTGGAAAGAACTATATCTTGATGATTACTCCATTTTTTTATGGCAAACATCACATCATAGTCGTCTAACAGGCAAAAATTGTACAGCGCTTCATCATTCATATCATAATATTCTTTAAAAAAATAATCAAGCGTTGCATTGAGTTTTAAATCGTTATTTAGAGCATAAATTTCTCTTGCCCGTTCGATAATTTTAACAATCATTTTTTCTGCTGCCAATACAGTTTTATGCAAATATACCTGCCAGTACATCTGCCTTCTGGCTACTAGAAATTTTTCAACACTGTAAATACCTTTTTCTTCTACCATCAACTGGCCTTCATACACGGTTAGCATTTTTAAAATACGATCATAACCTATAACACCTTCACTCACACCTGTAAAAAAACTATCCCTGGTCAGGTAATCCATCCTGTCAACATCCAACTGACCACTAATAAGCTGATGCAGGTAAAGTTTTGAATATTGATTAGTGAAAATAGATATTGCTGTTTCAAGTTTACCATCAAATTCTTCGTCCAAATTTTGCATGATCTGCAAACCCAAAGATTCATGATGTACACCCGGTACCAACACATGTTCCAATGCATGAGAAAATGGGCCATGGCCTATATCATGTAATAATATTGCAGCTTTTGCAGCAGTACATTCGGCAGGAGTAATCTCAATACCTTTCGCTTTTAATTCATTCAATGCAAGACAAATTAAATGATAGGCGCCGAGAGAGTGATGTAACCTTGTGTGAACAGCACCCGGATATACCATTTGCGCCATTGCCATCTGGTATATTCGGCGCAACCTTTGATACCAGGGATGATTGATAATTTGAAACAACAATGGTTCATCAATAGTTATGAACCCGTAAATTGGGTCATTAATAATTTTTCTTGGGTAAGATGACATTGTGTTGAGGCTTTGTTAAATCAATGATTAATAACATTTAGCTATGTAACCACGGAATTTTAAAAGATAATTTTACAAACTCTGTTCATTACAAAGATGATGTTTTTGTAATCGTGTTGAACTACAGGCAACACAAAAAATTTTAGTTTATGGCAGTAGCAACAATACTTTGGGTAGATGATGAAATAGAAAACCTGCAATCGCAGAAAATATTTTTGGAAAATAAGGGTTATGAAGTACACACCCTTACCAATGGTTTTGATGCGGTTGATTTTGTAAAAGACAACCAGCTTGATATTGTACTGCTCGATGAAACTATGCCTGGCATAACCGGTTTGGAAACTTTACAAAAGATTAAAGAGGTAAGCAACATCCCTGTTGTGATGATTACAAAAAATGAAACAGAAAATTTGATGGATGATGCTATCGGAAGCCAGATTACAGATTATCTTATAAAACCTGTAAACCCCAACCAGGTATTACTCTGTCTTAAAAAAATTATTGATAATAAAAGGCTGGTTGCAGAAAAAACTACATCGGCTTATCAGCAACAGTTTCGCAATCTGTTTATGGCGCTAAACAGTAATCCTGATTACAACGAATGGATGGAGATTTATAAAAAACTTGTGTTTTGGGAACTGGAAATGGAAAAAAGTAACAGCCCCGAAATGCAGGAAGTTTTTCAAACACAAAAGCAGGAAGCCAACACTGAATTTTTTAAATACATCAGTAAAAATTATGCGAACTGGCTAAACCCAAAAAATAATGATGCACCTATAATGAGCCATACATTATTCAAAAATAAAATCTTACCACAAGTGGAAAAGGGTGTGCCTTCATTTTTTGTTTTGATAGATAATTTAAGGTTTGATCAGTGGAAAGCAATCCAACCAATTTTTGCAGAGAGCTTCAGGGTAAATGAAGAAGAAAGTTTTTACAGCATCTTACCTACAGCCACACAATATAGCCGGAATGCTATTTTCTCAGGCTTACTCCCAATTGACATTGAAAAAAATTTTCCAGGTCTCTGGAAAAATGATGATGATGAAGGTAGCAAGAATCTGCATGAAGAAGAATTTCTAAAAGCTCAATTAAAACGACTGAAAAGAGACGATATCAAATTCAGTTATACAAAAGTTTTAAATCACAACGATGGGCAACAACTTGTCAATAATATCCATAACCTGTTAACAAACGACCTGAATGTAATCGTTTATAATTTTGTAGATATGATGAGTCATGCCCGCACAGAAATGGAAGTATTAAAAGAATTAGCCGGTGATGAAATCAGTTATCGAAGTATCACAAGAAGTTGGTTTGAACATAGCCCATTGCACCAGGCATTGAAAAAGATTGCAGACAAGAAAATAAATATTGTTTTAGCAACAGATCATGGCAGTGTTCGGGTAAACAACCCCTGTAAAGTAATCGGTGATAAACAAACTACTGCCAACCTGAGGTATAAACATGGCCGCAATCTGAATTACGAAACCAAAGATGTTTTAGCATTCAGGGATCCCCGGTTAGCAGGCCTGCCAGTGCCCAACGTAAATTCATCTTACATTTTTGCAAGAGAAAACAATTACCTGTGTTATCCCAACAACTATAACTATTATGTAAACTATTATCGCAACACATTTCAGCACGGTGGTGTGAGTATGGAAGAAATGATTATTCCATTTGTAAAGATGAGTAGTAAATAAATTTTTAAAGAGCGGTACTCAACTCTCCCAAATACCTTTCAGCATCCAATGCTGCCATGCAACCGCTGCCTGCTGCAGTAACTGCCTGCCTGTAAATTTTATCCTGCACATCACCTGCCGCAAACACACCTTTGATATTTGTCTTTGATGTACCGGGTATGGTTTTAATATATCCTGCTTCATCCATATCCAGCCATCCTTTAAAAACCTGGCTGTTGGGTTCATGTCCTATTGCTACAAAGAAAGCGCTCACAGGTATGGTTTGTTCTTCATTGGTTTTTGTATTTCTTACTTTTACTGCATCCACTTTATTTTCGCCCAACACTTCAACTGTCTCAGTATTCCAATAAACTTTTATGTTGGCAGTATTTTTTACTCTTTCCTGCATCACCTTACTGGCGCGCATACCGTTTTCATCTTTGCGTACCAACATGTGCACAGTAGTACAAAGTTTGGATAGATACAATGCTTCTTCACAGGCTGTATCACCTGCACCCACAATAGCCACTTCTTTGTTACGGAAGAAAAAACCATCACACACAGCGCAGGCACTCACACCATAACCATTCAATCTTTGTTCACTTTCCAGGTTGAGCCATTTGGCAGAGGCACCTGTTGCAATGATGACAGCATCAGCTTCAATGATTTTTTCATCATCAATCCAGACTTTATGAACAGGCCCGGTGAAATCAACTTTTGTTGCTAACCCAAACCTGATATCTGCACCCATACGCTTTGCCTGTTTCTCAAAATCAACCATCATTTCAGGACCTTGCACTCCATCTGCATAACCGGGATAATTTTCCACTTCTGTTGTAATTGTCAACTGGCCACCGGGTTGAATGCCCTGGTACAAAACCGGTTTCACATTGGCACGTGCTGCATAAATTGCTGCTGTATAACCTGCAGGGCCAGAACCTATAATCAAACAATGTACTTTTTCTGTCTCTTTATTTTCCATAATGAATTTTTTATACCGGATGAATTATGCCGCCATGAAAAACTTCAGTACAAGGGAGTGACACAACGATGACGCCACAATGTGCAAAAGCTGGTAACATAATAATCTAACAAATTATTGGCTTGCCAATAATGGGTTGCAAAAATAGTAAACGCAGGTGTAAAAATCACTTTGGTATATTGAGCGAGAGATATTGGGAAGCATAACCACAAAAAGCGCCAAGGGCGCCATTGCTGATATTACCGATAATCTTTACCGGGTTTGAAAAAGGATTGCCATTGGATTGATAAGCATATTCCCATGTGCGCCAAAAATCAAAAGTGGCTTTATCTATATCACAAAATTTAAACACAACACTATCACCCCTGTGAAAGAAACCATAATCCTCGTCGCTAATTTTTATAGAATCATTTTTACTATAGCCTTTAGGTATCTGGAAGGTGTAAATGGTGCCATCTGTTATCTGGTCATCAAAAGCTGAAGTAAGGCCTGGATAGAATGACTGTCCGTTGACACTGGTGAAATAACGCACATAATCGCCAAGGCCGGGAGGATCATCAAACAATCCATATAAAACACAACGCGTGGTATCAGGATTATTGGGCGCTTTAACCCACCATAATGAATCACAGGTTTTTCGCAAAGCCGGTATCGTTGTTTCAGCAGTATAAACTGAACTGTCCGCCAACTGAATTTTTAAATGATAGGTTGTATTAAATGCGCCAAAAATCATTTCAGCAGGATTGGCAACATCAACCCCATAAAATGAAAATGCAAATCCAGTGGAGTCGGTATAACTGTATTCCTTTAGTTGAACGGTTTTACTACTATCACCTACAGTTACGATAGCATTATGTATAAATGAAGCCGACAATTCTGCAGGAGATATAGTGCTGAAATAATTCAAAGAATGTGATAACACAACTATCGGCGTTCCATCGCTTTCAATGCTGGCATCTACAACCGTCAATGCAGTAGCATCTTTCAGTGAAAGACTAATTGACTTTTCACATGATGTTGCGAAAAATAGTAACAGGAAGCATAAACATAATTGTTTCATCACAATAACACAAAGTTACCTGCACATAATTAGTAGTTGTGTAAAGATTTGCAAATTATGGTATAATAATTTCTGCCAGCACCGGGAAATGATCAGAAGAAAACCTACCCCTCCAACTTTCCGAAATAGTGCCATGTTTTAAAACCCTGCAATTATTTTTTATAAAAATATAATCAATCGGGTCGTCATCCACTTCTTTCGGGCCAAATGCATTGAAAGTGCCATCAGGACCATAGTGTGGCTGTTGTGATATAAATTTTGAATCTGTAAGATGGTCGGGATTATTTGTATCAACAATAATTTTTATTGGTTCATCTGAAGGAGCCGAATTAAAATCACCGGTTACAATTACCGGTAATTTACCGGCAATAGTTTTTACTTGCTGCAATAATAGTCTTGCGCTCTCTGCTCCTGCTACTTTGCCAAGATGGTCAAAATGTGTGTTGAAAGCATAGAATTTTTTGTGCGTGATTTTATCTTCAAAATAACACCAGGTTACAATTCGTGGCAATGCGGCATCCCATCCAATTGAACCTGCTACTGATGGTGTCTGTGACAACCAGAAGGTTTCATCTTTCAAACATTTCAACCTGGCAGTATCATAAAAAATAGCGCTGAATTCACCTTTGGTTTTACCATCTTCACGGCCCACACCAACGCTTTTATACCGTGGTAAAAGATGCTGCATATCCAGCATCTGGTCATACAGTGCTTCCTGCACACCCAGGATGTGTACATCAAAAAAATTTATTTGCGAAGCAACAAGGTCTTTCCTGTATGGCCATGCATTTAAACTATCACTGGCTACATTCAATCGCAGGTTAAATGTCATCACATTTAATGGTGGTTGTGCATTTACATTCAACATGGCTGTCATTGTCAATGAAACTAATAAAATAATTTTCAGCGTCCGCATAAATTTTTTTTGAGGCAATGTTATATAATTTTGAACGAAGCAGTATGAAATTTCAATTTATTAATATTGGCAAATCACATGATGCAACTTTGAAAAATGCCATTGATGATTTTACCAAACGCACCAATAATTATTACCCAACTGAATGGCTGCTGGTGCCACCATTAAAAAATGCAGCATCATTATCTGAAATAACATTGAAACAACAGGAAGGAAAATTATTATTACAAAAAATCAACAAAGAAGATTTCCTGGTTTTGCTTGATGAAACCGGGAAACAAATGAGTTCTGTTGAACTGTCGAAGTTTATTGAACAGAAAGCCAACACTGGAGTAAAGACAATTATCTTTTTGATTGGTGGCGCTTTTGGGGTGAGCGATGAAATTAAACAACGTGCAAATTTTACCTGGAGTTTTTCAAAATTGGTTTTTCCGCACATGATTGTTCGTTTACTTTTGGCAGAACAGGTTTACCGGGCTTGCACTATTTTGCGCAATGAAAAATATCATCATGTTTAAAGTGCAATTAAATAATGGTGTAAATATTTATAAATAAAAATCACAGATGACCATCAGCATAACCGTTATCATCATTATTATCACAGTAGCAGTTTCATTGACAGCATTTAATAATGCAGCGATCATGGATAAACTGATATTTTATCCGCCTGCTGTTGCTAATCAAAATGAATGGTATCGTTTTTTCAGTTGTGGCTTTATTCATGCAGACATCGGCCACCTTGCTTTTAATATGATTTGCCTGTATTCTTTTGGCGATGCTATTGAAGCTGCTTTTTCATTCATCTTCGGCCCTGGTGGAAAACTGTTATATGTTATCATGTATGTAACTTCACTGGCCATGTGCCTCATACCTACTTATAAAAAAAATAAGGACAATTATAATTACAGGAGCCTCGGTGCATCCGGCGCTGTATCGGCTGTGATGTTTGCTTACTTAGTGGTTGACCCTACAAGTGGGATTGGTTTTATTTTCCTGCCCAACCTTGATATACCGAGTTTTATTTTCGGGCCTTTATTTTTAATCATCACTGCATACTTAGATAAACGCGGTGGTGGCAACATCAATCATTCAGCACACCTGTGGGGAGCTTTATATGGTGCGGCATTTGTGATTGTTTTGAGTTATGCATTGCACACAGGCTTTAACCCCTTCACACATTTTGTGCAGTCAGTACAGGAATATTTTCAATAGGGTCAAAAATTTTTTTCAGCATCAAATTTTATCTCAAGGGTTTCCTTTGTGTTAGCTGTAATTTTAAAACGGTCATCAATCCTTAGCCCGATAACCCAGATAATTTTTTTGTCCATCTCAACAACCCAAATATTTTCTTTTTGTGTAGGAGATAATTTTTTATCAATAAAAAAACGGTTTAGTTTTTTCTTTTTCTGCATGCCAAGCGGATAAAAATAATCACCCTGTTTCCATTTTCGCAGCAACAATGGATATTGAATCTGCTTTGCATCCAGGCATGCAATATGATTGGCAGTTGGCAGATGAAATTTATCCTTACTGTTACCAGGATTTTCTATTTCATGTTTTTCAAATTTTAAAACACCTGCTGCAAATTCAACAGTGGTATCACCAGGTTCAATTAAAATATGACCTGCTTCATTTATTTCATTGGGCGCTATCACCAGCCATTTTCTATTCCTGATAATTTTATGTGTGGCAGATGCAACATAACTGCTGTTGTCGGCAACAAATAATTTTTTTATCTCATCCACCTGGTGTGCATGAAAATTATATGGTTTGATAATCTCCCAAATGATGGTATCAATCGGTTTTGATTTTTGCAATAACAGGATGGGCAACTGCACTTCATTCCCATTCACCTTCAACAATTGTTTTTTATACAAATCAATTGCATGGTTATACAATTCTTCCGCTTCTTTAAACCGTTTGATGTTATCAAAAAGATTTTTTTTGGTGTTGGGATATTGTTGCTGCACCGCAGGGATTATTTTTCTCCTGAAAAAATTGCGGGTGTATTTGTTGGTGGCGTTGGATGAATCTTCCACCCAGCTAATTTTATTTTCATGAGCATATACTTCAATATCATGTCTTGCAGCAAACAACAGCGGCCTTATTATTTTTCTTTCCTTATCAAAATTTTTTATCCCGGTTAAGCCATGGATACCTGTGCCCCGAAACAGGAACATCAGTACCGTTTCAATATTATCATCTGCATTGTGTGCTGTAACAAGTAAATTATTTTGAGGTTGCTCACCCGGCAAAGAACCATTCATTTCCTGCAGCAATTCTTCAAACCATTCATATCTCAATTCCCTCGCAGCTTCCTGGGTTGAAATTTTTCTTTCAACTGCATATTCTTTTGTAGCAAATCTTTTTACATAAATAGTTTTATCAAATTTTTTTGCATGCTCACGTACAAACAATTCATCCCGGATACTTTCATCATCACGAAGTAAAAAATTGCAATGGGCAATTGAAAAATCAAAACCTGATGTAAAAAAAAGATGGGATAATACTACGCTGTCAATGCCACCACTTACAGCAAGCAGGAATTTTTGTGCTGGTTTTATAAAAGGATATTCCGTTCTTAAATGTGACTGGAATTGTTGCAACAGCATGAAGCAAAATTAAGCGGATTAAGGGCAGGTATAACAAATATCATTCTGCCGTAGCCTTCTGCCGTGTAATATACTGTTGCTTTGCCCGAATGATATTACATTTGCGCCCCGAATATGGGAACAGCCAGGCTTTTCAAAATGTTTTGATGAAAACAAACGACAGTTTTGGCCGATACCCATGAATGATGAACTATGAGTTATGCAAAAGAAATAAGTCGCCGCAGGACGTTTGCCATCATCTCTCACCCGGATGCAGGTAAGACTACACTGACAGAAAAATTCCTGTTGTTTGGTGGCGCCATTCAAACTGCCGGCGCTGTAAAAAGCAACAAGATAAAAAAACATGCTACCAGTGATTTTATGGAAATAGAAAGACAGCGTGGTATTTCTGTTGCTACCAGTGTGATGACTTTCGAGTATAAAAATTTCCTCATCAATTTATTGGATACGCCCGGCCATAAAGATTTTGCAGAAGATACTTATCGCACATTAACAGCAGTGGACAGTGTTGTGTTGGTGGTGGATAGTGTAAATGGTGTGGAAGAACAAACCCGCAGGTTGATGGAAGTATGCCGCATGCGCAATACACCTGTGATTGTTTTTATCAATAAAATGGACCGCGATGGTAAAAACCGTTTTGACTTGCTGGAAGAGATTGAGAAGGAATTAAAAATCCAGTTGCACCCTATGACCTGGCCCATCAACAGCGGTAAAGATTTTAAAGGTGTTTATAACCTGGATGCAAAAAATTTATTGTTCTTCACTGCGAACACTAAAGCATCAGATGAAGACAGCCTGGTGATTGAAGATTTGCAGGATTCAATATTAAATGAAAAGATTGGCGAGAAAGACGCAGATACTTTGCGGGAAGATGTTGGGTTGATTGATGGGGTTTATGGGAAATTAGAAGCTGATGATTATTTATCAGGCAAAGTAGCGCCGGTATTTTTTGGGAGCGCCATTAACAACTTTGGTGTGAAAGAATTGCTGGATACATTTATCAAAATTGCGCCCGAACCACTGAGCCGTGAAACCAATAAGAGAATTGTAGAAGCTGATGAACCCAAACTCTGCGGGTTTGTTTTTAAGATCCATGCCAACCTTGACCCCCGGCACCGCGACAGGATTGCTTTTATGCGGGTGTGCAGCGGCAGGTTTGAAAGAAATAAATATTACCATCACGTGAGGTTGGATAAAGAGTTCCGATTCAGTAACCCTTATTCATTTATGGCGAGGAGTAAAGACATCATTGAAGATGCATATCCTGGTGATGTGATTGGTTTGTTTGACACAGGTAATTTTAAAATCGGTGATACATTAACTGAAGGCGAAGATTTTTATTTCACAGGCATCCCTTCTTTCTCACCTGAAATTTTTAAAGAACTGGTGAACAAAGACCCGATGAAAACAAAGCAACTTGAAAAAGGTGTAACCCAGTTAACAGATGAAGGAGTGGCACAGCTGTTCACACAGTTTGGCGGGAATAAAAAAATAATCGGTTGTGTGGGCGAGCTCCAGTTTGAAGTGATACAATACAGGTTATTGCATGAATATGGCGCGGCCTGCGAATTCAGGGTTTTGCCTTTTTATAAAGCCTGCTGGCTTACGAGTAAAGACGAAAAGAAGCTGGAAGAATTTCTGAGATTTAAACAACAAAACAGCGCAGAAGATAAAGATGGTAACCCGGTGTATTTAGCACAGAGCGAATGGTTTTTAAATACGGAGATTACCAACAACACGGATATAGAATTCCATTTTACCAGTGAGATTCATAAATAACCGAATTTTAATCATCCCGATTATATTTCAGGTTTTACTTTTATTTGTACAGTTTTTGCTATTTTTCAATTTGGAAGCGAAAGTATTTTATTTTACTCCTGCATTCATCATAGCAAGCTGACAATAAGTAACTAATCATATATTATTATAATTATTAAATTTCAAAACCTATTCCAATGAGAATAAAATTACTTTGGAGTTTTCTTGCTGCATTTTTTACTTGTAATTTATTAATTGCACAAACGCTTGACAGAACTTATCCCACTACCAATGGAGCAGTTCGTAGTATTGTTCAAAAAAATGATACTGCTTATATTGGGGGTGATTTTACACAGTTAGGATTACAGGCCAAGGGCCTGGCAAGGTTTACCCCCGGAAATACTGTTCCGGATAATACATTTCCACAAATCGGGGCCAATAGTAAAGTAACCTGTATTGAACCAGATGGTAATGGCGGGTTTTATGTTGCAGGAAGTTTTCAAAATTTTAATGGTACGCCCATCACCAGCAATACGAGACTCCTCCATATTCTGAGCAATGGAACTATTGATCCATCCTTTGGCAGCGTAACTGCTGATGGTGATATTTTATGTATGAAAAAGGCAGACACAGTTTTGTATGTTGGTGGCGCATGGACAAATATTCAAAGTACTACAATGCCATACCTCGCATCACTCAATCCTGTAACCGGAAGCCTGAGAAGCTGGGTGCCTGCCACACCAAATAACCCAATAGAAAAAATTGAAGCATTAAATAATAAGATTTTTGTATTGGGCAGCACCATGACTAATATTGGAGGTTATGATTGTCCTGCACATTTTGGGGCAATTAAAACTTCAGGTGGTGGTTTTGTAAATGATTTTCCTACTACCAACAATACAATTACTGCAATTGCTGTTAGTGGCAACCTACTATACCTTGGTGGCAACTTCAACCAGGCGGGGCCAGGCGCTTATGGAGTGGCACAAGTGAGTGTAACAGATGGATCAGCCAATCCGGATTTTCCGCCGACAAATGGATCGGTGCTGACAGTTTTACCTGATGGCAGCGGAGGTTTTTATATCGGTGGAAATTTTACTAAGGTTGCTAATTTAAACCGCAAGAACCTGGCACATATTTTCAGCAATGGAACAGTAGATCCATTAATAAATGTTTCAGTTAATAATACAGTTTTATGCCTCACATCTGATGCCAATAATTTATACTTTGGTGGCAACTTTACAATGATTGGTAGCAATGCAAGAAATTATGTTGCTGCTGTTTCAAAATCAACCGGTTCACTTACAAGTTGGGCGCCAAACCCAGACAGTACAGTGAATACTCTTGTTGCTTTAAACAATACAATTTACCTGGGTGGCTGGTTTACAACAATCAATTCGACAGCGAGAAATTTTGCTGCTGCTGTTGATAACAATAATATTTTGAAATCATGGGCACCGGAACCGGATTATTATGTAAACCAGATTATTCCAAACAGCAACGGAACATCTTTATTTCTTTGTGGTGGTTTTACTACCATACAATCCCTCGCACATGAATACATTGCTAAAGTGAATAATAGTACAGGTGCCCCTGATTCCTGGCGTCCACAACCTGATGGCGTTGTTAATTCTATTGCTTTAAACGGCGCTACTATTTATTTAGGAGGGTTCTTCTCAACAATCAATGGAACTGCACGCAACTTTTTGGGCGCTGTAGATACTACAACCAATAACCCAAATTCATTTGTGGCAGACCTGAATAATTATCCAAGCTTTTTAAATATCGCTTCCAATAAATTATATATAGCAGGAAACTACAGCCAGATACAAGGTGTGAATTTTAGTTATATCAGCAGGATTGATCTGTCAACTAAATTAGTTGATGGAAACTGGAACCCTGTATCCAATGCATATACTGCAACTGTTTATAGTGATGGGTCCAATGTTGTTATCGGCGGGAATTTCACATTGGTAAATGGCATTCAAAAAAATTATGTTGCAGCCATCAACGTAGCACTTAACAAGTTTACCAACTGGTCAGGGGCTGGGGTAGCTTCTTTTAATGTTAATACAATTTCAAAAATTTTACCTGTAGGCTCAGATATTTTTATCGGTGGAGATTTTAATTATTTTGATGGTTACAACACCGTATATGACCTTCTTTCATTAGACAGTGGTTCAGGCAACATAAGCCACCTGTTTACACAATACCCGCTTGGTTTAGTTAGTCAGTTGAGTGTTTATAATAACAAACTGATGGTAGGTGGTAATTTTTCAAACCTCTACAATTTAAACAATGGTAATACTATCATCAGGAAAAATATTGCAGCCTATTCTCAAACAGATTATTCACTTTCATCCAACCAGTATGATGCAAGTGATACATTAAACGGAATGTTTACTGATATAAATGGCAACCTGGTTACCAGTGGTAATTTTTCTTTAATGAATGTTATTGACAGGAACCATCTTGCAGCCATCAATTTAAGTTCTAAAAATATTCTGGCCTTTAACCCTGCACCTGATAATACAGTAAATGCATTGGCTATATCGGGAAATTCAATTTTTGTGGGAGGTGCATTTAAAAATATTAATGGAACATCAAGAAAATTTGTTGCCAAGATTAATAGGACAAATGGAAGTATTATATCTTCCTGGAATTTGGGTAGCGACTCCACTGTAAATGCATTATCAGTCAAAGGAAGCACCTTATACCTTGGAGGTTTATTTACGATCATCAATGGAGTGAGCCGGTTGCATGCTGCAACTGTTTCAACATCAGGTAATGGCAGTTTAAAATCTGCCTGGAACCCATCAACCGATGGAGCAGTTAATGCCATTAATACAACAAAAGGAATTTATATTGGAGGCAGCTTTAACTTAGTAAAGACAGCTTCGCGTAAAAACCTTGCAAGAGTCAATACCAATGGGAAAGCTTTAGGCTGGACACCAAATCCAAACGGGGCTATTTCATGTTTTACAGGAACAACAAGTACCATTTATATTGGCGGAAATGGCTTTACCAAAATATCAAATAAAACAAGAAATGCACTGGCTGCTTATACTATTTCAAACAATGGATTTGTAACTTCTTTTGATGCACAGCTAAAATACAATAACGGATCACCACAGGTAAATGCACTGGCGCTGAGTGGTAATAATTTATATATTGGCACTACTGCACTCGATGAAATCAACGGCGCTTCAAGGGGTAGCCTGGCTGCTGTAAATGTTACTAACAATACGGCTACATCATTTAATCCACAACCAGACGGGGCTGTACTCTCCTTAAGTATTGGAAATGGATATTTACTTGCAGGCGGATCATGGAATAGCCTTGGTACAAATGTTTCACCTTCTTATTTTGCAGTATTTAACCTGGGTGGACAAATGCAAAATCAACAACCGGTTATTGCAACTGAAGTTGAAAAAATTAAAACTACAACAGCTATCTCAACAATTATTTTCCCCAATCCTGCAAGGGATATAGTTACCGTTGATTTTAATAAATCAATTACCAATGCAAAAATTTCTTTGATCAATACTGCAGGAAATATTATTTGGCTGAAGAATGATTTTAATGGCAGACAATTGCAGTTCGCAGTAAAAAATCTTGCAGCAGGTAATTATTTTATTCTTGTACAAAATGGATCTTCTCAGGAAAAATTAAAACTCATCGTTGAATAGCCGGTTCGGAACAGTTGTTCTTTTAAATTTTTTTTTAAGGATAACTGTTCTTTTTTCCTGATAGAAATCTTTGGAAAAAATTATTTATTTTTCCCATTCACCAGCGCCAATTCTGATTACGTTATATTCTTCGTTAGTGCAATCAATAATTGTGGAGGGTATCATGCTACCTATACCTCCATCAACAACAATATCTACAAGGTTTTTAAAATTTTCGTAAATAAGGTCAGGGTCTGTATATTCTTCAACCATATCACCAGGTAATGATGCGGATAAAACAGGATGTTGCAATTGTAACACTATATCCCTTGCAATATTATTATCAGGAACTCTCAGACCAATTGTACTTTTCTTACTCTTCAATATTTTCGGGACTTCTTTACTGGCCGGTAAAATAAAAGTATAAGCGCCTGGTAAATGTTCTTTCAGCATCCTGTATAAAGGGGTGGAAATCCCTTTTGTATATTTACTCAAATCGCTCAGGTCATAACACACAAAACTCAGTTGGGCTTTGTGTGGTTCTATCTTTTTTATCCAACATATTTTTTCAATGGCTTTATGCTGGAATATATCACAACCTAAACCATAAATAGTATCAGTTGGATAAATAATCACACCACCATCAAGCAAACATTCAACAATTGTTTTTATGTGCCTTGGATTGGGATTATCTGTACTCAGGTGTAACAGCATACGCATTTATTTAAGACAAAAACAAAACCAAAAATATTTTGGTATTAAAGTTAAAACAGTATTGATGAAATTTAATAGGCATATTTCTTTCCTTAATGATTGCTATTTTTACCCTATGCCTACAATAAAATCTACAAAACCTGTCAGTGAAATAAATAGGATTATCCCTGCTAAAGAATCAGTCTATCTTGAAGGGCCTAAAAGTCGTAGTTATGAACTTTCATTTGGATTAAAAGTGTTTTGGGAATTCATCAGGGGTTTTCGTGTCTTACATTTTGCAGGACCATGTATTACTGTTTTTGGTTCTGCAAGAATAAAAGAAGATCAATTTTATTATCAAAAAGCTGTTGAGTTTGGCAAGCGTATTTCCGAGCTTGGATTTACCACAATGACCGGTGGTGGCCCCGGCATCATGGAAGCTGCCAACCGTGGCGCTTTTGAAAACGGTGGTATGTCTGTTGGGTGTAATATAAAATTACCATTTGAGCAAAAAGTAAACCCTTATGTCAACAAGACAATTACATTTGACTATTTCTTTGTTCGCAAAGCCTTGCTCATCAAATATTCTTATGCTTTTATTTGTATGCCTGGTGGTTTTGGCACCATGGATGAGTTTTTTGAAATACTTACTTTGGTGCAAACAAAATCTGTCACAACATTTCCGGTTATTTTATTTGGAAAAGAATTTTATAAAGACCTTGCCACTCAGATGGCTGATATGGCTGAACAAAAAACCATCAATCCTGAAGACCTGCAACTTGTTTTAATTACAGACAGCATTGATGAAGCTATCACTCATATTCAAACTTATATTACCAGGAATTATAGGGTGAGAATAAGACCTGGAAAAACAAGGTGGTGGTTGTTTGAAAAAAAATAAAGCGAAGAGTGGAGGCCCTTCGCTATTCATGTTGGAAAAAATCTGTATTAAAACTGCCGAATAAAAAAACATTTTTACAACCATTATAACAGTTTAAAAAAAAGGCAGCAGGTTTTTTATTCCCGCTGCCCAGGGTTACACCTATGATGCTTAACAAATCCCCACAATCATTGTAAGAAAAATATCATTTTATGTTTTACAATAACATAAGATATAAGAATAGTATTACTATTATCACATTTCTTATCACATTTGCCCCTTGCAAATGATGCAATAACAAAAACAGAAACGAATATTAAAATATAGAATAAACTCTTTCTCATCATTTCCTTATATTAACTGTGTTTCATACATAGATAAAAAAGCCGATACTAAATAGAGCAAATAAATTACTTAAACGTTGCAACAGGACAACATGAATTCGACCAATGATATAATTGGAAATACAAATAGTATTACAAATCGTATCAAATACTTTTAGCGGTGAAAAGCTGTTGTTGGTGGGTAGAAAGATGTAAAAAATATTTTGTTTTAATACCCTGTGCGCAACACAGATAACACCAGTTCTTTATAACTCCTGCCAATAGGTATTGACTTATTATTAATCTCCACATCTGTTGCAGTAAATGCTGTTATCTTATCTTTTGCAGCGATAAAGGAGCGGTGGATCCGGACAAAATTATTTTTTGAAAGCAACTCTTCAATTTCATTCAATTGAAATTTTGTAAGGATGCTTTTATCTTTTGTAGTGATACGCACATATTCCCGCAGGCTTTCGATATACAATATTTCGTCTAAAAAGATTTTCACCCTTTTTTTACCGACATTAAAAAAGAAAGATTTTCTTTCTGCAACAACAGGATTGCCGGAAGCCTGGAAATATAGTTCTTTATGTTGGTCCAGTTTATTTACAGCTTTTAGAAAACGGTTAAACCGTATTGGCTTCAATAAATAATCAATAACATTCAATTCAAAGCCTTCCAATGCATAGTCTTTATATGCAGAAGTTATGATAACATGTGGCGGCGTTTTTAATGACTCTAAAAAATCAAGCCCTTTCAATTTTGGAAGATGAATATCCAAAAACATTAAATCAATTTTTGAATCCTGTAATATCTGCATGGCAAAGATGGCATCGGTGCATACTTCTTCCAGTTTTAAAAACGGTACCTGCTGTATATAATCAACAAGCACTTCGGCAGCAAGGGGCTCATCCTCCACAATGATGCAATTATATTTCAACATAACTATTCAGGTTAACTCTCAAATTTACTTTAAAAGAAGAAGTGTTTTCATAAACATTCAATTTATAATCGCTATAGGTTAATTCAAGCTGGCGTTTCACATTAATCAACCCTATATTGGCAGTATTTTTTTCATGTTCATTGATATCTTTTGAGTTCTCTATTTCAAAATGCAATACATGATCATAAACAGAAATCACAATATTGATAAATGATTCAAACCTTGTTTCACTGATGCCATGCTTAAAAGCATTTTCCAGGAAAGGGATTAACAGGAATGGCGTGATGCTGTTCTTATCATCATCAATATTTTTTTCAAAACTCACTGCAAGCCTTTGGTTATAACGGATTGTTTCGAGCTCCAGGTAATCTTCAAGGATCTTTATTTCAGCAGCGAGCTTAATGAGTTTAGTATTGGATTCATACAACATAAAACGCAACAACTCAGATAAGCGCATGACCACTTCGGCAGTGCGATCTGATTTTTTCCTTGCGAGTGCATAAATATTATTCAAAGTATTCAGCAGGAAATGCGGATTAGTTTGATTTTTTAAAAATTTAAGCTCTGTTTCCAGCTTTTCTTTGATGAGGTTTTTTTCACGTTCTTTGGCACTCAACTGGTCCCTTACTGACTTTACTGCATACATGGTGCCGAATGCAAAACCCAGGTACATGAGCGACATGAATATCCGTTTGATATCAAATATGGGAGTTATGTATTTCGGTGCATGATATATATAAGGTAAAGCAATTTTAGCAGAAAGGAGCCTGTCAATAACCACACAAATGAATAACACAAATATTATCTCAATGATATTGATGGTAAGGGTTCTTTTCTTCTTTAAAATATTTTCAATGCCTGCATAAATCATGTAATAAGGGAATAGCATTTGTGGTATCATAAACAATACGGAAGCAATCAATGAACGCTCTAAAACCATCGCCCAGGGCCAGTCAGGAAAAGTACTCCTGTCCCACAATACACTCATATATGCAAACTGTGCAAAATAGCAAAGCCAGAAAACCAGGTGCAACAAAAACCTTTTCATTATTACAAAATTGCTACAAAACAAATTTATAAAACAGTTATGCTACAAACAGCATTCATCACAATACGAATAACAGCTTTAAGCCTATTTATACAACACGTCATTTCACAACAGCTAAGTGTAACACTAAAACTATTGTAAGAAGAAATATAAAATAATTCGCCTGCATGTATATTAATTTAAGCTATTCAAAACTATTGAATGATGAATGCAGCAAAAACAATTATCGTAACAGGATTGATTGCAGGCAGCCTTGATATCCTTACTGCTTTTACAGATTATTATATTCAAACAGGTAAAGAGCCGGAAGGTGTTCTCAGATTTATAGCAAGTGGTTTGTTGGGAAAAGATGCTTTTACAGAAAGAATGATTGTTGCATGGTTTGGCCTGCTGTTTCATTTTATCATCGCATATATTTTTACACTGGTGTTTTTTCTTTTGTATCCAAAAATAAAATTGCTGCGCATAAATATTTTTCTTACAGCAATAATCATTGGAATGGTTATCTGGATCATTATGAATTTAATTGTTGTGCCATTGAGTAACACACCTGAAATTCCATTCAACTGGATAAAATCTTTAAAGGCCATGCTGATATTGATGTGCATGTTTGGCCTACCTATGGCAATACTTTTTAAAAAGCATTACAACTGATCAGATTGAAATGGCAAAATTTTGAACAGGATATAAGTTGTCTGATTTGTTTAAAAGAAATATTGTGTCAGCATTTTATCAATACTAATGCTAACTAAATAAATATTCAACATCTTCTTTAGTAAGGCTCTTCACAAATGTAGAATCATCAGTAATCAATTCGGCAGCAAGTGCTTTTTTGCGTTCTTGCAGTTTGAGTATTTTATCTTCAACAGTATCCTTACAAATCATACGGTAAGCAAAAATATTTTTAGTCTGCCCGATGCGGTGCGTCCTGTCAATAGCCTGTTGCTCTACAGCCGGGTTCCACCATGGATCTACCAGGTAAACATAATCTGCTGCAGTCAGGTTAAGGCCTACGCCACCTGCTTTTAAAGAAATTAAAAATACCCTGCAGGTATCATCGTTTTGAAAAAGTTGTATTGCTTTTTCACGATCGGGTGCAGAAGTACTGCCATCGAAGTAAGTATATTTAATTCCCAGCTCATCCATCTTCTCCCTGATCAATGAAAGCATACCGAGAAACTGTGAAAACACCAATGCCTTATGATCACCGATATTTTCAGAAATTTCCCTTCCCAGTTCTTCCAGTTTTACAGAAACGTTCGGGTATTTTTCTTCATCATTAATAATTGCCGGGCTGTCACAGATCTGTCTTAGTTTCATCAGGCCCTGTAATATGGTAAGTTGTGATTTTCCAACACCTTTATCTTCAACGACGCCTAAAATTTTATCCCTGTAATCATTACGGTAAGCGTCATAAATCCTGCGTTGTTCATCACTCATTTCGCAAAACAAAATCATTTCGCTTTTTTCAGGCAGGTCTTTCGCTACCTGTTCCTTTGTCCTTCTCAATATAAATGGATAAAGCAGTTTACGTAAATGTTCTTTTTGTTCTTTCTCACCAAACTTATCAATAGGCACAGCAAATTCCTGGCGGAAAAATTCCATACTACCCAGCATACCGGGATTCAGGAAATTCATCTGCGCATACATATCAAATGTATTATTCTGCAATGGTGTACCACTCATGCACAAACGGTTTTTAGCATCGAGCAAACTGGCTGCCTTGGTAACCTTGCTTTGCGGGTTTTTGATTGCCTGGCTTTCATCGAGCACTACATAATCAAAAGCAGTAGCTGTGAGCAATTGTATATCACTTCGCAAAGTGCCATACGTTGTTATTACAACATCAGCGCTTTCAAATTGTGCAATTTGTTGCGAACGGGCACTTCCATGATGGATGTACCAGTTTAATGAAGGTGTGAATTTTTTAATTTCATTTTCCCAGTTAAACATCAACGTGGTAGGGCATACTACCAGCGCCCTCAACTTTCCATGTTCAGCTTTGTAAAATTCAAGGAAAGATAATGCCTGTACTGTTTTACCCAAACCCATATCATCAGCGAGGATACCACCCCAGTTTACTTCGCTTAAATAATTCAGCCATTGAAAACCAGAAACCTGGTAAGGCCTCAAAATACTGGAAAGATGTGCAGGTGGGTCTATTTGTTTTACAGTATGGTGTTCTTTCAGTCTTTCATATTTTTCTTCCAGTTTAAAAAACAATTCTTCATCATTGCGCTGAGCATATAATTCTTCAATGACGCCAAAATGATATTTGCTGAGTTTGATATTAGTTGCCTTGCCTTCGCCCACAGCAAATAACATGGAGTAACGCCGTATCCAGTCTTCCGGTAAAATGCCAAGCGTACCATCCTGCAACGGAACAAACTGTTGTTTATTAGCCAATGCTTTTTTCACATCAGCTACTGTTACCTTTTGTTCACCAAAATGAATATCAATCTTAGCATCAAACCAATCCGTATTACTGCTGATGAAAATTTTTGTAGATGGCTTTGCAGTATTAAAACGGAATTTTTTCAAGGCATCAAAACCATATACCGGTATATTCATTTCCTTCACTGCATCAGCAAACAAAAAGAACCAGTTATTTTTTAAAACATCATTCCCTTTTAATGCAAGGGTGCTGTCGTCAATATGAATAAAAGATGAATGAAGGTTTTCAATTTTTTTCATCAGTTCTTTTTCCACTTCATCATTGCGGTAAATAATTATGAGCTTACCTGCAGATGGAATAAAGATGCGGTCTTTATCTTCAGGCCTTACATCAAAACCATTATAATTGAAGAAGGGCTGGAACAAAAGATAATCACTCTTTTCTTTTATCATCAGCCGCATTTCAGGGCGGATACTTTTTATCTCTTCTTTCTGGATACCACTAAACTGTACATCATATTGTTTGGTTAATGGCAATACAAACCCTGCAAGTTGTTTCGTCCAATCTTCTTCAGCAATAGAAATTTTCCCTCCCTTTAAAAAACGTTCTGCCAATAAAACATCTTCAGTTCTTTGCCATAAATAAAAAGTATCCTCGTGTTGAAACACTAATGGTGATGCAATCTCATTGTCCTCAATTGGAACCACTACATTCAATAGTTTTACAAAACAATTGATATGATATGCATTATCATTATGTGAAATAATAAACTGTGGTTGTATATATTGATTAGACAAAACTGCCGGTTCAATATTTGCAGTTACAAAATTTTTTTGCTGAGGCAATGTAAATGCGAAATTACTTTCACTGATTTCCAAAAATAATTTTTTGTATTTCGGAAGCAGGTATTCAACGATTAACTGCCTTGTTTCTTCAGGCAGGTCATCCGTATGTTGTTGAGTGATATTTTCCCAAATGCCACTGAATGGTGAATTTCGGTTTAAATACCTGTTGACTTCGGCGGGTAATAATTTCCGAAGGTGCTGAATGAGCATTTTATCATCTTCGTCAAGGTCTTCGGTATTGACAAATTTTGTGAGGTCAAGTTTTTCAGTTCTTCCGGTAAACTTTTTTTGTTCATTATTGGCTTCACCTTTTATAGCATCGGCCTGAATAAAAGGATATTGCTGTGTATCATACCGCAATACCACACCGAGTTTTTGGTATTGCATGACTTCAGGTGCTTTTTCTTCTACCAAAACTTCTTTTTGCTCTGGTATCTGAAAAGCTCTTTTTTGTGGAGGTGGAGGTGCAGCAACACGTTTGATAGAAGGATCCAATACCCTCAAAAAAGGTTTGCCATCTCTGAATGTAAACTCAAACTTTCCTTCCAGGTCATCATCTGTTGAATAACCATACAATGCAAGTAGTTTATTTTTTTCACGGTCCCGGTTGCTGATGGTATCAAAAAACCCGGGGCCATAACTGTTATGCAATTGCAGCAAAACGATGGTCTTATGGATACACAACGGAAATTTTGTTTCAGAATCACAATTACAACTTGTATCGAGGTTGCGCTCTTCATTCCTGCGAAATTGTAAAGAATATGATGAGCCTTCATAATTCATCTCAGCCTTCACTATATCATTGGCAGCTTCAAGGATATTTACTTTATGGCTACGCAAATAATCTTCAGCAACATTTAATGCATCTGGTGGAGCATATAATTTGATGGTGCGGATTTCAAGCAGCTTCATCTTTAATACAGTATGTTGTTGCCTGTATTCTGTATCTGTTTCACCGAGCTGGTTGTTGTCAATCATTTCCTGCAAACGAAACAAAGCTGCAGCTTCATGCCGGCAAATATCACCCAGGTTGTAAGGGCAGGTACAGCGGAGTGACAGCGTTTGAATATTGTTGTAACGGGCAAGATGCACTTTGTAATAAATATTATAAGCATCATCCTTCACCCTGAAACCCACTGATGCCATCAGGTCATCATTTTCTATTAATTCAACATATCCGGAAGAGAAAATTTTTTTTCCACGTCTTATAACCTCATCAGTGCCGTTATTATAAATGTACTTAATTAGATATGGTAGAGCCAAAGTTTATTTCCTGGTTTTTTGATTTTTCAATGTGTAGTTCAAAAAAAAGCAACAGCAAAAATAATTCATTATAACCAGTAAATGATGCCTGCAAAAACCTTAACAATCAGTTTAAGATTTTATGGTGGATAAAACAACAAAAAAAGGATACTGTTATCTTTTTATTTTCCTGAAAAGGCGATATGCAACTCAGGTTAAAATATGAATTTGTGTAAATGCAAAATTGTATAAAAAAGGATGGCCGGATTATCCCGCTCTCAACGCCCCGTCTTTAAAAACCGGTAATACATTGGCAACATCGGCAGTAACACAATATTCAAGGTCTTTTTCCAATCCATACGCTGACAGCCTGTGCCAGTGTGCTGTTTTCCTGATGAAGGAATAAATGTCATTAGCATGTAAACGGTACATGTCTTCAGCCATTAAACTGCTATCACAACGGATGTTGAAATTTTCATTAATCCTGCTGATCACAGCGCCGGCAAATAAAGTATCCTCCAGGTTAAATCGGTCTTTCCAGGCAGAACATCCGAGAATCACATTTTTTTCTGATGCAATCAGGTGATGGCAAACAGCAGATAAATTTGGGAAAGATCCAGTAACTACCTCTGCCACATTTCTATCCAGTGCCATGTGCAGCAAACGGGTACCATTAGTAGTAGTCAGCACCAGTGTTTTCCCTTCAATAAAACTTCTTGGATATTCTGCAGGTGAATTGCCATGTTGTAGCCCCGGGATGATTTTTCCATCCCGCTCACCAGCAGTAACAGCATCCAGCTTTTTCCCTATAGCAATACAATCTTCCACACCAGCAACAGGAACAACTTTTTCGGCACCATTATATAATGCAGTTGTGATAGTGGATGTGGCCCTGAACACATCAATGATTACAACAATACTGTTTGAAACATCATACAGATCCATTAGTCTTGGCGAAAGTAAAGTGTGCAATACCGGCTTATGCATGTGCGCAAAGGTAAGGTGCACAAATTGACCCTGCCAAAAAGAAACAACAGGTAAAAAATTTTATGAAGCCGTTTTTTTTTAGTTTGTTTAAATTTTCATTCCATTACATCTTCTCTTTCACTCACCATTCTGAAGCACTACCATAATAATCATAAAATCTGAAAAAGAATTTTAACGAAGTGTTGCTTTCTTAAATATGATTTATCAGTCGTGTTCATTTTTATCAGGCAGCCTTCTTCTTTTACATTTGTTAAGTATAATGCAAGAAGCAGTTTTGAAAGCTTCATTCTTTGTGAAAACGGTTGGTAAAAGGTTCAATTATTTTATCTTGCAGCCCTCAAAATTTGATTTATGGAATACAGTAAACTTGTTTCTGTTACCGGCTTACCCGGATTATATGAATTAATAGCCAGTAAAAGCGATGGCGCAATTGTGCGCTCACTTGATGATAAAAGCACCCGATTCGTTTCTTCCCGCATACATAACTTTTCACATTTGGAAAGTATAGAAGTTTATACTGAAGGTGATAATGTTAACCTCGTTGATGTATTTCATGCCATGCAAAACAGCAGCGAAAAATTACCCGATGAAAAAGATCCTAAAGCAGTAAAAGCATATTTTGAAAAAACTTATCCCTCAATGGATTTCTCAAGGGTATATTCAAGTGATATGAAAAAGATGGTGAGATGGTATGAAGTATTGACGAAAAATAATATTGAAATTAAATTAACAGAAGAACCTGATGAAGAAGCAACAGCAGTTGCTGCAACCGAACAGGAAGCAGAAGAAGTAGTAGTAGCTACTCCTGAAAAAACAAAACCAGCAAAAAATGCTGAAAACAAAAAAAGCCAGGCGGGTGAAGGAGAAATAGCAGTTGCTGCAAAAAAAGAAAGAACTGCAAAAGCTAAAAAAGCAACAGGTGAAGATGGTGCTGAAAGCGAAACAAACACACCGAAAAAGAAAGCAGCAAAAAAATAAACAGCATCTTATATTTTGCTATTCCAATCCGTAACAAAATATATAACCACTTATATAATTATGTTGTTACGGATTTTTAATTACTAAAGAAAATATTCATCCATGTTAACAGCCGATATACAAAAAACAAAACGTCATTTTGTTCCTGAAGATTTTAAAGTAACAACCTGGGAAACATTGGAACCATTTTTCAAAAACCTATTGGATAGAAAAATAGAATCTAAACCTGACCTGGAGCAATGGCTGAAAGACATGAGTGAACTAGAAGCTATTGTGAGTGAGGATGCGTGCTGGCGGCAAATAAAAATGACCTGTGATACGACAGATAAATCATTGGAAGAAGCATTTACTTATTTCTGCATGGAGATACAACCAAGGTTGCAACCTTATGCTGATGCGTTGAATAAAAAACTTATACAATCATCTCTTACCAATGAACTGGATAAAGAGAAATATTTTACTTACCTGCGCAATGTGCGAAAGAGTATTGAATTGTTCAGGGAATCAAACATTCCTTTACAGGCAGAGTTGAGTGTTTTGCAACAACAGTTTGGCGTTATTACCGGCGCCATGACAATAGAAGTAAAAGGGCAGGAATATACTTTGCAACAAGCTTCTAAATTTTTACTGGAACATGACCGGAGCCTGCGCGAAGAAGTTTATAGAAAAATGCAGGAAAGAAGGTCACAGGATAAAGCTGCATTGAATGATCTTTTTACAAAACTTGTAGCATTGCGTGACCAGGTAGCCAAAAATGCAGGATTTAAAAATTACCGTGATTATAAATTTGTTGAACTTGGACGGTTTGATTATACAAAAGAAGATTGTTTTCAATTTCATGAAGCAGTGAAACTGCATGTGCTGCCTTTAGTGGAAAAAATCAATGAACATAAAAAGAAAAAATTAGGACTTGATAGTTTAAGGCCTTGGGATACCGAAGCAGAACCTGCACATATACAACCGTTGCATCCATTTAATACTGGCAAAGAATTATTGGAAAAATCTGAAAAATGTTTTTCAGCATTGAATCCTTTTTTTGCTGACTGCCTGAGAAAAATGGATGCAATGGGACACCTTGACCTCGAAAGCCGTAAAGGCAAAGCACCCGGTGGATATAACTGCCCATTAGCAGAAAGCGGAGCACCATTTATTTTTATGAATGCAGCAGGGCAGATGGATGATGTAACAACAATGGTACACGAAGGCGGCCATGCCATTCATTCATTTTTAGCACATCCTTTAGAGCTGAGCGCTTTTAAAGAATACCCTATGGAAATTGCTGAAGTTGCCAGCATGAGTATGGAGCTTTTCACCATGGATAAATGGGATGAATTTTTTGATAACGCAGATGATCTCAAAAGAGCAAAAGAACATCAACTGGAAAGAGTGATCACAATTTTTCCATGGATAGCAACGATTGATAAATTTCAACACTGGATATATGAAAACCCAAATCATACTATTGAAGAAAGAACTGCTGCCTGGATAAAAATTGCTGATGAATTTTCATCCAACACAATTGATTATTCAGGGTTGGAAGCATACAGGCAAATTAGCTGGCAAAGACAACTACATTTGTTTGAAGTACCATTTTATTATATAGAATATGGTATTGCACAATTAGGAGCAATTGGCATGTGGATGCAATACAAAAAAAATCCGCAGCAGGCTCTGAATAATTATATTAATGCATTGAGCCTCGGTGGCACTAAAACATTACCTGAATTATTTGCTGCCGCAGGTTTACAATTTGATTTATCACCTGAGCATATTAAAACACTGATGGAGTTTGTGAAAGAAGAGATGAACAAGTTGTAGAAACTTTCATCGCTCATGATCTGTGTTTTATTTTTTGGTTGAAATAAAAAATCATAAACTCTTTTTTACAACCAACACCTGGAAACTGCCGGGTATCATCGGCGGCCTTCTTTCGCCATTTACTTTAGGGCCGAAATCTGCAGTTGATAAATAAACTGTATGCGTGT
>JAFDXI010000121.1 GCA_018268035.1 Bacteroidota bacterium | reverse complement strand
TGCAGGCAGAGCTGCAATATAACGAAGCCTTCACACGCGATTTTGGCAAACAGGTAATGGATGGCAGTTGGGAAAGCGGAGAGTTCAGAACAACGGACGGATGCCTGTTCGTTGCATTGGGACGCGGCCAAAGCCCACGCGGATTAAAAGATCGTGGCAAACGACCTGACTATATCGTAATAGATGATCTGGATGATGATGAGATGGTGCGCAACCCTTCCCGCGTGGGCAACATATTGGAATGGTGCTTAACAGCATTATTTGGCACAATGGAAGGCGGCAGGGGCCGGTTTGTAATGGTAGGCAACCGGATAGGCAAAGATAGCGTGTTGAGCCGCTATGCCACCAGGCCGGGCATTTACCACACACAGGTAAACATGCTCACAAAAAAAGGGTTACCAGCCTGGCCCGAAAATTATACGCTGAAAGAAGTAAAAGACATTATTCATTTTGTTGGCGAAAGACGCTTTCAAAAAGAATATATGAATAATCCAATAAATGAAGGGACTGTTTTTTTACAAAGACAAATGCGATACGGAAAGATGTTGGATTTAAAATTTTATCGTTCGCTGATTTGTTATACAGACCCGTCATTTAAAGATAGTTCAACCGCAGATTATAAAGCAACAATGCTGCTGGGCAAAGCTCCAACAGGTGAATATCATTTATTAAAAGCTTACTGCGACCAAACCAGCGCCAGCAACATGGTGCAATGGCATTACGATATTGACAGTTTTATTAATGGTCGCGTGCCTGCATTGTATTACATGGAGGCAAATTTTTTACAGGATTTGATTTTAGCAGAATTTAAAACAGTTGGAAGATTGCGCGGGCATCAGATACCCATACGCGGCGATGCAAGAAAGAAGCCTGATAAATTTAGCCGCATTGAAGCATTGCAACCTTTATTTGAAAGAGAATTAATAATTTTTAATGAAGCCGAAAAAGATTCTCCCGGAATGCGTTTGCTTGTTGAACAATTATTAATGTTTGAAAAAGGAAGTAAAAGCAATGATGATGCGCCCGACGCATTAGAGGGCGGAATATGGCTATTAAATCAGCGCAACAGAACAAGCACAGCAACGCATGTTGTTGGTAAACGTCAATCAATGAAATTTTAAATTTTAAAACATGCCATTCTTAACGAAAGATGAATTAAAAACAGTCGCATACAGCTACCAGATCACTGAGATCACTGAGGCTGATGATGATATTGTATTGCAGGCCATTGAGACCGGCATAGAGGAGGTAAAAGCCTACCTAACCAATGCCAGGCAGCAGTATGATGTAGATGCTGTTTTCGCCGCAGAAGATAGCGACCGCAATGCACTCATATTGCAATACACCAAAATTGTTGCGCTGTGGCACCTGCTCATACTGTGCAACGTGGATATTATCTATGAGCATGTGAAAGAGCGATATGACAGGGCCATTGATTTTCTTAAACTGGTGAACAAAGGTGAAGCCACCATGAACCTGCCAGTAAAAGATGAAGATGGCGATGGCATCCCGGATGGCAAGGCATTTCGCTTTGGCAGCAGGCGGAAATTTAACCACGACATTGACACATGCAATTACAATTTACCTGAATAAAAAAATTGAAATGAATTTAAAAAGTGCTTTACAACATGTTTTGGGCATCAATAAAATTGTTGACAAAAAAGTATTGGCGGCAGTGGTAAAAGAAATGAACAGCCGCAGGGCATTGAACTGGACACCGAAAAGCATCTATCGCACACGTGCGGATGTAAAGACCTGGAACGATGCGTTGAGTGCTTACAATAGCGTGGAAGACCCGGTAACATATTTGATTCAAAATTTGTATGACGAAATAAGGCTGGATGCTCTGCTGACTTCGCAAATTGAAAATAGAAAGCAACAAGTGCTTTCTGCCGGTTTCTCATTAAAAAATGAAAGCGGCGAAATAAATAAGGAGTTGACAGAGGCATTGGCTAAATCAGCATATTATCACATCATTACAGATTTGATACTTGAAAAAAAATATGTGGGCTATAACATGATTGAACTCTCTGTAACCGGTGCAGGTGATGAGATGCAAATATCCGTGACCAAAATACCGAGAACCAATTTTAACCCCAATACCGGTTTATTTTACTCCGATTATTCCAATACGATCAACCCGGTTAAATACCGCGAGTTGCCGGAGTATGGCAAGTGGATTATTGAGTTTACCACCGGAGATATTGGTTTATTAAACAAAGCCATTCCGCATGTATTGTTTAAACGTTTTGCGCAAAGCTGCTGGAGTGAACTGTGCGAGATATATGGGATTCCGCCCCGCGTGATGAAAACAAATACGCAAGACCCTTCAATGCTTTCACGTGCAGAGCAGATGATGCGGGACATGGGCGCGGCCGCCTGGTTTATTATTGACGAAACAGAGAGCTTTGAATTTGCCCAGGCAAGCGGCACATTGTCCGGCGATGTATATAACAACCTGATCAGGCTGTGCAACAATGAAAACAGTATGCTCATTGCCGGTGCAATTATCGGACAGGACACCGTGAACGGCAACCGCAGCAAAGATGAGAGCGCACAGGAAGTGCTTTATGAGCTGGTTAAAAGCGACATGGAAACGGTAGAGCAGGACTGGAACAATATTGTAATACCGGCATTAGTGAAGATAGGCGCTATGCCTGCGGGTTTAAGATTTGAATTTAATCCGTTTGAAGATATAGAGCAACTTTTTAAATTCACCACCGGCCTGTTGCCATTCAAAGACATTGATGATGCCTGGATTGAAGAAAAATTTGGCGTGAAAGTAATTGGTAATAGGATGACCTCCCCCGACCCCTCCGAAAGAGGGGGGGAAGAAGAAAAAGTAAAGAAAGCCTTAGATAAAAAGCTATCTGCTTTTTTCGATTAAGCCCTCAGCAACTGGGGGCGGCGCTTTTTTTTGATGCCATGCATAACCGCATTGCTCACTTATACAGCCATGTACAGTTGGCGGGCAATAAAACCCCATTCAAAAAAGTAAAAGATGCTTTTGATAAGGCAGCAAAATACATCCACACAAAGGGCAGTTTCAGCAG
>JAFDXI010000120.1 GCA_018268035.1 Bacteroidota bacterium | reverse complement strand
CTATGTTGTGAATTGCTTTCAGTATTTAAATAGCTTTGGTCTTTGACATCAGAACAGGCTTACAGGCTTCCGGGGTAATAGTTGTGAATTGCTTTCAGTATTTAAATAGCTTTGGTCTTTGACATCCCGATTGCGTAGTAATGATATAATATACATGTTGTGAATTGCTTTCAGTATTTAAATAGCTTTGGTCTTTGACATCAGGCTGTCTTTAAAAGTTTGAGCTTTTACAGTTGTGAATTGCTTTCAGTATTTAAATAGCTTTGGTCTTTGACATCCAGTTTGTATTGTAATATCTAACAAAACTCGTTGTGAATTGCTTTCAGTATTTAAATAGCTTTGGTCTTTGACATCTGATTTTGTCAAAACCCGCAACAGCAAAGGATTCCAGGATGTCAATAGAATAAAAAAAAGGGGCAAAGCTCCTTTTTTTTATTCCTAACATTTGAATTAAAATAATTCTAATTGCTGCACTGGCGGCGGTAAATTGGCTTCATTTTTCCCATTAAAAATTTCTATCTGGCCAAATTGTTTATCAGTGATACACATAATTCCAATATTCCCTTTTGCCGGTAAAATATTTTTTACCCTTTGTATATGCACCACCGCATTTTCGCGGCTGTTACAATGGCGGATATACATGCTGAACTGAAACATGCTAAACCCATCATCGAGGATTTGTTTTCGAAAACGGGCATAACGTTTCCTGTCAGCCTTTGTTTCTGTTGGCAAGTCAAACATTACCATTACCCACATAATACGATATGCATTGAGTCGTTCAAAATTCATATCAAAACAGCTTTGCCGGGAATTCAGGATAGAGCAATTTCCTTGATGTGCCTTCAAAACATTTAGCAAGGCTTGCAGTTGTTCTTTGCACTGCATTCATCAGCGGGCTTTTTTCTTCATCAATTTGTACATCCATTGCAGGTATGCCCAACAGTTGTTGTTTCATATCCGGGCTAAGTCCTAAATAATTCCCATGTGTATTCACTATGTCACACACTACTTTATCAACATAAGGTCTGTATGGCTCCATCACATCATCGGCAAGGCAGTAAGCGTTGTATTGGTTACGGTGAAAAATACCAAGCGTAGGTAATAACCCGCTACCTACAAGGCTCCTTGCTACCAATGCCCTCAGTATTGCATAACCATAATTGAGTAGATTATTAGGGGGCTCCCCTTCCCTGCTCCTTTTAAAACCCGGGAACAAAGGGAAAATATTTTTCCAGTAGTAATTGGCAGCCTGCGCTTCACAATTTCCGGCATCACCGCTTTTTACTTTTGACACGAGGTTGATTAAATATTTATTGGGTAGTCGGTACATAGCGAACAAATTTGCCTGATTCGAAATTTTTGCCATTACCGTTTGTTGCCACAATTGTTTTTTCAATGGTACGGTTGCTTCTATTTGTTGCTGAAATCTTTGACTCTGTAAAGTGTGGCCATCTAAATTCAGTAACAAACCAGTTGGATGATGTGTATCATTGCAGGTGATAAGCGCCACATTATTGGCAAGCAGTTTTGCAATTACAGCATGGGTAATGGTTATTTGTTGATTATCTAAAATTAATAATCCAATATCTTCAATTGATGCAGTTTTTATTTCATCGCTTTGTGGTAGTTCAATTACCAATTGTTCATTCTTTGTTTTAAGATAAGCCGGGTTGCCGAAATAAAGTGTCCGTTTTATCATGGGTCTCTTTTTTCAGGAGCATAATTTTTTCTAAATATTCCACATCTGCATCATCTTTTAATCTACCTGTTACTTATTTATTTTGAATCAGGTGATGGTAATAAATAATTGGCAGTTCCATATTATCAAGTTTGGCCTTTATTTTTTTCAACTGCTTCAGCATATTTAATTCCTGAGATGTGTGTCATAAAATCTGTTTTATCAGGTTGCTTATCACTGACAATATGAAACATTTTAGGCCTGGTAAAATCCAATCACCGTATGGTTAATTCCATCTTCATCAAAACCAAGCGATGCAAGCGCGGTAAGCAATAAAACTTTAATTTCATTATCAGGCTTTAACTAGATATCCATATCACCTGTAGCCCTGTTATATCCGTAGTTGTTCACAGCATAACCACCAATAAGGAAAAATGACACTCCTTTTCGTAACAGAACATTTAAAATTCCTGGTGTCCTTTGAAAAATATATTCATTTTACATCAGGGTTAAAACAGTATTTTTCTTTCAACATGTTTCAACGTTGTCTCTTCAGAAAACCCGTAAGCTGCCAGGTTAAGCCTTTTCAATGAAAGCAATAATTCTTCGTGGGATAATGAAGCAAAATATTTCAACTGGTCATCTTCCATATCATCAAAACTCTCAAATGATTTTAGCATCTACTTTCTTTGCCCATAATCATGGGCTGTATCTTCTATATTGTGTTTATTGTCGCCCATAATTTATTGCATATAAAAAACAAATAACAACTACAATAAGAATTCTTTAAAAAAGGTGAACTATAAAAATATTAACAACCCACAAGATAGATTATCAGTCACCAATTTCATTTATCATATATCCAACTAATTAACTTGATTAACATCCTTCCATGTTACACTTCCATCCATATTAATTAAAAAATCATTTCCTTCAACCAAAAAACCATATTTACCATAGCTAAAACGCAATGTTGGTTTTGGGTTATCCCAATCAATTTCTGACTCTGAATATTTTTCTTCTATTTCATTCCTCGCTTCTAAATGATATCTAAAATTTAATCTGCCATCTTTTTCAAAATTTGTATAAACGTAAAGTCTTTTGAAGTAATCCGATTCGTTCAGATCACTAATTGCTTCCCCCTTTTTTAAGAAAATCACTCTTGCTCCAGGTTTGAGAATATATTTCAAACCTAATTGTTTTTCAACTTTTCCTTTTTTAACTGTAATTGTGTGGGCAAACAAATCATTTTCGTTTTTAACATTATTGATTTTCAATGACTGTGCTGTTTCCAATAAATTTCTGAATTCAAAACCTTTTTTTGTTTTCTCATCATCCTCATACAAAGCGAAATAACTGTTGGTAGCATTGGCTGCATAATAATATTGTTTGTATTCTTTTGATGAAAGATATGTCTGCTTCTTTATTTGTAATGGGTCTGACACACTAGCCCAAACACGTATATGCCGAATTTTATTAATCCTATTTCCATTTTTATCTAACTGAAATATTCCCCGGTTAAAAGCTTCTTTTAATCCACCAGATTGATCAATTTGTTGCTTTATTTGTTTTTTCAATCCTTCATCTACAATTTGTTTTTCAATATCCTCCCAAGTTTTAAAACCGGGTATTTCAGGTTTTGATTTAAATTGAAATGGAACGCGGATAGTAAATCTTAATTTATCTTCCTGAATGAAATTACCTTTTTCGTTCTTCTGCATTTTTCCATTTTCATCCAATTTAGCAGGTCTCATAGCTCCGAAAAATGTTTCCTGATGCAATTGCCCTCTGATACAATCACCAGTAGCAATTTTTTCATTGTTAGTTCCAGCGATAAATTGAACCTTACCCCTTTTTCGAACTCTCTTTTTTGCTTTTGAAAGAAATTGTAAATTGTTTAAACTATTTATGAGTACCATATCATCAATTTTAAATATTGAATTTACTTTGAAAGTTGAATAAGGTTTTATGTTTTGAAAATTCCTGCCTTGTTCCAATGACTCAAAATAATCTTTAAGTATTTCTTCTCTTTTTGCAGCTTGAGGAATCAGTGTTAATACCGTTGCATCTTTTGCATGATGTGAGTGTTTGCTTCTATCCTTTTTCTTATCAAAATTCTTTGGCTGAATGGCATATATTTTTCTAAAAATAGATGTCACTTCACCCTTTTGTACTTCAACTTTTTCAAAGTAGGTTTTTAAGTAATGAAATGCATATTTTGAAATTAATTGCGTATCCACCAGTTGGCTATTCTTAAATCCGGTAGTAATTTCCTGAATTTTAAACCTATCTACTTTATTACTCCAATATTCCAATTCCATTTTCCAAAGATGTTTTTGCCTGATTGCATCATCTTTCCAATGTTTATCAGCTGCTTTCTTTGATTTAGTTTGCCAGAAATCTATTTGCTGTTTGATACGTTCAATTTTTTCTTCCCAAGGTCTGATGTTTTCCAGAACTAATTCGTATTGTTCCTTAGACAAATGAGATGGGATCCTATTCTTTTTTATCGTCCGGTTGAAATCCATAAAAGCGACTGTTTTATTGGCTAACGAATTATCAAACGATTTACTTCGAGGTATGGTATGTTCAAAGTCTATTATATTGGTATTAAATAAATCACTTAAACTGATTACTTTCCCAGTATAAATGCAAATACACCTTTGCTCTTTCCATAAACGATATTTCTCAACCGCAGCTTTCTTTGCTGTAATATTTTTATATGATAGTTTTTTATTTTCCGACCATCTAATACCCTTAATTTCTTTCTTCTTTTCAGATATTTCCGGTACTGATTCTTCGCTATTCTGTTCATACCAAAGGCGCATTTTGTCAACATCCGATTCTTTACCGCCGTTTGCATTTACACCATCTTGCTTCGATAATTCATCTATTGCTACTGCAAACTCCATATTTTCTGCTTCTCTTTGACGTTGCCATGCTTCAATCGCCCATCGATTGTTGCTATCGTTCAATTGACGTGCAACTTCCACAACCAGGCGTGTGTCTGAATCAATCTGATCTGTTTTAATCAAATAATTCAGTAACTTTTTTAACTCTTGTAAGGTACGCATCGCCATTGGATTTTTAAAAGAACCTATTTTAGGAGTACCCAATTTTATTTCACCGCTTTCATCAGGTATAGCTGGCGGATAGATATTAATATCTGAAGGATGATAAATCTTCTGCAACTTGGAAATATCAACTTTTAAAATTTCACAAGCATACAAGGCCAAAGTATCTTTTAACTTAGGCTGCTTATAAAAACCGGAATCTGTTTTATAATAGCGCTTGCCATTTGAAATAATTAAAAAGTATCTTGTCCCTTCAAAATCTATACGATCTAATCCGTTCACTTTAAAAAAAGCTTGATAACAATCTTTAACTGTACTATATATTCTGTCCGCATCTTCACTATCTTTTGTCAACCATTCATTTTCCCCATAATGTTCCAGGATTGCATCTGTAATATCCTGTTCATCACTTTCATCAAGCACATAAGTATCATCTTTATAGCCAAACTTCTGGCTCAAACTTTTATACTTGGCTACAAGATTATTAACAACTTGAATAATATGCTTTTCATTCCTGTTTTCTTTAATAACATCTTTGATATGAGTTAAAAATTCTGACTCGCTCTTAGTCCAAATATCCTCACCAACCAATGAAGGCAGATTAGCTAACAATACCGCTTCCGTATAAATCAACCCTTTAAAAAGGAAACGATTTATTTTTTCAATTGCATTTAAACTCAACATTCCATAACCAACAGGAAGCGCATTCCAGGCATAAACAAGCTGTTTTGATTTCTCTTCATCTAATTTCAACTTATCTGCTGCAAAAGCAGCTACGAACTCCTGGTCTTCAAACGAAAAAAGTACATGCCATATATCGTACACATCGTAATAATTTTTCTTCGATTTTGATGATGGCGATTTCTCAATTCTTATATTGAGATATTCATCCCCAAAAATATCCTTTAATCTTGCAGAAACAGGGCAACCAGTTACAGTTTGATTAGATTTATAATTTAGCTTCCACTTGTATCCTTTCTTTTGAATAAATTCTTCAATTTCAGAGAAAGGGAAATATACTTTTGATTTTCTAAAAAATTTTTCATTCAGAATTTCCTTTTTCAAATCTAAATCAATAGACTGCCAAATAGCTTTTGGATCAAACCCATCTTTATATTTAATATTATTTAAAAATTGCCATGCTCTAAACAATTCAAAACTCGGATGACTAATTGGAACACGATATTTTCCTACCTGAAATGGTTTATTTGTTTTAGTGTCAATTCGTGTTTCTTGTTCCAATGTGCATAATCCAATTAATCCCTTTTGTGATCGCAACGGTCGTTTATAAAAAATAGCACCGTCATTTCTATTTCTTCCAGTTTCCACTAAACCCTTGTAAAGAGCACTTTCAAATGATATATTCTGAAATTCAAAAATCTCTCTGATTTCATCTTTATAATTTTCACGTATAGCATACTGTGCCATGTTTTCACGTATACGGGCACCTTCATCTTCTAAATAGGCAAATAAAGATCCTATTGTTTTTGCATGAGGATATTTTTCAAATAGTGTTATCAATTCTTTATTCTTTTTCTTCTCAGAATACTGTAAATCAATATCTGCTCCCTCATCATTTTCTTTTACATTATCACTGCCCTTTCTGCTACTTTTAAATCCCCTTCGCTGAGCAATGTGGTACAAAGCTCTACCGAGTTTATAACGATCAATCGTTGTATCGAAATTAAACTTATTGTTTGTCAAAGACCTTCTCAATTGGTATGGACTCTTGTAGTCAGGTTTCCCATCGCCATCAAAATCCATTTTTATCCATTGCTCAAATTCATTTTCATTTTTAGGATACACCCTTCCTGTATTGTTATTTTTGAGCGCCTCTATTTTGCTGTAATGCCGCCATCCATTTAAACCTTCCATCGAAAGTGGACAATAGCCTTCAGTAATTAAGACCTCAAGTGATGCCCAGAGTCTATATTTTCTGGATTGATATAAACGACGAGTAGAACGTTTTTTTGTACGCTCTGCCGCATAAGAATACTCACCATTTTTACTATTGCCTACTCCTTTATTAAAAGTTATTACACCAAATTTTTCAATTTGATTGTCAACCAATAGTGTATTGCGTATAGACCAACCTATACTATTTGTACCAAGATCTAAACCTAAAATTTTACTCATAGATATTATTTTTCAAAAGTTTAGTTTATGTTTGTCTTTGAAAGACAATTCACAATAAGGCTATAAGCCGAAGAATTTCTTAGCCCTGCTTAGGTGGGGCTTTTTTATTTTAATTATTTGTCTTTGCAATATAAGATTTAATTTACTGAAAGCAATTCACAATAAGGATTATTCCGTTGTGAAAACATTTGGGTTGCTCCTTGTCCATTAACCAGGGAGCATTTTTTTTGTACCTGTTTTATCATCATCCAAACACACAAAAAAAACCCTCCCGGTAATCCGGGAGGGCACAACTAAAACTCTATACCGGGGTTATCAATCCGGTTTTTTACCATCGAGAAAAGTATTGATGGTAGAAATTTGCGCCTGGTTATTCTCGTCTTTCTTCACTGTCGTTTTACTGTAAAAATCTTCTACAGTTGTCAGCTTGTTGTTGCCGAATAATTCCAGGTTCCTGCGCACATAAGCTGGTACATTCTCCAATTCATTGCCTGCATCCAGCGAATTCATGTTATAGGAAAGGTTGCGCAGTTTATGCATGCGTTCTTCAGCCCTGCGTTTCTGCTCTGCTTCTTCGTCATTGCCCGGAACGTTATACACCTGTGCCTGTACAGGCTTCATTGCAGGTGCATCATCTTTTATCACCACATCAAACTGCATTTGTTCTTCTTCAAACAATGGTTTTACAGGCGCTTCTTTTTTTGGCTCTTCTTTTTTCGTTTCCACAGCAGGTGTTTCTTTTTGCTGCGCATAAATATTAGAAGGCTTATTTAAAAATGTTGGCTGTGCTGTTTTTTGTTCTGTCTTTTCTTCATAAAACAAATTCAATAACGGATTTGTCTCTTCCTGCTCTTCTTCTTTAACAGCTTCCTGCTGATTATCCTGTGGTATTTCCAGTTCAAAATGCAAAACCTGTGGTTCTTCTTGCACTTCATTTACCGGAAGTATTTCAGTCTTTTCAACTGCTATTATTTCTACTGGAGATGATAATGTGGGTGCATATTCATCTTTCTTTTCTTCAACAAACAAATCAGGCTGTTCATACATTTTCTTTTCTTCACCAGGCACTCCAAGTGTCATTACAATTTTTTCCTGCTTCGGTTTTTCCATTGGTTTTGCCGGCATTGTTTCTTTGTGCAATGCAGCCACCGGGTCTTTTTGTTCAAAGCCTGTTGCAATTAATGTGATGCCTATTTTTCTTTCCAGTGAAGGGTCATAACCCATACCCACAATCACATCTGTTGTTTCTCCTGCCTGCATCCTTAAATAACTATTGATGATTTCCAGTTCATCCATGGTACATTCAAATTCACCTTCAGCGCTGTTGATGTTGATGAGTATCCATTTGGCGCCGCGGATGTCGCTGTCATTCAGTAATGGTGAACTCAATGCTTCTTCAATTGCAAGCTGAGCGCGGTTTTCACCTTCCACTGCAGCGCTTCCAAGTATGGCCACTCCACCATTTTTCATAACAGTACATACATCGGCAAAGTCAACAATAATATGGCCACGGCTATTGATGATATCAGTGATACATTTAGCTGCAGTTGCCAATACATTATCTGCTTTGCTGAATGCTTCTTTCATTTTAAGATTACCATATTGCATGCGCAGTTTATCATTGCTGATGATGAGCAATGTGTCAACATAAGGTTGTAATCTTTTTATACCTTCTTCGGCCTGCAATAATCTTCTTGGCCCTTCAAAACCAAAAGGCGTTGTAACAATACCAACAGTGAGTATGCCCATATCGCGGCACACCTGCGCTACGATAGGAGCGCCGCCCGTACCTGTGCCACCACCCATGCCTGCGCAGATAAATGCCATCTTGGTATTCACTTCAAGAATGCGTTTGATTTCTTCGAGGCTTTCTTCAGTTGCATTACGGCCAACTTCAGGATTGGCGCCGGCGCCAAGACCTTGTGTTAAGTGCGGTCCAAGCTGCACTTTGTTGGGCACTTCACTTTGTTCTAATGCTTTTGCATCTGTATTACAAATAATGAAGTCAGTACCTTCAATATTTTGTGCATACATATAATTGACAGCATTACTACCGCCACCACCAATGCCCAATACTTTTATTATTGATGATTTTTGTTTGGGCAAATCAAAATGTATCATAATTAAATTTTTTTGTAGTTAGTAAGTAAGTTTTTAAAAGCTGTTGGCTATTTGCTGTTAGCCATTTTTTTATTTAATATATTGTATTTGAAAAAAGCTACTTGATTTCCTTATCATCTTCTTCTTTAAATAAATCAATCAGGCTGTCTTTAAATTTATCCCAGAAACTATTCAGGCCTTTTGTGCGTGACGCTATGTTAACCTTTGTCTTTTTTGTTTCTTTAAGTTCAACAACTGCTTCCTCCTCTTTCTTAAATATTTCCGGCACTTCTACTTTCCTGAATTTATTATCAAACTCCTTTCGCTTATGTTCATAATCATTGTATCCTTTCAGAATTAAACCAATACAGGTGGCATACATTGGCTTTTTCAATTCATCAATATGGTTGGGTGCAAGATGTTCGTTGGGATAACCGATGCGTGCACTGATGCCGGTGCAATATTCAGTTAATTGGATAAGGTGTTTCAACTGAGAACCACCACCGGTTAATATTATTCCGCCTGTAAGCATACGGCTGTCGAGGCCGATTTGTTTGAGGTGAAATGTAACAAAGTCAAGTATCTCACTCATCCTTGCCTGTATGATTGATGCCAGGTTTTTTACGCTGATTTCTTTTGGAGCCATACCTTTTATACCGGGTATAGTGATGTATGCATTCTCCTGTGCAGTATCAGCCAGCGCAGTTCCAAACTGCACTTTCATTGCTTCCGCCTGCGCTTTCAACACACCCAGCCCCAGTCGTATATCACTGGTAATATTTTCACCACCGAAAGGAATCACAGCAGTATGTTTCAAGATGCCATCATAGAACACTGCAAGGTCACTGGTACCGCCACCAATATCAAGAATCGCAACACCTGCTTCCAGGTCCACTTCACTCATTACTGCACTTGATGATGCAAGTGGTTGCAATACGAGGTCCTTTGTTTTCAAACCACTTTTATCAACAGCACGATAGATATTGCGAATCGCATTTCTGTCGCCAGTGATGATGTGAAAATTAGCGCCCACTTTTACACCATTATACCCCACTGCATCTTTGATGTTTTGGTAATTATCAACATGAAAATCCTGAGGTATCACATCAATAATCTGATCGCCTGCGGGAATAAAAGTCTTTCGCTGATTTTCTATCAACTGGTCTATTTCCCAACGTTCAATTTCAACATCAGGGTTTTGACGAACAATGTCGCCGCGAGTTTGCAAACTTTTAATGTGGTGCCCTGCAACACCTACATATACATCTTTGATTTCAAGATCAGGATTGCTTTTTGAGCAACTGATCAATGCCTGTTGAATGGCTTTAATTGTCTGGTCAATATTCAGCACCTGGCCATGTTGCACACCATTACTGTCTGCACGGCCAAAGCCAAGTATTTCCAGTTTGCCATATTCATTTTTTCTGCCGGCAATCGCAGCAATTTTTGTAGTACCAATGTCGAGGCCTACAATGATCGGCTTACCAGTTTCGTCATAGTCCGGTTCTGTTACACCGCTTACATTTTGGTTCATAGAGATTGTTTTAGTTGTTGTTATTAAAAAAAATTTCCAGCATTAATTTTTCTTTACAGAAAAAATTTCACGCATTGTTTTATTATAAAATTTTATTTGCCATCTTCACGGATAACTTTCTCAAAACCTCACCCACCAAAGGCGGGCAAGCTCCCAACCCATCTCCAAAGGAGGGGTGGCTTAAAACCCTTATCCGCAAGGGATTTCAGTAACATTGAATAATCTTAACTGAATAACATTTTTTTATTTAAAAGAACTTTTATCAACTGCATCTTACATTCAACAGTCACTATAATCACATCAACAGGATTGCATCAATGCTTTTTCTTCATCACTGCTTTTGGTTTTTTATCAACAGCTTTTTTATCCACTTGTTTTATCTTCTGCTCATTAACTGTTGTATGATGAGTGATTGATGTTGATTGAGCCGATACAACAGGCGCCGAATAAGTAGTATCATTCATTGCCGCCTGCAGTTGTGCATCTGCTTTTTTTAATTGATGAATTGCTTTTGCAGTATCAGGGGTAATATTACCTTCGCCCCTTCTTGTTGCAACTACCTGTCCGTCATATTGTACATCAATGACACTATACCTTTCAAAATCCCTGCTCCAAACCTGTTGATAAAATGCCAACAGTTTTGCAAATTTTTTATCGAGGTTTTCCGCATCTCCCAACCTGATTACCTGGTCACCGACAACAGGTATTATTTCATAACTGCGTTGTGGAGTGATATTTACCTGAGCCGTCTGTACATTCATAAAACTATCTGCACTGATGTGTTGAGCGATTTGTTTTACATCATTCAACACCATGCTGTCCGGTTTTGATAATATTTTTTTATCTGAAGGAAATGAAGTGAATACTATCAATCTTGCGGTGGCATTATCATTAACCGGCAAACGTAATCCTGCACTGTCAATGTAAAATGAATTACCATCAACAGTAAAAACTCTTGCTATTGGTTCGCGTTCTTCAATTTCAACATGCAATGACTGGTGGTTATCAAAATACAATTCAGCATCTTTTACCCATGGATTTTTTTCAAGTTGTTCTTCGGCAGATTTCAAATTAATATCCTCTAATATTTGCCCTGTCCTGATATTATTTTTTGACAGCACATTCAATATATCAGCCTTATCCACAAAAACATGCTGTTGTGCTCCTTTAATATTGATCACCACATTGCTGCATGATTTATTGTTTTTTGTTTTCATGGCAGCCACGAGTAATACAACACAACACAGTCCCAGCAAAGACCATCCGATTGACCGTATTTTAGTTTTGAGGCTCATATTATTGAATCAAAATATTTTTTACATCCATAACCAATGCGTCAATATCTCCGGCGCCACACATCACCAAAAGCCCGGGTTTGTTCAGCTTAACCCAATCAAGCATTGCATTTTTTTCTAAAATCTGTTTCTGTGGCAATAGCATTTTGTTCAACACTAATTCACTCGTTACGCCTTCCATCGGCAATTCCCTTGCAGGATAAATTGGCAACAAGATCACTTCATCTGCCATATCGAGGCTTTGTGCAAACTCTGCTGCGAAATCATTTGTCCTGCTGTATAAATGCGGTTGAAACACTACTGTTATTTTCTTATCACCAAACAAACTACGCACACCACTCAACAAAGCTTGTATCTCTGCAGGGTGGTGTGCATAATCATCAATCAATACCGCATCCTTATTTTTCCCGGTTGCTATTGCATTGGGGCCACCCAGAATATATTCAAACCTGCGTTTCACCCCTTTGAAAGTTTTTATTGCTTTCTTTATTTTCTCATCATCAATTTTCAAATATTTCGCAACCGTGATTGCTGCCAGGCTGTTTTCAATATTGTGCAAACCACCAATATGCAATTCCACATCATTCAGTTGCCAGTTTTTATTCACAACATTATACCTGTATGCTCCATTCACTACTTTAATGTCTGACGCATATACATCTGCTTTTTCATTATCATAAGCATAAGTAAAATGTGTTGCTGCATTCAAATCCTTACTTCTTTTCAATTCATACTTTGAAACAAGACAACCATCGTTGCTGATTTTTTTTGAAAAATCAATGAATGCTTTTTCCAGTTCATCAATAGTGCCATAGATATCAAGATGGTCTGCATCCATAGCTGTTATGACAGCCACATCAGGTGACAATTTCAAAAAGCTCCTGTCATATTCATCTGCTTCTATCACATCCACATTATTATCGCTGCCCCAGAAATTGGTTTGATAGTTTGAAGAGATGCCACCTAAAAAGGCATTGCAACCATAACCACTATCACGAAGGATGTGCGCAATCATGGTGGTAATGGTTGTTTTGCCATGTGTTCCCCCTACGCATATATCAAACGAACTTTCAGTTATCCATTGCAACACATCGCTGCGTTTGACAACTGTATAATTATTATTCCTGTAATACACAAGTTCAGCATGAACAGCAGGTATAGCCGGTGTATAAACAACAACATCCACATTTTTTGGAATAGCTTTTACATCTTCATTAAAATGCACTTCAATACCTTCTGCTTCCAACTGTCGTGTGAGTGGAGTTGCTGTCCTGTCATAACCACTCACCTTTGCACCGCGGCTATTAAAATATCTTGCCAAAGCACTCATGCCGATACCACCAATACCAATAAAATAAATATTGACAAGGCTCCCGTTTTCTACAGTCGCACTTATTAATTCTTTTATTTTTTTGGGCATCATCATTATTCAAAAAATATTTTTCTTTTCTACTTTAATGTGTGCCGGCAGTAATTTCCAATATTACTTCCGCCACTTTTTTATCAGCATCTTTTATTGCATACACTGCTATATTTTCGCTGAGTTCTTTTTGTTTGTTTTTATCTTTTGCCAGGCTAATGATTTTATCAAACAACTTGTTGCGCACTACATCATCTTTTACCATCAATGCTGCATTCCTGCTGACAAGGTATTCTGCATTGACTGTCTGGTGATCTTCTGCAGCAAAAGGATAAGGCACAAAAATCACCGGCTTTTTTGCCACACATAATTCAGCAACACTCATTGCTCCTGCCCTTGATACCACCACATCTGCCGCAGCATAAGCTTTATCCATATCATTGATAAAATCATTCGCCCACACATTATGCAACGACTTTGCTTTACTGAGATAAAATGATGCTGTTGTTTTTCCAGTCTGCCAGATAAGTTGTATCCCCAATGGCTGAAATTCACCGAGGTGTTTTGCTACCACATCATTGATACTTCTTGCACCAAGGCTACCACCAATGACAAGCACTGTTGGCTTATCAGCAGTGAGATGAAAAAACTTAATTGCATTATCTTTTGTCTCCACACTTGCTGCAATTGCTTTTCTTACAGGGTTGCCTGTAATGATGATTTTATCAGCAGGAAAAAATTTCTCCATGCCTTCACTTGCAACAAAAATTTTCGTTGCATGTTTTCCCAACATGATATTACTCTTGCCTGCAAACGAATTGCTTTCATGAATAAATGTTGGAATGTTTCTTTGCTGTGCCAGTTTCAACACAGGAAATGTGGAATAACCACCAACACCTATCACTGCATCAGGTTTGAATTTTTTAAAAATATTCCGCACCTGGAAAAAACTCCTGATGAGTTTGAATGGCAAACCGATATTTTTTATCAAAGAACTCCTGTCATAACCCGCAATGTTTAAACCCCTGATGGCATATCCTGCCTGCGGCACTTTTTCCATCTCCATTTTTCCTTTGGCACCCACAAACAAAAACTGTGATTGAGGTTGCAATTCTTTAATCGCATTAGCAATTGCAATTGCCGGAAAAATATGTCCGCCTGTACCACCACCTGCAATAATGAATTTCAATCCACTTGCTTCATTCATGCGAAGGCTTTCAGCTTTCTGCTCTGAACCTGCAGGTGTTGCCTCTTGTATTTTTTCACTCCCACTCATTGATTGCCTTCTGCTTTTTTATAATCTTTTTTATCAATTCAATTTTTATCCTTTTACTTTTTCACTTGTTTGTGATTGTTCATTTCCCACCTGTGCTGTTGCAGGTTCATTCACCTGCCCTTCAATATTTCTTGCAACACTTAAAATAATCCCGATTGATGCGCAGGTAAATAAAAATGAACTGCCACCCATGCTCACCAATGGCAACGTCACACCTGTAACCGGTATCAGGTTTACACCAACAGCCATGTTGGCAAGAGCCTGTATCACCAACGTGAAACTCAATCCCAGTGCGAGAAATGCGCCAAACGCATAAGGGCATTTTCTAAACACACGGATACACCTGAACAGAAATACGAGATATAAAAAGATGATGAACAAACCACCCATCAAACCATATTCTTCAATGATGATTGGATAGATAGAATCATTATATGCCTGGGGCAAATAATTTCGTTGTTTGCTATTGCCCGGGCCAAGACCGAAAAAGATACCACCATTGGCAATTGCAATATTTTGTTGCTGCACCTGGTAAGGTATTTCCTGGTCACCTGCATAAATAAAATCCTGTGTACGTTGCACCCAGGTGCCAAACCTTCCCATAGAATTTAATGATGCTGCAATACCGGTTTTGTTTTTCGTTGCAGCATTGTTGCCACCATCATAAGTGGAAACTGCAACAGCAATAATCAACAGCACAGGTATTGCAGCTATAGAAAGTACAAGCAGTATATGTTTAATACTAACACGGCCAATGAACATGAGTAATAAAGAAGTCAATCCGGTTAATAATGCCGTTGATAAATTCGCCGGCATTATCAACACGCATATAATTCCCACAGGTATGATTAACGGCAGGAAACCTTTTTTGAAATCTTTGATTTCATTTTGTTTCCTACTCAGTTGACGCGACAAATACATGAACAAAGCAAGCCTTGCCAGGTCACTGGTTTGAATGGTAAGATTAATAACGGGCAGTTTAATCCAACGGCTGGCATCGTTTACTTCAACGCCAAAGAATAAGGTATAGATTAATAAAGGAATGGACAAAATGAAGAGCCACAATGAAACTCTTGAATAGATGGTGTAATTAACCCTGTGCATGAAGTAAATCACCAACAGGCCTACTACTATAAATGTGAGTTGCCGGAATAAATAAACAGAAGTATTACCATCATAATATTTATATGCAAGAGAACCGGTTGCACTATATACTACAAGCAATGAAACCAATGCGAGTAAAACAACAATGCTCCATATATATTTATCACCACGGGCACGGCTCTCCCATCCCTTTAATGCAGGGCCGGTCAAATCCGAGAATGGATTTTTTAAGCTCTCAATTGTTTTAAATGTTTTATCTAACATCTGTTTTATTACTACATCTTTTTTATAAAGAATCAGTGATTATAAATTTTTTACTGCCTCCTTGAATTTTGTGCCCCTGTCTTCATAATTTTTAAACAAATCAAAACTGGCGCATGCAGGGCTTAATAAAACAACATCACCTTTTGTTGCCAAACTATAAGAAACTTTCACAGCTTCATCAGCGCTCAAAGTGTCCACAACCTGGGGTACCACTGTATCAAATGCAGCGTGGATTTTTTCATTTTCAACACCAAGGCACACAATAGCTTTTACTTTATCACGCACCAGGCCTTCAATCAACGAATAATCATTGCCTTTATCAAGCCCGCCCAAAATCAATACCACCGGGCATTCCATACTTTCGAGTGCAAACCAGGTACTGTTCACATTGGTGGCTTTACTGTCATTGATGAACTCAACACCACGGATTGTGGCCACATATTCCATTCGGTGTTCAAGACTTTTGAAGTCTGCAATTGCTTCGCGTATTTTTTCTTTTCTGATGCCGATTGTCGCGGCAGCTATACAGGCAGCCATCGTGTTGTATTGATTGTGTTTACCTTTCAGTGCAAAATCGTAAATGCTCCAGCTTACGCGTTCATCCTGTACGCGCAGCATCATATTTTTGCCGTTGATGTAGCTTCCGTCGTTTGGTTCGTATTTCATGGAAAATGGTAGTGTGTTGGTAAGTAATGTTGTTGTTTGAAGTTTTTTTGTGATTACATCATCATCTGCATTGTAGATGAAGTAATCATTTGCGGTTGCGTTTTGTATTATCTTGAATTTACTGTTTATGTAGTTTTCGAATTTGTATTCATACCTGTCTAAATGGTCTTCAGTGATGTTTAATAATAAAGCAACATCAGCACGGAAATCTTTGATGTCATCCAACTGGAAAGAACTTATCTCCGCCACATACAATGGCTTCGGGTTTTCAGCTACCTGTTTGGCAAATGAATAACCGATATTGCCAACCAATGCACAATCCAATCCTGCTTTTACGCAGATGTGATATATCAATGATGTGGTTGTAGTTTTTCCATTGCTGCCGGTAATACCAATAATTTTACTGTCGCCTTTAAAACGATATGCCAGTTCTATCTCACTGATTACAGGAATATTTTTTGCACGGATGGCTTTTATCATTTTATTTTTTTCAGGTATGCCAGGGCTCTTCACAATTTCATCAGCGCTGAAAATTTTTTCTTCATTATGCCCGCCTTCTTCAAATTCAATATGGTTATCGCTTAGTTCTTTTTTATATTTTTCTTTGATTGTTCCTGCATCACTTAAAAACACATCATAACCTTGTTGCCTGCCCAACAAAGCAGCGCCAACACCGCTTTCGCCACCACCAAGTATTATGAGTTTATGTGCCATTATGTTTTTTTATTTTGTTATCAGCGCCTGTACTTGTGTCATCTTCGTTGTGTCACTCACTTGTACAGCATCTCATTATTCAGCAATACATTTTATCATCAACATTTCCTTCCAAAAATTTTAATTCCCGTTTTACCACTCATCTTATCTTCAACGTGATGATGGATGCCACCACCAATAAAATCGTGATAATCCAAAACCTTACTGCTATTTTATTTTCATGAAAACCTTTCTTCTGATAATGATGATGCAACGGGCTCATCAAAAAAATCCTCCTGCCTTCACCATATTTTCTCTTAGTGTATTTGAAATATGTTACCTGTATCACCACGCTTAAATTTTCAATCAGGAATACGCCACAGAAAATCGGTATCAGCAATTCTTTGCGCACGATGATGGCAAGAGATGCAATGATGCCACCCAATGCAAGGCTGCCCGTATCGCCCATGAAAACCTGTGCAGGATAAGTGTTGTACCAAAGAAAACCGATACATGCGCCAACAAAAGCGCCGACAAAAATCATCAGCTCACTGAGGTTGGGGATGTACATGATGTTGAGATAATCAGCCAGCACATAGTTGCCACTCACAAAAATGAAGATGCCTAAACCAGCGCCAATGATTGCGCTCACACCTCCTGCCAAACCATCAAGCCCATCAGTAATATTGGCGCCGTTTGAAACTGCAGTAATAATAAATGTTACGATGATGATATAAATAATCCAGGTATAATTTTGAGCATTGGGGCCTATCCAGCTTATCAGCCTGCTATAGTTGAACTCATGTGTTTTTACAAAAGGAATAGTGGTGATAGGTGTTTTTACTTCAGCAAATCGCCTGTTCACACCATTAATATTCCTGACTATAATATTTGAATCTTTCGCTCTTTTTTCGCCCTGCATCAGGAAGCTTGAATCAGCAGCAGTTTGTTTACCTATCAACTCACGTTCAACCACAACGTTATTACTAAAGTATAATGTCGCACCAATGATGATGCCTAAACCCACCTGTCCAATAATTTTTGAAACACCCGCCAGCCCATCACTGTCTTTCTTTTTATATGCTTCTCCTAATTGCTTTGCTTTCTTTCTTGCTTTCAGTTTTAAATAATCATCTAAAAAACCAATCACACCTAACCAAACAGTGCAGAGCAACATCAACCTGATATATGTTTTATTCAAATCAGCAAACAATAAAGTAGGAACAACAATTGCAAGTAAGATGATGATACCACCCATAGTTGGTGTGCCTTTCTTTTGCTGTTCACCCTGCAGGCCCAGGTCACGCACCGATTCACCAATCTGGTTTTTGCGTAACAGGTTAATTACCCTTCTTCCATAAACAGTGGCAATGATTAATGCAAACAACACAGCCATTGCCGCCCTGAAAGAATTATACTCAAACAGGCGTGCACCGCTGATATCGTAATGTTCATTTAACCATTTGAAGAAGTAGTATAGCATATAATTTCTTAACTGTTGGCTTTTAGCCTTTAGCTATTAGCTTTATTTATTTAATAATTCAAACATTTCTTTCAATACTTCTTTATCATCAAAATGCATTTTTGTATTACCAATGATTTGATATTTTTCATGTCCTTTTCCTGCTATCAGAATAATATCTTCTTTATTGGCAAAGTTTACTGCTGTTTTAATCGCTTCTTTTCTATCAACAATTGAAATTGATTTCCGCCTGCCTGCACTATTCAATCCTGCTTCCATATCTTTTAATATTGCAACCGGTTCTTCACTACGTGGGTTATCACTGGTCAAGATGACGCGGTCGCTCAACACTGCTGCTATCTCAGCCATCTCGGGGCGCTTGGTTTTATCACGGTCGCCACCACAACCTACCACAGTGATTACTTGCTCATCACCACTGCGCAGTTTTTTTATGGTGGACAAAACATTCACTAACGCATCAGGCGTATGGGCATAGTCCACAATGCCAATGATTTTTTCTTTACTGATGAAATAATCGAACCTGCCTTCTGCTCCTGTCAGCCCACTTAATACCAGTAAAATATTGTCGCTTTGTTCACCCAGGCAAACTGCAGCGCCATACACAGCCAAAAGGTTGTAAGCATTGAACTCACCAATCAACCTGAAATGCACTTCTTTTTCATTCACCAGCATCACTAAACCGGTAAGTACATTCTCTAAAATCTTTCCTTTGAAATCAGCAATTTTTTTCAAACTGTAAAAAAATTTTTTCGCAGGTGTATTTTGCAACATCACCGTCCCATGTTTTTCATCAAGATTGGAAACAGCAAATGCACTGCTACCAAGATTATCAAAGAATGATTTTTTTACACGGATATATTCCTCAAAAGTTTTATGATAATCGAGATGGTCATGAGTAATGTTGCTGAAAATGCCGCCTGCAAAATCAAGCCCGGTTATTCGGTGTTGGTGTATTGCATGGCTGCTGCATTCCATGAAAGTATGTGTGCAACCTGCATCCACCATTTGTTTCAACATAGCATTCAAACTGATAGCATCAGGCGTTGTATGAGTGGATGGGAGTATATCTTTTCCAATCTGGTTTTGCACTGTACTCACCAGCCCGCATGTATAACCCAATTTTGAAAATAATTTGAACAACAGGGTTGCAATTGTTGTTTTTCCATTCGTCCCCGTTACGCCAACTAATTTTAATTTCTTAGATGGCTCATCATAGAAATTATGTGCGATATGCGCTGTTGCTTCATGGGAATTTTTGACCTGGATAAATGTTGCATGAGCAGTATTCGCAGGCAAGTCTTCACACACAATCATTGCAGCACCCGACTGAATTGCTTTTGAAATAAATTGGTGCCCATCAACTTTTTCACCTTTCACAGCTATGAACATCGCACCTGCGCCCACATTTCTCGAATCAATAGTAACAGCGTTCACATACAAATCCCTGTCACCAATGATGGAGATGATGCGTACCTTATATAATATATCTTCGAGTTTTTTCACTTAATTCAATTCAAGTTTTATTTGTTGACCTTTTGCGATAGCTGTTCCCACAGCAATAGACTGGTTAGCCACTTTCCCAACCCCTTCCACCTGCACCACCAAACCTTCATTTTCACAGATGTATAAAGCATCTTTCAAACCAAGGCCACTTAAAGAGGGCATTGTCTTTTTACTAACAGGTATATCAGAAAGTATTGCCTGTGATTGCCGGTTACTCATTCTTGCCCAGTTTGTTTTTGCCGAATCTTGATATTCAACATGCATGGCAGCAAGCACAGTTTTAATATCAGTTTGATAACCTGCGTAATTATATTTTTCGTTGTTATTTGCCTGAAGCGTCAGATAACGGGTAGTATCAGGCAAAGGTGAGTTCAGTGTAATTAAACGATCTGCAATTTCTTTAAACACAGGGCCTGCAACAGATGCACCATAAAATGAAGCTGCATGTGGTTTATTTTTTATCACTACCACACAAGTGTATTGTGGGTTATCAGCAGGAAAATATCCAGCAAAAGACGATTGATAAATGTGGTCCGCATATCCTCTTTTTCCATTAGCAACTAAAGCAGTTCCTGTCTTACCTGCAACAGAATAAGATTCACCTTTGAATAATTTGTACGCAGTGGAGCCAGGCTCAGAGCAAACACCTTCAAGACATTCCCTGATTTGTTGTAGTGTTGTACTGTCGCAAATTTTTTCAATCTGAAAAGGTTGTGTTTGCCTCACGATATTGCCTTCCTGTTTTACTGCGTTTAATAAATAAGGCCGCATCATCTCACCATTGTTAGCAACAGCATTATACAGCATACATATATGCAAAGGCGTTACTAATACATTATATCCAAAAGCCATCCAGGGCAAAGTAGTAGCACTCCAGTATTTACTACCGGGATGATCAATGAATGGGGGCCTTTCGCCATATAAATCTATTCCAGTAGCAGAATCAAGGTGCAATGTTTTCAGGTGGTTAATAAACTGCATGGGGTTGGAAGCATAACTGGAGTAAACAAGTTTTGCCATACCAACATTTGAACTTAATTCAAATGCACGTTTAACAGTTACAATAGATTGAACATGTTCTTCTGCATCATAGACGGTCCGGCCATTGATATCCCATTTACCACCTTCAAGATTGATAATGCTGTTCAGGTTGTATTTTTTATCTTCTAAAATAGAAAGCATAGTTGCCACCTTGAATGTCGAGCCGGGCTCAGTAGGTGTCATCGCATAATTAAAATCTTCCCAATAAGAACCATCTTTCTGCCGGCCAAGATTAGCAATGGCTTTTATCTTTCCTGTCTTTACTTCCATCACAATGGCGCAACCATGTTCTGCTTCATTCTGCACCATCATTTTCATTAAAGCATTCTCAGTTATTTCCTGGATCCGGCTGTCCAGAGTTGTAACTATATCTTTACCGTTTTTAGGTTCAATATCATAGTCTTCATTTACCGGCACTGCCACTCCGCCTGAGATATACCTTACTAAACGTTTACCTGTAGTGCCCCTGAGTACTGAATCATAAGTTTGTTCAAGGCCGACTTTTTGTGCATTTTGTCTTTCAAGACCAATAGTGCGGAAGGCGAGTAACTGATAAGGGTTCAGCCTGATATTTTGTATATCAGCAATAAAACCACTTTTGTTCTTTCCCAAACGCACCAATGGGAAGTTTTTTAATTGCTGGTATTGATCAAAGCTTACTTTTTTCTTCAAAGAGAAATACCTGTTTTTGGATGCATAGCCTTTTCTCAAAAGCGATTCATATTCTTTTGCCGATTTGTCTTTGAAAAGGTTAGCAAGGCATATACTCAATGAGTCCACATTTTCTTTAAAAACTTTACCATTGTTTTGAATGAGGCCGTCAGCTTTAAAATCAATATATACATCGAATTGAGGGATGCTCGTGCTGAGCATCTGTCCGTCTTCGCTATAAATGGTACCACGTTCAGCATCTACTTCTTCAATGCGGGTGTGCATACTGTCGCTTGTATTACGCCAGTACGCACCCTGCAATTGTTGAATATAAAATGCTTTCCCAATTACACAAGCACATATAATGGCAATTGCAATAAAGCAGAGATAAACGCGCCATAATATGTCTTTTTTAATCTCCATCTATTGTTATGTGTTCTTTTTTCAGTTAACAACTTTAAGTGTCAAATTTTAATCTATGTTTGGTTTTTCAGTTTCTTGATGTTGTTGATTCAGGCACTTCCAATTTTACCGGCGGTTCTGTTGCTGTTTTCAAACCCAGAGCAGCAGCAGCCTGTGTTACCTGCGATTCCCTGCTGCGATACATTTCTAGGCTCTTCAGGTTCTTATATTCATATTCCATGTCTTTCACTTTTTTAGCATTTATATTGATATCGCGAATGGTATTATCAGCCCAATGGCCATTAGCGATATAAATAACAGCAAGCACAGACAGGAACACTAAAAAGCCAAAGTGCTTTAGTATCCAGGTATATTTTATTGATGATTTAATTTTCTCCATTTAATCTTTATTTCCCCTATGGCATTTGCGAAGGGGTGTCCAAAAAATTATTTCCTTCTTATATTAATTATTGCCGGAATTATTTTTAAAGAACTTTTCAATTCATTATAGCGCTTACACCTTATTTCTGATTAATGACCATTTGTGCAGAACAACAACCTGTCTTGTAACAGGCTGGTGCTTTTAATACACAACACCTTGTGCAATCTGGCTATCAATCATCTGCTTTTATACTTTTTCAGCAACCCTCAGTTTTGCACTACGTGCCCTCGGATTGAGTTCAAGTTCTGCTGCTGCAGGGATAATTGGTTTTTTGAACAGGATATTGAATTCGGGATTTCGTTGTGTTGTGCTAAAGGGATTATTATCGTCTTCAGTAATGCCGGCCTGTTTAAAAAATTTTTTTACGATGCGGTCTTCAATCGAATGAAACGTAATGATGGCTACCCTTGCTTTTGGTAACAATACTGAAGGCAATTGAAGCAACATATCTTTTAATGCTCCCATCTCATCATTTACTTCTATCCTCAATGCCTGAAACACTTGCGCTAAATATTTGTTGGGGTTACCTTTTATCACGGGATGCAACAATGTTCTGAATGATTCGATGTCTTTTAAAACAATCTTTCCTCTCTGTTCAACAATATGATTTGCCAGTGTTTTTGAATTTGTCACTTCACCATATTGCTCAAACATTTTATGCAACTGCGGAGCGCTGTACTGAAGTAAAATTTCCAACGCAGTTTTTTCGCCACGTTTATCCATTCGCATATCCAATGGACCATTGAAACGGATGGAAAAACCACGTGTTGCTTCATCAAACTGGAAACTGCTTACACCAAGATCTGCCAACACTCCATTTACTTTTTCAAAATGATGTAATCTTAAAAAGCGTTGTAAATGGCGAAAGTTGTGTGGCACAAAAATTAACCGGTCATCATCAGGAATATTTTGTTTTGCGTCAGCATCCTGGTCAAAAGCAATCAATCTGCCACCGGCATTTAATTTTTCAAGAATACCCCTTGCATGACCACCACCGCCAAAAGTGCAATCCACATAAATACCACCGGGTTTAATATCCAGCGCATCAATAGCTTCCTTAAATAAAACAGGAACATGATAAGACGACCCTTTCATATAACTGTTTTAAAAGTTTAATCCAGATGTCACTTCTGCTGCAAGATTTGCGAAGGCATCAGATGAAAATTCCTCAAAGAGCTTTTTGTACTTACCTGCATCCCATATTTTTACCTTATCTATATCGGAAGCCAGCAAAATATCTTTGCCCAGTCCTGCGTATTCCCTCAACGATGCAGGTAATAAAATGCGGCCTGCACTATCCAAATCAACATAACTGGCGCCACCTACAAACAATGTCCTGAACTGGCTTACCTTTGGGTTGAATTCGTTTAACTTTTTAATTTTTTCTTCAATGGCTTCCCAACTTTTCAGTGGATATAGCAACAAACATTTTTCAAAACCACGGCTGATGACGATGGTGCTCGTCCCATCTGGCATCTGTTTTTTCAGACTGCCAGGAAGGAGAAACCGCCCCTTCGCATCTATTGTTGCTTCATATTCACCAAGAAAACCAGCCATTTATTCAATTATGACAACGAATGTATAAAATATTGACACAAAATAACACTTTTTCCCACTTTTTTAAGAAAAAGTCTGTATTTCTATTTATCCACATGAATAAACATGGCTGAAACTTAATACCAGTAAAGGTTTCAGGGAATTTTCAACATCAATTTTAAAAAGCAATGTGCAAATACAGTGTATAAGCTGTGAATGAAGGACGATATGGATCCAAAAAAATTATTGATTCAGGATTTTAATTATGATTTGCCCGAGGCAAAAATTGCCAAACATCCAAAAGAAAAAAGAGATGAAAGCAAGTTGCTTATTTATCAAAATGGAAAGATTGCAGAAGACATTTATTTAAACATTGATAAATGGCTGCCTGAAAATTCGCTCATCATTTTTAATAATACAAAAGTTGTTGAAGCCAGAATGTTGTTTAAAAAAGCAACCGGAACTACTATTGAAATCTTTTGCCTTGAGCCTGGCGATGAATACGCAGATATCACAACAGCAATGTTGCAGGTTAAAAAAGTTCAGTGGAAATGCCTGGTTGGTAATGCAAAAAAATGGAAAGAAGATATTCTCATAAAAAATATTACAACAAGGAACAAACAAATTGTGCTTAGTGCAAAAAAAATGCATCAAGAGCAGGATTATTTTTTAATTGAATTTTATTGGGGAGATGATAACTTAAGTTTTGCTGAAGTACTGCATCGGGCAGGTGTTATTCCATTACCACCCTATATGCACAGGGCTGCAGAAAAAAATGATGAAGAAAGATATCAGACAGTCTATGCAAGATATGATGGATCGGTTGCTGCTCCGACAGCAGGCCTTCATTTCACAGAAACAATTTTTAGAAAATTATCTGCAAAGTATATTGGGCAGGATTTTGTAACACTTCATGTGGGTGCAGGCACTTTCAAACCTGTAAAATCAGAAAGCATCGAATCACATGAAATGCATGCAGAATTTTTTGAAGTGGATATTACTTTGTTGAAAAAGATATGCAACAATCACTATCAAAATATTATTGCTGTTGGTACAACAAGTTTAAGAACATTAGAGAGTTTGTTCTGGATGGGTTTGAAAGTTTATCAAAAAATGAAAGATATACAACCTGCTGACATTTCAATTGAAGACATTACCATCCATCAATGGGATGCTTATGAGTTGGATGCAACATTACAGCTCAGTGAATCACTGAATGCTTTAATCAGTTGGATGAATATACACCAGATTAAAAAACTGGTTGCCAAAACACAAATCATCCTTGCACCGCCATACCAGTTAAAAACAGCGAATATATTAGTGACGAATTTTCACCAGCCAAAATCTACTTTATTGCTTTTAGTTGCAGCAGTTATTGGTAACGAATGGAAGGGAGTGTATGATTACGCTTTACAAAACAATTTCAGGTTTCTAAGCTATGGGGATGGCTGTTTATTTTTTGCTAACCAGGAATAGAAATAATTATAAAGCCCGATGAACAGCCGGGTCATAAACATGTTTCCATCTGCGGTGCGACCATAAATAATTTTCTGGGTTTTCTCGAATATTGTCTTCTAACAGGCTCACCATTTTTTTTGTAATATCACCTTCTTTCAAAGACCTTGCATCATCAGTAATTAAAATAAATTCAACTTTATAAAAACCACGTTTTACTTTACCAAAATTAGCATAGATAGCAACTGAATTATTAAGCCTTGCACTTTTTTCAGGGCCGGTTACAAAAGGAGTGAGCTTACTGAAAAAAGGCAGCCAAAAACATTTATTTATTGAACCCAGGCTTTGATCTGCCACAAACATAAGCAGATATTTTTGTTTGCTGTATGGCATAAAATCGCGAAGAAAATTGTAGGCAGAAATAAGTTTAACGCCAAACCTCGTACGCAACTTTATAAACAACCTGTTTATATTTTTATTTTTTATTGACCTATATACAGCTAAAATATTATCCACATTTATCTCTTTCTCAGTAAGATTTGCATATTCCCAATTAAAAAAATGGCCAAGTTGTAATTGAACATTCCTTCCCATAGAAAAAAAAACATTTATTTCTTCATAATCAACAATAAACCTTTTCTTTAGTTCTTTCTGAGAAATACTCAGCAGCTTGATAGCTTCAATAAAATTGTCCGTAAAATTTCTATAGAATTTTTTCGCAATTGCTTTTCTTTCTTCCAAAGGTTTATCGGGAAATGCAAGTGCAAGATTGCCCATCACTATTTCTTTTCTATAACCTATGATCCTGTAAACTATGAAATAAGCCAAATCACTGATGCCATATAAAATCCAGAATGGCAAAAGTGAAACGAGGTATAATAAACCGTAGATCAGATAATACATCATGCCAGCATCATTATTTTAATGTCAAATGATTTTAGAAAATAAATGCAGAACAATTTTTTATAAAATAATATTTTGAACAATCCTGCTCTTTGCCGGATGATCAGTGTTGTAATGCAACCCCCTGCTTTCTTTCCTGAACTCGCCGCTTTTAACAATCAAATATCCAACAGTAATTAAATTTCTCAGCTCACATAATTGTGGTGATACTTTGGTTGATTTATATAAAGCTTCAGTTTCTGTAAACAAAAGGTCAAGCCGTTTCATAGCACGATCAAGGCGCACATCATTTCTCACTATCCCTACATAATCACTCATGATTTGCTGTAACTCTTTGAGGCTTTGCGTAATTAAGATCATTTCTTTGGGTTCAGAAGTTCCCAGTGCATTCCAGTCTGGTACTAAATCAGTTTTCTCTTTATGAAAAGCGTCATGGTTTCCATGATTTATTTTTTCAACAGTATCAAGAAAAGCCCTGTGGCCAAAGACCATTGCTTCCAGCAAACTGTTACTGGCTAACCGGTTTGCACCATGTAACCCGGTGCAGGCACATTCGCCGCAGGCATACAAATTATAAATTGAAGTGCGTGCACATTCATCGGTTTTTATTCCGCCACAGCTATAATGTGCAGCAGGTGAAACAGGAATCATTTGTTTTGCAACATCAATACCTATACTCAAACATTTCTCATGGATGTTTGGGAAATGTTGCAAAAAATTTTCCATATTCATGTGGCGGCAATCAAGATAAACATGTTCAGCGCCTGTTTTTTTCATTTCATTATCTATAGCGCGTGCAACGATATCACGCGGCGCCAGGTCTCTTCTTTCATCGTATTTTTCCATGAATGCTTCACCATCTTTATTGCGAAGTATGCCGCCATCACCACGTACAGCTTCTGTTATCAGGAAAGAAGGAGACACACCAGGTTCATACAAAGCAGTTGGATGAAACTGAATAAACTCCATATTTTCCACCCTGCCTTTTGCACGATACACCATTGCCACACCATCACCGGTGGCGATACGTGGATTGGTAGTAGTACGATAAACCTGCCCACATCCACCGGTTGCCAAAACTGTAACAGGTGAAAGTATTTTTTCAATCTGGTTATTATTGATGTTTAAAACATAAACACCATAACAGGTAATGTCAGTTGTTGATTTTGTAACAAGATACCCAAGATGATGTTGAGTGATGATATCAACAACAAAGCAATAATTGATAAATTCAATGTTGTTAAACTTTTTTATCTCTTTTAGCAAGGCCCTTTCCATTTCCCTGCCAGTTACATCTTTATGATGCAGTATCCTGTTTTCACTATGACCACCTTCTCTGCCTAAACTATATTCACCAGCTTCATCTTTATCAAACTCTGCCCCATAGCTGATGATTTCTCTGATACGCTCAGGCCCTTCCTTTACTACAATTTCTACTATTTTTTCATTACATAGACCATCACCGGCAATCAATGTATCTTCTATATGTTTTTCAAAGCTATCATTGGCATCCCAAACACCTGCTACACCACCCTGAGCATATTTGGTATTGGTTTCATCAGCAGTAGTCTTTGTGATAATAATAATATTTTTATCAGGGTATGCTTTTGCAATTTTTATGGCATAGGTAAGGCCAGCCACACCAGAACCAATTACAAGAAAATCTGTTTGCATAATGGTGCAAAGTAAATTGTAATTGATGAAATGAAATATTTTGAAATTGGTAAACCAGGAATTATTTTCAAAAATTGTTAAAAAAAAAAATGCGGCTCACACTTTATTAGTACAAGCCGCAAGCACATTTATTTTATAACCAATTCAAAAAAATCCTTATAATAAAAGGATACTGATAAATACAGTCTATTTTTCCATTTGTTCAATCACTTCAGTTGTTACACCAGTAAAGCTGAAACCGCCATCGTGAAACAGGTTTTGCATGGTGACCATTTTAGAAAGATCGCTGAATAAGGATACACAATAATTGGCGCAGTCTTCACCTGAAGCATTACCGAGCGGGCTCATTTTTTCTGCATAATTGATAAATCCGTCAAAGCCTTTTACTCCGCTACCTGCTGTAGTTCTTGTTGGTGATTGAGATACGGTATTAACTCTGACTTTTTTTCTTTTTGCATAATAAAATCCAAAACTGCGGGTAACACTTTCCAATAACGCTTTTGCATCAGCCATTTCATTATAATCGGGGAACACACGTTGAGCCGCGATATATGTGAGTGCAACAACGCTGGCATGTTCATTCAAGGCATCAAGGTCCCAGGCAGTACGCAAAACACGGTGCAAACTCATAGCTGAAATATCAAGTGTTTTCTGGTTAAAGCCATAATCTATTTCAGTATATGCTTTCCCTTTGCGCACATTCAAACTCATACCAATTGAATGCAGGATAAAGTCAATGCCGCCACCAAAATGTTTCATACTTTCTTCAAACAATTTTTTCAGGTCATCCATATTCACCACATCGGCAGGGATAACAGGAGCGTTATTACATTCTTCACTCAATTTTTTTATTTCACCCATTCGCAATGCAATCGGTGCATTGGTTAATACCAGTTCAGCGCCTTCTCTATAACAGGCCTGTGCAGTTTTCCACGCAATACTTTGTTCATTTAAAGCACCGAAGATGATACCTTTCTTTCCTTTGAGTAGATTATACATGTGTGTTGGTTTTGAAAGCGTAAAAATAATTCATCAAACCTAATTCATAATAAAAAACTAAACAGCAAAATATTTTTTCAACAGAACAGGATTATTCCCTTTATTTACAGATTAAATTAAATCAAAAATGAAAAGATCAATTCTAACAGTATTTTCAATACTCACATTTGTATTTACATTCGGGCAAAGTGTTGATGATATTATTTCAAATCACATTGATGCCCTTGGAGGTAAAGATAAGGTTTCACAAATCACTTCCATTTATTCGGAAGGCTCACTGAATGTCATGGGCATGTCTGCCAATACTAAAACAACTATACTTAGAGGAAAGGGTTATAAATCCGAATCTGACTTTAACGGGCAAAACCTGGTGGAGGTTATAACTGATCATGGCGGTTGGAGTATTAACCCTTTTGCAGGGGCATCTTCACCAACATCAATGGGAGATGATGAATTCCAGATAAAATATGATGATCTATTGATGCCTGACCCATTGGTAAATTATGCAGCAGATAGTGGCAAAGTAGAACTATCCGGACAGGAACAAATTGGTGATGTGAATGCTTTTAAAATAAAGTACACAAACAAGTATAATAAATCAACAGATTATTATATTGATCCAAGCACATGGTATATTATTAAAACCACAACTACTGCTTCTATCATGGGCCAGGAAATAACAGTCAATACAACATTTTCAAAATATCAACAATCAGATTATGGTGTTTTCTTCCCCTTCCAAACTGATGTGGACCTCAGTCAATATGCGGTTTCAGTAACATTAACAAAAGTTAATGTAAATACAGCAGTTGACCCGTCCATCTTTGATATGCCGAAATAAATTATAGCAACAACATCAGTGAAATTTTTTACCCACTTTTGAATTGTGGCAGATTGCTTTAAAGCCTCCTCTCAAATGAAGATGAGGCTTTCTTAATCTTACAGGATTTAATTGATTTATTAATTCTAAACAATACTATTTATTAAAGCAATGCCAAATAGCATGCATATTAAATTTTTTCCTGAAAAAGGTTTCAAAAGATTCTCAATTTTTCTTTAATTACTTATCATCTCTCTTGCATTTTCTATGGCAGCAGCAGTAGGTGATTCACCTGATAGCATTTGCGCAATAGCCTGTATGCGTTCATCTTTATCCAATAATTTTATACCAGTTGCAATAGCATCATTTTTAATTTGCTTATACACATAAAAATGAGCATCTGCCTTTCCCGCAATCTGTGGTTGATGGGTAATAGAAACCACCTGTCTTTGTTTTGAAAGTTGTTGCATAATTGCTCCCACCTGCCTCGCTGCTTCGCCTGAAATACCTGTATCTATTTCATCAAAAATTAAAGTGGGCAGATTTATCTTCTCTGCCACTAAAGATTTAATACAAAGCATTAACCGGCTTAATTCACCACCACTGGCCACCTTTCGCAAAGGCTCAAAACGTTTGCTCTTATTGGCATCAAATAAAAATTCAATATTGTTTTTGCCCGATAGGTTTATTGCCACATCAGTTACATTCACCTTGATGATTGCATTGGGCATACCCACCTGTGTCAGCAAACTGTTTACATTTTTTTCAAAAGGCGTAATAACTTTTTTTCTCTTTGCGGATAATTCTTCTGCTAATTTTTCAAGCTGCTGCTTTTGTTGATTGAAGAGTTCCTGGTTGCCTGCAATCGCTTCATCAATCATTAAAACTGCATCTAATTTTCTTTGTAACTCAATTCTTATTTGCAACAATTCTGCAGTTGACTGAACGCTATGTTTCTTCATCAAACGGTAACCAACAGCAATACGTTCATTAATAAAATTGATGCGGTTCTCATCATAATTCACGTCATCATTCAGCCCTTCCAGCTCTTCACTTATATCAGCAAGTTCAATTTGTGCACTTTGCAACCTTTGAATTAATTCATGCAGGCTGTTATTGAATGAAGCAAATGCATTCAATTTATTAATTAACATTTTAAGTGTCTGCACAACCGGCGTTTCACTTTCTTTCAACTCAAACACTGAAGCTGTTAATGCATTTTTTATCTCTTCTGCATGGCTCAATAACTGTAATTCACTATCCAAATTTTCCAACTCATCTTCCCTTAAGTTTGCTTCATTCAGTTCATCATATAGAAAACGGTTATAATCAAGTTCTTTCTGAAAATTATTTTTCTGGTTCACCAGGTATTCCAATTGTTGTTGTGTATTTTTCCAATCAGCAAAGAGTGCGCTATACTGCCCCAATAACTTTTCATTACCAGCCAAAGCATCTAATACTTCCCGCTGAAAATCCGAATCGCTTAAATCTAAAGTATCAAATTGCTGGTGGAGGTCAACAAGCATGGAAGCAAGTTGTTTCAACTGTTGCAAATTGGCAGGCGTATCATTAATAAATCCACGGCTTTTTCCATTCGCAGCAATTTCCCTCCTTAATATTAATTCATTATCTGCGGTAAAATCATTATCATTTAAAAACCGCAAAACATTTTTACGTTTTTCAATATCAAAAACACCTTCAACAAAACATTTTTTTGAATGGTTAAGCAATACAGAAGAATCGGCCCTTTCACCAAGAATTAAACTTAATGCGCCAATCAAAATGCTTTTACCGGCACCGGTTTCTCCTGTTATAATATTGAAATATGGCGAGAAATTGATTTCTATTGAATCAATAATTGCATAATTCTGAATGATAAGCTTTGAAAGCATCCGGCAAAATAATATAAAAAGTCAATGTCTTTAATCATCCTTACCAAAGATTGGCAACTTCATTTTATTGAAATTTGTTTTGCCTGTGAAAAATGTAAAATTGTAACAAGTTTATTATTTCCTTTAGCCAGTCAAATAGAGAAAATTTCCAACTAAAGCAATCAATTATTTAGTTTTAAATCCTGAAATTTTAACTGTTATGAATAACAATTTCACTGAATTCAGCAAACGCATCAGTAATAATTTTTTCTTTAAGCAGTTCCTTTTGGCAAAACTGCCATCTGCATTTTTTGCCGGATTAAAAGTAGAAGATTATGATGCATCAAAAGCTGTAATCAGTGTGAAACAAAAATGGTTTAACACCAATCCATTCAGGTCTATCTATTTTGCAATACTTGGCATGGCCGGTGAAATGAGCACTGGGATTTTATGCATGGGTAATATTTATAAAAGGCAACCCGGCATCAGTATGTTGGTGGTAGAACAAAAAGGGAAATTTTATAAAAAGGCAACAGGAAAAATTATATTTACATGCATGGATGGCAATAAAATTTCTGATGCAGTAGAAGAAGCAATTGCTTCCGGTAATGCAGTTACAATTGAATGCTTTTCCAAAGGCATCAACAGCAATAACGAAACCGTTGCAGAGTTTTGGGTTACCTGGAGCCTGAAACAACGCAAAAAAATAACTTAACAGTTTTCAATTAAAAACTGCAAATTGAATCAATATGTTCTTGTAGCAATTAGTTGGTAGAGTTGCTTGCAATATGCAAAGCAAATGCTGCGATAGCGGTATCTTTCAGCAAATTGATAAAAGCAAATTGCCTGTTTTCAAAATCGCTGCCATTCAGAAAATTGGGTAAATGAATAGTCAACACAAAAATAAAGAGTAATACAGCCAACAAATATGCGGCAGTCTTTACCATTTTATTGGTTAGAAAAGCAATGGCAGCCAAAACAAATGCAGCACCCGGAATATAGACCCATAGGTTACCTGCATTAGGCAAAAATGAAGGCACATACGATAACAGATTCTCCGGATAAACAAAATGATAGATCCCAAATACAGCCATGACAATTGCCAACAATATAATGGCAATATGGGAGGTTTTACTTTCTTTCATATTGGCATGTTTTAGAGTATTAAGGTACAACATTATTTCACCTTTAAAAAATATAACTATCAACAATTTTGCAGCAAACAGTATCTTAGAGCCACAAAGAATAAATTATGAAGATTGCTTTCCACGGTGCTGCAAGAACTGTTACAGGTTCTAAACATTTGATCAGCTTAAATAATGGTAAAAAAATATTATTGGATTGTGGAATGTTCCAGGGCTTAGGAAGAGATACATTCCCACTCAACAGCAATTTCAGATTTGATGCAAAATCAGTAACACATTTACTGCTTTCGCATGCACATATTGATCATTGCGGACTAATTCCGAAACTGGTAAAAGAAGGATTTAATGGAAAAATTTATTGTACACCAGCCACAAAAGACCTTGCAGAAATTTTACTAATGGATAGTGCAGAAATACAGAGGGATGATATTGAATACACCAATAAGAAAAGGGCAAAGAAAGGCCAGGAACCATTTGATGTGTTATATGACATTGATGATGTGAAAAAAGTATTGCCCATGTTCAGTATAGTTGATTACGGCAACTGGTTTACTCTTGATGAGGGCATAGATGTTTTATATACTGATGCGGGCCATATTACAGGTAGCGCTGCAGTGCATGTGCGCATTACTGAAAATGGAACAACAAGACAAATAACTTTTAGTGGTGATGTAGGCAGGTATAATGATGTCATTCTGCGGCAGCCACACATTTTTCCACAAGCGGATTATATTATTACAGAAAGCACTTATGGAAACTCATTGCACAAATCAATTGCCAATACACCGGAAGAATTTTTTACTTGGATTGAAAAAACCTGCATGCAAAAAAAAGGCAAACTCATTATACCTGCTTTCAGTGTTGGGCGCACTCAGGAGCTGTTGTATTTTATGAATGATCTCAGCCTGAAAGGAAAATTAAAAGGTATCCCGGTTTTTGTAGATAGCCCTTTAAGTCTTGAAGCAACAACAGTTGTAAAAGAACATCCTGAAAATTTCAATATCACCATTCAGGACTTATTAAAAAGTGATAGTGACCCCTTCGCTTTTCCTGAACTAACATTTATAAAAGATGTTGCAGAAAGTAAGGCGCTCAATGATGATCACAGACCGATGGTTATTATTGCTGCAAGCGGCATGGCGGATGCAGGCCGCATCAAACACCATATAAAAAATAATATTGAGAAAAGCAGCAACACAATTTTAATAGTAGGCTATTGTGAGCCCAACTCATTAGGAGGTCTAATCATGAATGGAGTGAAAAGGATAAGAATTTTTGGTGAAGAATTTGATGTAAATGCGCAGGTGGGTGTTATGCGCAGCATGAGCGCACACGGTGACTATAATGACCTGTTGCATTTTTTGAAATGCCAGGATGCATCCGCTGTAAAGAAAACATTTATTGTGCATGGTGAATTTAATGTGCAGCAGGATTTTCAAAAGAAACTGGAAGACTCCGGGCTTAAAGATGTGTATATTCCTGCCATGCACCAGGAAATAGATTTAGGTTGAGTAAAGATTGCTCTTTTACGAATATTTTTTTAAATCTAAAAAAAACAACCATGAAAAAGTACCTTTTAATTTTAATGATGATGTATGCATCAACTTCAATATGGGCACAACCAAAAATGACAGCATGTTGTTCTCAAAACGCCACAGAAAAATTTGCTGCATTAGCCAATAATGTAACTTTTGTATCATTGCATGAAGCCCCTATCCCATTTACTTTTCATAGTGAAGATGGCGCTGATATACATTTCAAAACCGATGATGGCACTGATGCACATGCCTGGATGATTAAAGCAACTAAACCAACAAAATATTATATCCTTGTTATTCATGAATGGTGGGGGCTGAATGATTATATCAAACAGGAAAGTGAAAAACTCAGTCATGATCTTGACATCAATGTCATTGCACTGGACCTGTATGATAATAAAGTAGCAACGACACCTGACCAGGCAAGAACATTAGTGCAATCTGTAAAAACAGACAGAGCTATAAGCATTATTAAAGGTGCATATAACTTTATTGGCAGTGATGCAAAAGTGTTTACAATTGGCTGGTGTTTCGGTGGAGGATGGAGTTTACAATCTTCATTATTGGGAGGCAGTAACGCAGTGGGATGCATCATGTATTATGGCATGCCGGAAAATGATGTAAATGTTTTAAAGACCCTGCATTGTGATGTGATTGGATTTTTTGCCAATCAAGATCAGGGCATTACACCTGCAATAGTTGACAAATTCCAGGAAAACATGAAAGCAGCAGACAGACATTTAACCGTGTATCGTTATGATGCCGTACATGCTTTTGCCAATCCGAGTAACCCAAATTATAATAAAGAAGCAACGGAAGATGCTTACACAAAAACAATTGCTTTTATTAAAGAGAGGATGAAAAATTAAACTCTCACCTTCGCTGATGAAGAGGTTTTAAATTTTTCAACAAAACACTTTTTTGAAAATTATTGTTATACGAAAACATATTAAAACCCATAACAAAGCATAGAAACGAATTGACAAAAAAATATGATACCTGACTACCAGACATTAATGCTTCCATTACTCAAACTTGTTTCTGATGGACAAGAACACAAATACAGGGATTTAATAGAAAGTCTTGCTGTTGAATTTAAAGTAGCCGACGATGAGAGAAAAGAACTTTTAGCAAGTGGGAATCAAGCAATTTTTGACAACCGTGTTGGCTGGGCAAAGACCTATCTGAAAAAAGCAGGTCTTCTTGACTCTCCTAAACGAGCTTCTTTTGTTATCACTGACCTTGGCAGAAAAACTTTGGCCAAAAACCCTGACCGAATAGATGCAAAATATTTGCAACAATTTCCTGCATTTCTTGAATTTCAAAATGCATCTCGAAATGACAATGAAACAGAAGAGAAACCAACAAATATTTTATCAAACGAACAAACGCCTGAAGAAATTTTAGACAATGCTTATCAGAGAATAAGTAAATCGTTGGCTTCAGAACTTCTAAATAAAGTCATTGACCTTCCTCCTTCTTTTTTTGAACGACTTGTAGTTGAATTATTAGTAAAAATGGGATATGGGGGTTCAATAAAAGATGCCGGAAAAGCAATTGGGAAAAGTGGAGATGAAGGAATTGACGGAACTATTAAGGAAGATAGACTCGGTCTTGATGTAATATATATTCAAGCCAAGCGTTGGAAAAAAGGCAACGTTGTCGGAAGACCTGAAATTCAAAAATTTGTTGGTGCATTAGCAGGGCAAGGAGCAAAAAAAGGAATCTTTATTACTACATCAAATTTTACAAAAGAAGCATTAGAATACACACCGAGAAATGAAACGAAAATAGTTTTAATTGACGGTGAGCAATTAACTCAACTAATGATTGATTTTAATCTCGGTTGCACAACTCAACAGTCTTATGAACTTAAAAAAATTGATAGCGACTATTTTGGAGAAGAATAACAACACAAAAATGAATCCGAACACACAACATAATAACTTATAATTCATTTGAGTTTTCATTAAAGCACAAATTATTTTTTATCTGACCTTTCAACATAAAATCTATCCACATTCATCTCCCCAAAATATTTAGTCTTTTATCTTTACGATAAAGTATAAACTGATATGACGACAACATTAATCACCTGCCCTTCGTGCGGAACAGAATTTGAACCAACAGATGCTATCAGGGAAGAAGTACAAAAAGAATTGCGGCAACAAATGAAAGACTGGCAGAACAAGAAAGAAGAAGACTTCAAAAAAAAGGAATCCGCATTTCAAAAACAATTATCAGAAAAAGATAACGAGTATCAAAAGCTACTTGCCGATGAGAAGAAAAAAATGCAATCAGACCTTGAACAATCTATCCGAAAATCACTTAGCGCCGATTTTGAAAACCAATTAAAAATCCTGCAACAATCTGTTGCAGATAATGAAGAAAAATTAAAGGAAGCCAGGAAGAAAGAATTGGAGTTCCTGCAAAAAGAACAAAACCTCAACCGCAAAGAAGCAGAAATGGAATTAGCAGTGCAGAAAAAAATTATTGAAGAGCGGGAAAAGCTTTCTGTAGAAATCAGAAAGATAGAAGCGCAAAAGATAGAGCAGATGGAAACTGATTTTCGTATGCGCCTTGCCGAAAAGGATAAACAACTGGAAGACCAGAAAAAACTTGCTGAAGAGATGAAACGAAAAGCAGAGCAGGGCAGCATGCAGTTGCAGGGCGAAGTGCAGGAATTATTATTGGAAAATATTTTACAAAATACATTTCCGCATGATACAATTCTGCCTGTTGGCAAAGGTGTACGTGGCGCTGATTGCATACAGGTTGTCAATAATAATTTTGGTAATGAATGTGGTAAAATAATTTATGAAAGCAAACGCACTGCCAACTTCTCAAATGACTGGATAGATAAATTAAAAGCAGACATGCGCAGCCAGGGTGCAGATATTGCAGTAATCGTTACGCAAACCATGCCAAAAGACTTGGATAAATTTGGTGAGAAAGATGGTGTTTATATCTGCACGTTTGCAGAAGTGAGCAGCCTTGCTGCAGTATTGCGAACAAGCATTTTAAAAATTTATACATTATCCAAAAGCCAGGAAAACAAAGGTGATAAGATGACGATGTTGTATGATTATTTAACCGGCAGTGAATTTAATGAACAATGGAAAGCAATTCGTGAAGGTTTCTTAAGCATGAAGATGAGCATACAAAAAGAACGGGATGCGATGGAGCGTTTATGGGCAGCGAGGGAAAAGCAATTATCGAAAGTATTAATCAACGCCACAAAACTAAAAGGTTCCATTGAAGGTATTGCAGGCAGCGATGCCGTTAATCTGAATTTATTGGATGATGACAACGATGGCCTTATTGAATAACAAAAATATTTTCTCCACAAATAGCATTGATAAAATTTTGCATTTCATTTTCTCTTTCCCCAAAAAAAACGATGCTATAAAATCATTCTATTTATGGGTTTCAGCTATTATGAAAAAAATTTTATCGAACAACATATTAAAAATTAACGATTGATATTTTATATCACTATTATCCAACTAACATGATTGCTCTTAACATTTCATTTCCTCATTCCCTCCAAAGGAGATAGGGCTTTAAAACCTTACTGGTAAAGGGTTTCAGGCATTTTTAATTATTTTTTTAGAACAAGAATATTTGAAGAAAAATTATTGGCATAGTTTTTAACATTGAGTTAAGCAGCAAAAAGGCACAAAAAAGTATCTCTTTAAACCATTAAAATAAAATTTATGAAAAAAATCATTTTAGCATTTTTGACCATTTTCTCTTTCATCAGTTTTAAAAGTAATGCACAACTTGAAAAAGGTAACGTAATAGTTGGTGCAGATCTTGCAAATTTTAATATTGGCCTAAAGAAAGGTGCAGTTACCAGTATTGACATCACACCAAAAGGAGCATGGATGTTAGATAATCAGATTGCACTTGGAGGTTACATTAATTTTGGATTAACCACTCAGAAGGTTTACGGGTCAAGTTATACTAATACAAATTATGGTGTTGGTGTTTTGGGACGATACTATGTAAATAACCCAAAATATAATTTATTAAAAGCCGGCCGTTGGTTTGCTGAAGCTAATGTTGGATTTCAAGGCACCAATACCAAAGGCGGTAGTTCAACCAATGGTCTTGGATTAGGCATTGGACCAGGTTATGCATATTTTATTACAAAAAATGTTGCATTAGAAACACTGCTAAAATTTGATGAAAATGTTGGCTTTGGTAACAGCGCCTCATCACCAGACCTTAGTCTGCATGTTGGTTTCCAGATTTATTTGCCGGGAAAATCTACGGTTAATAAAATCAAATCTAATGAGAGAATGTAAACATTCAACTCAATATCTTTTTATAAAAGTCCCGTTGAAAAACGGGATTTTTTATTGCATAAATTTTGCTATTAAAGAATGAAAATGATGTGTGCCCTGTTCCCGTTTTACTGAGTACCTGCCGTGCTGATAAAATCTTGACCGTATTCCTATCTGAACATTTTGTACCACTTCCTCATCTTCCAGCTCAACAGTATTTAATCCGCTCCCCGCTCCTTTTTCTAGTTTTGCAACATCGCTTACATAAGTTAAAAACCTGACACGGCACCTGCTGATATCAATAGGTTCAACAAGGTTGAGTGATAAGCCCCAGGGATAAAAATTAAACATCATGTTGGGGAAGACCCAGAAATAATATGCAGCAACTTCTTTACCTGCATCAGGTGAAGAAGCAGGCAAATCAAAACATACATCTCCATTTTTTCCAACACCCACTTGCAGATTTGAATTCTGAAAAAGTTCAGTGGTATATTCACCAAAATCAAGTACCTGGTTAAGGCCTGCATGAACAAAAGGAATATGAAAACCTTCAAGATAATTTTCACAATACAAAGCCCAGTTAGCATCAACAAAATAATCTTTTGAAAGGTCTTTCCTGAACTGTAATTTATCTACCGGAAACCATTCCATCCTTTGCATCATTTCGTCAAAAAAATTAATTGGCTTATACTTTTCATTCAAACAGGTGAATAACAATTTTCCCCATTGGAATAATGGCAATTGGTGCAGGTCATCATCTTTTGAAGGAAAATTTTCTACTTCTTTAAATTCAGGCATGGAAAGAAATTTTCCATCAAGGCCAAATATCCTCCCATGATATTTACATTTCAGGTGATTAAGCCGGCACGGCTCATTTACTACGAGGTTGCCCCGATGTGTGCAAACATTGCTCAGACAGTACAACTTATTTTCTTTATTCCTGGATAGCAATAAAGGCTCGTCCAAATAATTTTCCAGTAATATAAATGGAAAAGTATCACCTGCATTTTTTGCTGTATCAGTATCACCAATAAATTGCCAGGATGGTGAAAAAATCTTTTCTTTAGCAGCTTCATAAAATCCGGCTTGTGTATAGAAATCAGTATTCAGCGTTTTGGCTTTAGCAATATCCGGGTCAATATAAAAATCAGGCATAAAAGATTTTTGAATAAAGATAAAATGAATTGTTATAGAATGCCCTAACTGTCTTGCTTTCATCGTATCTGCCGCCTCGGATTGGAAAGATTTTTTGTTGCTTATATTTGCCGGCCGTAATTACGAATTACGAATTACGAATTACGAATTACGAATTACGAATTACGAATTATCAATTATCAATTATCAATTATAAATGAGTGCACATTTATCAGAGCAGGAAATTATCCGCCGCAGCAAATTGGAAAAATTAGAGGCATTGAATATTGACCCTTATCCTGCGCCTTTATATCCTGTAACACATTATTCAAAGGATATAAAAGATGTATTCAGTGAAGAAACAAAAGAACAGTTGAATGATGTTTGTGTTGCCGGCCGCATCATGAGCATCAATGATAAGGGCAAAGTTTTTTTCATCAAAATACAAGACAGCAAAGGCATAATTCAATTGTATGTGCGCAAAGATGATGTGTGCCCCGGTGAGGATAAAACATTATTTGACGAAGTCATTAAACACCTTATTGACCTGGGTGATATAATTGGTGTTAGCGGTTTTATTTTCATGACCCGCACAGGTGAAATTTCTATTCACGCAAAAAGTTTTAAGCTGCTGGCAAAATCATTAAAACCTCTTCCTGTTGTAAAGCGGGATGAAGAAGGAAATGTGTATGATGAAGTAACAGATCCTGAGTTTCGTTACAGGCAACGATATGTTGACCTGATCATTAATCCCACAGTAAAAAATGTTTTTGTCAAACGCACACAACTCATCAATACCATGCGGAAATTTTTAAACGAGCGTGGTGCATTGGAAGTTGATACACCTGTATTACAACCTATACCGGGTGGTGCAGCAGCAAGGCCATTTATTACACATCATAATGCTTTGGATATTCCTTTGTTTTTGCGTATAGCAAATGAATTGTATTTAAAAAGATTGATTGTCGGAGGTTTTGATTGGGTGTATGAATTCAGCCGTGATTTCAGGAATGAAGGCATGGACAGGACACACAATCCTGAATTTACCATTCTTGAATGGTACACTGCTTATAAAGATTATTTCTGGATGATGGAAACAACAGAGCAGATGCTGGAACAAGTGGCAATAGCACTTCATGGAACAACAGAAGTAAAAGTGGGCGACAACATCATCAACTTTAAAGCGCCTTACAAACGTATCAGTATTTACGAAGCCATAAAAGAACATACATGCATTGATGTAAGTGAAATGAATGAAGAAGCATTATTTGATGTTTGTAAAAAACTGCACCTGGAAGTAGATAAAAGTATGGGCAAAGGCAAACTCATAGATACAATCTTCAGTGAGAAAGCTGAAGATCATTTTATCCAGCCTACATTCATCATTGACTATCCTGTTGAGATGAGTCCATTAACAAAAAAACACAGAAATAAGAAAGGGCTTGTTGAGAGATTTGAGTTAATGGTCAATGGTAAAGAAGTAGCCAATGCTTACAGTGAATTAAACGATCCGATTGATCAGAGGGAAAGGTTTGAAGAACAATCCAGGTTGATGGAACGCGGCGATGACGAAGCCATGTATATTGATGATGATTTTTTAAGAGCATTGGAATATGGCATGCCACCTACAAGCGGTATTGGTATTGGCATTGACCGGTTGTGTATGCTGATGACAAATCAATTTTCTATTCAGGATGTATTGTTGTTTCCACAGATGCGGCCCGAGCGAAAACCGGATGATACACAGCAGTGATACAATAGATTTTTTTTTCAATAAAATATCATTTTAAAAAAACAGGGAAGCCGGGTTCAGACTTGAAAATTTTAACTGTTTTATCAATTCGCTTCCCTGTACCTGGAAAATAAAAAGTCCCTATAATTCAGGTGATAATTCTTTCAAAAAATTTTTCAACAATGCAAAACCGGCTTCTGCATGTAATGGCTCTATCAATATTAATTTTTGCAGCAATGAAAATGTATTGTTTGATTTTATTTCAGGCCGTTTCAGTTCTGGCATAATGATAGAATTGATTATTTGCATATTGGATTTTTAGTGATAATAAAATTATCAATCACATGGAAAGAGAAAGATTCTTAAAGGCATTTCTTATATCCGGAAAAGAAAATCATTAAGACAAAGCCTTGTTGATTTTTTTTGCAATAGCAGGCCCTTCATAAATAAATCCTGTCCATACCTGTACTAGCGAAGCACCGCAATCCAGCTTTTCTTTTGCATCATCACCATTAAAAATACCACCGCTTGCAATCACAGGGATTTTATCTTTGAAGCTACTCATTAAATATTGCAGGACCTGTGTTGACCTTTCCTGCAATGGCTTACCACTTAAACCTCCTGCACCAATCGTTTCAATTGTTGATGGAGACGTTATAAGATTGTCTCTTGCAATAGTTGTGTTGGTTGCAACAATTCCATCAAGCTGAATTTCAAAAGCGAGGCTGATGATATCATCCAGTTGTGATTCATTCAGGTCAGGCGCTATCTTCAACAACAAAGGCTTTTGTTTTGAAAAGCCATTGTTGATATTTTGAAGGTGTTCCAATATTTTTTTTAACGCATCTTTTTCCTGGAGCTCACGCAAGCCCGGTGTGTTGGGTGAGCTCACATTCACTACAAAATAATCAACAACATCGAATAAAGTTTTAAAACAAATTTCATAATCTTTCCATGCATCTTCATTTTGTGTTGCTTTATTTTTTCCAATGTTACCACCCACAATAAAATTATTTGCTGAAGTTCTTGCCTGGTAAGCTTTCCAGGCTTCCACCCTTTTATGTATTACTACAGCGCCATCATTATTAAAACCCATCCTGTTGATAAGCGCTTTATCTTTTGGCAAACGGAATAATCTTGGTTTATCATTGCCGGGTTGTGGTTTTGGTGTGACAGTTCCAACTTCAACAAACCCAAAACCCAACGCTTCAAGTTCTCTTAAATACAATGCATTTTTATCAAAGCCTGCACCCAACCCAACAGGGTTCCTGAAGTTTAAACCGAAAACATTTTTCAGTAATGCAGGGTTAGTACATGTAAAATTTTTCTGAATAATTTTTTTTGAAAAAGAATAATTACAGGCAGCTTTCAGACTGTTCATTGCAAAATAGTGTGCATCCTCAGGGGGGAAAGCAAAAAACAGTTTTCGAAGCGCCTGGTATAACATGGCGCGAAGATAAAATCCTAATCTTTACATCAGGAATCAATTTCCATAATTTATCCACTGACAAATTTATTATCCCTGATATAAAATCTGTAAGGCAATAGCGCATCTTCTGCTGCATAATCAACGCCAATACGGTGAGTGACAATAATATTTGAAGGTGAAATTTTCATTCCATCACCTGCAATAAAAAAATCTTTGCTTTTTAAATCAATCCCTGTATGATGCGTGAAAATGCCCAATGCTTTTGAAACATTACCGGGGCCGCTTGTTAACCTGTAACCGGCTTTTTGTTTATTGGTTCTTTGCAGCATAACATCAACGCCAAACAAAGGTTCTGCTGCTCTTATCAATATTGCATGCGGCACATCTTTAATATTTGTAACCACATTAAATAAATGATGGATGCCATAACATAAATACACATAAGCAACCCCGCCGTTTGCATACATAATTTCAGTGCGCTTTGTGCGCCTGTAGTTAAAAGCATGAGATGCTTTATCAATAATGCCATTATATGCTTCCGTTTCTGTAATCCTTGCAGCAGTAAGCTGATGGTTAAAATTTGTAACTATGATTTTTCCAAGAAGTTCACGGGCAATTTTTACAACATCTTTTCTTGTGAAAAAATTATCATCCAGTATTTTCAACGATGCTAAAAAATCCTTTTCATTTTTTATATGTTGTTGCACTTTCACCAATTGTTTTATTTTTATTGCTTAAAATTAAAGACTGTTGCTGAAAGAGATTATCATAGCTATTCAGAGTTTTTATAAAGCACATATTTTTATTCGCCGTCACCGGTTATGGAAATGGATAATTATGCCCGGCATTATCTATGCTATGCTATTTGTGGTATCCATGTATTTTTTTGGGAAAACAGCCAGCACATTTATCGAATGGATACGCATCCATACAGGTTTGCAAAACTGGATGTCAAAAAATGATACAGGTTTGCTTGGTTTCTTTGTAACCTTTGCCAGCATCATATTATGGATAGGCCAGATGCTGTTGTATTTTTCATTATTCAAATATATATGGCTGATATTAGGGTCTCCTGTTTTTTCATATATCAGTGAAAAAACTGCATCTATCATTGAAGAAAAAAATTTCGACTTCAATACAAAACAATTTTTAAAAGATATAGCAAGGGGTATCCGGATTGCATTGCGCAACTGTATCTGGCAAACAGTGTATATGGTATCTATTTTAATTTTATCATTAGTACCGGTTGCAGGTTGGTTAACGCCTTTGCTTGCTCTGCTGGTAGAATGTTACTATTATGGATTTTCAATGCTCGATTATAGTTTTGAAAGAAACAAATTATCTGCACAACAAAGTATTTATTTTTTGGGAGAACATAAAGGCCTTGCCATTGGCAATGGTATGATGTTTTATTTAATCCAGGTAGTACCTGTTATCGGTTGGGTATTGGCGCCAGCCTATTCGGTAGTAGCTGCCACATTGAGTTTGCATGAAGTAAAAGATTTATTACCAAAAGCAGCAATATAATGTCATCAACCGTTTATCTTATTCCTATTGTTTTGCATGAAGATGAAATTGGCTTATCAGCTATACCATCATACATAAAAAATGCGGTGGAAAAATGCCAGACATTTTATGTAGAAAATGAAAGGACTGCAAGGAGGTTTTTAAAAAGAATATGGAAAGAAATAAATATTGATGCATATTCATGGCATACCATTCATAAATCAGAAGATGAAGCTATTGTTTTTTTTAGAAAGGATATAAGTGAAAATAAAGTAATCGGCATCATGAGTGAAGCAGGTTGTCCAGGAATAGCTGACCCTGGTCAAAAATTAATTCATGTTGCACAGGAAATGAAAGCAACAGTTGTACCGATGGTCGGACCAAATGCTATAGTGTTAGCATTGATGGCCAGTGGAATGAATGGCCAGTGTTTTCAGTTTATTGGCTATTTACCAGTAGATGCACATGAAAGAAAAAAGAAAATTTCAGAGCTTGAAGTTGAATCAGCAAAGAAAAACTGCACTCAGATTTTTATTGAGACACCATACCGGAACCAGCAGTTAGTGCAAGATATATTACAGGTTGCCAGACAGGATACTCTACTTTGTATTGCGGCAGATATTACTGCATCAACTGAAACAATTCAGACAAAAAAAATAAAACAATGGAAGCAGGAACAAATCAACGTGCATAAGCGGCCTGCGATTTTTTTATTACTTGCCGGATAATTATTACTGAATATTTTTTAGTACAAGAAAAGGAGGTTGCTGCATCCAGTTAATTTTAGAATGCAGTTTAGAAGGGATTATTGAAAAATTACCAAGCACCAAATCAATTTTTCCATCACCATCAAAATCACTTGCATCCATCGTAAGCCATCTTCCATATTTTGCCGCATTCAAACTATAAGGCGTAAAATTAAAGTTGCCATTATTCTTTAGGAAAACAAAACCCTCTTCAGGGTGATGTTGATAATCAGCAAAGAAAGATATGGTTGCAATATCCAAATCACCATCATTATCAAAATCTTTTGCTATAGCTTTATAACATCCGTTGATTGGATAAAAATATTTTTGTGTGAAATTATTTTTTCCATCATTCAAAAAAATATATACACCATGATAAGGTTTTAAAACAGGTGAATAATCCGCATTATCGCCACAGGTATAAATGATATCATCATACCCGTCTTTATTAAAATCAATCAATTCAAAAGAAGATGACCCGTAAGAGGGAGGGAACGTCAACAACCGCTTTGATTCAAAAACCCCATTGCCTTTATTGGTATATAAAAAAACACCTTCATCACCTTGAGAAAACAATGCCCAAATATCAGGCAAACCATCATGGTTATAATCAGTAATATAAGTTTTAATAGCTCCAGGGGCTGTGCTTATAACATGATATTCATAATTATTATTGCCTTTATTTTCAAGCCATGACAAAGCACCTTTCAAATTACCAAACTCGCAAACAACATAATCATCTTTACCATCTTTATTCAAATCTATTTTATTGATTTGCACCGGGCGCATTAAATTTTTCTGAATTGTATCTGTAACAGATGGATGATTAAGAGAGATATTTTCAACTGACCCAAACTTTCCATTGTTTGGGTTAAGGACACCGGTATTACAAAGTGTGAGTGTATTGGAATCTTTAATAATATCGGTTACAGCACCATTTGTGTTGATAGAGTCTGTCAGTTGTAATGCACTATCAAACACAAGAACTTTTTTAGCTAAGGAATCACTGATGACCAGTTGATGCCCGGGTTCCATTTTTACAAACGAGATGCCTGGCATTGGATAGGTAAATGAAGGATGTATTGGTTGGAATAATTTTTCATTCATTTTTATTTCAACATCTTTTCTTGCGGGCAGCAATGAATCAGGTGATGTAGCAGTGTAATAATCAATTATATTTTGCCATTGCACAAATGAAATAACCTGTTGTGAGGGATAAAATCTTTTCCCAATATTCGTATCAAAGATGGCAGATGCATATTGTTTAAATCCATAATTAAATATACCAAGCCTTGGCCCCATTTGTGGCAGCACACCATGATCCCAAGTTTTTGCATCCAGTAGAGATGGTTCCGGAAACTGGTGACAGGAGGCACAATATTGTTTTGCCAGTTTTTCACCAGCCTGGATACTGGCATCGGGAACATCTTTGTATAAAATATTTTTTGTATAGTCCTTACATGCAATAAAGAAAAAAATCGAAATAAAAAATAAACAAATAAATGCTGATGATTTTTGTTGAAGTATTGATTTCATTTTTATTATTTCAAGTCAGCGGGTATTTCAAAATTAAAAATTAAGTGTCCTGCTACTTCCGCTGGCATCAAATATCTGAACAGATTTAACCGGGTCATTTATATTTATCAATCTTGAAGATTGAGAAAGGTATGACATGCCATAATAAAATTCTACTCTTCTTTTCTTTCCATTCTTCAATTCAATGATTGCATAAGTGTCAAAGGGTTGAACAGGCAAACAAGTAATTTTTTTATTCAGTTTAAATACACGCAAAGGGCCACGGTTTTCTGTTGCAGCGAGCAAACATTCATTTTTATTATTGCGCAACAACGCTAATGATTTCCCATTCCCGGGAATATAAATTCCACTTTGCATAATAGAAAAAGGAGTGAAACCGCCCTTACCATCACCTTTCATCATCAAACCGTTTAGCGCATCATACCTTCCTGTGCCAACTTCAGTGCCATAATCATTTCCATTAATAACAACATCTAAATTTCCATCATCATCAAAATCAGCAACACTCATCCCGCACAACATAGAAAATTGTGCCATTGCAGGCAACTTGCTTAAAACAAATTTGCCGTTGCCATCATTTCTTAAATAAGCGGAAGCAAGTTCATTAGCATGGTAAATGATAGCGCCTTTTAGATCTGCCGGTGACAATAGCGAATCCATTGGAGCAACTGCATACGATTTATAACTTTCATATTTCCTGCGCATCGTTATCATCTGTTTGATCAGTTCATCACGTGATGCAACAGGAAATTCTTTCACTACTTTATCCTTGTTATTATCAGGGATGAAAACCGATGTAATTGCATCAAAGCTTCCATCATTATTAAAATCTTTTGCATATACAGAAACAGGATGTTTGTCATCAGCTTTATAAAAAGTATTTAATCCAGTATTACCCACTATATAATCAATATCGCCATCATTATCAAAATCACCGGCAGCAATTGTATTCCACCATCCCACTACATTGGAGACGCCTGATGAAGCAGTAACATTGTTAAAAACACCTTTATTATTTTCAAAAAAAGTAATGGGCATCCATTCACCTGCAAGTATCAGATCGGGCCATCCGTCATTATTAAAATCGGTGAATAGAGCATCACAGGTTAATCCAATATTGATTAACCCTGGTGCCACTGATTTAGTAACATCCGTAAATTTTACAACTCCGTTTTTTGTATCATTTCTCAAAATAAAACTTGAAACAGGTTTTGGGTAATTCCAGGGATCAACACGACCTGCAACAAATAAATCAAGGTCGCCATCTTTATCATAATCTGCAGCCCGAACACAAAATTTACTGGTAAAATTTTTTGGCAAAGCCATTGTGTCTAAAGTGAAATTACCATTCCCATCATTGATATAAAACCTGTCCTGGTAATTGGGTGCACCATGGTCAGCTTCGTAGCCACCACTTGCAATGTATAAATCAAGGTCGCCATCACCATCTGCATCGAACAACAATACTCCTTCATCTTCAGATTGTTTACTCAAAGAATCTTTGAGCTTCTGCAAATCCTGTTGAATGAAAGTTCCATTTTTTTGTTGTAATAATTTTTTACCACTGTAAAAGAAAGAGCCACCGGTTATGATATCATCAAGCCCATCGCCATTGATATCTCCTGTTGCCATACCCGGGCCAAACTCTGAAAATTTATGAGGCAAAAGTTTTTGAATGTTGAAATCAATAAAATCTTTTTCTTTATTAATACTATGAATTTGCAACGAATCAGTAATATTATCAAAAAGCGCTTTTGTGTCTATAGCATTTACATTATAACTATATGGTATTTGCGCATTCTTTATTTGGGCAACTAAAGTTTGATTTGCTTTTACATTCTTAAAAATTTGCTTTTTTAAGCCAGGCCAGCGAATTACAATTGAATCTATGACAGTAACAGAGTCAAGCCCAAAATGCGCCACATCCTGTATAGTTGAAAGGTAACCACGATAAGGAGTATTTTCCCAAAACTGGTGTTTACCATTATTGTAATAAATATCAGCCAATGCACCGATACCATTTATATTTTTTGAATCTCCTTCAAATTTTATATTAATAAAATTTGTGGTTGTTTTATTTTTTTCCCTTGATGTGTTTTTATAAACAGAAGCAATATCATTAATGTTATTAATTACCAGGTCTAAGTCCCCATCGTTATCGAGGTCTGCATAAACAGCTCCGTTAGAAAAAGTAGGTGTTTCAAAACCCCATTCTTTGGTTACATCAGAAAAAGTTAAATCGCCATTGTTATGATATGCGTAATTATTTAATTTAACCTGAGGAATTTCATCGAGTAAATTTTTCTTGCTTGCAACAAACTGAGACTGCGTCCTGAAAGCAATAAAATCGTGATCTGTAACATCTTTTGGATACCCATTGGTAATGATGATGTCCCTATAACCATCATTGTCAAAATCACCAATAACAGGTGCCCAGCTCCAATCAGTTTGAGAGAATCCGGTGTAAAAACCAATATCGCTGAATACAGGATGAGTTATTGAATCTTTTTCACCTAAAGCATTACCACAATTGAGTTGCAAAGTATTTCTTACATACTGGTAAGTGTAACCATAAATATCACTATTGAGGTAACGCTGATAACTGTTTGGGTTCAACATCATTTTTTTTCTGTAATTATCCTGTGGATTCATATCGAGCGTAACCACATCTGGGAGGCCATCATTATTCATATCTGTTATGTCAGTGCCCATTGTGTTAGCAGAAGTATGTTTAAAATATTCCGGTAATTCATTAGTAAAAGTGCCATCATGATTATTAATCCATAACAAATCGTTGGTGAGAAAATCATTGGAGACATACAAATCTTTCCACCCATCATTATTGATATCACAGATTGTTATTGCATGTGCATAGCCTTCTGTCTGTATATGTGCCTGTCTGGAAACATCAGTAAAGACCGGATGATGTAGCGCACTGTCCCAATCGTTACGGAATAACTTTCCAGTGCTTGGGTTTTCACCGTTTTTCATGATTGGCCTGAACTGATCTATAAACCTTCCTTTATTAATTACATTGATAGCAATATATACATCAAGGTCACCATCATTATCATAATCAAAAAATGCAGCCTGAGTGGATTGTGATGTATCAGCTAATCCATATTCTTTTGCCATTTCTTTAAAATGAGGAACACCGTCTTTATCCACTCCCTGGTTAATGTATAACAGGTTTTCGTTTTGCAATGGATTTTTTTTCAAAGTTTCTGAAACGTACATGTCAAGTAAACCATCATTATTTATATCAATAACAGCAACTCCCCTTGACCATCTGCCTTCACCACCAACATTTGCTTTATCAGTAACATCTTCAAACTTAAAATTGCCTTTATTTAAATATAATTTATTGCTCACAAGATTGCCTGTAAAATAAATATCCTGGAGGCCATCATTATTAAAATCTCCAATACCTACACCACCACCGTTATACATATTTTCCATATCAAGCGGATTGATAGAATCGGATTCTGTAATTTGATTTATAAAAGTAATTCCTGATTCAGATGAAGGTATTTCCTGAAATACAGTTGATGAATTACGACATGAAAAAGCAAAAATTGAAAATACTATTAGCAGAAAGGGGGAAAAAAATATGGATTTGAATCTCACTTTTGGCAATTAAAAAATTAGGAATAAAAAAGGCAGTGCTAAAATAACACTGCCTCTTTATTTTTGAAAACAAAAAATTAATATCCAGGATTTTGAACAAGATGAGCTTGTCCATCTGCGTTTTGAACATCAATAGCACTTTGAGGAATAGGGAAAATCTCATTAGTACCTTTTGTAAAAGACACTCCAACAAATAAAGGCCGGTCTGTTTGTTCATATTGCAAATAAGCGTTCAAAGTTGCAGCCATGGAACCTGTTCCATTATCCCAGCGCTGCAAATCAAAGAAACGCTGCCCTTCCATAGCCAGCTCAAGCCTTCTTTCAAATTGAATTGCTTTTAAAGCATAATCCTGACTTGGGAAGGATGTATATAAACCTATTTTATAGTTTGCCGCAGGAGAAGTTTGAGGAGAATACTTACTACTGTTTGCATCATAACTGGCATTTTTATATACCCAACCAGTTGGGTCTGCAGCACGTGACCTAACTTCATTCACTAATTTCATAGCATTTGAAAGATCATTATCCTGTGCATAACATTCTGCACGCCATAAAATAACATCTGCATACCTTAGAAGATTAACGTTGTTTGCTACTAATTCTACTCCAGCCCAGTTAGTAGAAGCTACATCAGAATAAGCATCCTGTTGTGACTCAGCATATACGTTTTTCTTTGCATTAAAATGGCCATCATTTTGAGGGTCTCGAATCCATGAATCACCAGGATGTGGGCCCCAATCAAGATAAGGTACACCTTCTCTGCCTATTGTCCAGTCTATCCTTGGGTCCAAAGTGCCAGTATAAGGTGAATTTGGATCACTTACTTTATTACCTGAATTATAGCTGCCATCTAACAAAGGAAGGCCATTGGCATCAGTTTTATAAGCATTGGCTAAGCTTTGAGATGGATTAAAAAATCCGCAGCAAGCGCCAGGGCCACCACCGTAAGGAAAATTCAAAACATCTCCGTAATTACCATTACCAGCACCTACATCTGCAGATCCATCCTGAACAGTCATCTGTGCAGAAAAAATAGATTCTGCACTGTTTCTTGTTGCAGGATTAAAATTATTCGCAAAGTTCACTAATTGATACCTTACCCCTGCACCTGTTACCCCAACTCCACCGGTATTATTAATAAGTTGATCTAGCAGTGGTGCGGCTTGGTCATATTTATGTTCATACATATAGACCTTAGCAAGGAATGCAATCGCAGCACCTTTATTGGCTCTACCCACTTCTCCGGTACTTTGCCAGTCTAAAGGCAAATCATCAACTGCAACCTGGAAATCAGCTTCTATATTTGGCCAAATATCAGTACCATTACCTATGAGTGCAGCACTATCAGTGCTGATTGTTTCATCAACATAAGGTACATTGTTAAAAACTTTTTTCAATTCAAAATGATAAAACCCTCTGAGAAATCGCGCTTGTGCAATGATTATTTTTTGCTCATCTTCAGATATATCAGTTGCCTGAGGTAACACACGCAATACATCATTACACCTTTGTACAGCAGTATAACAGAATTGCCATTTATTCAAAAGATAGGGATTAGATGCACTTTTTGTTGAATAATTTTCCAATGGCAAAATATCGCCTTGGTCAGATGGAGTAGAGCCTTTATATGCATCATCTGCACACACGCTGCCATACACCCAATTGGAAGCAGCAGATCCCCATCCGGCGCCACTACCGCCTTCACCATCAAGACATGAATAAGCACCTATCAGAAGTGATTGAACACCTTTTTCATTAGCCAAAACACTTGGATTTAATGTACCTAGTGGTGGTTTGTCTAAAAAGCCTTTATTACATGCAAATATGACTGTGAGAAGAATTAATAAAAAAGGTATGAATAATTTAAAAACTTTTTTCATATATAATTATTTTATAAGATTTTAGAACGCAACATTTACACCAACAAGAAATTGTTTCTGGTTAGAAGGATAATTACCTAAGTCAATACCAAAATTTGTATTGTCGTTTAAATCAGCGCCCTGCAATTCGGGATCCAAACCTGTATATTTAGTAATGGTAAACAGATTAGCTGCCTGAATATACAACCTGAATTTATCAATATGAAATTTTTGTATTATTCCCTTCGGCAAAGTATATCCTAAAACCAATGACTTACATCTGAGGTATGATCCATTTTCCAAATAATAAGAATTGAAAACTGTTGTATTGCTAAACCCAGCCTTTTGAGAAAGTACAGGCACTTTTGCATTGAGGTTATTTGGCGTCCATGAATTATATACCGCATCTTTACTAACATTACCATTAAATACCTGGTAAAAATCAGTCCAATACCTTACATAATTGATAACATCATTACCCTGTGAGCCATAGAAGAAAGCTGAAAAATCAAAATTCTTATAACTGGCATTAATGGTTAAACCATAAGTAAAATCAGGGTTAGGATTACCAAAAAATGTCCTGTCGTTATCATCTATTACGCCATTATGGTCAACATCTTTATATTTAAAAAACCCGGGTTGTGCATCTTCTTGTTCAGGTGATTTTGATACGTCGTCTGCACTTTGAAATAAACCTATAACTTCATAACCAAAGAATGCTCCAACGGGATGGCCTTCCTGTAACCTTGAGAAAGCACCAATCCTGGTAGAGCCAGCACTGTATTCATCTACATATTGGAAAGGTAATTTAACTACTTTATTATTGTAAGATGTGAAAGTGCCGGTAACGTCTAATTTCAGGTCTTTACCTATATTAGCATGATAAGTAGCAGAGGCATCTATACCGTGGTTTTCAATATTACCCAAATTCACATAGGGTGCGGAAGCCCCTCCAGCGAAATAAGTAATAGTTTGCTGGAATAATAAACCACTAATCGCTTTCTTATACCATTCAATAGAAAAGTCTAATTTATTATTCAATATTGTTGCATCCAAACCAATGTTAGTTACTATATCTTCTTCCCATGTAGTCTCTGTATTGCCCAGGTTACTGGCATAAAAACCAAGAGTTGAAGAAGTTGGCCCACCACCTATTCCATAATAAGAATTATATGCATCTTGTGCAAACAAGGTATATTGATTGGTTGATGGTGTATTACTGAGTGAACCCAATTTACCCCAACCTCCACGAATTTTTAAATCATTCAACCAGGAAATGCCCTGCATAAACGATTCCTGTGAAATCCTCCATCCGCCGGAGAAAGATGGGAAAACACCATACTGGTTTCCTGGTGCAAATAATGATGAACCATCCCGGCGTACTGTTGCACTAAAAAGATATTTTTCATTGAATGAATAATCACCTCTTGCAAACAAAGAAAACAGAGCACTCCTGTAGCCACTACCACTGTTTGACTGGGTAGATGGGTCACCTGTATTTAATACCAAGTAATCAGGATCAGTCAGGAAGTAATTACCTCTGTTGGAGCTGCTATACCTACCGTAGTTATTTATAGCTTCTGAACCCACCAGGACTTTTACATTATGTTTCCCAAAAATATTACTATAATTCAGTGTATTGGTCCAAGTCCAACTACTGTTATAACCAGAGCCTTCATTATATGAATTAGCAGAGGTGCTGCCTTCAGCATTGTTATAAGGTGTTGGACTAAAGCTCCAGTAATAATAGTTATCAATATTACCTCCGAAGCTTGTCCTTGCAGTAAAATGTTTCAGGAAATCTACTTCTGCAAAGACATTACCATTCATTTGCCAATCTCTTCCTCTGTTGTTAGCACTTCTCATCTGATCAGCCACAGGATTTTGTGCATTGCTCAAGCCTATTGCCTGGGTACCTGCAAAATTCCCCATTATATCATAAATAGGTATTATCGGTGGCATACGGTAAGCCATTGAAATAGGATTACCCTCATTTTGGTTGGTAACCTGAGGGTTATCTACATAAAATAAATATGCATTTTCACCAACACGTATTTTATCTTTAATATTAAATGTTGTATTAATCCTGGTTGAATATCTTTTCAGGTAGGTCTCGATAAGTGTACCTTTTTGATTTAAATAACCTACAGAAAAATAATAGCTGGATCTGTCATTACCTCCGCTTGCAGATAATGTATGGCTTTGAATTGGTGCATTTTTAAAGATATCATTATACCAATTATTACCCTGTTTGTCAGCCCTCGTAATTTGGTTATTGCCAGTTGCTGAGCCAATTACTAATACATAGTCAGAAGGGTCTGTTCCAGGATCGCCTTCTTTCGCACCGGTTGGTATAATATAATCTGGTATAACAGGATTTGCTCCTGTCCCAAATTGTTTACCTGCATTGGTAGAAGAAGTAATTTGGATACCGTCATTTTCGTATGTCTTGAAAACTGCATTGGCAAATTCCTGGGTATTGGCCAAATCAAAACCCTTAACAGGTACCTGGTTGCCATAATACATATCATAGGTTACTTTAGCACTACCCTGTTTCCCTTTCTTGGTAGTAACAATTATAACTCCATTTGAACCACGTACACCATAAATAGAGGCTGCACCAGCATCTTTTAAAACCTGGATGGATTCAATGTCATTAACATTCAAATCATGCAAACTTCCGGGAGTACCATCAATAATTACAAGTGGATCTACATTACCAATAGATGTAATACCTCTGATGTAAACACTACTACCTCCTCCCGGCATACCAGAGTTGATAACAGTTACTCCTGAAGCCTGTCCTTGTAATAAGGATTCTGTGGTGCCTGAAGGAACAGACTTAAGATTGGAAACATTTACAACAGCAACTGATCCAGTTAGGTCTTTCTTCTTTTGTGCTGTATAACCAGTAACTACAATTTCATCAAGAGATGATGTAGTTTCAGTAAGTTTTACATTCACATTTCCTGATGATGCATCAACACTCTTTGGGGTAAAACCAATAGAACTTATTGTCAACATGGTTTGACCAGCAGGTAAATTAATAGTAAACTCACCATCCGCATTTGTAGTGGTGGCAATATTTGTTCCCGTAACAGTTACAGTTGCAAAGCCAATTGGTGAGTTATCTTTTGTGTTGGTTACCTTACCAGTAACAACTTTTTGGGCGCTTGCTGATAGCCCGAACAAAAAAAATAATAAACACGGCACTAATAAACGCACCGGTTTGCAATCGATTTTTAAACTCATAAGAATTGTTAAAAAGGTTAGAAATAATTAATACAAGACGGTGTAAGTTAACAATACTTTATAAACTGCAAAATTTTTTTTAATGTGTTTTTACTACACACTTAACAATACAACTTATAATCATTCAATAAGTTATACATAATCCTTCTTTAAACGAACAGTATTTCTGTTAATTTCTTTTTGCAGTTTCCCAATTAATCTCATCATCCTTTTTAAACCAGGTTCTTTGCCTTTTGGCATATTGTCTTGTATTGGTTTTTATTTTTTCAATGCTTTGCTCCAGGCTTATTTTTCCATCGAGGTATTCAAAAATTTCACTATAGCCAACAGTTTGTAAAGGGTTTAAATTCCTGTATGGTAATAAAGATTTTACTTCATCAACCAGACCAGCCCGGACCATTTCATCAACACGATTATTGATGTTGAAATGCAATTGTTCTTTTGATAATTGGATACCGATTTTTTTTATGTTGAATGGTCGGGAAATTTGTTTCTTTTTTTGAAAAGTTATAATTGATTTGCCCGTTGTTTTTAATACTTCCAATGCCCGCATCATCCGTTGTGGGTTTTTTTGTTCTGCCTGTTTCCAAAACAAAGGATCGTTTTTTCGTATTTCACTTTGCAGCCACTCAATGCCATTTTCATGATAAGATTGTATTATCTGCTCTCTTAAAGCAGCATCAACTGTTGGTATTTCATCCAGCCCTTCACAAAAAGCTTTGATATACATGCCTGTGCCACCTGCCATAACAGCAACATCGTTTTTTTTAAATATTTCTTCAACGGCATTTAATGCATAGTTTTCAAAAACCTGTGCATTGACTACATCATGAATAGAGTGCGAGTTGATGAAATAATGTTTTACAGAAGACAACTCTTCTGCAGTTGGTTTGGCAACACCGATATTTAATTCTTTAAAGCATTGTCTTGAATCAGCGGAAATGATGGAGGTATTATATTGACTGGCAAGCTGAATTGAACGTTTGGTTTTTCCGGAAGCCGTTGCTCCCATAATAATGATGACTGTCTTTTGTTTCATCAAATCAAAACATAACTTGTTACATCACTTTCTGTAATCACTTTTCCTGAAAGTATTACTAACCTTTCTACCACATTGCGCAACTCACGGATATTGCCTGACCAATTGTGGTTTTGCAAAGCTTCAATTGCTTTCTTGTCTATCTCTTTTCTTGCCTGACCATAATCTTCAGCAATATCTTTCAGAAATTTATCAATCAAAAGAGGTATATCTGTTTTACGATCATTGAGAGAAGGCACATGAATGAGAATAACATTTAAACGATGGTATAAATCTATTCGGAAACTTTTATCTGCTACTTCTTTCAAAAGGTTTTTATTGGTTGCAGCAATTACTCTTACGTCCACATTGATTTCCTTATCGCCACCCACTCTTGTTATCTTACCTTCCTGCAATGCACGTAAAACTTTTGCCTGGGCAGGCAGGCTCATATCACCTACTTCATCCAAAAATAATGTGCCATTATTGGCCAGTTCAAATTTTCCGATACGTTGTTTGATTGCCGAAGTGAACGACCCTTTCTCATGCCCAAACAATTCACTTTCGATCAACTCAGAAGGTATGGCAGCACAGTTCACTTCAACCAAAGACTGATCAACCCGTTTACTTTTAGCATGCAGCCATCTTGCTACCAATTCTTTTCCCACACCATTTTCACCAGTTATTAAAACCCTTGCATCAGTCGGCGCAACTTTTTCGATAGTCTCTTTTATTTTTTTCATCGGCTCACTGTCACCAATCATTTCTTCCACCCTGTTTACTTTCCTGCGTAAAGTTTTTGTTTCAGTGCTCAGTGTGTTTTTATCTAAAGCATTACGGATAGTGATTAATAAACGGTTCAGGTCTGGTGGTTTGGCTACATAATCATAAGCGCCTTTTTTTACAGCATCAACAGCAGTCTCAATTGTACCATGCCCACTGATCATTATTACCGGCACATCACTGTTTATTTCGCCTGCTTTTGTGAGAAACTCTATGCCATCAACTTTTGGCATTTTAATATCACACAACACCACATCATAAGTTTTATCGCTGAACATTTTCAGCCCTTCTTCACCATCGGTTGCTTCATCTATTTTAAAACCTTCATAAGAAAGTATTTCATTCAGTGTTTTCCTTATTGCACGTTCATCATCAATAATCAAAATGTTTCCTGAAGGTTTTGCCATTGTAGTATTTTAATACAGGCAAATTAACGAACATCATTTTAAATATTGAATGAAATTATGGTTGTTTTATAAGCTTTATGAGGAAACCACCATTGGGAGCAAGATGAATATGTAACCGGCTGTTTCTCTTTTCTGATGTTTTTTCAATTACATAATCCAACGCATTCCTATTGGCGTTGATGCCGTCTTTACATATAATGGCAGCATAATTATTATTATCAAGAAATGAAAGATCCAGTTCAACATCTCTTGCAGAAGAATCACACATACCCGCAATAAACCAGTCATTATTTTTCTTTCTCGCAGTAATTATATAGTTACCCACTTTTGCATCCATGATAATCGTTGTGTCCCATCCCGCAGGAATGCTTCCCAACAACTCCATAAATTCAGTTTCCATATAACCTTGTGAAGGGTTTCCTGAAAAAATCGGCATGGGGTCATCATACACCACAAACATGGCGAGCTGCTGGCATCGTGTAGTCTGACTCATTACTTTACCCCAGACAGGCCTGAACTGTTGTGGTGTTGCATTATCCAACAAGCCCGGTTCATAATCCAGCGGGCCTGCCAACATTCTTGTAAATGGAATGATGCAATTGTGAGTTGAAGTTGGCTTATCGCTCCAGGCATTGTATTCACTGCCCAACACCCCTTCGCGTGTTACATTATTCGGATATGTCCTGTTAAAACCTTTGGGTGGATAAGCGCCATGAAACATAATCATCAAATGAGCTTTTGCGCAGGCTTCAGTTATACGTTTATAAAAATTGACTGTCTTCTGATCATCGCGGTCAATAAAATCTGTCATGATAAAATCAACGCCCCATTTTTTAAATTGCTTCAATGCGCAGTCAAGTTGTTTGTCGAGTGTCATGGAGAGTGTCCACATACTAAGTTTTATTCCCTGTTTTTTTGCATAAGCAGATATCGTATCCATATTGATACTTGGATTGATATCAAAAAGATTTTTAGTGTTGCTCCAACCTGCATCCATCATGATCCTGTCGAATCCAAAGCGTTTGGCAAAATCAATATAATATTTATAGGAATCAGTGTTAACCCCGCTTTTAAACGGAACATGAAAAAGGTTGATATCAATGATCCATTCATCTGTGCATTTGCCTGGATGTATCCAGGAAACATCATCAATTTTTGAAGCAGGAGCAAGTCTATATACGAGGTCATTCATCGGTAAATCCTTATCCTTCCTTGCAATTAATATTATACGCCAGGGAAAATTTCTTGAACCATTAGTTTTGGCAATAAAATCTGCTCTTTTTGTTACCACCATTTCCGGATATTCATCTTCTGTCATTTTTTCTTCCAAAGGATAATGAGCAAATACACCGGCTAAAGTATTGGATGAATTTCCTTTTAAAAACATACCGGGATAATCATCAAGATCGGATTCAGTAATAGCCACTTTAATATTATCAGTTGTGTTTAGCAATACAGGAGAATACATATAATCGCTATCTCTGATGCTCTCCAGATTTTTATAAGGATAAGTCTCTTCAAAACTGGTATGAAAAATATCCAGCCCTTCTCTTTTTTGAATGACAGGTGCCCATATAAATGCATTATCTGTAAACGGAAAAGTTGCAGTTTCATTCCGCACCGTAATTGAATCTTTAAAACAGGTTTTTATCCTAAATGCTATCCCATCATTATAAGCACGGAAAATAACTGTGAATTTATTTTTAAAATGGATTTCAAGTGCATTATATACATCAGGGATATGTCTCCTGCTCACCGGTATTTGTGCAATAATTATCTCATCAACACTTTTTGTTTTTACAGAATCAATAGCCATCCTGTCTGATAAGGCAGGGCCATTGATAAATTGCATATTGATGGCTGCATCATGGATGATGTTTTTATTATCCACATCTACAGAATATGTGAGCTTTTCTTTTACAAATACATTTACCCGTATTGTTTTATCTGGTGATAATAATTGTATTTGTTTTTGCCCTTTTACCTGGATGGAAAAACAAACAATCAGGAACAGCAAAGAATTTTTCATCTATTTTTTCTATTAAAATATTCCGCAACAATCATTCACATGTTGAATCAATGAATTTCAGTAAACTTTATAAAGAAAAAATATTATTTCTACTCAATGAATAATATTAAATGCAAATAATATTGATTGATTTCATTGATTCAATAAAACCAACAGCAATATACGTTGTATGTTGTTTGTCAAATCTGCATAATATTAAATCAATAAATCTTATTAATTCAAAAATTACATGTGCATAGGGATCAGACTACATCATCATCATTTTTGTAGAAAAGTAGAATTGAAGAAAATAAAATCAAAACAATTCAATACTCCAAGTTCTTTGCCAATGTTCGCCAGGGGATAATTTATTGATACCTTCTTTATGTATCAATTGCTGATCATGAAAAATATTATCTGCAATCCCACACCAGGGCTCCAGACAAACAAAAGGTGCATCTACAGCAGCCCAAATACCAAAATATGGAAAGCCATCAAATTTGAATTTCAACCCATGAACGTCATTGTTGGAAAACAATTTTATTTCATTGCTTTTGATATGTTTTAATACAATTGCATCTGTATAAAATAGTGAAGGCTCTAATGGCAGTGTTTTGTTTTGAAGTAAAATCTTTTCAGTTTCATTCCCTGTTAATCCTTTATGCAAAAGATAACGATCCAAAGCTTCATCATCATTAAATTCCAAAGCATAATCTTTATACTTCAGATTTTTATTTAAAGGCACATTAAATGCAGGGTGTCCGCCTACAGAAAAATACATGATATGCTCCCCGATATTTTTGACATGATACGTACATGCAACTGTTGTAGCTGTTAAGGCATATTCAACCTGGAAAATAAATGGGAAAGGATAAACCATTAAAGTGGCTTCATCACTTTGCAAAGTAAAAATTGCAGCTTTCTGTGAAAGCTGTTCAGCTACAAACATCCTGTCTCTTGCAAAGCCATGTCTTGATAATTTGTACTCCTTATTATTATACATAAATGCACCATCTTTCAACTCACCAATTATCGGAAATAATACAGGTGAATGTTTTGCCCAAAAGGAAGTGTCTGCCTGCCATAAATATTCCAACCCGTTGAGTTGAACAGTTTGCAATTCTGCGCCCTTTTCATTAATTGCCACTAATAATTTACCATCCAGTAATTGTATCATGAAACAAAATTAAGCTTCTTAAAAATATAGTGCGGCTTAGTAGTAATATGAAAATAATCTGAATAGACAGGCAAATTTTAATTAAAAACCCAGCATGTAATTGTAAAAAAAGTACAGGTTATAAAAAAGACGTATAAATTTTACCATTCACTCAATTTGTCCTCGGGAAAAACACAAAAAATACGGGAAAATTCCCGTATTAAAGCGCTATTCCATTTCTTAAGTTTGACCCATTATAGTTATTAAGGTCGGGCGTTGCTAACCATTTTTAAGAAAAGGAATTAAATTGAAATCGATAAACAAGTTGTTTAGAAAATTGAAAAGCCCCCTCATGACCAACTGCTTAAAAGGATTTAAAATAAAATATTTAATAAGCAATCGGCAATTTCAACCCTACATCAGATTTTAACCCGGTCGTTTTCACGGCTGGGTTTATTTTTTTATACAGGTTAAAGTTCCCCAAGATGTTTATTCAAATCTATATAGCTGAATTTATCAATGATATCGGCGCCATTCATTACAAAATATGTTGCATTAACACGAGCAGCAGTTTTAATAACAGTGCCATCACATAATAAAAAATCTGCAGGAAGGTTCCCAATTATTTTTTCAGCGTTTTGTTTATCAGCAGTTACAATAAAAAAGTGGATATGCTTTTGTTGCAACTCCTGCATCAGCTTTTTAAAATCATCATTCATCCATTTCTGAAAATTGCTGAAATCTTTTGCAAACAACAATACATATTTATCCTGCGATTGCAACAATGCATCAGTGGTATCTGTATCATTCATTGTAAACAAGGCAAAGTCTGCAATAGGTGGCGTAGCATTTCCCTTTCTCACCACTTTGTCTGTACGGTCTATAAACTCGTAAGTGGAATCAAGGTCAGCCGGTAAAGTTTCTGTAGTATATTCTTTCACTTCACCATCCTTCCTGTATTTAAAAACCATCACTACACTATCAGGTATTGCATTGGGTGGTGGCTGCATCTCTTTGAGAATGTTATTTCCTTTTTTATAAGGAAGGCAATCAACAAAAGGCAAATGCTTCATCACATGCGCCTGCAATTCACCTACTGTAGCCACAGAGGCTACAAGAAAAACAATTGCAACAATAGGATTAACAGCAGAAGTAATTTTTTTCCTGTACATGAATAAAATCAATATCAGCACAAGCAGGATAAGGTCTTTTGAAAATGATTGAGCAGGCGTCAGCGGCAAACAATCACCAAAGCAACCACAGGTTTTTATTTTACCTGAAAACATTGCATAACCGGTGAGGAAACTAAAAAATATGATAAGCAACAACAACAACCAGCTAAATAATTTCATACGCCAGCCTATAATCAATGCAACACCTGCCAACACTTCAAACACATTCATGACAAGTGAAAACGCGAGTGTATAATCATTGAAAAAATACCAGTTCCATGCTTCAAAAAACTCCTGCATTTTATAACTCAAACCCAATGGGTCATTCGCTTTCACCAAACCACTGAAAATAAAAAGTAAACCTACCAGCCAGCGTATAACAAGGAGTGAATATTTTTTGTTAGTAGCCATATTATTTAGTTTGAATACAAAAAGGAGATTTGAATATTTTAGACCTGCACCATTTTATTTTTTAACCTTTATGTTTCCCTTCATCTATCAGTATCATTGCAAAGACAGCATAATTGATGATGTCAATATAATTAGCATCAATGCCTTCACTGATGAGTGTTTTACCATCATTGTTCAATATCTGTCGCACCCGCAACAACTTCATCAAGATTAAATCAACAAAACTTTCCTGGCTCATTTCACGCCAGGCCTCACCATAATCATGATTTTTGTTCAACAGTGTTGCCTTTGTTTCAGCAATAGCAGCATCATATAATGCACCTGTTTTTTCTACAGATAATTCTTCCACTGTCGGATTATTTATCTGTAACTGCATCAACCCTATTGCTCCATAATTAATGATGCCTGCAAATTCGCTGGCTACATCATCTTCTACCTTTCTTTCGCTGAGGTTCTGGATATTTCTTATGCGTAATGCTTTTATAAAAATCTGGTCCACCACTGAAATGGTACGTAATACCCGCCATGCTGTTCCATAATCAGCTGTCTTTTTCAAAAAAATATTTTTACAGGAATCAATTACTCTATCAAACTGTTGTTCTGTAGTCACAAATTATATTTTTAAACAGGCATATCAGCGCTGCATACAATAGCAGATTACCTTTGCCTGGCGCCAAAAATAATCAAACAAACTATGTTTACACTGAACTGCAACGGAAGATTACTGGTTATTAACAAACCTGTTGTGATGGGCATATTAAATATTACCCCTGATTCTTTTTATAAAGGCAGCAGGTTGCAGACAGAAGAGGAAGCATTACAAAAGGCAGGCTCTATGTTACATGATGGCGCTACCTTTTTAGATGTAGGTGGCCAAAGCACGAGACCCGGCAGCGTTAGATTAACAGCTAATGAAGAAGCAGAAAGGGTTTTGATGATAATTGAAACTATTAAAAAGAATTTCCCGGATTCATATATTTCTGTTGACACTTACCATGCTGTTGTTGCGAGACAGGCTGTTGATGCCGGTGCATGTTTAGTCAATGATATCAGTGGTGCTACGATGGACGCAGATATGTTAACCACTGTTGGCAGGTTGCATGTGCCTTATATCTGCATGCACATACAGGGCACACCTGAAACCATGCAGGAAAACCCACATTATGACGACGTAACCCGTGAAGTACTTGATTTTTTTATTCGTCAAACTGAACAATGCAAACTGCACAATATCCATGACGTTATCATTGACCCGGGGTTTGGTTTTGGAAAAACGCACCAACACAATTTTGAGTTGTTGAAAAATCTTTCAGTATTCAGGATGCTCGAAAAGCCAATACTGGCGGGCATTTCAAGAAAAGCCACTATTTATAAAACCCTGGACATAACAGCAGCAGCAGCATTAAATGGTACGACGGTTTTAAATACAATTGCAGTATTAAATGGTGCAAATATTTTGAGGGTGCATGATGTGAAGGAAGCGGTGCAGGCAATTACATTAGTTGAAAAATATAATGAAGCTTCCGAATGAAAATGTTTTTTCGGTTAAAACAATTTGATAGATAAAAATATGTTTGGTCTGTGAGAAATGTATTCATCATATTCTTTTTTCGATAATCATATCACCCTTTCAGGGTTTTGGAAAAATTCGATCTGAAGTATTTTTTTATTACAGTTTCATCTTTTCACATTTAATTGTTCACAAAAAACTAATTCAAATTTACCAACCATTGTTAGTCGCTATCAGGTATTTCAGGTTCTACCAGTTTTATTAATTTATCCAATGAATCCTGCCATCCTAAATAACACATTTCCGCTGGAATCAATTCTGGTATGCCTTCCTGTATTATTTTTATTTCTGTACCACACAAAACTTTTTTGAACCAGACTGACGTTGTCATTTCACCTTGCAAATTCGGGTCATCAAACCTGTCGGTGTTTTTGATAAACTCATTTGTTTTTATTTCTACAAACTCTCCGCTGAATGAATGGCTATTGCCAGTTGAGAAATTAATAAACTTCATCCGGTAAGCACCGCCCACTTTAAAATCAAAATGTTCTACTACACATAAAAAGCCATAAGGTGGCAGCCAGGCAGTCTGTGCATTGGCATCACTAAAAGCTTTAAATACTTTGTCCGGTGATGCTTTGATGATGCGGTGAAGTGTTACACTATTATTTGGCATAAAAATATTTTTACCTTGAATGAAAAAATTTACAACACAAATATTGCCAAAATAATAAATCATTACACTGTGTAAAAACGACAATTAAAAGGGCATTTCCGCCAAACTGTTATTGAGGCTTTGCCATTGGGTTGGGGTTTGAACAGACACATTTGCCCGATAATAACAAAATGATTTATATTGTCTTTTTTAAAACAAATCATGATGATCATGCAAAAAATATTTTTAGTTATAAGTTTTATTTTGATGCTTAAAATGTCAACCAAAGCTCAGGAAAACAACAACAATTATTTCGCAGTGCAAACAAAAATTAATAATGGTATCATCGAAGGGAATTATGATACCAAGACCGGCCTCCAGCTTTATTTTGGGATTCCATTTGCTAAACCACCTGTTGGGCCTTTGCGCTGGAAAGCACCACAACCATTGGATAACTGGAATGGTGTAAAGCAAACAAAAAAGTTTGGCCCACGTCCTGTACAATCAATTGTGTTTGGCGATATGAACAGCCGATCTGATGGCTTAAGTGAAGATTGTCTTTACCTCAATGTATGGACACCAGCTAAACGAGGTACAAAAGACCTTCCGGTTTTGGTTTATTTCTATGGTGGAGGATTCGTTGCAGGTGATGCTTCCGAACCAAGATATGATGGTGCAAGCCTTGCAGAAAAAGGAATTGTTGTGGTAACTGCCAATTACCGTTTAAATATTTTTGGCTTTCTTGCTCTTCCTGAATTGAGCGCAGAATCTCCCTACAAAGCATCTGGTAATTATGGTTTCCTAGATCAGGTGGCTGCATTGCAGTGGGTGCATAAAAACATTGCTGCTTTTGGTGGTAATCCCAATCATGTAACTATTGCCGGTGAATCAGCAGGTTCAATCTCTGTGAGTGAATTGATGGCATCACCACTTTCAAAAAATTTATTCAATGCTGCTATCGGCGAAAGCGGTGCCGGCATAAAGCCAACACTTGCACCTGTTCCATTAGCAGAAGCAGAAAAGACAGGATCGGATTTTGCAAAAAAAGCAGGCTTCCCCACTTTAGCTGAACTCAGGAAGCTCAGCACAAAAGATGTGTATGAAATTTATAAAGCCTCCGGCAGATTTGGTTTTCCCGCAGTGATAGATGACTATTTTTTAAAAAGTAGTTTGCCTGAAACATTTGAATCAAAACAACAGGCAATGGTCCCTTTACTGGCAGGATGGAATTCTGCTGAAATTCCCGGTACAGCATTTATGCAGGGACTGCCTTATACTGAAGAAAATTTTATTAAGAAAGTAAAACAATTTTACCCGAAAGATTACGCAGCAATATTGAAGCTATGGCCGCATAGCAATGAAAAAGAAATTGAACGCTCAGCTACTGACCTTGCTTCTGATGGATTTATTGTCTATGCCACCTGGAAATGGATTGACCTGCAGGCCAACAATTCTTCGCAAATGGTATATCGTTATTTATTCAGCAGGATGTTGCCACCGCTCGTTGATAAAAACACAACAACTGGTCTTGCAGGTGGCACTTCAAAAAAAGACTCCAATACACCAGAAATGCCCAAAGCTATTGGCGCTCCGCATGCCAGCGAAATTGAATATGCTTTAGGCAATATTGAATCAAATAAAAATTTTGAATGGATAGAAGATGATTACAAAGTTTCAAAAACAATGGAAAATTATTTTGCCAATTTCATCATCAGTTATAATCCAAACGGCGAAGGATTGCCCAACTGGCCTGCAATAAAACCTGGTGATAAAAATCCGGATGTGATGGATATTAATGTAGAATCAAAATCAATAAAAGCAACAGATAACGAACAGTTTAAATTTTTAGATGATTTTTTTAATGGGAAATAGTGAGCAGCGTTAAAAAGCAAATACAATATATTAACGCTGCAGGATGATTTTTTTTATCTCAAGGTATTCTTAAAAGTTATGTGCAATAACAAAGGGCATTGGGTTATATGCATCAAACATCATAATGACTTATACACTCAAAATGATTTTGTGATGAATACAATTGATGCAGTGCAACATTTTATATTGAATGGATTAATGAATTAAATATGCTTACTTAATATAAAGAAAAAGATTAGATTTAATAATATTTAGTTTGGTGAGGACAACCACCGATAGGATTATATTTTTTATTTCTTCAATTCATTTATTTCAACCTGCGGTGCCAATGCTTTATGATCTTTTTCTGTAACAAGCTCTTTCGGTAAAACAAAAGATGCTGATGATTTTATATCTGTTGATGATGCGCCAACCTTCACCACATATTTTCCTGCTTCTGCAATCCATGAAGATGTATTGGTTTCGAATGATGCTAAATCTGCTGTCTGCAATGTGAATGTTATCGTTTGTGTTTTGCCTGGCTGCAATAAAACTGTTTTGGCAAAGCCTTTTAATTCTTCTTCAGGTTTATCTAATTTTTTTGCAGGTGCGCTTACATACAATTCAACAACTTCTTTGCCCGCAACTTTCCTGGTGTTGGTAATATTTACTGTTGCAGTGATTGAATTATTAAATGTTGATGCGCTTAACTTCATCGGGCTGTATGCAAAATTGGTGTATGACAAACCATAACCAAATTCATAAGCAGGCTTTACATTGAATGTATTGTAGTAGCGGTAGCCAACATAAATCCCCTCTTCATACGTTACTTCTGCAGGGATGTTTTTTTGGCCAAACATTCCGCTTGTTGCTTTTTCAGGAAACTCTTTGCCGGGGAAATTTTTTGCCGAAGGCACATCGTTATACGATGCAGGAAAAGTTGTAGCCAGCTTACCTGATGGATTTACTTTTCCGCTCAAAATATCAGCAATTGCGTTGCCACCTTCTTCTCCTGGTTGCCAGGCAAGCAATATTGCATCCACTTTATCACGGAATGATATAACATCAATCACACCGCCAATATTCAAAACTGCTATTACAGGTTTATGCACTGAATGAAAAGCATTACTAACAGTAGTGATCATTTCATTTTCATAATCAGTCAGCAAATAATCATCTTCCACTTTCCTGTCTTTGCCTTCACCTGCATTTCTCCCGATATAAACAATTGCAACATCAGATGTAGCAGCTTCTTTGTCAATACTGTTTTTATCAATTGCATATTCAGGTGCATCAGGTGTTGGGTTCATCAGCTCTGCAATCGGGTTTTTCTTCGGATGCTTTACAGCATAATCATTTAAATAACCCACATACTGCTGTTGCACATTTTTGTTAACTGTAAATCCTGCATTCGCTAATCCTTCAGCGAGTGAAATAGCATAAGGTTTATTTACATCGCCGCTACCTGTGCCACCTGCAATCAAATCATACGCATGATTACCAAACAATGAAAAATTTGTGGAAACATTTTTCAGTGGCAAAGTATTATTATCGTTCTTTAATAATACCATGCTCTCTGCTGCTGCTGCCCTTGAAATTTGTGTATGTTCTTTTAAATTGGGATGATTTGAATAATGATACCCTTTAAACGTTGGCGCTTTTAAAACAATATTTAAAATGCCTTCAACATTATTATCCAATACAGCTTCAGAAAGCTGCCCGTTCTTTACAGCATCTTCAATTTCATTTACTTGTTTTGATGTACCGGGCATAAGCATATTGTTGCCTGCTTTCATTTGCGTTACTGCATCTTTTCCGCCAAACCAATCAGTCATCACAAATCCTTTAAACCCCCATTCATCTTTTAATATGGTGGTAAGCAGGTCATAGCTTTCAGAAGTATAAACACCATTTAATAAATTATAAGAACTCATCACTGCCCAGGGTTGTGAATTTTTTATGGCAATCTCAAAATTCTTCAGGTAAATTTCACGCAATGCCCTTTCACTTACAATAGTGTTTAAAGAATTCCTGTTTGTTTCTTCGTTGTTGACTGCAAAGTGTTTGATGGTAGCGCCCACACCCTGCGATTGAATTCCGTTTATCATAGCTGCAGCCATTTTTCCTGAAACCAACGGGTCTTCAGAATAATACTCAAAATTTCTACCACCCAGTGGATTACGATGAATGTTTGCACCAGGGCCTAAAATAAAATCAATTCCATACTCTTTTATTTCTTCACCAAAAGCCTTTCCTACATTTTTAACAAGAGCAGTATCCCAACTCGATGCCAGTAATGTTCCAACTGGCCATGCAGTAGAAAACATGTTATTTGCCGAATCCTCTTTTGACATAACAAAACGGTGGATACCTGAAGGTCCATCAGCAAGATCCAATGTCGGGATACCCAATCTTTTTAATGTGGCTGTATGACCGGAGACTGAAACATTTTTTTTATTCTCTGCGGTATCTGTAACAGATGCACCAAAACCCGGGAATCCTTTACCAACAACCAATTTTACTTTCTCTTCCATTGTCATTGCTTTGACAATATCAGATACTGAATTTTTCCCTAACTGTGGTGCATTTTGTGCATGACTATTCATTGCAAAACAAACTGCTATACAAAACAAAATATTCCGGCTACAACATGATTTCATTGTACATATTTTTTACTATTGAACAGCATCTTTAACCCTTTCACCTTCTGCATCAAACAGGCTCATCATATTACCTGTTATGTGGTCATCATCTTTTTTATCCATTTCAAGATTGACGTCATATCCTTGAGCATTGAAATACAAAATGATTTTATCACCGTTTAATTCCACCCTGTCAATTTTTGATATATCCGTTCCTGTGGTATCCTGGATAACGCCGGTCATCGTGCTATCACTTTTTTGGAGCACCACCAGCATTTTGGCATCACCATTTGGTGTTCCTTTTACTAAGACATTCCATTTACCTGTAAAATAATCAGCGTCTGTAGTTGATTGCGCATGAGCGGTATAAGTCAGAAGGATAAAACACACTCCCGCAATCAGCACACTTAATTTCTTTTTCATTTTTTTTGAACGATAACAGTTATTAAAATAATATGAGACAATATATCATTACGTATTAATGACGGAATAAAAATAAGCACCATAACTGAGACCGCCAAATAATCCCGTATTTTTGACGGAATCAATTTTTTACAGGCATGAGTAAATCCCCGGCAGATAGCTTATTCGAAAATGAAAAGGAGTATCTCCGCAATGTGTCAGTTGACAATGTAATATTTGGATACCATGACAAAGAGTTGAAGGTATTATTACAACAACCATTCAGTACGGGCAAATGGACTGTCATAGGTGGCTATATCAAAAGGACTGAATCAATAGACCAGGCCGCCAAAAGAATTGCCTTTGAGCGTACGGGGTTAAAAAATTTATATCTTGAACAGTTTCGTGCATTTGGTAATCCTGGCAGAGTGAGAGAAAGAGGTTTCACTGCTAAAAAAATCAATGAGATGACAGGAAAGAAAATCACAAATGATCATTGGATATTTGACTATTTTGTTTCGATTGGATTTTATACACTGACAGAATTTTCTAAAGTTACAATTAAAAAAGGCTTATGGGGAGAAACATGTAAATGGTGGCCAATCAATGAAATCCCTCCGATGATATTTGACCATCTACTAATTATCAAAGAAGCACTAAAAGCTTTACGGTTACATATCGCAGAATATCCTATCGGCTATGAACTATTACCTGAAAAATTTACTATACCTGAAATACATGCCTTGTATCAAACCATCCTTGAAAAAAACCTGGACGACAGGAATTTTACACGAAAACTCATAGCCAAAGGCATCGTGGTGAAATTGAAAGAGACAAAAAAAATTGGCGCTCACCGCTCACCATATCTATACAAATTTGATTTGGAAAAATATATGCAGGCATTAAAAGACGGCGATATACTTGTGTTTTAAATAAAGACATTTTAAACAACTTTTGAAGTGAGGAAAAGCTATTGTCTCGGCCTGTAATAGATTATTTATAGCTTTCTTTTCTATTGATTATTAAAAACAGATTGCTTTTTTCATTGCACAAAATATTTTGAATTACGATATATTCATTATCAGGTTTTAAAAAGTATGACATGAATAATTGCAATTGTACAATTAACAAGACTTGCCTTTGTTGATCATGATTTGTTTTAGGCACTCAACATCATTTTCCTTCATCAATATCAAATATGTTATTACTATTATTCACTTTGAAATGCTCACATTGGTTAAATGTTTTGTTTTGCCAAAGAATAAAAAATAGCGTCCCTTAACAATCATTCATTTTAAAAAACTCTATCATTTACTTCTGTTAAATTTTCCGCTATCACCATACTATGAATTTACATAATTTTGGCTGCTTGAAATATGGAAGCTTACGGTAAAATATTATTGATTGCTATGCCTGCTTTCCTGCTCTTGGTGTTGTTTGAAAAATGGTATGGATGGCACAAAGGAACAGATACTGTTCGCAATGCCGATATGATCTCCAGTCTTAGCAGCGGCATAACCAATGTAACAAAAGATGTGCTCGGCCTCAGTATAACAATCCTGTCATATACCTGGCTGGAAGAAAGGGTTGCCATATATCATATCCAGGCTACATGGCTTATTTATGTTGTCGCATTTATTGCAATTGATTTTTCAGGATATTGGGTTCACAGGTTGCAACACAAAGTAAACTTTTTCTGGAACGGCCATGTAATCCATCATAGCAGTGAAGAATTTAATCTTGCCTGTGCATTGAGGCAAAGCATTTCATCAATCATAAAAATCTTCGCCTTTCTTTTATTGCCGGCAGCATTGGTGGGTGTACCACCAGAAGTTATTGCAATCGTTGCACCGATACAATTATTTGCACAGTTTTGGTACCATACCCGCCAGATAAATAAAATGGGATTCCTTGAAAAAATAATTGTAACACCCTCTCATCACAGGGTGCATCATGCAGTCAACGAAGAGTACATTGATAAAAACCTTTCCCAGATTTTTATTATATGGGATAAATTATTTGGTACATTCCAGGAAGAGTTGCCCGAAGCGCCACCTGTTTTTGGTATCACAAGGCCTGCACATACATGGAACCCAATAAAAATAAATTTTCAGCATGTATGGTTATTAATAAAAGATGCATGGCACACACATAACTGGAAAGATAAACTCAGGATATGGTTTATGCCCACAGGATGGCGCCCTGCAGATGTGATTGAAAAATATCCGGTAGAAAAAATTGGTGACGTATATCATTTTGAAAAATACAATCCCAGGTCATCAAAGGGATTGCTCACCTGGTCATGGATACAAATGACGATGCTTTTATTATTAATAAGTTACCTGTTTGGAAACATTGCAAAGATTGGTTCACCCGGTATGTTTATTTACGGTGCCTTTGTATTTCTCAGTGTGTATGCTTATACTGAACTAATGGACCGCAACCGTTTTGCAATTCTGTGGGAAAGCATAAAAAATATTTTTGGCATCCTTATTATTTTGAAACAGGGAAGTTGGTTTGGCCTGGAACAGTTTATTCCTTTTGCAGGATATTTCCTGGTTGGCTATTTTATTCTCGCCACTTTTATCACAGCATGGTTTGTTATAAAACATGAAAGGGAAGACAGACAGGTTGCTATGGCTTAAAGTTGTTAAATGATCCATTTCCTTTTACATTACCAGTAAAACTATTCCTGATTCCTCAAAAGAAAATAAAATCCAAAACACACATTTTCACAATCGTTATTTTTTTGCTTTTGATCAATGTTGTTATAAAATACAAACAGGCGCTTTCAAAAAAAACGCCTGTTGCAATTGGTGCCGGGCTAAGTACGATGTTATAATTACAAGATAATTATAACTGTAAAATTTATCCCGGGCTTAATGTTTTTTGAATAAGTTATATGTCAAATTATTTTGAATCATTTCATGATTTTCAAATTGAACAAATAAACTTTCCCTTTATTTTATTATTTAAAAAATCGGTGTGTAAACGTCTTACATAATAGTTAACTACAATGACAAATTTTTCAATCGTTATTTTCATTTGTTTCCGGCAATCGTTATTGATGCAAAGTATTACTATCTGTGTTTAAAAAATATGGCACTAATATTTGTAATCAACAACTTTACAACGGGTGCAAAATACAACTATTCAATTCTTCTAATCATAAAGCTTTTATAAAGTGCAAACTTCTTTCAGTAAATACACATTTCTTTTTAGTATCGGGAAAAATAGTGTCGGTATTGGGAACTTTATATTGCTACCTCTGCATTCTTAAATATGCAAAAAATACTTCTTTTTCGTACGGGTATATTTGAATGACAAATCAATTACAAAATGAAAACTATATTTTCATTTTACGCAGGTGAAATAATTTTCACTGGCAAAGAAAATAATGAAGGTTTATAATCATTTACTTCAAAATGATAAATGCCGGAACCTGCAGACACTTCAACATATCCATTTTGTGTTCCAACAATTTTTATATCATTTACTTCAGATAATTTTTTTCCATTTTCTGTAATGCTGGCAATATCCTTTGCTGGAACAAAAATATTCGCAGTAGTATTTGCAGGTATCTCTACAATCATTTTTAAAATATTATTTTCTATTGTCCAACTGCTTTCTACTTCGCCGTAATATGTCTGGTACTTCGCTGTAACCTGCGTGAATTTTCCACCGATATGTGGTTTAATCCTGATATGCTTATAACCTACACCATCTTCATAAGTATCAATACCAGCTACAGTGCGATACATCCAGTCACCAATAGCGCCATAAGCATAATGATTGAAAGAATTCATCCCTTCATTTTCAAATGTGCTGTCTGGTTTTATACCATCCCATCTTTCCCATATCGTTGTGGCGCCCATCTTCACAGGGTACAACCAGGAAGGATAGGTTAGCTGGAATAAAAGTTTATACGCCACACTATCATAACCAAACCTCGTTAATACCTGGCATAAATAAGGTGTGCCCAGGAATCCCGTTGTCAGATGATTATTGTATCGTTCAATATTTTGAACTAACCGGTTTGCAGCCTGCATCCTCAACGTATCGGGCAACATATCAAAATTTAAAGCAAGCACATAAGCTGTTTGAGTACCTGATACGAGTCTGCCATTAGGTGTAACATATTCTTTTAAAAATGCAGCTTTTATTTTTTCAAGTAAACTGTTGTATGATGCTGCATCTTCATTTTTTCCCAACACTTTTGCAGCATTGATTAACAACTGTGTTGAATGCGCATAAAAACATTGTGCAATTAAATATTTATCAGTAACAGCCGCAGTGCCATCATTATCATCATCAGGCCTGTAAAATAACCAGTCACCAAAATGGAAACCTGACTGCCATAAATTATTTACACTTTTATCTGTCATATAATCCACCCACTTCTTCATGCTCTCATATTGGATTGACAGGATTTTTTTATCACCATAAGCGAGGTATATGTTCCAGGGAATAATTGTTGCAACATCAGCCCATCCTGTTGAGCCGCCGGCATAATTACCCAAAACATTAGGAATTACAAAAGGCACACTGCCATTGCTGAACTGGTCTGCTGCAACATCTTTCATCCACTTGCTGAAAAATGAATTTACATTCATATTAAAAGTAGCAGTGCGTGAAAATACCTGTGCATCACCTGTCCAGCCCAGTCGCTCATCACGTTGTGGACAATCAGTGGGCACATCAAGAAAATTTCCATGTTGTCCCCAAACGATATTATGCTGCAATTGATTGATGAGTGAATCAGAAGTAGAGAAATACCCAGTGGGCTGCATATCAGAATATAAAGCAACCGCAGTAAAATCATCAGCATTAAGTGGAGCCTTCAATCCTTCAACCCTGATGTACCTGAAACCATGCCATGTGAAGTGTGGCTCGAATGTTTCTTCGTAATCATCTTTCAGAATATACTGGTCAATCGCTTTTGCAGCACGAAGATTGGCAGTATAAAAATTGCCTTCTTTATCTAAAACTTCTGCATGCGAAATTTTAATAGTATCACCTGCACTACCCTTTAATTTTACCATCACCCAGCCCACAAGGTTTTGCCCAAAGTCAATTACCTGTTCACCTTTAGGTGTGGTAATAATTTTTACAGGTTTAAATGTATCATGTTTCTTCACCGGTTCATTCTCAGTTGCAATTAAATTATTCATATCAAAATTGGCCTGTTTGGCATTAGTCCAATCTTTATCATCATAACCCGGCAGCAGCCACCCGGTTTTTTCTTTACGGGCACCAATTGTTTCGCCATTATAAATTTCAGCATAACAAATGCTCCCTGTTGATGTTTTCCATGATCCATCAGAGACAATGGTTTGAGTGGATCCATCACTATAACTGATTTCCAGCTGGAACAACAATGCAATATCATTTCCATAATAATTGATATTATTATTAAAACCAATGATACCACGATACCAACCATTGCCCAAAACAACGCCGATAGTATTTACTCCCTTATTGATGAGGTTGGTAACATCATAAGTCTGATATTGCAACCGTGAATGATATGATGTCCACCCTGGGGTAAGATAAGCATCGCCAATTCGCTGGCCGTTAATATGTGCTTCATATAAACCATGAGCAGTTATATAAGCAACCGCATGAACCATTTTTTTTGCAGATGTAAATTCTTTCCTGTATAAAGGAGAAGGCCGCATGACAGAGTCTTCAATATAACCGGGTGTTATCCATTTTGCCTTCCAGCCTGAAGGGTTTAAAAAAGCAGTTTCAAAATATGCCGGCTCACTCCATCCCGATACTTCATCATAATTATCCCAAACCCTCACCCGCCATTGATATCGTTTCCCTGATTGCAAAGCGTTCCCTTTATAAGAAACTTTTACAGATGAATCACTGTTTACTTTCCCACTGCTCCATACAATTTTCAATTTTCCATTTTTTGAAAAATTATCTTTCATAAACAGGTTTATCTCATAAGCATTTTGTGACAGGTTTCTTTTATTTCCTGAAAACTGCCAATTGAAGCAAGGATGAGCATCATCAATACCAACCGGGTTAATACGGTTATCAGTTAAAAGATGACTGCATTGTATTTGCGCAGAAGATGTAGCCGGGCAAAAAGGAATAAAGAAAAGCAAACCTAAAATGAATTTCATGGCAATAATTAAGATGAAGAATAAATGGTTTTTTTATAAAGACCTGATGGGAAAAGCACTGTATTGCACAGTAAAATTTCAATAGCAAGATATATAAACAATAATTTAAAAAAAATTATCTTGCAGAAAATCAATTCAACAACAATCAAATAGAGCCGGCATTCCGATTTATGAAATCATTTATTTTAAGTTTTGCAATCATATTTTGCTTTACAAACAGTCTCCATGCTCAGACTGTAAATGATTCGCTCAGCAATGAAATTGCCAGGGTAACCCAACATTTTTCTGCTGATACTAATACTGTATTGTTAATGTCAAGGCTTGAAAAAACAAGCCTACAGGTAGATACAGTGATACAAAATCTCACCCGACATTTTAATACTACTGCAATTGAAAAGTCACTTGATAATATTGAACAGAAATTAAATTTCTCTGAAAAATATATCAATACAACCGATGAACATTTTAGTTACAGGTTATTAAAGGTTCATTCAATTTTTCTTTCACAGATGAAAAAGAGTATGGATGAGTATTCTTATGAATTGAGAAAATATAACAGGGATATTGCAAAAGTTGAAAATGACATCAGCAGATTTATTGCTGACAGCAGTTATAAAAAATCTTCCACCAATGCCGATATACAAAAAATTGTTTTAACCCAATATTACCAGATTTTACAAAGATGGTTATGGGCAGATTCATTAAACAAAAAAAGAGAGATTCAAATCACAAGCATACAAAGCAGGCTGACCAATGATTATATGCAACTATCACACTTATCAGAAAATGTTTTAGTGCGCATGAATAATTTCAACAATAACATATTTAAGCCTTCCGACAACCCTTTACTAAGCACAAATAAGAGTGACTATTCCAAATCTATTTTTGAAGTAATGCCTGACTCTGCAGAAATAAGCGGCGCCATCATGTTGTATTATTTAAAATCAAACATGGTACCGATTATTACAACTATTTTATTGTGCATTGTTTTTGTTTTTTGGATCATCTTTATCAGAAAAGAATACAGTAAACATCTTATAACATATTTAAGGACTACCAATATCAGGCTGAAATATCTGACCAGTTTTCCATTATATGGCAGCTTATTGCTTAGCCTTTCTGTTTCACTTTTTTTCTTTCCCCAACCACCTATCATTTTTGTCGAATTAATTTGGACCATACTTGGCCTCATTCTTACTGTAATGTTTTTTAAAGACAAAAGCATTACTATATCAGTCAGACTTATCTGGGCAATATTCTTTGTCACTTTTCGCATAGTTGCAGTAATAAACCTTTTTTTATATGCATCGTTTGAAGAAAGATGGTTACTGATGCTCATCAATATTATTTGCATTACGCTTGATTTTTTGATTATCAGAAACAACAATAAGCATCACATATTTCATTTACAACGTACTGCATGGGTTATATACATTTCTGCATCTTTACACATCCTATCAATGGTTTGTAATTTTCTAGGCCTGTTCAACCTTGCAAGGATATTGACCACCACAGCCACTTTTGCCGTTTTTTCTGCAGCAACGCTCAGGGTATTTGCTGATACCGGCCTTGAAGCCCTCACCTTTCAACTGGCTATGCTTAAAAGAAAATTTGCTGACACACATGAAAAAAGCATTACAAGTATTTATAATTTCTGCAGCCGTTTACTAAATGTTTTTTCTGTATCTGCATGGATTATCATCTTTCTGATCAATCTTAATCTTCTGGAATACTTAAAGGAACAGGCATTATTTTATCTGAACAAACCCATTCCAATCGGAAGTACTTTTTTTACAATTGGAAGTATCCTTCTTTTCATTTTTATTATCCTTATATCAGCATTCATCAGCAACCTCATCTCTGTAATTACTGACATCACTGCTACCAGTAATACAAAATATACTTTTCTGAGCAATGCAAAACTTGTAATCAAACTGCTGGTAGTTACTGCTGGTGTATTGTTTGCTTTTTTTACAACGGGAATCCCACTTGATAAGATTGCAATTGTGCTTGGAGCACTGAGTGTTGGTATTGGTTTTGGTTTGCAAAATTTAGTAAGCAACCTGATTGCAGGTGTCATGATAACGCTTGAACATCCAATCCGGATTGGCGATACGATTGAAATAGGCAACCACAAAGGTGTAATAAAAGAAATAGGTATCCGTTCTTCAAAAATTTATACTCCCAATGGTTCGAATATTATCATTCCCAATAACGATATACTTTCCCAACAGGTTGTCAACTGGACTTTAAACAACCAACATACAAGAATTGAAATTGATGTATTTATTGAAGACTCAAATAACCTCAACGAAGCAAAGTCTATTCTCACAAATATTTTACATTCCGATTTGTCATTACTAAAATCACCGGCACCACATGTTGTTGTCAACAGCCTAACCAATGCAGCTATTGGATTTACCTGTTTTTGCTGGTGTGAAGATGTTGCTCAAATTTCAGAAATCAAAGGTCAGTTACTGGAAAATATAAGTATTGAATTTAAAAAACAATCAATAGCAATAAAAAATAACAATCTGACTATTATACCAGTTCCAAATGATAAATAAATCTGTTGACAAATAATCAATGCGGTATAATATTTGACAGGATGAGGGCATTGAAATAAGAAATAAATTACAGTGGCAGATTGATAATTTTTATTTCAGGTTGATTAAAACTTTATTTAAAATCTTTATCCTTATCAATTTTTAAATATTAGTAGATTTACAGATGCAACAGTTAGATTTATTCAGCAATGAGTCGGGAGATAAAGTTGCGGTGATAAGGCCGAAACAAAAAAAATCACAACCTAAACAACAAAAAGTTGTTAACGAAGAACCCGCTTCCCCGGATGAAAAAAATGAAACCAAATTACCGGTTGCACAGGTGGAGGAAACGGTCATACTACCTCAGGTCACAATGGAAATTCCAGCTAATGAAGCAGATCACATTTTGAAAGCGGAAGAACCGGAAACAACACTTGAAAACAAACCTGAAATAAAAACAAAAGTTCAACCTCAATTGATCAAACCGCTTTCAAAGAAAGCACCGGAGCCTTCAAGGCGTGGCCGCAAATCTTTAAAAGCTTATAATCCTGATATCACTTTGCTGGATGTGCCGGACGATGAAACGCTTGCACAAAAACAATATTATTCAATCAGTGAAGTGGCTGAATGGTTTAATATGAAACCTTCCCTTTTAAGGTTTTGGGAAAATGAATTTGACATCTTAAAGCCAAGAAAAAATAAAAAAGGCGACCGGT
>JAFDXI010000011.1 GCA_018268035.1 Bacteroidota bacterium | reverse complement strand
AATCACGTATGCTATTGCTACTATAACAGAAGTATATTTTGATAGAAGCTTTGGCGGTATGTTGTTTGGGTTTTTTATTCCTTTCCTACTGGTTGATAAAAAAGGCTAAAAGCACCATCATTGATTATCTTTTTTATACAGTTCGACCGCTTTACTTGTTTCTCCAAAAAAAACAAGTTCGCCATTTTTCATATAAGCGGTACGCTTACAATATCTCTCTACTGTAAACATACTATGGCTAACCAATATCACCGTCTTTCCTGCGATCCAGCTTGATTCAAAAACTTTAACTGCTTTTTCCTGAAACTTCATATCTCCAACGGCAAATATTTCATCGAGAAACATAATATCAGCTCCTGCATTTACTGCAATAGAAAACCCAAGGCGGGCTACCATACCCGATGAAAAATATTTGATTTTCGTATCTACAAACTCTTTAAGTTCTGCAAAGTCAACAATCTTATCAAAAATTACATCTACCTCCTTTATTTTCAAACCTAATACAGAGGCTGAAACGTAGATATTTTCTCTTGCTGTTAGTTCATGGCTCATCCCAACACCAAGATTCATTAACATTGTAGATCCGTTTATCTTCAAGTACCCGGTGTCGGTCGGATAAACACCTGCCAATACTTTAACCAATGTAGATTTTCCACACCCATTTCTCCCGATTAAGCCAATACATTCACCTTTGTTAACATCGAGAGATACATTTTTCAAAGCCTCAACTTTTTTTCGGCGGGGAGGGTTAAATAAGTTGAACAACCTATGCTTAACAGTGTTGTGACTATCCTCTGTGATCACAAACGTTTTACCTATATTTTTAGCAATCAGGGCAATGTTTTTTTCCATACGATTAAAGTTTTTCAGCAGCTTTTGAACCTAGCCTGTTTAATAATATAATTCCAATCAGAAAAAAAAGAATTGCATATCCAAAATCAAAATAAAAAAGCTGCCATTCAGGAGGTTGGTTTTCTAGAATAGTTCTACGTGCATTGATGATCAGACCCGCTACCGGGTTCAGATAATCCAGGCCGGGCAGGCTTTGACGATAGACGGTTAGTTTATAAAAAATGGGGGAAAGGAAGAAAAGGAAATTGATAAACACCTGCCAGATTTGAGTAATATCTTTTGCAATTACATAAACATTCGACAGTATCAGGGCGATGCCAAGAGATAATAAAAAAAGATTGAAAAAAAGAGGAAGCAAGTAAAATGCATTTATCCCGATTGGTTTTGATTCTGGCTCAAGAAATAAATAAAATAAAAAAAACATCGTGGTATTAAAGAAGAAACCAATAGAATTACTCAAAAGAGTGGAAATATAAATTTCCAGTTTATTCATATTACTATACTCGTAGAGATATTTCTTTGTTTGAAGAATCTGAATGCTCCCACCACAGCCTTCTGTAAAAAAAATCCAGAAAATAAGTCCGATAAAAAGGTAGGATGCAAAAGCCGGTATATCACTCTTAAGAATGATTTTAAAAGCTATGTAATAAATTACAATATCCATTACCGGTTTCAGTAGTGCCCAGAACAGCCCTAATTTATTTTCATAATACCGTAGCTTAAATTCAATTTTTGCCAATAACCAGGTTCTTTCCAATTTGTTGGTTCTATGAAGCCAATCCGATGCTACTTTCAGCAACATTTTTATTTTTTTACTTTTTTATAAATTGAGTAAGCAAAAGTCTTCAAAAATTTATTTCGCTTTACTCTTTGTTTCAATTTTTCCTGCCATTTACCAGGTAAAAAAGGTAGATAAAAGGAGCCTGGTAAATCCAGCGTAGGATTGTCAAAATTAAGACTGCTTCCGTTTGCCTGCAATAGATTGACAATTGCAGATGCGTGCTTTTCATATAATTTTGAATGTTTTCTCGCGATCAGAAAATGCAGGTAAAGACGTTTCACTCTTGTAAAGTTTCTTGCCATTGAACCCTTTCTGACGCGGTAATTGAACAAACGCTCAGGTAAAACGATACCCCCGCAATTATTTCCTACCATATTAATTACACTGTCCCAATCTTCCATTCCATAAACAAATGATTTGTCGTTTAAACCAAATTCTAATATGGCCTCGTGTTTGTAAACCAATGAGCTACTGTTTACCATGTTATGAAGCAGAAGGTAGGGGGGTTCAGGGTTAAATGTCGGCCAGCTATTATTGCTATCTCCAAAATATTTCGTCCAGCATCCGGCAAAAAAAACATTTTCATATGCCCGGAGCACTCTTATTGCTTTGCTGTAATAAGTTTTTTCTACAGTATCATCTGCGTCGAGGAATGCTATATACTGACCATTTGCACTTTTTGCTCCTTGATTTCTGGTTTTTGGTAAGCCTTCGTTTTTTTTCCTGATAATCTTAACAGGATAATTTGATTCTATTTCTTGAAGAACCGTTATGCTCTTCTCTTCATAACTGCCATCATCCACTATTATTATTTCCTTGTTGGGATAGTCTGAAGACAATACCGATTGAATACATTCTTCAATATACAGCCCCATATTATAATAAGGAATGATAACCGAAAGTAACTCTTGTTTTTGAAGTTCAGTTTGTCGGGTAAAAATAGGTTTCTCGTAAGGATGAAGAAAAGGGAATTCTGTGTACGTTGTATTATTTGGCACAGGGTCCAGCAGAACTTTCTTTTTTTCAAAAATAGCAGCATAAGAATACTCTTTTTCGATTGTACGGATAGCATTTTCTGTTATCACATTTATTTCAGCAGTTGATAAATCTAGAATTTCTAACAGCTTACTATTAAAGTCCCCATCTGTATTATGATCAAAAAGAAATCCGTTTTTCCCATTTTCAATGACTTCAGATTGCCCCCCCTGTAATGAAGCAAGTACGATTTTACCCGCACCCATTGCTTCGAGAACCGTATAGGGAAGATTATCAAACAGGCTTGGTACGATAACTACATGGGCCAACGAAAGTCTTTTTCTGGCTTCGAGAAAATCATATTCCCCATGTAGTATTAACAGTCCATCATTTACATATTTTTGATAATGGCGATTTACCCAGTCACTCATTTTTAATCTATCTGGATGAAAGATCTGATCTATTCCACCTATTATATGCAGCGGATGCTTGAAACCACCATCCCACAGAGTTTTAAAATATTTTAGCAATTCGAATGTTCCCTTCAAAGGAGAAAGTTTACCAAAACATACAATATAATTTTGTTGAAATTGAGTTACAGGTGCAGAACTCCCAATAGAAATAGGATTTGGTATATAGAATTCTGCAATACCATTCCAGGGCATTCTTTGCCTGGCTTGGTTAACAAAATATTTGCTTGGTGAAATCAGGATATCTGCGCTTCGTATAACCGATTTTTCCATTTGCCCTATCCAATAATCCGGAAACTGATAAACAGGAATATGGTTATATTCAAGACAAATGAAAGAAGGAGCATGACAGGTTATAAGTATCTTCAAGTCTTTGAACAATTCGTATTTCAAAAACTTAAATTGCTGGATGTAATAAGCTATTCCCAGGTATTCCTGTGATTCAAGTATGGCAGGCATACCTTCTTTATTAAGATAGCTATTTATTATATACGCATATTCATAGCTTAGAGAAGCATTAAAGCCCAGAAAATGATCAGTTTTTGTTTTATCTGGCATAAAACGAACAATCCGTATATTATTTTCTATAGTTACTTGGTCGCCAGACAATGATAAATCATAAATAAATACAGTTACAGAATACCCGTTTTCACTTAACATTCGGGCTGTTTCAAAACAATAAGTGCCAATGCCTCCTCCTTTGTGTGGAGGATATTCAGTAGTAATAAGCCAATAAGGTAAATTATTCATTTAATAATGTGAATTCTGTTGTAAAAGGTAACTATATAAACATTAGTCGGCTATTGCAAGAATGTCCCATTCAACCATTTTTTCTCCGTTCCATGCGGTTATTCCTTTTACCGGGAATTCTAAACTTTCATGCGGCATGTAGATTTTATAGCCCAAAGCATATAGCAGATCATATATTTCGGAATAATCATAACCCATTTCTTTCATCCAGAAAGGCGCTATTTCTAAGAAAAGCATTGGTTTGAACCGGCTAAGTACACCTGTTAACCCCTGCAATACAAATAACTCAAAAGATTGTACATCAATTTTAATAAAATCTATTTTTTTGTCCTCTTCTTCCAGCATATCCAAAAATTCATCCCCTGTAATTACATCGATACGTTCACCAGCGGATGCCGTGGTTATTTGCTTACTCAAATCAATGCCTAAACCGCCAAAATTGTTCTTTTGAGAATAATCGATAGGATACATTTTCAGTTTTGCTTTTTCTTTTCCAATTGCCCACCGGTAACTCCACGCATTAGAACAGTTGTTAAGCGCCAGATTCGCATTTAAAACTTTAAAAATATAGTTCTGAGGTTCAAACGAATATACTTTACCAGAAGGCCCAACTAGCAATGAAAAGAGAACTGAGTGATGGCCAATATTTGCACCAATGTCATACACATACATTCCCGGTTTTAATAGCTTTTTAAATAATTCACTGTCCCGCTCTGCGAAATAGCCGGAATGCATAATATCTCCTGACACACTCATATCATTATTGTTCACAAGGAATCTTCCGATTCTTGCATCAACAAGGCTATGTATATCATCAACCGGGAAAATCCGAATATCTGATTGATCTGAGAATTTATTATTGGAAATAATTCTGCCAATCCAAACTTCTGTTCCCCTTTGACTACTAATATTGTTATCGCTCAAATCAGGCCCTAATGCCTTAATACGCAGAGTGGAAACCCCTGGCGGTATTTCTGTACTATAGCGGTATACAAATTGCTCCGCTCCATATAAATCCAGTTTTTCTATTCTTTCCCCAAGCGTAATTTCTACCGCACCGCTCCAGGGATGCCTGATAAACTCAATTTCTACCTTCGTGCCACTGATACTTGAAACTATCTCCTGTCCTGGAAAAAAAAGTGTGATAAAATCTCTCTTTAAAACTGTACTTCGCCGTATATGAGCACCTTGTGGAAACTCAATGAATTTTTCTTTCATCAGATAGAGTTTAAATCTGGTGGCAAAGGTAATTACCGGAAGTTGATTTGGCTCAGGTTTAATAATTCAGTAAAATACCAGCATTGTGAAAAAAGAGCAGTTAAATCAACCTGAAAAGCCTTTTAAGTGGAAATTTGCGACTGCTTGGAAAAAGGTATATAAATGCTAGTTTTGCAAAACTTTGAACCTTTATAAATGGTAATCCTGGCCTCCGGAAAAATTCAATTGCAGAACTTTCTTCTAAAAGAAGGTGACCAACTTGCTGTTCCTCTTCATTTTTCACCTCAAGGCGATTTTGTGTACCCCTTCTCAATGATAAATTCGTTTGGAGAAGATACCGATTTGGTTGTTTCTATCGTGGTTGATGAAAAAGTGAAAAAGAGCGAATCTATCCGCTTCGAGAGCGTTACTTTTAAAAAAGATTTGAGCTTTTCTTTGTCAAACCAGGAAGAGTCAAAAAACACCCGTGTTACTTTTTTACTTAAAACTGGTCATGTAGTTAATCTTTTTTTACCGGCAAGCCCGAAGGCTGTTCAGAAAATAGAAACAGTACCCTGCGAACTGACGGATGTGCAGGATAGAATAAATCTTGAAATTGATTTGGCTGAAAAAGATGAAGAAACATTACTTCGTCCTTTCATGCCCAGCGAAGGAAAACCAACTCCAAAAGTGATTGATGAAAATCATATCGAATCACTTATTCACAACCGCTTTTTTAAAGGTTTTATCAGTCTGCGTGAAGCGCAGCAGCAGCTGGACTATGTAATTTACAATAAACTATTCGCACCAGATGGATCAAAGGGGCTTCTAAAGTGGAAACGTGCTGTTTACAGGAAATTTGTCCGGGGCGTTTACCGGCGGCTTACAAAAAACTCTCACCGGAAACAATATTTTGCGAAATTATATCGCAACTATATAAATAATAATGTTATCTCCGAAAACATTCATGATTGATAAGCGTTATCCCTTATGCGAATTTGTATTATAACAAAATTTTTACCCCCCACTTCTACCGACGGAATACCAAGAAACAGATGGGAATATGCACTACAATTTGCTGCTCTTGGCCATGAAGTACATATCATTACGTCAGGCTTTAAAGGAAACGAGAGGTTTCAAAAGGGTGTTTATATTCATGAAATTCCCGCCTGGGACCAGCATATTTTTTCCCGTTTATTTACTTCTTTAGAGGTTGATGAAATATGCAGGCATAAACTCTGTTACAGTTACCTGGTGTATGAGAGAATCAAAAAACTAAATGAGTTGCATCCAATAGATATTATTGATTCGCCTCTATGGGATATCGAAGGATATATCACTAAAGTCCGTATCGGACATATTCCGATGGTTGTTCGGCTTGAAACAACAACGATGCTGCTGACGGAAATCCTTGATGACAAAACTCCTGTTAAAAACTCTTTAAATGAAATTGAAACCCATTTCATGGAACTCGCCAATGGGTTTGTTTTTGACAGCTGGTCAATCTTCAGAGAGACTGAACGCCTTTACCAATTTAATTTTTCTTCAAAACCATATGCTGTCATTCACCACGGAATTGATGTTTCAGATATTGAAAATAAGGAAGAAGCAAGTGCTGCCACCGTCACGGGAAAAGTGCATGTTCTTATTGCAGGACGCCTTGAAAAAAGAAAGGGATCAAATATCCTTGTAAAGGAAATTTTACCAACTATATTAAATGGAAGCAACAATACGGATATTATTTTTCACATAGTTGGAAAGGACAGTGGGGAATGGGACGGTTTTATGAAAGAAACTGGTGCTGGCTACCATGACTACATCCGTAAAAACTTTAAAAGATATCTCGATAAACAGATTTTCATTTATGGATATGTTAGCGATGAACAACTGGAAGAACTTTATAGTTCATCCGATATAGTTCTTGCATTATCAAGATATGAGTCTTTTGGGCTTTTATATATAGAGGCCATGAAAAAAGGTAAACCACTGATTGTCTTTAACACCGGTGCGGTTCCTGAAATTTTTGAGAATAACCAGGATGCTATTATTATACCTATTGACAAGCCAAAGCTGGTAGCGGAAGCAATTTTCACATTAAAAAATAGCCCGGAATTAAGAAAAAAGCTTTCCATTAACGCAATGGAAAAACTTAAAAATCGATTCTCGTCTGAGTTAATGGGGAAAAACTGCGCAGCTTTTTTTGAAGAGATTGTTTTTAGGCGGCCGGAAGAAAGGATTTTCCAGGCAATGAATTGCCTGACAGACAGGGACGGAGTAAGTAATACTACAGTAGATTATGACAATTTGCTAAAAACGAATGGGGCCCACACACAAATCATCGGGAGTTACGCCAGCGAACCCGTTAAACATCTGAGCCAGAAAATCGAAAACATTCAATTTTCCAATACTGATTATGTAATTTATCATTATTGGAATTTTTGTGAAAAGGCAGAATATTTTAATGGGATTGTATTACCAAAAAAAATTTTCTTTTTTCACAACATAACACACCCCAATTTTTTTCATAAAGAGGATGAAGCTTATCCATCCACATTAAAGGGTTATGAACAATTATCGATGTTCGATAATTTTGATTTGTATGTATGCCACAGCAATTATTCCGCTTCGGTATTGCGCCAAGCAATACAAAAAACCATTACAACACTAATCATTCCGCCTATTGTGGATCCAAAAATAATTACAGAAAGGCCCTATGATTATACCTTTAAAAAGATAGATGGTTCACCTCATATTATTTTCGTTGGCAGCATCGCGCCGCATAAAAAACAGACTGATATCCTGCGTTTCTTTCAATACTATGTAAATAAAGTAAATCCGTCTGCTACTTTAACAATTGCAGGAGGAGGATCTCCTAAATATGTTAAAGAGCTTCAACAGCTTTTAAATACCTTGAAACTGGGCCCAACACAGGTAAAAATAACCGGCAAAATTTCCGATTCGCAACTATATGCATTGTACAGAACAGCAGATGTTTTTTTGTCGATGAGTGAACATGAGGGCTTTGGAGTTCCTTTAGCGGAAGCAATGGCATTTGACATTCCTGTGGTCGCTTATAATTCCACAGCAGTGCCGGAAACAGTTGGAGAAAATGGTTGTCTTTTTGATAAGAAGAATAATCGGGTTATCGCTGAAATAATTGAAAAGCTTAAAGACGTTCAATTCAGAGAAGAAGTAATCAGAAAACAAAGAGAGCATCTAAAAAGATTTTCTCCTGCAGCCATTTTTAAATCTTTCGAAGATTTAAAAATCTTTTCCACTGAAAATTACAAGCTGCGTATTACAAGAAAATTAAAACAAGGTCCCCTATTGATCGATGAATTGTATTTGTGTAACGATAAACGCCTCAACATACAGGGCGCTACTAAAATAGTGGACGATAATCTGCTTCTTATCGATCCTTCAAAAGAAGAGTCATTTATTACTATCGAAGATGAATTTAATGATTTTGAAGTTAGTTTCTTAACTCACCCCTGGAGTGGAAAAGTCTTGTTATCGGTGGATAATGAAAATGAACAGGAGTTTGATCTGTATTCTACAAAGAGAAGGATAAAGTCATTCAAAATTGAAAACATTTCTCCGGGAGTTCATGAATTGTTGATAAAGCCTACAGGAAACAAAAATGAATTGGCACAGGGTAATGAAGTTTTTTTTGAGAAGCTGATCCTGCGTAAGCCACTTCAGAATGGAGAGAAAAAAAATGGTACTGTCGTTAACGCAAAATCTGATAAGTCGAATCTTAACGATGAGTTGAACAGCGTGAAAGTGGAGACAGTTGCTCAAACAGAGGCTGAAAACGAGGAGATCATTGAGAATGAAGAATACAGGTACCTGTTACAACCTGAAGAAATTATCTCATCACACCCTTCATTGAGGTATAATGGCAACTGGTCTGTTAAGGAACTTTACTTTCATTACACCGATGCAAAATCTGAAAGCAGCACAATTGAGTTTGAAGGAGAATTTTCATTTCTCGACCTTACTTTTCTGACACACGATTGGAGTGGGAAAGTGCTTGTAAAAGTCGATAACGCCTACACAGAAATACTTAACCTGTACAGTTTCAAAAATGCAGAGAAAACTTTTAGGCTTGGAAAACAATTTTCTTTTAAAGAGCATACTGTACTTATAAAAACACTGAGGGAAAAGGATATCCGTTCAAAAGGATACGAAGTCTTCTTCAAAGGGGTAACAGCCATACAGAAATGTGCTATAAAAGTTGACGATGACACATTAAAAGAAAAATACAAAGTTTCCATAATAATAAATACGCTTAATAGAGCAACCCATTTAAAAGCCTTATTAAAAGACCTCGAGAAACAAACTTACCCTTATTACGAGATTGTTGCAGTAAACGGCCCTTCGACTGATAATACGAAAGAAGTATTAAAAAAATACGAGGAGAAGATTAAAATAATACACTGCCCTGAAGCAAACCTGAGTATGTCGAGGAATTTAGGAATTGAAAATTCAGGAGGAGATTATGTTGCATTTATCGACGATGATGCATTGCCTTCAGATGAAAAATGGCTGGAAAACTTTATTTGGTTTCTGGTGTATAATTCAGATCGCAATATAGGAACCGTAGGTGGTCCTGTAAAACATAAGGATACGCAGCATTATGAATTCAAGAATGGAGCGACTTCAGATTATGGGATGCAAATCTTTCGCGAAGAGGAACTGAAAACCCATATTCTTGATGGTAAACGTTGGGTACAAGGTGTACCAGGGGGGAACAATGTCACATCCAAAAAAGCGCTTTATGACATTGGTGGTTTTGATGAACGATTTATTTATTACCTAGATGAGACTGATATGTGTATCCGACTTGCAAGAAAGGGCTATTATATAGCAAATAGCCCAATTAGTTACATCCGACATTTTAAAGCGCCCAGCAACATGAGAAAAAGTGCTTTTGAAATCAGATGGGATATAATCGCAAGGTCAGATACTTTTTATTGCCTGAAAAACGGGCATGATTTAATGATTATCCGCCTGATTCGGGTTTTAACCGGTTTTAGGAAAAAACATTTTTTTATAGAGGTTGGAAAGGCATATAAAGAAGGAAAAATCGATCGGGCCGATTATAAGCGATACCGAAAAATGTTAAGAAAAGGATTTTGGCAGGGTATTCGTTGGGGTGTTATGCAGCCTCGAGATATAGATTATCTGAAAAGTAATTGTACCGAATTTCACTTGTTTCCAAAAGAATCAGTTTTTTTGTCCAAATAATATTTATGATAGAAGAAATAATCAGAAAAATTGTTAAAGAAGAACTTATTCATCATAAAAATTACAGCCACACTCCATTTGCGGTTTATATGGGTGATGGAACTGTCCTGACAAAGTCGTTTTATGATGTAATGTATCTTGTAAGCAGTTATGATTGCACAATGGCCCCCCATTTTATTATTCATGGCGTTTATGAAAGTGAGCTAACAAAATACTTTTTAAATAATGTTAAAGAAGATTCAGTGTTTGTAGACGTTGGGGCGAATTTCGGTTATTATTCCTGCCTGATGGCTAAACGAATCAATGGTAGCAAAGGGGGTCGCGTTTTTTCTTTTGAGGCTAATATTAATGCTTTTGTTTTGTTGCAAAAGAACATGATGGCCAACTGGGTCGATCAAGGAGCAGTATCTCTTAACCATATTGCAATCAGTGATAAGGAAGAGGAAGTAAGCTT